>NZ_JBSGDW010000002.1:0-987801 GCF_053602575.1 Nocardia sp. NPDC004340
TTGTTCCAGTAGCCGAGCATGACGTAGGGGCTGCGGATGCAGATCTCCCCCTCCTCGCCGTCGGGCACCGGCTTGCCGTCCGGATCCCGGACCTCCAGCGAGACGCCGACCACCGCGCGGCCCACGGTCTCGTTGTCGGCGGCCAGTTCCGGCGGGGTCGCCACGGTCGCGGCGGTGCCGGACTCGGTGCAGCCGTAGCTGGTGGTCAGGCCCTGCAGCGCCACCGGGAACTTCTCGCGCAGCCGCTGCACCAGCGCCGGGGAGGACGGCGCGGAGTTCAGCGAGAACGCGGTCAGCGAGGACAGGTCGTACTTCGAGATGTCCACGCCCAGAATGCGGCTCGCCAGCGTCGGCACGGCCGCCCAGTTGGTGACCTTCTCGGTCTCGACCAGCTCGAGCAGCGATTCCGCGTCGAACTCGCCCGAGGTCGGGAAGACCACGGCGTCACCGGTGGTGAGGCGCGGGATCGACAGGTTGTGCAGGCTCGCGATGTGGAACAGCGGCATGGTGGCCAGGTAGCGGCGGCCGGCCGGGGAACCGTCCCAGGCCTGGCCGCGGAAGCCGGCGGCCAGCGCGTCCATGAAGCGGTGGTAGTCGGCGACCGCCACCATGTTCCGCTGGGTGTGCACCACGCCCTTGGGGCGGCCGGTGGTGCCGGAGGTGTAGAGGATGATCGCCGGATCGTCCTCGGTCATCTCGGCGGCCGGGTTGCCGCCCGCGAACTCCGCGATCAGCGCGGGCAGGTCGGTCTCCATGGTCAGCACCGGGATGTCGGTGCCGGTCTCGGCGGCCAGCGCGGCGCGCTTGGCGTCGGCGATCACCACCTTCGGGGCGGAGTGCTCGAGACCGTACTCGATCTCGCGCGGCACCCACCAGGCGTTGTAGCCCACCGGGATCGCGCCCAGGCGCTGCGCGGCCCAGAAGGTCAGCACCCATTCGGGGGTGTTGGCGGCCAGGATGCCGATCCGGTCGCCCTTGCCGACGCCGTAGCGCTCGGCCAGCGCGGCCGCGAGCGCGCCCGCAGCGGCGTAGTGCTCGGCGAAGGTGTAGCGGGTGCGCGCGGACACGAGGTAGTCGAGTTCGCCCAGGTCACGGGAGGCGTCCAGCAGCTCCAGCAGCGACGCGTGGCGGTGCTTGAACACCGGCTGCGGCACGCCCAGCACCTGCTCGACCGTCATCTCGAACGGGCCGCCCGGGCCGGTCAGCTTTCCGGCGACCTGCGCGGCGAGCGCCTGGAGGTCAACTGCGTTGGTCATGAATCAAGTCCTCGAATCCTTGTGCGCGAACCGTGGCGGGTGATCGGAGTGAGGCCGGTCACGCCGCCCCCCGGACTGTATCGAAGGTCGCTTTCAGGTAGGCGTCGGCACGAGGCGAACCGATCAGGCCGGCCTCCATCCGGTTCATCGCGTAGGCGAAGGTGACCCGGTGGTCCAGGTCGTTGACCACCATCGACCCGCCGATCCCGGCCCACCAGCACACCCGGCCGTCCGGCACGTGCGGCGCGGTCTGCGGCTGCGGCAGGCCGTACCCGATGCCGAAGCGCAGCGGCACCATGATGGCCAGGTCCACGCCGTCGGACTGCTGCTCGAAGATGAGGTCGATGGTCTTGTCCGACAACAGCTTCCGGCCGCTCAGCTCGCCGCCATTGCTGATCAGCGACTGCAGCCGGGCGATGGAACGGGCATTGCCGTGCCCGCCCATGCCGCCCAGCTCGGCCTGCTGCCACTGCGGGGTGCCGCATTCGGCGAAGTCCAGCAGCGGCTGGAACAGGGTCTTGAACATGACGCTGTCCTGCGGCAGCAGCGACGGATCGAAGTCCGGCAGCTCCGGCGGGACCAGGGTCGCGACGCGGCCCAGATCCTCGGTGGCCATGCCGATGTGGAAGTCCGCGCCCAGCGGGCCCGCCAGCTCCTCGGCGAAGAAGCGGCCCAGCGGGCGCCCCGTGACGCGCTTGACCAGCGCGCCCAGCAGGTGGCCGTAGTTCATGGCGTGATAGCCCGACGCGGTGCCCGGCTCCCACCAAGGTTCCTGCGTCGCAAGACGATCCGTGGAGGCATCGGTGTCATAGATGTCCGACAGCACGATCGGGGCCTCCCAGCTGGAGACGCCCGAGGTGTGCGAGAGCAGGTGCCGCACTTCGATATCGGCCTTGCCGTTGGCCGCGAACTCCGGCCAGTAGTGGGCGACCTTCTGATGCACGTCCAGCTCACCGCGATCGACCAGCAGCAGGACGCTCAGCGCGACCATGGTCTTGGTGATCGAGAAGGTGTTCACCAGGGTGTCCGGGGCCCAGCGCGCGGTCTTCTCCGGATCGGCGTAGCCGCCCCAGAGGTCCACCACCGGCTCGCCGTCCACGGTCACGCAGACCGACGCGCCCAGTTCGGCGCCCGACTCCACCTGCTCGGTGAAAGCCGCACGGACAGCTTCGAATTCATCGGCACAGAAACCAGCGACGTTGCTCATTCCGACCGTCCCCTCTACGCCTCGACCAGCGCGCGGCTGCGCACCGGCAGGGCATTACCCACCGCGGCGGCACGGCGCGCACCGTCGGCGAGTTCCTTCTTCAGCTCGCGCACATAGATGTCGAAGTCGATCTGGATCGTGTGCCGCGGTGAGTTGTAGTAGCGCTCGGCGCGCTCGGCCTCCGCCTTGGTCACCGCGGCGCTCATGTCCGCCTGCGACGGGAAGCGGTAGTTGCCCGACAGGTACGCCGCGACCAGCTTGGACTGCTGCTCGGCGAAGTTCACCAGGGTCGGCATCGGCTGGGCCAGACCGAGATAGAACAGATTGTCGACATCGGGCTTGAGCATCTGACGCCACAGCGGCAGCTTGTTGCTCGCGTCGGGCTTGAGCACCGGATCGGTGAAGAACGGGAAGCTGATGTGATAGCCGGTGGCGCAGACGATCACGTCCACCTCCTCGGTGGAGCCGTCCGCGAAGTGCACGACCTTGCCGTCGAGCTTGGTGATGGCGGGCTTGAAATCGATGTCGCCGCAACCGACCTTGTGCAGGAACTCCTCACTGGCCGACGGATGCGCCTCGAAGGGAAGGTGATCCGGCTTGGGCAGGCCGTAATCCTCCATGCGGCCGCGGTTCTTGACCACGAAGCGCTGCTTGAGCTTGAGCGCCAGCTTCTGCGGCATCCAGGACGGCACCACCTGGGTGTCGCCGACCTTGCCGCCGACGTACTTGGGCAGCACCCACACGCCACGGCGGGCCGAGACCCACAGCTTGTCGGCGATGAACTTCTGCGACAGCTCGCAGGCGACGTCCAGACCCGAATTGCCCATGCCCACCACGACGATTCGCTTGCCGCGCATGTCGATCGGGTCGAAGGGGTCGTTGTAGGAGTGCGAGTGGATCAGGGTGCCGTCGAACTCGCCCGGGTAGTCGGGGGTGCGCGGATCCCAGTGGTGGCCGTTGGCCACGATCAGGGCGTCGTAGGTCTCGACGGTGCCCTGGTCGGTGGTGACCGTCCACAGGCCGTCGGCGGCGCGATCGGCCGAGGTCACCTTGTGGTTGAACCGGATTCGGTCGCGGAGGCCGAAGTGCTCGACGTAATCCTTGAAGTACTGGTGCAACTGGCTGTGGTGCGGGAAGTCCGGCCACTCGTCGGGCGCCGGGAAGTCCTCGAACTGCAGACGGAACTTCGAGGTGTCGATGTGCAGGCTCTGGTAGCAGGCCGACATCCCGTTCGGGTTCTTGTAGTACCAGTTGCCGCCCACCTCATCGGAGGCTTCGTAGCAGTCGAAGGGGATGCCGTATTCGGCCATGCGCTTCGCGGCGGTGATGCCCGAGGGGCCCGCGCCGATGATGGCGACCCGGGGTAGCTCGCGGTTCTGTGCGGATTTCGCAGCCAATTCACTCTCCTGATTCGGCGACGGGTCTGAGAGCCCTGCCGGACGTGACGTGCCACACACGCTAACACTCACTAGACAGTGTGTCTAGTGAGTGAACTTGCGTCTATCATTCAAGCGTGACCCGATCCGATGTAGACCACCCCGAAACCCCGCGGCGCACCTCGCTGCGCGACGAACAGAAACGGCTCACCCGCAGCCGGCTCATCGACGCCGCCAAGCAGCTGTTCACCGAGCAGGGCTACGCGCCGGTCCGCGTCGACGACATCGCCGCCGCCGTCGGCTGTAGCCGCGCCACCTTCTACCTGCACTTCACCGGGAAACCGGACGTGCTGCGGGCCATCGCCGAACAGGGCACGCTGCCCAGCGTCCGGAACTTCTACGAGGACCTCGACCACGTGCTCGACACCGGCTCGCGCGAGGAATTCGCGGCGTGGATGCGCCGGGCCATCGACTGGTTCCAGGAATACAAGGACCTGCTCCCCGCCTGGGACGAGGCCACCACCCTCGAACCCGAATTCCGCGAAGTGGCCAAGGAGGGCATCATGTCGCTGCCCAGCGTCATGAGCTCCTACCTGTCGCGCTGGCCCGCCGATCGTCAGGAGGAGGCGCGCCTGCGCGTCGAACTCCTGGTCGCCCAGCTGGAACGCTTCTTCACCCGCTGGGCCATGCAGGGCACCATCGACGTCTCGGCCGACGAGGCCGCCGCCGTTCTCACCGATATCTGGTACCCGGCGCTCCAGACGCCGAAGGGCTAATTCGAGACCGGCGTGACGCGGGCGCGATCCAGTTCCCAGAACGCGCGCAGCGCAATGATTTTCCCGTCCGCGTTCACGCGGTAGACGGCCACCAGATCGACTTCGACGCTCACCTCGGGGCGCGTACTGCGAATGGTTCCGGTGAAGGCCGCCTCGTCGCCGCAGGCGAAGGAATCCGACCAGGTGAATTCGATTCGGCTGGGCTCGATCGCCAGATCCCAGAATGCCGCGATGGCCGCGTGCCCGGAATGCCCGTGACCCACCGGGTCGTACGGGGAGACGCCGACGGGATCCTCGACACAGGCGTCATCGGCGAACAGGGCCAGCCACTCGTCCTTGCGCTTGGCGCGCACCGCCGCCTGCGAGGCGAGTCCGGCACGGCGAGCGGGATGTTCGGGCGACATCCCGCCATCCTGACCGCCACCCGCGCGGACCGAACCGGCAAATTCCGGTGAGCGGGATGGCGAGTGCGCGAAATAGACTCGGGCCGGCGTCGAATGACGCCGGCCCGAGTCTGAAAATCAATTGTTTTAGAGATCAGCGGGAGAACGAGGAACCGCTGTAACCCAGACCCGCGCCCTGATCGGTCGGCTGGGTGTTGTTGACCAGCGCCTGGCACTGCTCGACCGTCTGACCCGCCTGGATGCAGGCCGCCCACGGGTCGTAGATCGTGGGGAAATCGGCGGCGGCGGTGGCGGCCGGGCCGGCGATACCGCCCGCGATCACAGCGGCGACGACAAGCTTCTTCACGTGGTAATCCTCCAGAGTCTTTACCGAATTGCGGTAAAGGTTGCCACGCGAATCCGAAAATCACCAAGCGGTACGGGAATTCGGCGTGGGAATTAGGGCAGAACCCCTAATCCCCACGGGACGGAAGGGACCGATCAGGCAACTCGGACGTCGGCCGCCGAGGTGTCGGCCGTCAAGGATTCGACGGCCCTGTAATAGCGATCGGCGAGCAGGCGCACCACGGACGGGTGCACGCCGATCGGCTCGGCGACGCCGTCCGCGCCCGCCTCGTGCAGGCGCTGATGGAACAGGCCGTGCGCGAGCAGGTACGAGGCCACGAAGACCCGGCGCGCGCCCGCGGCCCGGACCCGGGCCACCACTTCGGGGACCTTGGGCTCGCCGGTGGCGATGTAGGCCAGATGGGCCGGCGTGCCGACCCGCTCGGAGAGCAGGTTGGCGGCGCGCTGCACATCCTGGCGCGCCCGGGCGTCCGAGGAGCCCGCGGCGGCGAAGACCACCGCGTCCCCCGACCGCCAGCCCGCCGCGCGCAGCCGCAGGTGCATGACCTCGGCCAGCGCCGGGTCCGGACCCATGGCCTGGGTGACCGCGACCGCGTCGTGCGCACTCGCGGCCACCTCTCGCGGCACATCCTGATACACGTGGTAGCCCGAGGCCAGAAAGGCCGGAACCACCACGGCGGGAACCGGATCCAGATCCCGCAACACCTCGGCCGGGGACGGGCCCAGCACATCCACGAACGCGGTCCGCACCTGCGGCGCGGCCGTGATCGCCACTTCACGCAACGATGCCGATGCGGCCCCGAAATCGGCACCGGCACCTGTCCCGGACAGCCGGGCCGCGTGTGCGAGCGCCGAGGCGCCCAGCTCCCGCGCGACCGCCTCGGCCAGCTCGGCGATCATCTCCACACCGCGCGCGCTGCGGGTGCCGTGGGCGACCAGCACCAGCGCGGGGGCGCTCACCACGCACCCCGCGGCGGACGGACGGCTCCCGACCCCGGCGGGATGCCGGGAGAGCCGTACGAGCGGGGCGGGAAAGCCTGCCGTGATACCGAACTCGACTGTGTGGCATTGGGATTCGACGGGCGCGACGCCGACACGGCGCGAGCGGTGGCCGCCGACCGGGCCGAGCCGGCCGCCGGACCCGCGACCGGGGTCACGGGTGCCGCGCTGCCGGTCTGCGCCGGAAGACCGACGGGGCGAACATCATTCGCCGGGGACGCCGATCGCACCGGGGCCGCGCCCGGTCGCGCCGCCCCGGTACTCGGGCCCGCCGGAGCGGGCGCCGATCGCAGCGGCGCGGCGGTGGACCGCGCCACCGGCGACGGGGCCGCGGACGGGTGAGCCGTGCCGTTGACGGCCGACGGGGCGCCCGGGCGGCGAGGAGCCACGGCGGGCGGGGTGTCGGTCAGCGGCTGCCGGGTGCCCGGGATCCGCGACGCCGGGACCTCCCGACGGGCGCCCAGACCGGTGCTCCGAGCCGGGCCCGCCTGGCGGGCAACGGGATTCGTGGCCTCGTGCGGATTGTCGATGCACTCGGCCGGGTCCAGGGCGAGACGGTACCCGCGCTTGACGACGGTCTGGATGGCCTTGGGGGTGCCCAGACCCGCCCGCAACCGGGCGATCGCGGTCTCCACGGCGTGGGTGTCGTCGCCACCGCCGGGGAGGGCGGCGAGCAGGTCCTCACGGGAGACAACGCGGCCGGGCTGGCGGGCCAGCGAACGCATGAGCGCCATCGGCGCGGGCGCCAGCTGCCGCACCTGACCGTCCACCACGACGCAGCCGCCGCGGACGCTCAGGACGTGACCGGCGGCCTGAATCCGGTTGGCGCGCCGGGGCAGTTCCTCGGCGACGTGCCGGGCCAGGGCGCCCAGGCGGGCACGGCCGGGGCTCGTAGTGGGCACGCCCAGCTCCTCCAGCGGCGCGGCCGTGATCGGGCCGACACAGGCGGGCAGCACCCGGGTGCGGAAGGCGTGCAGTACCGCCTCCAGCAGACCGGTTTCCTTGGCGCGCATGAGAAGTGACGCGACGGCCGGGGCACTGGTGAAGGTCACGCAGTCCAGTCCGGCCGTGACGATCCCCTCGATGAGGCGATCCATCGGGGTGCGGTCGTCCGGCGGGATCCACCGGTAGACGGGCACCGGAACCACGTCGGCTCCGGCGCAGCGCAGCACCTCGCAGAAGTCGGGGACGGGCTCCCATTCGGTGGTCGCGCCGTGCAGCTGCACCGCGATCCGCACCCCCTCGACGCCCTGCGCCAGCAGGTGATCGAGCACCTCGGCACTGGATTCCGAAGCGGGAGACCATTCTTCGCGCAGCTCGGCCGCGCGGATGGCGCCCTTGGCCTTGGGGCCGCGGGCCAGCATGCGGGTCGAGGCCAGCGTGGAGCGCAGCTCCTCGGCCAGGCCCCAGCCCTCCGCGGCCTCCATCCAGCCGCGGAAACCGATGCCGGTGGTGGCGACCGCGATCTGCGGCGGGTCGGCGACCAGCTGTCGCGTCACCCGCTCCAGCTCGTTGTCGTCGGCAAGGGGAATAATCCGGATGGCCGGGGCGGACACGACATTCGCGCCCCGGCGGGCCAGCAGGGTGCCGAGTTCGTCGGCACGCCGGGCAGCCGTGATGCCGACCGTGAAACCGGCCAGCGGAGTACCGCCGTCGACCTCGGTCATGCGGTACCGCCGACGAATTGCACGGGGTCGTTCGACACCGCGACCACGCCGTCCTCCACACGCACCGCGTAGACCGGCAGGGAGATGGCGTCGTCGTCCAGGCAGCGCCCGTCGATCAGCGAGAACGCCTGCTTGAGCAGCGGGGACGCCACGACGGGCACGCCGCCGCGGTCGCCGACCAGGCCGCGCGACATGACCGCCGCGCGCCCGAACGGATCGATATTGCCGACGGCGAACAGCGTGCCGTCGGTGGTGAGGAACAGGGCCGCCTGGCGGCCGCCCTTCAGCAGCACCGCCACGCCGCGGCCGGGAATCAGATAGTCCTGCCGGCAGGCCTGGGTCCACCCCGAGGTGGTGGTGACTGCGGTGCCGGGTGTGTCGATCACGGTCATCGGTAACTCTCCTCCGAACGCCTTACCTATTGGTACCGGCGCCCTGTTTCCAAGTCGTTAAGCAGTCATTTCCCGGTTGTGGCGGCTTCTGTGGCCTGGGCCGCACCGACCGGAAGCTCCGGAATGCCGAGCAGGACGGGCACCTTGCGCTCGCCGCTCTCGTCGAAGCCGATGGTCGGGTCCGACTCCTCGGGGGCGTTGACGAAGGACACGAAGCGCGACAGCTTGCCCTCGTCCTCGAGCACGGCGGCCCACTCGTCCTTGTAGCCGTCCACGTGCTTGGCCATGGCGGCCTCCAGGTCGGCGGCGATGCCCAGGCTGTCCTCGCAGACGACGGCCTTGAGGTAGTCGATGCCGCCCTCCAGGGCCTCCTGCCACGGCGCGGTGCGCTGCAGGCGGTCCGCGGTGCGGATGTAGAACATCAGGTAGCGGTCGATGTACTTGATCAGCGTCTCGTCGTCGAGCTCGCCGGCCAGCAGCACCGCGTGCTTCGGGGTCAGACCGCCGTTGCCGCCGACGTACAGGTTCCAGCCGTTCTCGGTGGCGATGACGCCGACGTCCTTGCCGCGCGCCTCCGCACACTCACGGGCGCAACCCGACACGGCCAGCTTCAGCTTGTGCGGGGAACGCAAACCGCGGTAACGCTTTTCGAGCAGCACCGCCATGCCGACCGAGTCCTGCTGGCCGTAGCGGCACCAGGTCGAGCCGACGCAGGACTTCACCGTGCGCAGCGACTTGCCGTAGGCGTGGCCGGACTCCATGCCCACGTCCACCAGGCGCTTCCAGATCAGCGGCAGCTGCTCGACGCGGGCGCCGAACAGGTCGATGCGCTGACCGCCGGTGACCTTCACGTACAGGTCGAATTCCTTGGCGATCTCACCGATGGTGATGAGCTGGTCGGCGGTCACCTCACCGCCGGGCATCCGCGGCACGACCGAGTAGGTGCCGTTCTTCTGCAGGTTGGCCAGGAAGTGGTCGTTGGTGTCCTGCAACGAGGCCTGTTCGCCGTCGAGGATGTGATCGCTCGAGGTGGAGGCCAGGATGGAGGCCACCGTCGGCTTGCAGATGTCGCAGCCGGCGCCCTTGCCGTGCTTGGCGATCAGCGCCGAGAAGGTGCGGATGCCGGTCGACTGGATGATGTGGAACAGCTCGGCGCGCGACTGCGAGAAGTGCTCGCACAGCGACTTGGAGACCTCGACGCCCGACTGCTCCAGCAGCTTCTTGAGCATGGGAACGCAACCGCCGCAGGAGGTTCCGGCATTGGTGCAGCTCTTGATGGCCGGGACGTCGCAGGCGCCGTCGGCGATCGCGCCGCAGATGGAACCCTTCGAGACGTTGTTGCAGGAGCAGATCTGCGCGTCGTCGGGCAGCGCGTCCGCGCCCAGTTCCGCACCGGCCGGGGAGATCAGCGCGGCCGGATCGGCGGGCAGCGGACGGCCGACCAGCGGACGCAGCGCCGAGTACTGGGTGGCGTCACCGACCAGGATGCCGCCGAGCAGGGTCTGCGCGTCGTCGGAGACGACCAGCTTGGCGTAGGTGCCCTTGGCGGCGTCGTGCAGCACCACCGACAGCGCGCCCTCGGTCCTGGCGTGCGCGTCACCGAAGGAGGCCACGTCCACGCCGAGCAGCTTCAGCTTGGTCGACATGTCCGCGCCCGGGAACTCGCCCTCGCCGCCGAGCAGGCGGTCCGCGACCACCTCGGCGGTGCTGTAACCCGGGGCCACCAGGCCGTAGCAGACGCCCTCGACCGCGGCCACCTCACCGATGGCGTAGATGCTCGGGTCCGAGGTGCGCAGGCCCAGGTCGGTGATGACACCGCCGCGCGGGCCGACCTCGATGCCGGCGGTCTTGGCGATCTCGTCGCGGGGACGCACACCGGCGGCGAAAACCACCAGCGCGGCCCGCAATTCACTCTCGTCGGACAGCTTCACCGACAGCTTCTCGGCGAGCGCGGCATCGGCGACGATCTCGACCGAGGAGGTGCCGACGCCGGTGTGCACCTCCAGGCCGAGCTCGGTGACCAGCTTCTCCAGGATCGCGCCGCCGCCCTCGTCGACCTGGGCGGGCATCAGCCAGTTGTTGTACTCGATCACGTGCGGGGTCATGCCCAGCAGGCGCAGCGCGTTGGCCGCCTCCAGACCGAGCAGACCGCCGCCGACCACGACGCCGACCGCGCCCGGACCGGCCGCCTCGGCGGTGGCCCGGATGCCGTCGAGGTCCTCGAGGGTGCGGTAGACGTAGCAGCCCTCGGCGTCGGCGCCCGGCACCGGCGGCACCCAGGCGTAGGAGCCGGTGGCCAGCACCAGCGCGTCGTAGCCGATCACGTCGCCGGTGGAGGTGGTGACCTTGCGGGCCGCCTTGTCGATGCTGTCCGCGCGTTGGCCCAGCCGCACCTCGACCAGCTCGTCACCCTCGTAGTCGTTGCCGGGCAGCGCCAGCGCCGAGGTCTCCCAGATGCCGACGTAGGACGAGAGCCCGACGCGGTCGTAGGCGGCCAGCTTCTCCTCGCTGAGCACGATGACCTGCCACACGCCGGCCTCGTCGCGGGAGCGCAGGGCTTCCACGAAGCGGTGTCCGACCATGCCGTGGCCGACCACTACGACGGTCTTGCGTTCGATGTTGTTGGTCATGACGGTCCCTTTCGAGAACGGGCAGGTCAGGCGCGAGCCGACGTAGCGGACGAAGCGGGGTTGGATGCAAGATCGGCTGCGGCGGAGTGGGATTCGGCCTCGAGGACCACGGCCTCCGCCTCGACGACGACATCGGCGCCAGAGGTCTCGGCGGACAGCGCCCGCAGGCTCGGACGGCGCATGAAGACCGCCCAGCAGACCACGCCGCACAGCACGTAGAAGGCCATGAAGACCCAGAAGGCGGTGGTCGCGGACTTGGTGGAGGCGTAGGAGGTGCGCAGCATCAGGTTGATGCCGACGCCGCCCAGGGCGCCGATGGCGCCGACGAACCCGATCAGCGCGCCCGAGGTGTTGCGGGCCCATGCCGCGCGGCTGGCCGAATCACCTTCCAGCGAGCGGGATTTGGCCTCGAACACCGAGGGGATGATCTTGGTGACCGCGCCGTTGCCGAAACCGGAGATCACGAACAGCGCGGTGAAGCCGATGATCATGGCCACCAGCACCCCGCCCGTCGGGTGCCCGGCGCGATCGCCGAGAGTCGAGGCCACCGCGACCACCACGGCCGCGGCCGTCATCGCGACGAAGGTGAACAGCGTGACCTTGCTGCCGCCGATGCGGTCGGCCCACTTGCCGCCGTAGGGGCGGGCCAGCGAACCCAGCAGCGGGCCGATGAAGGCGATCTGCGCGGCGTGCAGCGCGGCGGCGGCGACGGTCGCGCCGTCGGCCTTGAAGGTGATCTGCAGGACCTGGCCGAACGCGAAGCTGTAGCCGATGAACGAACCGAAGGTGCCGATGTAGAGGAAGGCGATCGCCCACGACTGCGGGATCCGCAGCGCCTTGATCATGTAGGACAGGTCGGCCTTCTGGTTCTTGACGTTGTCCATGAACAGGGCCGCGCCCAGCGCCGCCACCACGATCAGAACCAGGTAGACCGCGCACACCACCGAGGCATTGCCGTAGTGGTTGCCCAGGGTCGCGATGACCGCCAGGCCGATCAGCTGCACCACCGGCACGCCGATATTGCCGCCGCCCGCGTTCATGCCCAGCGCCCAGCCCTTGAGCCGCTGCGGGTAGAAGACGTTGATGTTGGACATCGACGAGGAGAAGTTGCCGCCGCCCAGGCCGGCGAAGGCCGCCACCACCAGGAAGGTGGTGTAGGACGTGCCCGGCTGGTTGATGAAGTACAGCGTCAGCAGCGCGGGGATGAGCAGCAGCAGCGCGGACACGATGGTCCAGTTGCGGCCACCGAACTTCGCGGTCAGCACGGTGTAGGGGATCCGCATGAACCCGCCGACCAGCGTCGGGATCGCGCCCAGGAAGAACTTGCCCGCCGGATCGATGTGGAAGACGTCGGTCGGCATGAACAGCACCATGACCGACCAGATCGACCACACCGAGAACCCGATGTGCTCGGCGAAGACCGACCAGATCAGATTGCGGCGCGCGATGTCCTTACCACCGGCTTCCCAAGCCACGACATCTTCGGCATCCCAATGCTCGATGTCGCGCTTGCGGGTCAGCGTCGTCAACAAGAGGCCCTCCTGAAATCTGGATGGCCCCAAGGTAGAAAACGGGTATTGCGCCCGTGCTGCGCGAAATGTCCGGCAAATCAACGGTTGCTCACGAAATCCGGGATTACGGCGTGAGATCCGGTCTTATGTTTCGCCTATGTGACACAACGGTTTCCGGCGGTCACAAAACGCCTGAAAACGAGTTTCCGAGCCGTGAGGTGAGAGCCTTGCCACACAGCATGGCCCCAACCTCACGACTCGGCAACTCGAAAAGTGAAATTCCGGCTAGCTCCGGGTGACCGTCAGTTCCAGCTGTCTTCCAGGAAACGCGGCTTGCACGCGACCCACGCGCCGGCCATCAGAATCAGCACCGCCACCGTGAGGAAGGCGAACGGCACCGGCCAGCCGCCGGTCATGGTGTGCAGCGTGCCGAACAACAGCGGACCCACGCACGCCACCGAGTAGCCGACACCCTGGGTGAAACCGGACAGCGCGGCCGAACCGGCGCCGGTGCGGGTCCGCAGGTTGATCAGCGTCAGCGCCATCGGGAAGGTCGACGGGCCCAGGCCCAGCGCCAGCACCCACACCAGCGGGGCGCTCATCGGCGCGAACAGCAGGCCGGCGAAACCGATGAAGAAGAACACCGCGCAGCCGATCACCACCGGGAACGGATTGGCCATGCGGCCCACCACGATCGGCGCGCTCAAGGCCGCGACCAGGCCGATCAGCGCGAAGATGCCGACCATCGAGCCGCCGAACGCCGCGTCCGCGCCCGCGTCGCCGAAGATCGTGGGCAGCCAGGTGAACATCGAATAGGTGATCAGCGAGGTCATGCCGAACATGAAGGCCATGCCCCAGGCCAGCGGCGAGCGCCACACCTTGCCGGTGGACTCGGCCGGGTCCGCGGGCAGTTCGGTGGTGTCGAACCGGGCGTTCGCGCGGCGGGTGCGCAGCACCGCGATCCACGGCAGCGCGGCGGCGAAGGCCAGCGCGGCCCACATGCCCAGCGACAACCGCCAGCCGTGCGCGTCCGCGATCGGGACCGTGATCAGCGCCGGGAACACCGTGCCCAGCTGCACCATCACGATGTAGACGGAGCTGAGCAGCGCCAGCCGATCCGAGAAGTACCGCTTGACCAGCGGCGGGATCACCACATTGCCGATGCCCATACCGGCCAGCGCGAAGGCCGAGAAGGCCAGCAGCTGCCAGGTGTCCGGCACCAGGGCGCGCAGCACCGAGCCGATGCCGGTCATGAGCATGGCCGCCAGCGCGGTCATCTCCAGGCCGAATCGGCGCGAGAGCACGGGGGTGAGCAGGCCGCCGAGGGCGAACATAGCGGTCGGCAGCATGCCGAAGACGCCGACCACGGCGGTGGAATAGCCGATGTCATCGCCGATGCGGGCGGCCAGCGGGGTGAACGCGGTGACCGCGATACGCAGGGTCAGCGCGGACATGACGATGGCGACCAGCACCAGCAGGCGACCCTCGAAGAGCGCGCGCTTGGAAATCGCGGACTGGAGGTTCGGCGCTTCGAGATGGACGCGCCCCGGCTCGGCAGGGGTACGGGTCGTGCCCCGCCCGGGGGCCATCGTCTCATCCATCGTCGCAGTCACCACGAAATCATAGGATGACCCGATGATGTGATGCAACGAATGTGAGGCAAGGTACGCTGTCCCCCGTGCAACCAGTCCGGCGCACGAGCCTCATCGCCCAGGTGACCGAGCAGCTTCGTGCCGAAATCCGTTCCGGCCGTTGGGCCGTCGGCTCGCGCATCCCCACCGAGCCCGAACTCACCGAACTCACCGGCACCGGCCGCAATACCGTGCGCGAGGCCGTGCAGGCCCTCGTGCACGCCGGCATGCTCGAACGCAGACAGGGTTCGGGCACCTACGTCATCTCGACCTCCACCCTCGGCGGCACCCTCACCGAGTACTTCGCCGACGCCCAGCAGCGCGACGTCCTCGAACTGCGCCAGGCCCTCGACACCACCGCCGCCCGGCTGGCCGCCACCCGCCGCGACGACCACGACATCGCCGAACTCCGGCGACTGCTCGACGACCGGACCCGGCTGTGGGACAGCGACTTCGACGCCGCCATCGAGGCCGACGTGCAACTGCACCGCGCCATCGTGGTCGCCAGCCACAACGCGGTGTACCTCGAGTTCTACGACTCACTGCTGCCGGTGATCGCCGCGGGCATCCGTTTCCGCTCCGCGCGCGAGGGCGAGACCTACCATGACGAGCACGCCGAGCTGGTGGCCGCGGTGATCGACGGCGACCCCGACCGGGCGGCCCGCACGGCCAACTGCTTCCTGGACTCGCTCATGGCTGAATACCGGACGCTCGATAAGAATTTCGGGTAACCGAAGGGTCACCATGCGAATCCGGGCCAAGTGAGCCCGAATTGTCATCTCCGTCATGGAAAAACACCCGGACGTAAAACGGGCTTCCTACGGTTGACGGGACCGCAGATGAGGGCGGTCGCATCAGCCGAGAGGACAACCGCTCATGGCAACAGTTATCGAGCCTACCGAAATCACGTATCAGAAACGCGGACGCTGGATCGACCGTTGGGAACCCGATAACACCGAATTCTGGGAAAACGGGGGTAAACAAACCGCCCGCAAGAATCTGATCTTCTCGGTATTCGCGGAGAACCTCGGATTCAGCGTCTGGGTGCTCTGGGCCAGCGTCGTCACCGCCATGGGCTCGGCCGGATTCGCCTTCCTGGGCAAGAACAATCCCGACGCCGTGAACAACGCCCTGCTGCTCACCTCCACCCCGACCCTGGTCGGCGCGGCGCTGCGGGTGCCCTACACCTTCGCGATCCCCCGCTTCGGCGGCCGCGCGTTCACCGCGTTCAGCGCGGGCATGCTGCTGCTGCCCACACTGGGCCTGGCCTATTTCATCAACCAGCCCGGCACCCCCATGTGGGTGTTCATGCTGCTGGCCGCCATCGCCGGTGTCGGCGGCGGCAACTTCTCGTCCTCCATGGCGAATATCAACTTCTTCTTCCCCGAGGGCAAGAAGGGCGCGGCCCTGGGCATCAATGCCGCGGGCGGCAATCTCGGTGTGGCACAGACACAATTGTTCGTACCGCTCATCATCACGCTGGGCACCCACATCATGGCCAAGGACGCCGCCGGATACCGCTTCGGCATCACGCTCGCGGTGCTGGTGTGGATTCCGTTCATCCTCGCCGCCCTCGTCGGCGCGCTGCGCTACATGGACTCGCTGTCCGGCGCGAAATCCGATGGCACGTCCTACAAGCGGGCGCTGGCCAACCGCCACACCTGGGTGATGGCCATCCTCTACATCGGCACCTTCGGCTCCTTCATCGGCTTCTCCTTCGCCTTCCCGACCCTGCTCAAGGCCAACTTCCCGAGCCTGGCCAAGATCGGCTGGATGAGCACGCTGGGCAACCTGGCCTTCCTCGGCGCGCTGGTCGGATCCTTCAGCCGGCCCTTCGGCGGGTGGATCGCCGACAAGCTCAGCGGCGCCCGGATCACGCTCTACGTCTTCGGCGGCATGGCCTTCGCCACCGCGCTCATCGTGGCGTCGTTGTCCGCCAAGAACTTCCCGCTCTACCTGGCCTCGTTCCTGCTGCTGTTCGTGCTCAGCGGCATCGGCAACGGATCGACCTACCGGATGATCCCGATGATCTTCACCGCGGAAGCGCGGCGGCACGCCTCGGAGACCGGGCAGGACATCGGTGGCGCGCTGATCTCGGCCAAACGGCAGGCGGGCGCGGCCATCGGCGTGATCGGCGCGATCGGCGCGGCGGGCGGCTGGATCCTGCAGCAGGCGCTTCGACTCTCGAACACCCACTACCACAGCATGAATCCGGCCTTCTGGGGCTACGTGGTGGCCTACCTCGCCATGGGCGCGCTGTGCTGGTGGTTCTATCTGCGATCCTCGTTCGCCGTCGGCCGGGCGCCCTCGCTCGCCCACGCGAACGTGTAAGACTCCCCAACCGCCCCTGGGGAAACGGAAAGGCCGCACCGGAATTCGTCGCCCGGTGCGGCCTTTCCGCATGATTTCGCGGGGACCCCTAGAGCAGCAGGCGGGTCATGTCCGCGGTGCGGGCCAGACCCGGGAACGCCTCGGGGGTCGAGCGCGGGTGCAGGGCGTGCACGGCCAGCCGGAACATGACCGCGCGCACCAGCATCTGCGGCCACTCGGGCAGCTGGGCCCAGCGCTCCAGCAGACCGTCGTCCGCGCCGCCCCAGGACAGGGCGTCCACCACGATGACCGCCGCCGCCCACGGCGCGGGACGCCAATAGGGGGTGATGTCGGTCAGACCGGGCGCGTAACCGCCGGAGAACAGCACGGTGCCGAACAGATCGCCGTGCACCAGCTGAGGGGGCGTGGTCACCGGCTTGCGCAGGGTCGACAACTGGGTGATCAGGGTCAGGCTGCGGTCGCCGTCCGGCGAGGTGGACGGCAGCATGCCGCCCAGCTTCAGGCTGCGCAGCGGAACCGCTTCCCACGCCGCCCGATCCGCGGCCGCGAACACGTCCACGTCCGCCCACGGCGCGACCGGCTGCGCGGCCAGGAAACGCGGACGCTCCAGTTGCGCGGTCACCTGGTGCAGCCGCAGCGACAGCGACACCACTTCGTCGTGCCGCGGTTCCGGCACGCCTTCGAGGTAGGTGTCGGCGCGCCACCCGGATACGACATACCGTCCATCGGTGGCCCGTACCGGCCGCGCCAGGCGCAGCCCGTCCACCCGCAGCGTCTCGCGCACCTTCGCCGACCAGGCGGCCCGCGCATGATCGGTCACCGGGCTCAGGACGACATCGCCACACCGCCAGCCGCCATCCCAGTTCCCCAACGGGACCGGCGGTTCCTCGCGCAACCCGAAGGTTGAGCGCACATGCTCAGGAGGTTCCACAACAGTCATCGTCACGCGCGTACGGTACCGCTGGCCAGGTTTTCGCGACTCTCGCCGCGCCGACCGTTCCACACGCCGAAACCATGGTGTGAAACACCGGCGACCGAGGCGTTACCTCCGGGCTCCCGGACCGCCGCCGAACAGGCCCCCGCGCTACCGCCGAGGGCCCGTCCGCGCGGACTCAGTAGACCGGCAGCGAGGGGTCGACCTGGTTGGCCCAGGCGATGATGCCGCCCTGCAGGTGGGTGGC
This sequence comes from Nocardia sp. NPDC004340, assembly GCF_053602575.1. Taxonomy (NCBI): domain Bacteria; kingdom Bacillati; phylum Actinomycetota; class Actinomycetes; order Mycobacteriales; family Nocardiaceae; genus Nocardia; species Nocardia sp. NPDC004340. Next base: position 17,707 of record NZ_JBSGDW010000002.1, read on the forward strand.
ATCGGAGAAGCCCGCGTTCTTCAGGGCCGCGAGCGCCTCCGCGGAGCGGATACCGGTCTTGCAGTGCAGCACGATCGGGGTGTTCTGCGGCAGCTCCGACAGCGCCTCACCCGAGAGGATGCGGTCCTTGGGGATCAGGGTCGCGCCCTCGAGCCGGACGATGTCCCATTCCACGGGCTCGCGCACGTCGATGATGGCCACGTCCTTGCCCGCGTCCAGCATCTCCTTGAGCTCGCGGGCGGTGATGGTGGAGCCGATGGCCGCGGCCTGGCCCTCCTCCGACACCACGCCGCAGAAGGCGTCGTAGTCGATGAGCTCGGTGATGGGCTGACGCTCCGGATCGCGGCGCAGCTTGATGGTGCGGTAGCTCATGTCCAGTGCGTCGTACACCATGAGCCGGCCGAGCAGCGGGTCGCCGATACCGGTGATCAGCTTGATCGCCTCGGTCACCATGATCGAGCCGATGGACGCGCACAGCACGCCCAGCACGCCGCCCTCGGCGCAGGACGGGACCATGCCCGGCGGCGGGGCCTCCGGGTACAGGTCGCGGTAGTTGATGCCGCGGCCGTCGGGGGCGTCCTCCCAGAAGACCGAGACCTGGCCCTCGAAGCGGTAGATGGAACCCCACACGTACGGCTTGCCCGCCAGTACGGCGGCGTCGTTGACCAGGTAGCGGGTGGCGAAGTTGTCGGTGCCGTCCACGATCAGGTCGTACTGCCGGAACAGCTCGATCGCGTTGTCGGGCTCGAGCCGAATCTTGTGCAGCTCCACCGTGATTCCGGAATTGATCTCCAGAATCGAGTCGCGGGCGCTGTCGGCCTTGGAGCGGCCGATATCGGATTCGCCGTGGATGATCTGCCGCTGCAGGTTCGACGCGTCGACCTCGTCGAACTCGACGATGCCGAGGGTGCCGACACCGGCGGCGGCCAGATACAGCAGCGCCGGGGAGCCGAGCCCGCCCGCGCCGATCACCAGCACCTTGGCGTTCTTCAGACGTTTCTGACCGTCCACCCCGAGATCCGGGATGATCAGATGGCGGCTGTAGCGGGCGACCTCGTCCCGCGTCAGCTCCGCCGCCGGCTCCACCAGGGGCGGCAGGGAGGGATGCGATGCTGTCACGTGTGCGGACTCCTCAATCGAATTCGCCGGAAACTCGCGGCCATTTCTGCAACACAGAGACCGGGGCCGTTCTTCCCCAAGCCTAGGCCCTGACGAACCGGGGTGATCAGAGGCCGGTCGGTAGCCCGAACGCCGGGAACAAGGCGGGCGCGTGGAACAGATCCATGCGGGCGACACCCGCGCGATCCAGCGTCAGCACATGCAGATTAGCCGCCTCGAAGCCACCGCCGGGCGTGCGCCGGCGATTCGGGCGCGGGCGGCAGACGACCCGGGCCCACCACGGGATTCGGCTCCACCAGATCCACCGGGAGTGCCCGCCGCCCGGCGTTCTTCAAGGCGGTCAGACACACGTTCGTGGCGATCCGGTACAGCCAGGTGCGCAGCGAAGCCCGTTGCGGGTCATACGAATCCGCCGATCGCCACGCCCGCACCAGCACCTCCTGCACCAGGTCCTCGGCGTCGTGCAGCGACCCCGACATCCGATAGCAGTAGGCGAGCAGTTCGGGCCGATGCGATTCGGCGACGGCGACCACGTCGTCGACGGTGGCGGTCATCTCCCCTCGCCGCCGCCCGATGCGGTCGCCGATCACCGACGCGGTGAGCAGCAGGACCGCGAAGGCGAGCGTGTAGGCGTTGAGCGTCCACCCCAGCGCTTCGAGCGAAGCGCCGAGCTGGACCCGGATCGTATTGAGCGCGGTGGTGACGACGAGCGCGTCGCCCTCACCTCGGTGGCGTCGCTCATGGTGGGGCTGCTCGGGCTGGTGCTGGGACTGGTGCGCGGCAATGTCAGCGGATGGACCAGTCCCGAGATCCTGGGCGCGCTGCTCGGCGGGGTGGCGCTGCTGGCCGGGGTCGGGGTCTCGGCCGCCATGCCCGCGGTGCAGAACGCGGCCATCAGCTCGGTCCGGGCCGGAAGCCATCGGCACCGCCTCGGGGGTGTACAACGCCATGCGGCAGCTCGGCGGAAGCTTCGGGATCGCGGTCACCTCAGCGGTTTTCACCGTCGGCGGCGGCTACGGGTCCGATGCGGCCGTGCAGCACGGGTTCCGGGCCGCGGTTCTCACCGCCGCGGCGAGTGCCGCTCTCGGGGTATTGGCCGGACTGGGAGTGGCGCGACACCGGCGTTCCGCCGCAATGGAATCCGCGCGACCCGCGACGACCGAGCTGCCCGGCGCCGCGCCCGAGGTCGCTCAGGCGCGGGGGTAGGGCCAGGGGTTGAAGCGGCAGGTCTTGCCGTCCATCGGCACCACGCCTTCGGGATCCAGCTTCGCGATGTCGTTGTTCCGGGTCCCGAAGGTCTGCTGCATCATGACCGGGGCCAGCCCGCCGTCGGTCTCGCACGGCTGATGCTCGTGGTAGCCGAGGGCATGGCCCACTTCGTGATTGATCTGGTACTGCCGATACGAGCCGACATCACCCTCGAAGGCCGGGGCCCCGCGCACCCACCGCACCTCCGAGAGCACGACGCGGCCCAGTTCGGTGTTGTAGCAGGAGGAGTCGACCGGGATCTCGAAACCGCACGACTTGCGGGTGGTGTCCCGCGAGGTCAGCGAGATGCGGAAGTCCGGGTTGCCGGCGTCGACGCGGCGCAGCGCGAAGCGCGGATCATGGGTCCAGGACTTGGGATTGGCGAGAGTGGCGTCGATCATCTGCGCCACCGCCGCGTCACCGCCCAGGGACGCGGTGTCCACCCCGTTCTCGATCTCGACGGAGTAGGTGAAGGCGTGCTGGGTGCCGGTGCCGACCTGCGCGGTGGTGCCCGGAATCACCCGCCAGGTGCCCGCGCCGGTGTCGGTGTAGGCCCCGCCGGGCGGGACCGCGCCGGTGGGCAGGTCGACGGCGTACTTGCCGTCGCCCTTGGGCGCGCCGCCGATGATGCGGCCCGGCTTGTCGGTGTACTCGCTCAAGCGTCCGAATCCGGGCAGCCCGGCATCGCTGTCACCGGTGTGGCGGAAGGCGTCGACGGCGACCACGACGGTGATCACCAGCAGCACCGGCAGCGCGTAGGCGCGCCAGCCGTAGGTGTTCACGAACCGGCCCAGCGGACTCTGCTTCTTGGTCTCGCGGTCGGGGCGCGGGCGATTGCGGGCGTCGGCGGGCGGGGAAGTCGGGTCCCAGCGGGCGCGCAGCGGCTGATGCGGCAGCGGGCGGTCCTCGGCGGGGAGATCCGGATCGGGTGGCGCGATGAGCCCAGAAGATACCGACGGGCCGGTCTCCGATGCGCCGTCGTCGTCGAACAAACCGAGCGGATCGTAGATCGGCCCGCTGGGTCTACCCCGTCGCTTGTTGCCGGCGGCCTTCTCGGTCACGCCTGACAGACTCTCACAGCCCGGCCGGTCGCCGAGAGCTGCCGTCCCAGCCCGTGATCATTGCTGCGAGATATCTCACGCTAATGCGGCAGACCTCACAAATCGGAACATGTGCTACACAGTTGTGATCGGCCTCGCATAATCAATGCGAGCATCACGCGACCAATATTCGGAACCTGGATCGGCAGCGGCCCCCTGAGCGCGTATCGTTCGTGGGATACCGGTGAACATCCTTCCCACCGGGAATCAACTGGGAGAAATAGGCAATGACTGACCTCGTGGACCGGATGACATCGCACCGTGTGTCGTCCGAGGCCATGGCGACGAGCAAGCGCGGCACCCGTCTGCCCCGCGAGGCGCGCCGCGCGCAGCTTCTCGCCGCAGCCAGCGAGGTCTTCGTGCAACGCGGCTATCACGCCGCCGGCATGGATGAGATCTCGCAGTGCGCCGGCGTCAGCAAACCGGTGCTCTACCAGCACTTCTCGAGCAAGCTCGAGCTGTACCTGGCGGTGCTGCAGAACTACGTCGACGTGCTGGTGTCGAGCGTGCGCCAGGCGCTGCGCTCCACCACCGACAACAAGCAGCGCGTGCGCGCCGCCGTCGCGGCGTACTTCGACTTCGTCGACCATGAAACCCAGGGCTTCCGCCTGGTTTTCGAATCGGATCTGACCAATGAGCCGCAGGTGCAGCGCCGGGTCGAGCAGGCCACCGAGGCCTGCGTGGACGCGGTGTTCGACCTGGTCGCCCACGACTCCGGTCTGGACCCCTACCGGGCCCGCGTCCTCGCGGTCGGCCTGGTCGGCGCCAGCCAGCTCAGCGCGCGGTACTGGCTCGAGGCGGACCGGCCGATCCTCAAGGACGACGCCGTCGACACCACGGTCGCGCTGTGCTGGGGCGGACTCAAGCACGTTCCGCTGCACCCGATCGATTGAGAGATAACAACTCTCGTTGAATCAAAAAGAATGGCCCGCCGACAAAGTCGGTGGGCCAATTCTTTTCGCGCGATCTACCGCGTCGCGCGCGGGAAACTAGACGGCGGCGAAGCCGACACGACCCGAGGACGGAGCGCCGATCTCGACATAGGCGACCTTCGCGGCCTGGATCAGGAACTTGCGGCCCTTCTCGTCGGTGAGCGCCACGACGCCGCCCTCACCCTGCAGCGCACCGCTGACGAGCGCCTCGACCTCGGCCGGGGTCTGCGAGCTGTTGATGACGAGCTCACGCGGGCTATCCGAAATGCCGATCTTGACCTCCACGGCCAACCTCCGAACCTAGAGTCGTAGTCCTGTCCCGATCACGCTAGCGCAGGCGCGACCGCCATCGGCCCCGACCGCCTGCGCTGATAGCGAAACTCAGCCCAGACCGAGCACGCGCATGCGCTCCGCGTGACTGTTCTGCATGTGCTCGAACAGCGTGGCGATGCCGTTCAGGTCGCCGGTCGCGATGAGCACCAACTCGGTGAGCTCATCGCGCTGCGCCATCACGTACTGCGCCTGGGTGATCGCCTCGCCCAGCAGCCGGCGGCCCCACAGCGCCAGCCGGTCGCGCTCGGAGCGGTTCTGCGCGACCGCGCCGCGCACCTCCTCGATCACGAACTCGGAGTGGTTGGTCTCGGCCAGCACATCGCGCACCACGTCGGCGACCTCGGGAGCCAGGGCGCCGGCGATCTCGGTGTAGAAGTCGGCGGCGATGCCGTCGCCGACGTAGAACTTGACCATCGACTCCAGCCAGGTGGAGGGGTCGGTGGAGGCGTGATAGGCGTCCAGGGCGCGCACGAACGGGGCCATGGCGTCGAAGACATCCGTGCCGCGGTCGGCGAGGGCGCTTTCCAGGGTCTGGAAATGCTCGGCCTCGTTACCCGCCATCTTGGCGACGGCCACCTTGCCGCGCAGCGTGGGCGACAGCTTGGCCTCTTCGGCGAGACGGTAGAAGGCGGAGATCTCGCCGTAGGCGAGGACGGCGAAAAGGTCGGTGACACCCGGGTGTTCGGCGGCGATGAGGTGGCCCGTGGGCTCCGGGGCGGTGGACGAGTTTGCTCCCATGGGTCACCACCCTAGCCCCAGAAATTGACGGGCACCGGTCACCGATCAGGCCAGGTCGCGCAGGAACTTGTCCAGATAGGTCCACGTGGTGTCACGGGCGATGAGGATGCCGAGGTGCGAGCCCGGGGCGGTCTCGTACCGCACATCCGGCGACCCGGTCAGGGTCTTCGTCCCGTGCTCCACGGCCGCGGCCGCGGTGATCGCGTCCTGCGGTCCGCCGACCAGCAGCACCGGCTGGGTGACCTCGGCCAGCGCGATCTCACGCTCGCCCAGCCGCAGCCCGCCCTTGCCGATGTCGTTGTTGAGGATGAAGCGACCCCACAGCTGGTTGTAGAACCGTCCCGGATAGCCGGGCAGCGAATTCTGGAACCGGTCGATGGTCTCCATCCGGGCCAGCGTCGCGGTGTCGGCGATATTGCTCGCGATGAACAGCGGGCGCTCGAGTTCCCGGTTCCAGGCGGTGGCCCGGTACGCGAACCGGGTGATCTGCGCCGAGACGCCGCCGAGGGCCCGGATCGCGGTGGTGGCGGTGCGGCCGCCGTCGAGGCGGGCCAGTGAGCGCAGTTCGCGCGCGCCGAACATGTGGTCGTAGCTCAGGGGCGCGCCCACCGCGGTGATCGAGCGGATCGGCAGGGTCTGGTCGGCCGCGGCGGTCAGCAGGGCCAGCACGCCGCCGATGGACCAGCCCACCAGGTCCACCGGGCGGCCGCCGCGATCGGCGGACACCTGGCGGATGGCCTCGGGCAGGATGTCGTCGATCCAGGTCTCGAAGCCCATGCGGCGGTCGTCGAAGGTGATGTCGCCGTAGTCGACGAGGTAAGGGGCGCGGCCGGAGTCGAGCAGGAACCGGGCCAGGCTCTGGTCGGGGCGCAGGTCGAAGCAGAAGGCGGGCGCGGCCAGCGGCGGCACCAGCAGCACGGCCGGATCGTCGGGGCCCGCGCCGTCGTAGCGGCGCAGTTCGCGGTGCGGCGCCTCGGACAGCACCGTCGAGGGGGTGGGATCGGGGGCCTCGATGCCGTCGCCGAACGTCAGGGCCCACGCGTTGCGCGCAGCGGTTGTCACGGTGTCTGCCAAGCTCACGGCACCACCATGACAGATAGTGGTACACGACGTATCACACATGTGAGCAACTCAACTGCCGATGACGCGGCCCGCTCCCGCTCCCGGACCGAATTATGGTGCGCCGCAATCATTAACGCTACTGCGAAACCCCGGATCGGACCCCTGTCCGATATCGATAAGCGCGCCTACCAGCGCAATAATGCCGCACATCGGCGGTGGCGGAAAACAGGGCGAAGGTTGTATCACGCTACAATCTCCGCGGACGGTGGAAATTCATACCCGCCAGTCCATGGAAAATGTGCGCGCACTCCGATCCGCAGCACTGCACCGCCGCGCCAGGTCGACGCCCATCCCCCCGGACAGGCATCCCAGCAGCGGCGAGAAACCGGATCTAGTGGTCGTCGCGGGCCGTCCGGGTCCGCCCCACGCCTCGTGCGCGCGAGACGCGATAACGAGGAAAGGCAAGAACCTGAGCAAGATCACCGTAGAGCAGGAACCGGGTGTGGCGGACACGCTGCTGACCGCGGAACTCGACGACACCCACCTCGCTCCCACTTTCGCCGAATTGGGCGTGCGCCCCGAAATCGTCCGGGCCCTCGCCGACATCGGTATCGAACGCACTTTCGCCATTCAGGAACTCACCCTGCCGCTCGCGCTGGCCGGTGAGGATCTCATCGGCCAGGCCCGCACCGGTATGGGTAAGACCTTCGGTTTCGGTGTGCCGCTGCTGAACCGGATCGCCACCGCAGGCTCCGGCACCAAGACTCTCGACGGCACCCCGCGCGCCCTGATCATCGTGCCGACCCGCGAACTCTGCATGCAGGTCACCGAAGATCTGGAGAACGCCAGCAAGTACCTGAAGGACGACCACGGCACCCCGGTGCGCGTGACCGCCATCTACGGCGGCCGCCCCTACGACACCCAGATCGCGGCGCTGCGCGCCGGCGTCGACGTGGTCGTCGGCACCCCGGGCCGTCTGCTGGATCTGGCCCAGCAGAACCACCTGATCCTGGGCAAGGTGGAGGTGCTCGTCCTCGACGAGGCCGACGAAATGCTGGACCTGGGCTTCCTGCCCGATATCGAGCGGATCCTGAACATGGTCCCCGAACAGCGGCAGACGCTGCTGTTCTCGGCCACCATGCCGGGCCCGATCATCACCCTGGCCCGCACCTTCCTGAGCCGGCCCACCCACATCCGCGCCGAGGAGCACCACGAATCCGCGGTGCACGACCGGATCACCCAGCTGATCTACCGGGCCCACGCGCTCGACAAGAGCGAGCTGGTCGCCCGCATCCTGCAGGCCGAGACCCGCGGCGCGACAATGATTTTCGCGCGCACCAAGCGGACCGCGCAGAAGGTCGCCGACGATCTGGCCGAGCGTGGCTTCGCGGTCGGCGCGGTCCACGGCGACCTCGGGCAGATCGCCCGCGAGAAGGCGCTGAAGAAGTTCCGCGAAGGCAAGATCGACGTGCTGGTCGCCACCGACGTGGCCGCCCGTGGCATCGACATCGACGACGTCACCCACGTCGTCAACTACCAGTGCCCCGAGGACGAGAAGACCTACGTGCACCGCATCGGCCGCACCGGCCGCGCGGGCAAGACCGGCGTCGCGGTCACCCTGGTCGACTGGGACGAGCTGAACCGCTGGGCCATGATCGACAAGGCCCTGGGCCTCGGCATCCCGGAACCCGCGGAGACCTACTCCCGCTCCCCGCACCTGTACGAGGAGCTCGGCATCCCGCAGGGCGTCACCGGCACCGTGCGCAAGGGCCCGGCCCCGCGCGACGAGGACGCCGTCGTCGTCGAACGCGAGCGCCGCGCGCCCCGCGAACGCAACCGCCGCCGCACCCGTGGCGGCCGCCCCGAGGGTGACGCCGCCCCGGCCGCCACCACCACTGAAACCGTTGCCGCCGAGACGGATTCGACCACCGGCGATCCGGAGAAGACCGGCCGCCGTCGTCGCCGTCGTCGCCGCGGCAAGGGTGGCGCGGAGACCAACGCGACCGTCCAGGCCACCACCTCGGTGGAGACCGAGGCCGCCGCCGAACCCGCGGGCGAGACCCCGGCCGAGGGTGGCCGCAACCGCCGCCGCAACCGCCGTGGCAGGCGCTCCGAGAACGGCACCGTGGAGGTCACGACCGAGAACGTGACGGGTGACGCCGCGTCCGGCGAGAGCCGCCCGGCCGAGGCCACCACCGCCGTCGCGGCGCAGGACCAGGCTCCCGCGGTTGCCGCGACGACCGATTCCGGTGCGGAAGCGACCGCGACGACCGCTCCGCGCAAGCGCACCCGTGCCGCCAAGGCGGCCGCGCCGGTGACCGAGACGGATTCGGCCGCCGAGGCCGTGGTGGTCGAGGCCGCGTCGCAGGATGCGGAAGCGCCGCGCAAGCGCACTCGCCGCAAGGCCACCGCCGAGGCCGGTTCGGCGATTGTCGCCGACAGCGCCGTGGCGGACCCGAAGCCCGAGGCCGCCGTGGTCGCGGAGACCGCGCCGGAGGCGGCGGCACCGCGTAAGCGGGCCGGCCGAACCAAGGCGACCGCCGAATCCGCTACCAGCGCAAACGGTTCCGCCGCAACGGTGACCGCCGAGAGCGATGCGGATGTCGCGATGGCCGCGCCGAAGAAGCGGGCGAGCCGCGCCAAGGCCGCCGTCGAGGCAGTGACCGAGGAGTCGGGTGCGGTCGCCGAGGCGGCGCCGCGCAAGCGCACTCGCAAGGCCGCGGCCGAGACCGTCGCCGAGGCTCCGGCCGCGGAGACCGTCGAGGCGCCGAAGAAGGCTCCGGCCAAGCGGACTCGCAAGGTCGCCGCCGCCGCTGCCGACACCCAGGCCGAACCCGCCGACAGCAAGACGGAGCCGGCCACCAACGGCAAGGCGAAGTCCGCCACCGCGAAGGCCGCGCCCGCCAAGGCCAAGGCCGGGGCGAAGAAGGCGACCGCTGAGGTCGTGGCCGAGGCGGAGGCGCCGAAGAAGCGGGTTCGCAAGGCCGTGAAGGCGGCGGCGAAGTCCGAGGTCGAGGCCGTCGAGTCGGGTACCGCGGCAAGCGGTTCCGAAGCGGCCCCGGTGAAGCGGACACGTCGCAAGAAGACCGAGGACGGGGCGGAGGGCGCCGTCACGGTGGCCGACACCGCGGTCGCGGCCTCGGCCTAGTCCACCGGATCGGCTACTCTCGCTGTCGTGCTCGCACCCGAGCGGCGGACGCGCGCCGATATTCTCACCGCTGTCGCGATCGCCGCTCTGGTGGCGATCGCGACAGTGGTCGTGGTGCTGACCAGCGGTGTTCGCGGTACCCACGCCAGTACCGCCACCCGCACCCTGCCCGCGCCGATCTCCACCGATCCGGTGCCCCAGCAGGTCGCGGAGCTGTGGCACGCCCCCGACGGGGCGACCCAGCGGTCGCTGGTGGTGGGCGGCGTGGCCGTCACCGCCGACGGCGGCACGGTGTCGGGGCGCGATCCCCGCACCGGCGAGCAGGTGTGGACCTATGAGCGGGATCTGCCGCTGTGCGCGGTGGAGGTCCAGTTCGGCACGGTCATCGCCACCTACCAGGATCAGCGCGGGTGCAGTCAGACCACTCTGCTCAACGCCGAGAACGGATCTCGGGTGGCGGCCCGGTCCAGCTACATGGACGACAAGATCACGCTGGCCCCCGACAGCACCTACATGCTGGCGCAGGGTCCGCGGCGGCTGGAACTGTGGCGTTCGGACATGGTCCGCACCCTCGAGTACGGCTATGTCGACGCCCCGGTGAATCCGCACACCCAGCCGCGCAGCGGCTGCACCCTGCTGTCGGCGGCTTCGGCTCCCAGCCGGGTGGCGGTGCTGGAACGCTGCCCGAACGAGGCGGCCGCGCGGCTGACCATCCTCAATCCCGCGCCCAAGGACGGCACCACGCCGGAGGAGTACAGCTCGCACGTGCTCACCGAGCCGGGCGGCGCGGTCGACGGGGCGAAGGTGATCGCGGTGTCCGACACCAGGATCGCGCTCTACCTACCCGGAACCCCGTCCACCACACCGGTTCTCGCGCTCTACGACGTGAACGGCAATCTGGTCGCCACGCACCAGATGCCGGCGTTCTCCGACACCGCCATGGTGGCGCGGCTGTCGTCGGGCTACTTCGTCTTCACCGGTGAGGCGCTGGTCGCGCTGAACCTCGCCACCCTGGACCCGCTGTGGGGCACCCACAATGTGCTCGGCACCGCCGCGATGATGTCCGGCCAGCTGATCGCCCCGATCCCGGACGGACTGGCCATCCTGGATCCCGCCACCGGCGCACAGACTTCACGAATCCCACTGCAGCGCAGCGACTATCACAAGGAACCCATCTCGCTCGGAGTGTCCGGAACCGTGTTCCTGGAACGCCGGGGCACGCAGGTGTACGCAGTCGGCGCCCGCTCCTGAGCGGTCGTATGCCACCGCGACAGCGGATTTCGCAACGGCCGGGGTAACTCCCCGGGGACGCCCAGGGTCGGATCGGCTCCCAACCGCCGGCACGGGTGCGCAATTCCGACGGCAATCTGTCGCCCGCCGAGTATTCGGGGAGGCGGTGGAGCATGATCGATTCATGAGCGGTGGCGAATTTCGGCTGGTGTTGCTTCGACACGGGGAGACTGCCTGGTCGGCCGCGCGGCGCCACACCGGGCGCACCGACATACCGCTCACAGAACTCGGGGAGGCCCAGGCTCGGGCGGCCGGAAAACTGCTGTACGACCTGGACCTGTCGAATCCCCTGGTGCTCAGCAGTCCCAGGCAGCGGGCGCTGCGGACCGCCGAACTGGCCGGGCTGAGCGGGGTCATCGTCGACGACGACCTGGTGGAGTGGGATTACGGCGAATACGAGGGCCTGACCACGCCGGAGATCCAGCGGATGTCGCCCGGCTGGACCATCTGGACCGGGGAGGTCCCCGAGGGCGAGACCGCCGACCACGTCCGTAAACGCGCCGACCATGTGCTGGCCACGGTCATCCCCGAACTCGCCACCCGCGACGTGGTGCTGGTCGGGCACGGTCACTTCTCGCGCGCGCTGATCGCCCGCTGGGCCGAGTTCGAGGTGGCCGAGGGCCGCCGGTTCTACCTGTCGACCGCCGCGGTTACGGTGCTGGGACACGACCATCGTGCGCGAACCGTGCTCGCGCACAATCTGGTCGCGCCGCTGGAACCGATGGAAGGAAACCCCGAATGATCCGCCGCGCCACACCCGACGACGTTCCCGCGCTGGTGGGTCTGGTCCACGATCTGGCCGAGTACGAGAAGGCCCCCGAGGAGTGCACGCTCACCGAGGAGCAGCTCCGGACCGCGCTGTTCGGGCCCACGCCCGCGCTGTACGCGCATGTCGCCGAGAGCGATCACGGCGTGGTGGGCTGCGCCATCTGGTTCCTGAACTACTCCACCTGGAAGGGCGTGCACGGGATCTACCTGGAGGATCTCTACGTCAAGCCGGAGGCGCGCGGGCGCGGGCTGGGCAAGAGCCTGCTGGCGACGCTGGCCCGGGAGGCCGTGGAGCAGGGGTACGCGCGGGTGGACTGGTCGGTCCTCACCTGGAACACCCCGAGTATCGACTTCTACCGGTCCATCGGGGCCGAGCATCAGCACGAGTGGACCGGCTATCGGCTCTCCGGTTCTCCCCTGGCGCGCCTGGCGTCGCACGCCGACGACTGAGGGCCGAGAGGCCCGGGAAGCGCTCGCTCACCCAGGAGGTGGGCGAGCGTCCAAAAATCGGCTCAGCGGCCGCCGAGCCGGGCGCGCGGCGCTACTCCGAGCCCGAGCCGTACCCCTCGGCCATCCACTTGACCGAGGCGGGCGCGAACAGCGCGCCCAGAGTTCCCAGCGCCAGCAACCCCAGCGGCGTCCCGAATTCGGGCCGCCCCGAGGTGAACATGTAATACGCGACACCGAGCAGCAACAGCTGGGTCAACGTCGCCAGCGCCCGCCCCCAGCGCTTGCCGCGCATGAGCGTGAGCCCCGCCGCCAGCACCGCGCCGCCGAGGATCGCCGCGTACCCGGCGGTGAGATAGCTGTTCTTCGCGCTCTGCGCCTCGCCGTTCAGGCCGACGATGATCAGGATGACCATCGCCACCAGCCCGGCCGCGCCCTCGAGCGCGACCAGCGCCCCCGCGACCCGCACGGTCGTGGGCACGCCCCCGGCCTGCGCGGCCCCGGCCCCGGTGTCGCCCGCCGACTTGCTCTCGCCCTGGTTCTGCTCAGCCACGCCCACAGCCTACGACCGAGCGTCGTTGGCGAATGCACCCGCACGGCGTTTGACCAGTTGAGAACTGGCACTGGAAGGTTCGCGGCCGTCTCGTTCTGGACTGACGGAGCGGGGCAGCGAAGCGGAGGAGCGGAGGAGGGAAGAACGAGACTTCGGGGCCGCGAACCAGCCGGAGCGAAGCGGAGGCAGAATGGCACCGTGCGGACGCTGCTGATCGTGAACCCGAATGCCACTTCGACCACTCGGTCCACTCGCGATCTGCTCGCCCACGCACTGGAAAGCCGCACCGAACTCACCGTCCGCCAGACCGAGCGCCGGGGGCACGCCGCCGAATTGGCGAGCTGGGCCGCCGACAATCGGATGGATCTGATCGTCGTGCACGGTGGCGACGGCACCGTGAACGAGACGATCAACGGTTTCCTCCCGCTGCCCGGGCAGCCGCAGCGCGAATGGCTGCCGCGGCTGGGCATCATTCCGGGCGGTTCGGCGAACGTGTTCGCGCGCTCGCTCGGCATCGAGCCGGATCCGGTGACCGCGACCAATCAGCTCATCGATCTGGTGGCCGACAGCGCGGATCGCCGCATCGGCCTGGGCGTGGCCGACGATCGCTGGTTCTGCTTCAGCGCGGGAGTGGGCCTGGACGCGGACGTGTGCGAGGCCATCGACGAGAAGCGCGCGAAGGGCAAGGCCGCCACGCCCGCTCGTTATCTGCGCACCACGGTCAAGCAGTTCTTCCGCGCCAAACGCCGTGCCCCGCAAGTGACCTTGGACATTCCAGGTCACGAACCGGTCACGGATGTGCATTACGCATTCGTGACCAACGCCAGTCCCTGGACGTATCTCGACAACACGCCCGTGGTCACCAACCCGGGGACCAGATTCGAATCCGGTCTCGGGGTGTTTGCCATGCGCACCATGGGTGTTCTGCCCACCTTGATGGTCGCGAGACAGTTGCTGGCGGCCCAGGGGGATCCCCAGGGCCCCACATTGTTTCGCGAGGACGACGTTCCGGGCGTAACCGTCACGGCGGAAGAACCGATCGGGTTGCAAATCGACGGCGACTTCATCGGTCGCCGCAACATGGTGAATTTCACAGCAGTCCCGGATATCCTCGATGTGGTCGCGCCGAAGCCCTAGCCGGCTCGACACACCTGAGAAAACTCGTTGTTGCGCTGCGAAAACCCGCTCGACCGAGTACAAATGACACGGCGGACCCCCATGTAGGGGTCTTACAGCGTGAGCTTCCCCACGGTGCACCAGGTATCTATTGACATCTACGGTGTTCGTGAAAGCATTCACAAGCAACCGTGCGGAAACATTCGAGTCGCACAAGTGAACGGACCACAAACCCGAGGGGCAGCGCCATGCGCGCCCTAGCAAAGGAGCAGAGGAATGGACTGGCGCCACAAGGCCATCTGTCGCGACGAGGACCCCGAGCTGTTCTTCCCGGTGGGTAACAGTGGTCCGGCGCTCGCGCAGATTGCCGATGCCAAGCTGGTCTGCGCTCGCTGCCCTGTCACCGCTGACTGCCTTTCCTGGGCCCTGAAGTCGGGCCAGGATGCCGGCGTGTGGGGTGGAATGAGCGAGGACGAGCGTCGCGCGCTGAAGCGTCGCAACGCGCGCACGCGCACCCGCAGCGTCGTCTAACCACCTAGACGACAAGGCGTTACGGCCCAACCCAGCCTCGGGGCCGCAGCGCAATTCGGCCCGGCACCAACACAGGTGCCGGGCTTCAGTGTGTAAATGGCCGACTCGCGGCTCCCGCAGGGGCTTCGCCCCCGAACCCCGACGAGAAGAATTCCCCGGGCAATTCCCGTTCAACGGGATTCGCGCCTCGAACGAAAGTTCGGGCGCGGCTTTTCAGCTCACGCCCGAACTTATGCGTCGAAGTTGATATTTCAGCGCGCGGAGCGCCGGCCGAGCGGAACTCGCAGCACCGCGTCGGTTCCGACATCGGCTCCGGGGTGAAGTCCGATCGAGCCGCCCAATTCCGCCGTGACCAGTGTGCGGACGATTTGCAGGCCCAACCGGTCGGAGGCCTCCAGGCTGAATCCGTCGGGCAGGCCGCGGCCGTCGTCGCTGATGATGACGTCGAGCCAGCGCGCCGAACGCTCGGAACGGATTGTGACCGTACCGTTCTCACCCGCGTCGAAGGCGTGCTCGATGGCGTTCTGCACCAGCTCGGTCAGCACCATGACCAGCGGGGTGGCGCGTTCGGCGGAGAAGACGCCCAGGGATCCGGCGCGGCGGACCTTGATGCGGGCGGTGTGCACGGTCGCCACGTCGGCCATGATCGGCAGCAGGCGGTCCACCACCTCGTCCAGATCGACCTCTTCGTCAACCGACATCGACAACATTTCGTGCACGGACGCGATGGAGGTGACCCGGCGGACCGATTCGGTCAGCGCCAGGCGGGCCTCCTCGTTCTCGGTGCGGCGGGCCTGCAGGCGCAGCAGCGCGGCCACCGTCTGCAGGTTGTTCTTCACCCGGTGGTGGATCTCGCGGATGGTGGCGTCCTTGGACAACAGCGCACGGTCGCGGCGCTTCACCTCGGTCACGTCGCGAACCAGCACGGCGGCGCCGCCGAGCTCACCGTGCGGGCGCAGCACCAAGGTGCGCAGCAGCACGGTGGCGCCGCGCGCCTCGACTTCCATTCGGCGCCCGCCCTTTCCGGCCAGGGCCGCCTGGATGTCGCCGACCACCTCCTGCGCGTCGAACGGGTCGGTGATGAGCGAGCGCGTGGTCAGCGCCAGGTCCTGGCCGACCAGATCGTTCTGCAGACCCATGCGGTGATACGCCGACAGCGCGTTGGGGCTGGCGTAGACGACGGTGCCCTCGGTGTCGAGCCGGATGAAACCGTCGCCCGCGCGCGGGCTGGAATGCGAGCCGGTGCGGTCCTCGAGCGCCGGCCAGGTGCCGTCGGCGACCATCTGGCACAGGTCGTCGGCGCAGGACATGTAGGCGATCTCGAGACTGGACCGCATCTTGCGGCGCTGGGTGTCCGTATCGCGGCCGAGGACGGCGATGATGTCGTCGCCGACCCGCACCGGAATGGCCTCGCGCATGGCGTGCACGGGATGCGGGTGATAGACCCCGGTCAGGGCGGTGTCGGCCTCGAAGCGCTGGATTTCGCAGTTCAGCAGGGCCTCGAACACGTGCGGATTGGCCTCTTTGGTGGCGTATCCGCCGACCAGGTCCTCCGGGTGCACGGTGGGGGCGGTGGTGGGGCGGCACTGCGCCACGCAGACCACCTCCGCGCCCTCGGTCACCGGTCCGGTGCCCACCCACAACAGCAGATCCGCGAAGGACAGATCCGCCAGCAGCTGCCAATCCCCCACCACCCGCTGCAAATGGTCGACCGCCGCGCCCGGTAGATCGGTGTGCTCGGCCAGTAGCTCACTCAGGGTCGACATTCACCCACACTCCTCTGTTCCCACGTCGGGTGTATGTTCCCACGCGACACGGCAAGGATGCGTCAGGAGCGGGCGGGGCTCGCGCTCAGGAGATGACGGCGATCAGGTCGCCGGGCTGCAGGACGTCGCCGGGCTTGACGTTGATCGAGGCCACGGTGCCGGGTCCCTCGACGATGACCGGGATCTCCATCTTCATCGACTCGAGCATGACCACGGGGTCGTCGGCCTTCACTTCGTCGCCGACGGAGACCAGGATCTCCTGCACGGTCGACACCATCTCGGCCAGCACTTCCTCAGCCATGAACACCTCTCGCTTTCGAGTCACCTGTAGCCCCTGAAGGTACAGCAGATCACGCGTGAAAGAATGGCGACCGACTGAAGGGAGATTACCTATGGGTAAGCGTGGACGTAAGAAGCGTGGCCGCAAGAAGAATGCCGCCAACCACGGCAAGCGGCCGAACGCCTGAGCTGCTTCGATAAGCTCGAAAACTGCTGAGCGGCACCACTTCCCACCGGGGAAGGGTGCCGCTCAGCTGTATCCGGGATGTCTTATTCGGCCGGTTCGATCCGGGTCTCGACCACGGTGTAGCTGGTCCGGATCTCCATGGTCAGGCGCTGCCGGAGCGAGTCCGGTGCGCGATCGCCGCCGCACTTGCGGTTCAGCAGCGACTTGAGTTTCTCCTCCAGGCCGTAGGCCTCGACGCACGGCGAACAGCGGTCGATGTGCTCCCGCAGCCGCGCCTTCACGGTCTCGTCGCACTCGTTGTCCAGGAGCAGCCAGACATCGGCGAGCACCGCCGAGCAGTCCAGTTCTTCCATCTCGTCGCTCATGCCTCCGCTTCGCTCCGACCCGAGCGACGCGTCGGCTGTGCCCATTTTCCGCTCGCTGCGCTCGCTCACTGGGTTACCTCCTCGCGCGCCGCATCGCTGCCCGACCGGTTGAATCCACGTTCCCGCGCCACGTCCGCGAGCAGGCCCTTGAGCTGCTTGCGGCCCCGGTGCAGGCGGGACATGACAGTACCGATGGGAGTACCCATGATCTCGGCGATTTCCTTGTAGGGGAAGCCCTCCACATCGGCGTAGTACACCGCCATCCGGAACTCCTCCGGCAGCGACTGCAGAGCGGCCTTGATGTCGTCGTCCGGCAGCGCCTCGAGCGCCTCCATCTCCGCGGAGCGCAGGCCCTGGGAGGTGTGCTCGGCGGTGGCGGCGAGCTGCCAGTCGGTGATCTCGTCGGTCGGATACTGCGCGGGCTGGCGCTGCTTCTTCCGGTACGAGTTGATGTAGGTGTTGGTGAGGATGCGGTACAGCCAGGCCCGCAGGTTGGTGCCCTCGCGGAAGGACTTGAAGCCCTGGTAGGCCTTGGCGAAGGTCTCCTGCACCAGGTCCTCGGCATCGGCCGGGTTGCGGGTCATGCGCAGGGCCGCGCCGTAGAGCTGGTCCAGCAGCGGCAGCGCGTCGCGTTCGAACCGGGCGGCCAGTTCGGCCGTCGATTCGGAGCTTCTGGCCCCGGATTCGCTCACTTCGTCGTCATAGTCGACCGCTTGGTCGTCACCGGCGTCGATGCTGTCCGCATCGTCATCACGCCGGCGATCGACCATGTCGTCGTCGCTCGTCACGCTAATCCCTTCGATCGCCGTAGCAATTGAATCTACCGCGAACAGGGATTCGGCCCGGAAACCGGTTGGTCGCTCCTCGAGCAGAACGGACACCGACTCCTCCTTGGTCATGGGATCGAGTGCTTCCCGTCCGTGGGCCCGACGGTTGCCGAGAAGCGCGTATCGCATGCAACAGGGTGAACGCTCCGCCTGTTCCCACACTCTGAAATCGGCTTGCGCGCGGTGTCTAGGGTGAGCCGCATGGCCGCTTCTACTCCCGCGATCAAAGCCCTGGTACAGGCGAAGGTGGAGCATCGGGTGCACGCGTATGCCCATGACCCGCGCAGTGATTCGTACGGCGCGGAGGCGGTGGACGCGCTGGCGGCCGAGGTCGGGGTGAGCGCCGGGCAGATCTTCAAGACGCTGGTGATCGACCTGGGTTCGGGCGGGCTCGCGGTGGCGGTGCTGCCGGTTCCGACCACGCTGTCACTGAAGGCGGCGGCCGCGGCGCTGGGCGGCGGCAAGGCGGCGATGGCGGACAAGGCGAAGGCCGAGCGCACGACCGGCTATGTGCTGGGCGGGATTTCGCCGCTGGGGCAGAAGAAGCGACTGCCGACGGTCGTCGATTCGTCGGCGCTGGAGTGGGATCGGGTGTTGTGCAGCGCGGGCAAGCGCGGGCTGGAGATCGAGCTCGCGCCTGCGGATCTGGTGCGGCTGACGGGGGCGGTGACCGCGGCGGTCGCGGTGGCCTGACCTGCCGATTCCTGGGCGAATTGTCCGATTCGGCCGTGAGCGGAGACACAACCTCCGGAAATCCCTTGCCAAGGGACAACTATGTCGGAATACTTGCGCCGTACAACTAGTTGCCTTTTACAAGCAATTGCCCGACGCAAGGAGGTGAGACCGACCGTGACCGACGATGACCCGGCGACCAGCACCGACATCGACGACGGCCTTGTCGATGCCATCGCCTACGAGATCGCCCGGCTCACCAAGCTGCGCGATCGCACCAACGCGCAGATCTCGGCCCTCACCGGGGGCGAGATCGAACCAGCCGCGTTCAGCATCCTGTTCCAGCTGATCCACGGCGGCCCGAAACGCTCGGGCGCGCTCGCCGAGGCCCTGTACTCCGACGCCTCGACCATCAGCCGCCAGGTCGCGAGCCTGGTCAAACGCGGACTCATCGAACGCCGCGCCGACCCCGCCGACGGCCGCGCCAGCGTGCTCGACGTGACCCCCGCCGGACGCACCGTGGCCGCCCAGATCCGGGCCCGCCGCAACGATTCGCTGCGCGACATGCTCACCGACTGGGCCCCCGGCGAACGGGAGGTCTTCTCCCGGCTGCTGCGTCGCTTCGTCGACGGCTACGAGGGGACCCGGCAACGCATGCTGGCCGATATCGCGGCCCACAAAGACCTGAAATCCTATTACGAACCCGCGGAGAGCAATTCGTGACAACCCAAGCGACAGTGGCGGAGCCGGAACTCAATTCGGCCGGCTTCACCCACAAGCAGATCCTGGTGATCATGAGCGGCCTGATGATGGGCATGCTGCTGGCCGCCCTCGATCAGACCATCGTGTCGACCTCCATCCGCACCATCGCCGATGAGCTGCAGGGCTATTCGGCGCAGGCGTGGGTCACCACCGCCTACCTGATCACCTCGACGCTGGCCACCCCGCTCTACGGCAAGCTGTCGGACATGTACGGCCGCAAGCCGTTCTACCTCGCCGCCATCACCATCTTCGTGGCCGGGTCACTGGCCTGTTCCGTCGCGACCTCGATGTACCAGCTGGCCGCCTTCCGGGCCTTCCAGGGCCTGGGCGCGGGCGGTCTGATGTCGCTGGCGCTGACCATCATGGGCGACATCGTGTCCCCGCGGGAACGCGCCCGCTATCAGGGCTACTTCCTGGCCGTGTTCGGCACCTCCAGCGTGGTGGGGCCGGTCATCGGCGGTCTGCTCTCGGGCACCGACCAGATTCTGGGCGTCACCGGCTGGCGCTGGGTGTTCCTGGTGAACGTGCCGATCGGCATCATCGCGCTGGCCGTGGTGACCCGCGTGCTCAAGCTGCCCAAGCGTCCCGGCAACAAGGTCGCCATCGACTGGATGGGCATCTCGGCGCTGGTCGTCGGTCTGGTGCCGCTGCTGGTGATCGCCGAGCAGGGCCGCGAATGGGGTTGGACCAGTGGACATGCCATCATCTGCTACGCCCTCGGCGCGTTCGGCGTGCTGACCTTCATCGCGGTCGAGGCCAAGCAGGGCGACGCCGCGCTGATCCCGCTGCGCATGTTCAAGAACTCCACCTTCGCCCTGGGCGTGCTCATCTCGGTGGTGGTCGGCGCGGCCATGTTCGGCGGCATCACCCTGCTGCCGCAGTACCTGCAGGTGGTGCAGGGCGCGAGCCCGACCAAGGCGGGTCTGCTGATGCTGCCGCTGGTGGCGGGCATGATGACCGGCTCGATCCTGGCGGGTCAGCTGATCTCGCGGACCGGACGGTACAAGTTCTTCCCGCCGGTCGGCGCGGGGCTGCTCACCGCGGGCCTGTTCCTGCTGCACCTGGTCTCGGCCGACACCAAGCTGTGGATCGTCATGATCTTCATGGCCATCACCGGCTTCGGCCTGGGCAACCTGATGCAGCCGCTGACCCTGGCGCTGCAGAACGCGTTGCCGCCCAAGGACATGGGCGTGTCCACCGCCGCCGCGACCTTCTTCCGGCAGATCGGCGGCACCCTGGGTGTGGCGGTGTTCCTGTCGGTGCTGTTCACCCAGCTCACCCCGAACATCACCACCTCGCTCGAGCACGCCGCCCAGCAGCCCGCCTACGTGCAGGCCATCCAGGACGGCCGGAACAGTGACAACCCGGTCGACAAGCAGGTCGCCAACGGGCTGATCGCCAAGGATCCGGAGGTCGCGAAGCAGGTGCTCAACGACAGCTCGGTCATCCAGAAGCTGGACCCGACCCTGGCGCATCCGTTCAAGGAGGGCTTCGCCGAGTCCATGGACCGGGTGTTCCTGGCGGCCACCGCGGTCGCGCTGATCGCCTTCCTGCTGGTGCTGTTCTGGAAGGAGGTGCCGCTGCGGACCGCGGGCGGCATCCAGGCCCGGGACGAGGCCGCCGAGAAGGCGGATCCCGCGACGGTCTGACCGGCGACAATCGAATCGACAGTGCCCCCGCCGCGGAGACGCGGCGGGGGCACTGCCATTTCACTATCCCGGCGGTTTTCTGTGAGTTACTGGGGAGCGAGCAGTGAGGTTGTTGTGAACGTGTGCAGTCCGCAAGGTCCGTTCGAACCCGAGGATGTGATGCGGTTATGTCTCGCAATCGGCGCATTGGCACGGCTGTCGCCACCGGAACACTGATCCTGGCACTGGGCGCGGGCCCATTGACAGCCGTCACCGCGATGGCCGAGCCCGTCCCCGTCCCCGTCGCGCCGCAGGGGCCCAGCTTCCCGGACCCGGGCACACCAGGCGGCGGAGCGCAGCCGAAGAAGGACGAGAGGGTGGAGAAGGCCGAGGCGCTCGGCGGCGGCATCATCACGAAGATGATCGACTCGTCGGCCGAAACGCTGAGATGCACACTGAATATCGCTCTGCCGACAGTGAAGTGCAAATAGCGCGTCGAACGTTCACGGGCCGGTCAGATCAGGCTGATCTGACCGGCTTGTTCGTCCACAGCCGCCAACAGGTCGGGTCCATTGTTCTTCACACTGTTCACCAGCGACGGGACCTCACGGATCAGGATGTCCGAAACCGCCGCGGCGGCGGGCGTTTCCAGCAGTTCCTCCGGGGCCGGGTGATCCGGGTCCAGCCAGGCGGCCCAGTGCTCGCGCGGCATGGGCAGCGGCATGCGGTCGTGCACCTTGGTGAGATCGCCGACGGCGTCGGTGGTCAGGATCGTGCAGGACAGCAGCGGCTGCGCGGCGTCACCGAGCTCGCGGTCGCGCCAGACCGACCACAGGCCCGCCATATAGAGGCGGCCGCCGTCGGCGCGGGACATGAAGTACGGGCGCTTGACGGCCTTGCCGGCGCCGCCCGCCTCGGTGATCCACTCGTACCAGCCGTCCATCGGCACCAGGCAGCGGCGCTTCTTCACCGCGTCGCGGAAGGAGGCGGTGGTGGCGGCCTTGTCGGCGCGGGCGTTGAAGAGCGGTTTGCCCTTCACCGGGACGCCCGGTTCGGCGGTCTTGGTCCAGGGTGGGATCAATCCCCAGCGCATGGCCCGGACGCGCAGGGCGGCCGGGTCCTCGGGGTGGTCGCGGTCGTGGCGTTCGACGACGGTGAGCACCTGGTTGGTGGGGGCCACGTTGTAGTTGGGGTCGAAGACCTTGTCGCCGGTCTCGTCGATGGCGTCGAGCTCGACGGCCAGCTTCGCGGGATTCGTCGTGGTCGCGTATCTACCGCACATGCCGACCATGCTGCCACCGGTCACCGACACCCACCAGGACCACCGCGCCCGCGAATCGAATCGTCATCGATGTGATGGCAATTGACATCACTTGGACGGTGTGAGACGTTCGTCTCATCACACTCTCATCAAGGGATCGCCGCACAATGACTGCAACCGAAGCCGCCCCGCTCGATCAGGCCGAGACGCTGACTTCCGTCAACCCTGCCACCGGCGAGGCCCTCGCCACCTACCGGATCGATGATGAGGCGGCCGTGCGCGCTGCCGTCGCCAAAGCCCGCAGCGCCGCAGCCACCTGGGGCGCGCTGAGCTACGCCGAGCGCAAGAAGCACGTGCTGCGCTGGGGCAGCAAGCTCGTCGAGAAGTCCGACGAGTTGTGCGAGCTCATCCACGCCGAGAACGGCAAGCCCGTCGACGACGCCTTCCTCGAGCTCATGCTGGCGCTCGAGCACATCAAGTGGGCCGCCTCCAACGCCGAGAAGGTGCTCAAGCCGCGCAAGGTCTCGCCCGGCACGTTCATGGCCAACTTCGCCGCCCACCTGGAGTACCGCCCGCTGGGCGTGGTCGGCATCATCGGCCCCTGGAACTATCCGGTCTACACCCCCAACGGCTCCATCGCCTACGCACTGTCCGCGGGCAACTGCGTGGTGTTCAAGCCGAGCGAATTCTCCACCGGCATCGGCAATTTCGTGGCCAAGGCGTTCGCCGAGGCGAACCCGGAACTGCCGGACGGGGTGTTCGTCACCATCAACGGCTACGGGGCCACCGGCGCCGCGCTGGTGAAGTCCGGCGTCGACAAGCTGGCGTTCACCGGGTCCACCGCGACCGGTAAGAAGATCATGGCCTCGGCCGCCGAGTCGCTCACCCCGGTGCTGCTGGAGTGCGGCGGCAAGGACGCGGTGATCGTGGCCGCCGACGCCGACATCAAGGCCGCCGCCGACGCCGTCGCCTGGGGCGCCACCGCCAACTCCGGCCAGACCTGCGCGGGCGTCGAGCGCGTGTACGTGGACAAGTCCATCGCCACCGAGTTCGTGGCCGAGGTCAAGCGCATCCTCACCGACATCAAGCCCGGCTCGGACGACAAGGCCTCCTACGGCCCGATGACCATGCCCAGCCAGGTCGACATCGTGCGCCGGCACATCGAGGACGCGCTGAAGAACGGCGGCACCGCGGTGCTCGGCGGGCCCGAGTCCGTCAAGGGCTCCTTCATCGACCCGGTCATCCTGGTCGACGTGGACGAGTCCTCGGAAGCGGTGTGCGAGGAGACCTTCGGCCCGACCGTCACCATCCGCACCGTCAGCGGCGTGGACGAGGCCGTGGAGCTCACCAACAAGAGCAAGTACGGCCTGGGCTCGGCGGTCTACTCCAAGAAGCAGGGCATGGAGATCGCCCGACGCCTGGAGGTCGGCTGCACCTCGGTGAACTCGGTGCTGTCCTATGCCGCCATCTCCGGCCTGCCCTTCGGCGGCGTCCGCGATTCCGGCATCGGCCGCATCCACGGCGCCCCCGGCCTGCTGGAATTCGCCCGCCCGCACTCGATCGCGGTGCAGCGCTTCACGATTCCGGGCATGGCGCTGCTGTCCTACACCCGCACCGACCGCACCATGAAGCTGCTCCGCAAGATCGTGCCCCTGGTGCACGGCCGCGCGAAGTGATCTGACGCTCGCGAATGCCGGTTCCCTTCGCGGGCACCGGCATTCGGCGTTCAGGGGGTCGGCGGCAGCGGCGGTGCGGCGAAGAACTCCTCGAGCGGAGTCGGACCGGTATAGCGCTGGCAGTTGCAGCGCGACCAGGCTTTGATCCCGGCCCCGGTCTTGCGGAAGTTCTCCGCGTGACAGTGGCCCGCCGCACGGTCGTGCAGGGCCAGGTCATGGCCGCAGCCGCACCGGGCGGGACTCTGCTGAGCTGGTTTGGGGCGACGGGAGCCGAACCGGCCCGCGAGCCAGCCGCCGCCGACCAGAGCGCCACCGATTACCAGGCTGAGAGGATCGATCACCCACCCAGCATACGTACCCATATACGTATACGTCGAGCAGTCCGATAGTGCCGAGAACGGGATGTGGACCCCGCGAGAGCCCGGTCATTTGGGAAGATGGTGCGGTGACTTTCTGGCCCGCGCCCCATGTCCGAGTTCCCGTCCACGCTTCCGTGACCCTGCCCGGGTCCAAATCCATTACCAATCGGGCGCTGATCCTCGCCGCGCTGGCGGATCGGCCGTCCACCATCACCGGGGCGTTGCGCAGCCGGGACACCGATCTGATGATCGCGGCGCTGCGGGCCATGGGCACCGGGATCGAGGGTGACGGCAGCACGCTGGTGGTCACTCCGCCCGCCGAATTCGGCAGCGCCATGGTCGATTGCGGCCTGGCGGGCACGGTCATGCGGTTCCTGCCGCCGGTGGCGGCGTTGGCGCGCGGCGACGTCGCCTTCGACGGCGACGAACAGGCGCGGGCGCGGCCGCTGGGCACCATCCTGGACGCGCTGCGGGCGCTGGGCCTCGACATCGACGGCAACCAGCTGCCTTTCGTGGTGCACGGGATGGGGGCGCTGCGCGGCGGGCCGGTCACCATCGACGCGTCGGGTTCCTCGCAGTTCGTGTCGGGGCTGCTGCTGTCGGCGGCGCGGTTCGAGCAGGGCGTCACCGTGAACCACGACGGCGCGGCGCTGCCGTCCATGCCGCACATCGAGATGACCGTGGAGATGCTGCGCCGGGCCGATGTTCGCGTCGACGCTCCCAACGATCCGCGCAAGGCGCAGACCTGGACCGTCGCGCCCGGCCCGATCCGCGCGGTGGATTGGGACGTGGAGCCGGACCTGTCCAACGCCACCCCGTTCCTGGCCGCCGCGGCCGTCACCGGCGGTGAGGTGAGCATCCCGCACTGGCCCCGATTCACCACCCAGCCCGGCGACGTGATCCGCGAGATCCTGGTCCGGATGGGTGCGGAGGCGCGGATCTTCGACGGCGTGCTCACCGTGCGCGGCCCGGAACGCCTGGCGGGCATCGACATCGACCTGCACGACGTGGGCGAGCTGACCCCGACCGTGGCCGCGCTTGCGGCCCTGGCGGATTCGCCGTCGCGGCTGCGCGGCATCGCGCACCTGCGCGGGCACGAGACCGACCGGCTGGCGGCGCTGGCCACCGAGATCAACCGGCTCGGCGGCAAGGTCACCGAGACCGAGGACGGGCTGGCCATCGTGCCGAACCCGCTCACCGGCGGGCAGTGGCGCTCCTACGCCGACCACCGGATGGCCACCGCGGGCGCGATCATCGGCCTGGTGACCCCGGGCGTGGAGATCGAGGACATCGGCACCACCGCCAAGACGCTGCCGGGATTCGTCGAGTTGTGGGAGAGCATGCTGGCCGGAGCGGACCACACCGGCGAGCCGGGAGCAGACCGCTGAGGCGCCGCGAGTACGACGAGTCCGATGTCCGGGTGCGCCCGGGCAAGGGCTCGCGCCCGCGCACCAAGACCCGGCCGCAGCATCTGGATGCCGAAGCGGCCATGGTCGTTTCGGTGGACCGCGGCCGCTGGGGGTGCGTGCTGGACGGGGATCCGGAGCGCGGCGTGGTCGCCATGCGGGCGCGCGAACTGGGCCGGACCCCGATCGTGGTCGGCGACCAGGTGGATCTGGTCGGCGACCTGTCGGGCAAGCCCGACACCCTGGCCCGCATCGTGCGGGTGTCCGAACGGCGAACGGTGTTGCGCCGCACCGCCGATGACACCGACCCGTTCGAGCGGGTGGTGGTGGCCAATGCCGAGCAGCTGTTCATCGTGGTGGCGCTGGCCGATCCGCCGCCGCGCACCGGGTTCGTGGAGCGGGCCATGGTGGCGGCGTATGTCGGTGGGCTGCAACCGATCCTGTGCCTCACCAAGCACGATCTGGCCGCCGACTCCGAATTCGCCTCGGCCTTCGAGGATCTGGATCTCACCATCGTCTACGCGGGCATCGAGGATCCCCTGGAACCGGTGCTGGAGCTGCTCGACGACAAGCTGACCGCCTTCATCGGACATTCGGGGGTGGGCAAGTCCACCCTGGTGAACCGGCTCGTCCCCGACGCCGAGCGCGCGGTCGGCGAGGTGTCGGGGGTCGGCAAGGGGCGGCACACCTCGACCCAGTCGGTGGCGCTGCCATTGCCCGATGATGGCTGGGTGGTCGACACGCCCGGCGTGCGATCGTTCGGTTTGGCCCACATCACACCCGACGACGTGATCGCCGCCTTCTCGGACCTGGCCGAGGCGATCGAGGACTGCCCGCGCGGCTGCACCCACCTGGGCCCGCCCGCCGATCCGGAATGCGCACTCGACCTGCTGGAAGGCAAGGAGCAGCGGGTGGCGGCCATCCGCCGTCTGCTGACCGCGCTGAATTCCAACGACCCCTGGTTCCGCGGCAACAGCGAATCCTGAGGCGACACGGGCCGCCATCGGTAGCTGAAGAATCGCCCATTCGATACCTTTTGTGCATAACCGGCACGAAGGGATGTCATGAGCGAGGAAACTCCACCGCGCGAGCATGACGACGACGCCGACTCGCGCGAGGACGAGAAGAAACAACTGCGCCGCGAACACGACGAGGACCGCTCCCCCACCGACCCGAACGACTGGAACGAGGACTGGGACCGGGCGCGTTGGGCGCCCTAGTGGCGGCCCGGCAACATAATCGGGGACATGGTTTTCGCTGAATGGCAGCGCGGCCCCGGCGCGCCCGCCCGCTGGAATCCGGTCCCCCGGCTGGGGCGGGCACTGGCCCGCCGCCGCACGGTCATGCGCGCCGCCCCGCTGGTCTTCGCGCTGGAACGGATCGCGCGGCGAACCACCAAGGGCCGCATGGGGATTCTCGACGTGGCGGGCCTGCCCGCGGTGGAGCTGACGGTGGCGGGCCGCCGCACCGGACTGCCGCGCACGGTCAGCCTGCTCTACACGCCCGATCTCCTGGACGAGAAGCGGTTCCTGATCGTCTCGTCGAATTGGGGCAAGCTCGAAGAGCCGTCCTGGTCGGCCAATCTGCGGCACGCCGAAGCGGCCGAACTGACGGTGCGGGGCGAGCGGTTCCCGGTCCTGGTGCGCGAGCTGACCGGCGACAGTCGGGACCGGGCCTGGCGGCGGGCGCTCGAATTCTGGCCCGGCTACGCCATGGAGCAGCGGCTCGCGGGGACGCGCCGGTTCCGGCTGTTCGAACTCACCCGCGCCTGAGCGGCGTCACAGCGGCGGACGGGTCAGCCGCATGCCGTTGTCGAAGTCGATGCCGCGCAGCTCGGAACGGCCGGTGAGACCGAGCTTCTCGAGAATCCGCGACATGTGGTGGCCGACGGTGCGCGGGCTGAGGAACAGTTCCGCGCCGATCTCCCGATTGGTGAGGCCCTGGGCGGCGAGCCGGGCCACCTGGGACTCCTGCACGGTCAGCGGCGTGTCCGAACCTCCGGCGGGTTTGGTCCCGGTGCCGGTGAGGTCGAGTTCGGTGCGGGTGCGCGCGGCCCACGCGGTCGCGCCGATCAGCTCGAAACCGTCCGCGGCGAGGCGCAATTGCTCGGCGGCATCACGGCGGCGGCGGACCCGGCGCAGCCACTTGCCGTAGAGCAGCTGGGTGCGGGCGCGTCCGAAGCTGCCGTGCCGGGAATCGCCGACCGCGACGGCGCGCCGGTAGTAGTGCTCGGCGCGGTCCTCCTCCGCGAGCAGCGCCCGGCAGGCGTAGGCGGCGGCCAGCGCCCAGCGGGCCCGGGACCGCCGCGCCCAGAGCACGATGTGCTCCGAGTGCGCGGCGGCCTCGTCGAAACGACCCACGCGGCACGCCGCTTCGACGAGATCGAGGGTGGCCAGCCGGGCCAGTGTGGGGTGCGCGGCCTCGTGGCCCGGCTGCGACAGCGCGCGCAGCCGGCGGTAGGCGGCCTCGGCGTCACCGGCGGTGAGCGCGTGGAAGCCGTGGTGCCAGTAGGCGCCGCCGGTGAGCAGTGGTACCGCGTGCGGGCGGGACAGCGCCAGCGCGCGCTCCACGCTGTCGGTCACCAGGTCCGCGTCGCCGCGCTGAGCGGCCAGCCGGGCCCGCAGGTTCCAGCACTGGGCGAGGATATTGTCGGCGCCCGCACCCGAGGCCAGGTCGAAGGCCTCCTCGAGGGTGGCCTCCCCGGCCTCCCACCGCCCGGTCGCGAACTGCATGGTCGCCAGCTGCGGCAGCACCCCGACCGCCGCCGCCCGATCGCCGGAGGCTCGAAGTCCGGCCGCCACCCCCAGATACGGTTCCAGTCCCGCCTCGGCCAGCCCCCACTCCAGCAGTTGCGCCGCGGGCGGCAGCAGCTGCGCCGCGAGCATCGGCGACGGCTCCGCCACCACCGCCTCGAGCTGCCCGTCCATCGGCCGGTCGACGCCCTGCCCGAGTACCCACTCGGTCCGTTCCGCCAGTAGCCGCAACCCCGCGACCAAGTCGGCCCCGCGCGCCGGCCGCGACTCCCCGCCCGCGAATTCCGTAGCCGCGGGGGACGGCGCAGCCGAATCTCGGCCGGACAGAGCCGAATTCGCGGTCCCGACGGTGACCTGCCCCGGCGACTCGGGGCGCACCGCCGATACGGGTGGCACCGGCGCGGACGTGCCCGCGCCGGCGGCAGGGGTTTCCGCGAGGCGGGCGGCTATGGCGTCGGCGTCGCGGAGCAACAGGATGCGGGCGCGGGCGGGGTCGCCGGCGACGAGCTCGAGCAGGCCGGGCAGGCCCGCGGCGGCGGTGGTGATGGCGGCCGGGGTGGTGCGCGATTCGGCGAGGGTGAGCAGGCGGCGGGCGGATTCGATATCGCCGCCCTCCCAGGCGAATTGGGCCGCGGCGGCGAGGCGGAGACCGGCGGTGGCCGGATCGTCGGTGATGGCGGCGGCGCGGCGCAGGACGGCGGCCGCGGCGAGGGGGCCGTTGTGGCGCAGGACGCGGGGTGCGCCGTCGGCGAGGGCGCGGGCCAGTTCGGGATCGGGGGTGTCGAGTCCGGCGGCGAGGTGCCAGGCGCGTAGTTCGCCGGCGCCGGAGCCGGGGAGCGCGGCGGCCAGGGCGAGGTGGACGGCGCGGCGCTGGGCGGGCGGGGCGGCGTCGTAGGCCGCGCCGCCGAGCAGACGGTGCCGCATGTCGACGCGGCCGTCGGTGACGACCAGCAGACCCGCCTCGAAGGCCCGCTCCCAATCCGCCGGGGCGACACCGAGTTCGGTGGCGGCGGACGCGATCGGGCACAGGGTGCCGCGGTCCTCGGCGGCCGCCACCACCAGCAGCAGGCGAATGCCCGGATCCAGGGCGGCGAGCCGGTCGGCGAAGGCGGCGCGCAGGCGGGGGCCGAAAGGCGCGGGTCCCCACGCGATTCCGGCGGTGTCCTCGGTGTCGATCGGGAATTCACGCAGGGCCAGGGGGTTTCCGCCGGCCAGTTTCAGCATGCGGTTCGCCCGGGGCGCACCGACGCCACCCGCCCGCCGCGCCAGTAGCCGCCGCGCCTCCGGGTCGGGCAGCGGGGCGATCGGCAGCACCCGCAGCGACTGCCACACCGTGGTGGCGGGGCTGTCCCGCATGGCGATCAGCAGGGCCACCCGGACCCCGCCGAGGCGGCGCAGCGCGAACGTGAGCGCCCGGGCGGTCGCGAGATCCACCGACTCCGCGTCGTCGACGACGAGCAGGACCGGCTGCTCCGCGGCCACCGCCGCCAGCAGGGAGACCACGGCCGCGCCCACCAGGAACCGGTCCGCCGGGCCGGGTCCGCGGCCGAGGGCGGCGGTCAGGGCGCGGGCCTGCGGACCGGGCAGCGCGGGCACGCGGTCGGCGAGCGGGCCGAGCAGTTCGCGCAATGCCGCGAAATCCACTCCATTGTCGGCGGAATTTCCGCGGCAGTGCAGAACTCTGAATTCGGTGGCGCGTTGTTCGGCGTCCCGCAGTAGCGCGGTTTTCCCGATCCCGGGTTCTCCCCAGAGCAGCATTCCCCCGCCGTGACCGGCGCGTGCCTGGGTCAGGACCCGAGACAGTTCGTTCTGTTCTCGTTCCCTCCCCTGGAGCACCCGGATCTCGCGCACGTCGCAAGGTACCTCGCATTACGAGCAACCGACAAACCTGTAAACGCGATCTTCCCAGCGGCTGAGATCACCGCCGGGATAAGCGATTCCGGACATTTCGCGATCGACCGATTGACCGACCGATACGATGACCGATTCTCTTCCGGATCGGGAAGACTAAAATGCGGGCGCGAATAGGGAACCCCAATTCGGGCATCGCTCCGAAACGCTTTCCATTGCATTCCCGGCGGCGCCCCGGTTAAACATTCCGGCCCGCACCGGGCCGGGCCCAGGACACGTTTCGGTCGCACGGCGTGCGGACCCCGCCGGAAATAGTTAGCCTGCGCAGGTGGAAGACCGTGAGCGCAAGGAATTTTCGCCGCTCCTCGACGCAGCCCTCGGCCCGGGAGCACCCGTCACCCCGGAGGTCCGGATCGGGCGCAACGACCCGGACGACGCGCTGCCCGAATGCGTCCGCTGCGGCAGACCCGCGGCATTGCACCTGCGCGCGGTCTGGCTGTCCACCCGCGCCGTGATGGCCGGGGACACCGACGTGGACAGCGTGATCCAGGTGCACGCCTGCGGCGGCTGCGCGGGCAGTGTGGCCGGCATGATCCTGATCAACTGGGACCCGCGCTACTGGGGCGAGTCGGTCAACCTGGACTGACCGGTCGACAGCCGCACCTACCGCGAGCCGGAACCGTCAGCGCGGCCGCACGATTCGCATGCCGTTGTCGAAGTCGACATCCACCAGATCGGACCGGCCGCTGAGCCCCAGCTTGCCGAACACCCGCGACAGGTGGTGCCCGACGGTACGGGGGCTGAGGAACAGCTCGGTCCCGATCTCCCGGTTGGTGAGCCCGTGGGCGGCCAGCCGCGCCACCCGCAGCTCCTGCGCGGTCAGCACCGAGGTCTCGCCGTGCGCGGTGACCGGCGTCGCCCGGCGGCCGGTGAGTTCGAGCTCCTGCCGGGCGCGCAGCACCCACTGGGCCGCGCCCATGCCCTCGAACGCCTCGGCGGCCGAACGCAATTGCTCGGCGGCGTCGGCGCGGCGGCGGGCCCGGCGCAGCCACTTGCCGTAGAGCAGACGGGTGCGCACCTGGTTCAGGTCGTGGCGGGTGCGCCGCGCGGCCAGCGCGCGCTGGAAGTACTTGTCGGCGCGGTCGTCCGTGCACAGCAGCGCCCGGCAGGTGTAGGCGGCCGAGACCGCCCAGTCGGCGCGGGAGCGCACCGCCCAGTCCCGGATCTCCTCGTAGTACCCGGCGGCCTCGCCGTGGCGGCCCACCCGGACCGCGGCCTCCACCAGATCCACGGCGGCCAGCCGCGCGTAGGTGGGATGCCGGGCGTCGTGGCCCGGCTGGGCCAGGGTGCGCAGACGCAGATACGCGGTCTCCGGATCGCCGAGGCTGAGGGCGTGGAAGCCCAGATGCCAGTGCGCCGACGCGATGACCGCGTGCGCGCGCCGCGGCCGGGCCAGCGCCAGCACCTGATCCGCGGCCGCCAGCACCCCGTCCGAATCACCGTGCAGAGCCGCGATTTTCGCGCGCAGCGCCCAGCACTGGGCGAGCACGTTGTCCACGCCGCCGGCCTCGGCCAGCTCGAACGCCTCGTCCAGGGTGCGTTCGGCGGCCGGGAAGCGGCCGTTGGCGAATTGCAGGATGGCCAGCTGCGGCAGCAGCGACACCGCGGCGGGAGCGGCACTGCCCCGCAGCGACGCCGCCGCTTGGGTGTACGGCTCCAGAGCGGTCTCGGCGAGTCCCCACAGCAGCACCAGCGGCGCGGGCGGCAGCGGCCGGATCATGGTGTGGAAGCGGGAGATACCTTCCCGCACGGTCATTTCCGCGGGATCCAGATCGAGCACGCCGTGCCCGGCCACCCAGCGCGCACGTTCCGCGTCGACCCGCAGGTTGGCGGCGGTCGCCGGGTCCACCAGCTCGGCGTCGCGCAGCAGCAGGCGGCTCGCCCGTTCCGGTTCTCCCGCGACGAATTCCAGCAGTCCGGCCAGGCCCCGGGCGGCCGTCGCGGCCCGTTCCGGGCCCAGGCGGGCGACGGCGCGGTCGAGCAGGCCGTGCGCGGAGGCGATATCGCCGCCCGCCCAGGCGAATCGGCCCGCGGCGGCGAGCCGTTCCCCGGCCCGCTCCGGGTCGGGTGAGATGGCGGCGGCCTGGCGCAGCATGGCGGCCGCGGCCATCGGCCCGTGCGCGGCGCCGGTCGCCCGTTCGGTCAGCGCGGCGGCGAGGTCCTCGTCGGGCCGGCCCGCGGCGAGGGCGCGGTGCCAGGCGCTCAGGTCGTGATCGCCGGTCCCGGTCAGCGCGTCCGCGACGGCCAGCTGGGCGGCCCGGGTCTCGGCCACGGTCGCGGCCGCGTGCACGGCGGCGCACAGCAGCGCGTGGGTGCGTTCGACGCGGCCGTCACTGATGGTGAGCAGCCCGGCGGCCGCGACGTACTCCCAGGCCTGGGCGTCCACGCCGAGGGCGGCCGCGGCGGTGGTGACGATGCCCAGCACGCCGCGGGTCTCGGTGGCGGCCACGGTCAGCAGGGTCCGGACGGTGGCGGGCAGGGCGGCGACGCGTTCGCCGAACGCGGTGCGCACGCCGGGGCCCAGGGCCATGGGTTCGGGGGCGGTGCCCGCGAGATCGCCGACGACACCGGGCAATTCGAGCAGCGCGAGGGGGTTGCCGTCGGCCACGGAGAGAATCCGGCCCAGGCGCAGCGCGCCGAGCGGGCCGTACCGGTCGGCGAGCAGGCGGCGGGCCTCGGCGTCGGGCAGACCGGTGACCCGCAGCGCGGGCAGGTCCCGCCACAGCGTGTCGGCGGGGTCGTCGCGCAATGCCGCCAGCAGTGCGACGGGGGCGGCGGTGAGGCGGCGGATGGCGAAGACGATGGCCCGCGCCGATTCCGGGTCGACCAGTCGGGCCTCGTCCACGATCAGCAGCAGCGGCTGCTCGGCGGCGAGTTCGGTGAGCAGCCGCACCAGCGCGGCCCCGACCAGGAACGGGTCGGCGGGACCGGCGTCGAGGCCGAGCACCACGCCCAGGGCGCGGGCCTGGGCGGGCGGCAGCAGCGGCAGCCGGTCGGCGACCGGCAGCAGCAGCTCGTGCAGGGCCGCGTGGTCCAGGCCGGATTCGGCGCGGATGCCCTGGCAACGCAGCACCCGGAAGTCCGCGGCCTGGTCGAGCGCGGCGCGTAGGAGCGCGGTCTTGCCGATCGCCGGATCCCCGGACAGAACCAGCGCCGCACCGCGGCCCGAACGCGCCGCCGCGAGAACGCGATCCACGTGGACGCGTTCTCGTTCCCTCCCGTAGAGCTTCAGGTCCTCCCACACATTCGGGAAATTTAGTCTAGCTAATAGCGTGCAACCAAGCCCTTCGCAAGCAACTGGCACAAATTGTCCCGAATGACGCAGATCACAAGATCAATAGGAGCAATTCAATTAACGCACAACCGAGTTCGCGCGATAGAAATGCCCCTTATTGTCACCGTTGAAGCGAAAAGCACCCGAATGGGATTCGCCGGGCAGCTCGCCGATCAGCGGAAGATGGTCATGTACCAGAGCCCGTCGGCGCCCTGATCGCAGCTCCACCGCCAGCCGTCCTCACCGCGCAGCTGCACGCCACCGGACTGGAACTGGCCATTGTTGCCGTCCGCGGCGCAGCCGTCGAGCGAGGAGTAGCTGCCGTCCACCGTCAGAGTCTCCGCGTGCGCCGTCGCGATGCCCGCCCCGAAGATACCGACGGTCGCGGCGGCGAGTGTGAAAGTCTTGAACATTGTGTGATTCCTTCCTTTTCGATCGCCACCCGGCGACCGATTCGGAAGCAATTCCAGCGCACCGATCATGACCGTTTCATGACCACGCGAAAACTCTTGGCGCACTGCGGAAAACACCGCGCCCCGGGTGAGAACACCCGGGGCGCGGCACGTTTCGACAGGGTCGCGAACTCAGTGGCGGCGCTTGGTCCGATCCGCCTTGGACTGCGCCCGGGCCGCCTCGCGACGCTCGCGGCGGGTGCCGCCCTGCGCGTCCTCGGCGCCGTACTCGTCGCTGTCGCTGCGCACGGCCGCGTGGCCGCCCTCGTCCGGGCCGCTGTAGGACAGCCCGCGCGGGCCGGACTCGTCGATTCCCTTGGCGCGCAACGCCGCCGGAGCGCCGTTGCCCGCCTGCGCCGCGTCCTCCTGGGTGGGCAGCGGACGGTTGCCGACCGGCGACTGCAGGCCCGCGGCCACGTTCACGCCCACCGGCTGCGGCTGCTGCACCTCGACCTGGAGGTTGAACAGGAAGCCGACCGACTCCTCCTTGAGGCCCTCGAGCATGGCCGCGAACATGTCGAAGCCCTCACGCTGGTACTCGACCAGCGGGTCGCGCTGCGCCATGGCCCGCAGGCCGATGCCCTCCTTGAGGTAGTCCATCTCGTAGAGGTGCTCGCGCCACTTGCGGTCCAGCACGCTCAGCAGCACCTGGCGTTCCAGGTTGCGCATGCTGCCCTCGCCCGCGAGGCCGTCGATCTCGCCTTCGCGGTTGTCGTAGGCGGTGTGCGCGTCGTCGAGCAGCGCGTCCAGCAGTTCCTCGCGGGACAGGTCGCCGGGCTCGCCGTTCTCGATCTCACCGGTGAGCTCGCGGTAGTCGATGCCGCCGGGGTACAGCGTCTTGAGCGCGCCCCACAGCTTGTCCAGATCCCAGTCCTCGACGTAGCCCTCCGCGGTGGCGCCGTTGACGTAGGCGGTGATCACGTCGGTGATCATCTCCTGCACCTGGCCCTCCATGTCCTCACCATCGAGGATGCGGGCACGCTCGGCGTAGATCACCTTGCGCTGCTGGTTCATGACCTCGTCGTACTTGAGGACGTTCTTGCGGATCTCGAAGTTCTGCTGCTCGACCTGGGTCTGCGCCGACTTGATGGCCCGCGAGACCATCTTGGCCTCGATCGGCACGTCGTCGGGCAGGTTCAGCCGGGTCATGATCGACTCCAGCGCCGCGCCGTTGAAGCGCCGCATCAGCTCGTCGCCCAGCGACAGGTAGAAGCGGGACTCGCCCGGGTCGCCCTGCCGGCCGGAACGACCGCGCAGCTGGTTGTCGATACGCCGCGACTCGTGGCGCTCGGTGCCCAGCACGTATAGGCCGCCCGCCTCACGCACCGCCTCGGCGTCCGTGCCGACCTGCTGCTTGACCCGGTCCAGGGTGGCGTGCCACTGGGCCTCGTACTGGTCGGCGGTCTCGACCGGGTCCAGGCCCTGCCGGCGCAGCAGGATGTCGGCGATGATGTCCGGGTTGCCGCCCAGCACGATGTCGGTACCACGACCGGCCATATTGGTGGCGACGGTGACCGCGCCCGGCCGACCGGCCTCGGCGACGATCTGCGCTTCCTGCTCGTGGAACTTGGCGTTCAGCACACTGTGCGCGATGCCGCGCTTGGTGAGCAGCTTGGACAGGTACTCCGAGCGCTCGACCGAGGTGGTGCCGACCAGGACCGGCTGGCCCAGCTCGTGCTTCTCCTGGATGTCGTCGGCGACCGCGGCGAACTTGGCCTCTTCGGTCTTGTAGATCAGGTCGGACTGATCCTGGCGGACCATCGGCTTGTTGGTCGGGATCGGCACCACGCCCAGGCCGTAGGTCTGGTGCAGCTCGGCCGCCTCGGTCTCGGCGGTACCGGTCATGCCCGACAGCTTGTCGTACAGGCGGAAGTAGTTCTGCAGCGTGATGGTGGCCAGCGTCTGGTTCTCCGGCTGGATCTCCACGCCTTCCTTGGCCTCGATGGCCTGGTGCATGCCCTCGTTGTAGCGGCGGCCCACCAGGATTCGGCCGGTGAACTCGTCGACGATGATGACCTCGCCGTCGCGGACGATGTAGTCCTTGTCCTTGGTGTAGAGCTCCTTGGCCTTGATGGCGTTGTTCAGGTAGCTCACCAGCGGCGAGTTCGCGGCCTCGTACAGGTTGTCGATGCCCAGCTGGTCCTCGACGAACTCGACGCCCGCCTCGTGCACACCGATGGTGCGCTTCTTGATGTCGACCTCGTAGTGCAGGTCCTTCTTCAGCAGCGGGGCGATGCGCGCGAACTCCGCGTACCACTTCGAGGAGGCGTCGGCCGGGCCCGAGATGATCAGCGGGGTGCGGGCCTCGTCGATGAGGATGGAGTCGACCTCGTCGACGATGGCGAAGTTGTGCCCGCGCTGGACCAGATCGTCCAGCGTGTGGGTCATGTTGTCGCGCAGGTAGTCGAAGCCGAACTCGTTGTTCGTGCCGTAGGTGATGTCCGCGGCGTAGGCCTCGCGGCGCTCGGCCGGGGTCATGCCGCCCAGGATCACGCCGACCTCGAGACCGAGGAAGCGGTGCACGCGGCCCATCCACTCGGAGTCGCGCTTGGCCAGGTAGTCGTTGACGGTGACGACGTGCACGCCCTCGCCGGAGAGAGCGTTGAGGTAGGCGGGCAGCACACAGGTCAGGGTCTTGCCCTCACCGGTCTTCATCTCCGCCACATTGCCGATGTGCAGGGCGGAACCGCCCATGATCTGGACCTTGTAGTGCTTCTGGTTGAGCACTCGCCAGGACGCTTCCCGCGCGGTCGCGAAGGCCTCCAGCAGCAGTTCGTCGAGGGTCTCGCCCTCGGCGTAGCGCTGTTTGAACTCCGCGGTCTTGGCCTGGAGCTCGGCGTCGGAGAGCGCCGTGTACTCCTCGTCGAGGGCGATGACCTCGTCCGCCAGGCTTGCCAGCCGCTTGACCGTGCGACCTTCACCAATCCGTAGCAACCTTGAAAAACTCAGCGCAGGCACGGGTCTTGTAGTCCTCTGGTCGGTGTTGTCGGTAGCCCCCACCATGGCGGGAGGCCTGCGCGCGGGCGCGCATTCACAAGCCATGGTAATCCGGCCCCCATCGTAGGTGCTGAACTGCGCACGGGACTGCCCGGGCGCTGAGGAGAAGCTGTGAAAACGCGACGCTCGCACCGCCGCTCCGGGCCCCGGCGAACGTCCAGCGAATGGGCTTGCGGCCGAAGCTGATTCGACACCCCTGACGTACCATGTAGGGGGTCCGGCGTGCGGCGGTCCGCGTCCGCGCACCCGGAACCGCGGCACCGACGACGGTGCGTGATCTCGGGCAGTGCGGCCCATACATTCCCCCAGGTGACCGGATTGCGATAGCTTGCCTCCAGGCGGTTCGTCCGCATGAAAGCCGGCGCCTCGGCAGGGGGAAAACTGCGAGGCGCGGGCAGGGATAAGGGAGTAGCGGGCAGCGTGATCACCAGACTGACGCCGCAGGACGCGTCGTTCTACCGGCTGGAATCCAGCAGCAACCCCATGCACATCGGCTCGCTGGCGATCCTGCGCAATCCCGCGCCCACCGGTAGATCCGGGCCCGGGCCGCTGGATTACGACCGGCTGGTGTCGCTGGTCGAGTCGCGGCTGCCGCTGGTGCCGCTGTACCGGCGCAAGGTGCGGGAGATCCCGTTCTCGCTGGGCCGCCCGATCTGGGTGGACGACAGCCACTTCGACATCACCTACCACGTGCGGCGTTCCGCGCTGCCCGAGCCGGGCACCGACGAACAACTGCTGGACCTGGTGGCCCGGCTGGCCTCGCGCCCACTCGACCCGAGCCGGCCGCTGTGGGAGATGTACCTGGTCGAAGGCCTGTCCGAGGGCCGCTGCGCGATCTTCACCAAGACCCACTCGTCCCTGGTGGACGGCGACAGCGCGCTCGAGATCGGGCATGTGATCCTGGACACCTCCACCGCGCCCCGCGACGTCGCCGACGACGCCTGGGTCGCCCACCGCGAGCCCGCCGAACTGGAACTGCTGCTCGGCGCGGTCGGGCACCTCGCCACCCAGCCGCGCGAAGGCCTGGAGGTGGCGCGGCACCACATGGCCGAGGCCTTCGCCATGGTCGACGCGACCGGCAAGGCCGTGCAGAAACTGGTGTCCATGGTCCGCACCGCGGCCATCGGCGCGCCCGACAGCCCCCTGAACACCCGCACGTCCCGCAATCGCCGCTTCGAGGTGGTGCGCACCGATCTCGAGGACTACCGCAAGATCCGCAAGCGGTTCGACTGCTCCATCAACGACGTGATCCTCGCGGTGGTGACCGGCGCGCTGCGCAATTGGCTGCTCTCGCGCGGGCAGGTGCTGACCGAGGCCGACGCGCTGCGCGCGGTGGTCCCCATGTCGGTGTACGCCGACGGGCCGCACGGCGAACTGAAACCCGCGGGCGAGGTCACCTCGCTGCTGCTGGATCTGCCGGTGGGCGAACCGAATCCGGTGATCCGCATCGAGCACATCAAGCACGCCACCGAGGCGCACTCCCGGCATCAGCGCGGGGTGCGGGCGCGGACGCTGGTGCACATGGCCGGATTCGCTCCGGCGAGCCTGCATGCCATGAGCGTGCGGTCGGCGAGTACTTTTGCAGAGCACACGTTCAATCTGGTGATCACCAACGCGCCGGGTCCGCAGCAGGCCATGTACATCGGCGGCGCGCGGATGCTGGAGATGTACCCGGTATCGCCGTTGCTGCGCTTTCAGGCTCTGAGTATCGGGCTCACGTCCTACGACGGGCGGGTGTTCTACGGACTCACGGCCGATCGCGACGCCATGGCCGATATCGCGGTGCTGACCGCTTCGGTGCACGAGTCGATGGAGGAGATGCTCGGTGCCTGCGTCCAGTGAGTCGTCCGCCGTGCCGAAGAAGCTACGGGTCTACGTCCCGGCCACGGTGCCGATGCTGCGGGAACTGGTGAAGGACCGGGAGATCCGCGCCCTCAACGACACCGCCTTCGCGGTGACCCCCGCGCTGCGCGAGGCCTACGCCTCCGGCGACGACGAGGAACTCGCCGAGGTCGCGATGGCCGAGGCCGCGCGCGCCTCGCTGCGACTGCTCGCCGAGGAACAGGCCGCCGCCGACCTGGGCGGCGAGGACGCGGGCGACGAGTCGGGCGAGGCCGCGCCCCGCGGCCCGATCTTCCGCCGCGCGGTCATCGCCGCCGACGTCACCGGCGCGACCCTGCGCCCCGACCTCGACGACGCCGTGGTCCGGCTCTCCGCCGCCATCCCCTACGACCGCATCGCGTCCATCCACGTGGACCTGGCCGAGGCCGAATCCGAGGTGGCCAAGGCCGTCGAGGTCATCGACGCCGCCGACATGGGCGACGCCGACGCCGAATTCGTGCTCGGCGATGCCGAAGACCACCAGCTGGCCTGGTACGCCGCCCAGGAACTCCCCTTCCTGCTCGACCTCCTCTGACCGCTCGAAGCCGTCTCCGCACCGCCATCCACAGCCCTCGATCCGAGCCCCCGATTCCCGGAATCGGGGGCTCGTGAGCTTCGAGAGGTACTCCGAACCTACGATGCCGTAACCTGGCTGTGATGGTTGCCTGTCACAGGGGCGACCGGTGCGCGACGAAGCGCTGACCAGCGTGCACGACGACAGAAAGCGTTCCCGGATATGGCATCGAAGAGTGGCGGATTCTCCGTGCGAGGACTGCGCGAGTGGCTGGAGGCCCCCGTGGCCGAAGGCGGGAACGCCGGGCGGACCCCGCTCGACGCCCTGCGCGGAGCCGCCGCCCGGATCACCACTCCCCTGCTGCCCGACGACTACCTGCACCTGGTGAACCCGCTGTGGTCGGCGCGCGAGCTGCGCGGCCGCATCGTGGAGGTCCGCAAGGAGACCTCCGACTCGGCCACCCTGGTGATCAAGCCGGGCTGGGGCTTCGACTTCAAGTTCGCCCCCGGCCAGTACATCGGCATCGGTGTGCTGGTGGAGGGCCGCTGGCACTGGCGCTCGTATTCGCTGACCAGCCCGCCGGATTGGACCGGCGACGGCGCCCACAAGGGCCGCCGCCTGATCTCCATCGCGGTGAAGGCGATGCCGGAGGGCTTCCTGTCCACCCACATCGTCTCCGGTGTCCCGGCGGGCACCATCGTGCGCCTGGCCGCGCCACAGGGCGGTTTCGTGCTGCCGGATCCGGCGCCGCGCAAGGTGCTGTTCCTGACCGCGGGCTCGGGCATCACCCCGGTGATGGCCATGCTGCGCACCATGGATCGCCGCGACGCGGTCCCGGATGTGCTGCACGTGCACTCCGCCCGCACCCCCGACGACGTGATGTTCGGCGACGAGCTGCGCGAATTGCACGACCGCCGGCCCGGATTCACCGCCCACCTGCACCTCACCGGTGAGAACGGCAAGTTCGCGCTCGCCGATCTGGACACCGTGTGCCCGGACTGGCGTGAGCGCGAGACCTGGGCCTGCGGCCCGCTGCCCATGCTGGACGAGATCGAAAAGCATTGGGCCGCCGCCGGTATCGGCGACCAGCTGCACGTGGAGCGGTTCGAGATCGAGCGCAACGCCACCGCCGAGGGCGGCACGGTGACCTTCGCCAAGACCGGTCGCACCGCCGAGACCGACGGTGCGACGACCCTGCTGCAGGCCGGCGAGGACGCCGGCGTGCAGATGCCGTTCGGCTGCCGCATGGGTATCTGCCAGACCTGTGTGGTGACCGTGACCGAGGGTCATGTGCGGGATCTGCGCAACGGCAAGGAACACCGCGCCGGCGACAAGATCCAGACCTGTATCTCGGCGGCCGCGGGCGACTGCACCCTCGAGGTCTGACCGACACTGCCCCGGGCCCGTCCCACACCGCACCGTGTGGGACGGCTCCGCCCGAGAACCGCTACCCTCGATAGCAATCGAGCCTGACCGGCCCCCGTCGGGGCCGCCCGTCCGCGCAGCGGCGCGAGGCAGATCAACCACGGAAGGACCTGCCGGTGGCCATCACCGACATCAAGGCGTTCGCCCATCTCACGGCGTCCGATATCGAGACCCTGGGCCAGGAGCTCGACACCATCCGGCGCGATGTCGAGCACTCGCTCGGCGAGCGTGACGCGCGCTACATCAAGCGCACGATCGCCGCGCAGCGCATCCTCGAGGCCGCCGGTCGCGCGACCCTGTTCGCCTCCAAGAAGCGCTGGGCCTGGCTGACCGGCACCGCTCTGCTCTCGGTCGCGAAGATCATCGAGAACATGGAGCTCGGGCACAACGTCAGCCACGGGCAGTGGGATTGGATGAACGACCCGGAGATCCACTCCACCACGTGGGAGTGGGATATGACGGGGACGTCGGCGCAGTGGAAGGCCGCGCACAACTACTCGCACCACATGTACACCAACATCCTCGACATGGATGACGATCTGGGCTTCGGCATCCTGCGCATGACGCGCGACGAGGAGTGGAAGCCGATCAACCTGGTGCAGCCGGCCGCGAACCTGGTGCTGGCCGCGCTGTTCGAGTGGGGCATCGCGCTGCATGATCTGGCTGCCACCAAG
The DNA here is from genome assembly GCF_053602575.1 of Nocardia sp. NPDC004340. NCBI lineage: Bacteria > Bacillati > Actinomycetota > Actinomycetes > Mycobacteriales > Nocardiaceae > Nocardia > Nocardia sp. NPDC004340. The sequence continues at coordinate 59,161 of NZ_JBSGDW010000002.1, forward strand.
GAGCAGATGGGTGTGCCCCCGTCGCAGCTCTTCCCGCCGCGCCACATCCTGACCGAGCCGAACAAGGCGTTCTGGCGCAAGGCCGGTAAGCAGGTCGCCAAGGATTTCGTGATCTTTCCGGCGCTGACCGGTCCGGCGTGGAAGTCGACCCTGAAGGCGAACGCGACCGCGAACCTGGTCCGCAATCTGTGGGCCTACGCGGTCATCTTCTGCGGCCACTTCCCCGACGGCGCGGAGAAGTTCACCGAGGAGCAGTTCGAGAACGAGACGCAGGGCGAGTGGTACCTGCGGCAGATGCTGGGCAGCGCCAACTTCGACGCGGGCCCGGCCATGGCGTTCATGAGCGGCAATCTGAGCTACCAGATCGAGCACCACCTGTTCCCGGACCTGCCGAGCAACCGCTACGCGCAGGTGTCGGTGAAGGTGCGCGAGCTGTGCGACAAGTACGACCTGCCGTACACCACGGGCTCGCTGGGCAAGCAGTACCTGCTGGCGTTCCGCACGATTCACAAGCTGGCGCTGCCGGACCAGTGGCTGAAGCGGACGGCCGACGACGCCCCGGAGACCTCCTCGGAGCGCAAGTTCGCGGGCATCTCACTGCCGGCGTGGAACGGCTCCGAGTGGCTGGCCGAGCACAACAAGTCCGGCGAGTGGCTGGCCGTGCACAATGCGTCGGAGTGGCTGGCCGAGCATCAGCCGAGCTGGGGCCTGGACCCGGAGACGGGTGAGCGGCGCGGGCTGCGGTCGGCGCTGCAGGAGGCCAAGGTGGCGTTCAAGGAGAAGGCCGCGCACGAGAAGCAGGTGCTGCGCGAGGCCAAGGAGGCTTTGCGCGAAAAGGCTTTGGCGGAAAAGGCTTTGCTGACCGAGAAGGCTCAGCGCGAGGGTTGGTTCTCGCGTAAACTCCGCCGTAATCGCTAGCAGACGAGGGTCGCGAAAACAATGCGGGATTCGACACGGTAGAGATTCGATCGTCGTAACCTACGGGACCGTAACCTACGGTACTGTAACCAGCATGGCGATCTCGGATGTCAAGGAATACGCGCACCTCACCCCGGAGGATGTCGAAGCGATCGGGGCGGAGCTGGACGCGATCCGCCGCGAGGTCGAGTCAACCCTGGGCGAGCAGGATGCCCGTTACATCCGCAATGTGATCCGTCTCCAGCGCGGCCTCGAAATCAGTGGCCGCGCAGTGCTTTTCGCTAGTCTGTTCCCGCCCGCGTGGCTGGCCGGCGTCGCCCTGCTGGGCACCGCCAAGATCATCGAGAACATGGAGATCGGCCACAATGTGATGCACGGGCAGTGGGACTGGATGAACGATCCGGAAATCCACTCCACCAAGTGGGAATGGGACAACGCCGGTCCCTCCGAGCACTGGAAGATCACCCACAACTTCCTGCACCACAAGTACACCAACGTGCTGGGCATGGACGACGACATCGGCTACGGCCTGCTGCGCGTCACCCGCGACCAGCGCTGGACGCCGTTCTACCTGGGCCAGCCGGTCTACAACCTGCTGCTGCAGATGTTCTTCGAGTACGGCGTCGCCATCCAGCACCTCGAGCTGGGCAAGGTCGCCAAGAAGAAGTGGGCCCCGGGTTCGCCCGAGCGCATCCAGTTCGAGGAGGACCGCAAGACGGTTCTGAAGAAGATCGGCAAGCAGGCCGCCAAGGACTACCTGATCTTCCCGCTGCTCACCGGCCCGTCCTTCCTGGGCACGCTGACCGCGAACCTGGCCGCCAACGTCGTCCGCAATGTGTGGACCAACGCGGTCATCTTCTGCGGCCACTTCCCCGACGGCGCGGAGAAGTTCACCAAGTTCGACTGCGACAACGAGACCCAGGGCGAGTGGTACCTGCGCCAGATGCTGGGCTCGGCGAACATCTCCGGCGGCCCGGTCATGCACTTCATGAGCGGCAACCTGTCGCACCAGATCGAGCACCACCTGTACCCGGACATCCCGTCCAACCACCTGAAGGACATCGCGGTGCGGGTGCGGGCGCTGTGCGAGAAGTACGACCTGCCGTACACCACCGGGTCGCTGCCGGTGCAGTACGCCAAGTCGTGGCGCACCATCATGAAGCTGTCGCTGCCCAACAAGTACCTGCGCCGCTCCACCGACGACGCTCCGGAAACCAAGTCGGAGAAGATGTTCGGCGGCGCGACCACCGTGGACCCGATGACCGGCCGCCGCCGCGGCCTGCGCACCGCGCTCAGGGAGGGCCGCCGCAAGCTGGCCCGCCGTGAGCCCGCCATGGCGGGCTAGTCCCCCACGACCGCGAACGCCTCCCGCCGGACTCTCGGCGGGAGGCGTTTTCGCTGTGGAGGGCTGCCAGGTTCGGCGCGGATCCGGCCTGGTTCACTGGACCGCGTGTGTTCCGAAGGCCCGATCAGCCCCCTCGAATGTCTGAGCGTCTACGACGCCATCAAGTTGCGTCGTGACGTCCGCGCCGAATTCACCGGCGAGGTGGTCGACGACGCCACGCTGCTGCGGATCCTCGAGGCGGCCCATCGCGCGCCCAGCGTCGGCAATTCCATGCCGTGGGACTTCGTGGTGCTGCGCGATCCCGGCACGCTCGGCAAGTTCGCCGATCACGTGGCCGAGAAGCGGCAGGAGTTCAACGACTCGCTGCCCGCCGACCGCGCCGAGACCTTCAATCCGATCAAGATCGAGGGCATTGTCGAGAGCGGCACCGGGATCGTGGTGACCCACAATCAGGCCCGCGGCGGCACCCACGTGCTCGGCCGGGCCACGGTGCCCGAGACCGGCATCTACTCCACCATTCTGGCCATCCAGAACCTGTGGCTGGCCGCCACCGCCGAGGGCGTGGGCGTGGGCTGGGTGAGTTTCTACGACGAGCCGTTCCTGACCGACCTGCTCGACCTGCCGCCCGGCGTGAAGCCGGTGGCCTGGCTCTGCGTCGGCCCGGTCCACGAGTTCCAGCAGGTCCCGGACCTGGAACGGTTCGGCTGGCGCAATCGCCGCCCGCTCGAGTCGGCCATCCACTGGGAGCGGTTCACGCCCCGCGCGGACGACTGACCTCGACGGCTCGGTGCCGCGGGGCGGTGGCGTAGCCGACGCCCGCACCCGCGGCGGCGGCCTGCTGGCCCATGAGGTTCAGGGTGTCCACCCGGTTGCCGCGACCACGCCCGTCCGGCGCTTGCTCCGCAGGTTCGACAGCCCGATCGCCGAGCCGGTCAGCAGCACGAGGGTGTCGAGCGGAATTCGCCACTGCCAGAACAGATCCGCGTATCGACCGGGATCCGCGGTCGCCGCGCCGCGCAGCACGGCAAGCACGATCCAGCTCGAAGCCGAAGCGGCGAACCAGAGTTGGACGCGAGCGACCGGGCGGGCCAGTGCCACCGTGATCAGCACCGACGCGTTCACCGCGATCATCAGCAGCGACAGCAGCAGGCCGTAAACCGTTGCGAGGCTGTTCACATCGCCGGTGTGGCCGCGATGCGATCCGGCGTACTCGGCAATGGCGTAGACGACGATCAGCACCAGCCCACCGGCGAGAGCGATCGTCAGGGCCGCCCGGTGCAGCCACTCGTTGTCCCACACCCGCGCCACGTACGCGCACAGCAGGCAGGCCGCCGCCAACAGCAGCACATCGGCGATGATGCCCGCGAATCCGCCGGTCGCGACGAAAGAGTCGACATTGTCGCGGCAGCGCGGCTCGATGAGGATCGCGCCGAGGGCCAGCAGCGCCGCCGCCACGGTGAGCAGCCGGGTGCGGGGCGCGGCGCACCACAGGGTGAGCCGGACCAGGGCCACGGCGGCCGTGACGGCGATGGCGGCCGCGAAGACGATCTCCATTCGTTCCTCCCGCGGCCCGCGCGCTATTCCTCCAGCAATCCGTGCCCGAGCCGTTCGCGTGGTGTGGTTGTGGACTGGTCCTCGGCGGCGTCCGGTTCGGGATCGGCCAGGCGCCGGGCCACCTCGGCGGCCAGTTCCGCGCCGGTCGCCTCGCGCAGCGCCTCCACCAGGGAGGCGCGCAGGACGTCGTCGCGGGTGAGGAACCCGGCCGCGATCAAACCTTCGATCGGACTCACACCATAGGTGCGGCAGAACGCGATGACCGTTTCCGCGACCGGCGAGTCGCTGCTCAGGTGCCGGGACACCCGCATCTGGTTGGTGCCCATCCGCGCGGCGATGGCGCGGTCACTGTCGCCGTTGGATACCGTCTGCTTCCACTCCCGGAATCCCACACCTCGATTGTGTACCGGATGTGTTTCACGCTGCAATCATTCCGAGGGGCGCGGCGGGTCCCGGCTCAGCGCAGCGCGTCGGTGGGGTGGTGCCCGATGACGGACACGTCGTCCAAGGTGACCACGGGATCGCCCGAGTCGTTCTTGCCGTTGATGGTGATGGTCCCGGTGAACTCGTCACCCTGTTTGACCGACTCCCGGACCGGTCCGGTGAGCTCCACCCGCGCCCCGTCGATCGTGTAGTACCGGGTCGGCTCCCCGTGCACGAACCCGAGCGTCCACACCGCCGCGTCCGAATACACCAGTCCGTAGACGGAATACCGTTCCCCGACATGCCGTCCGGCATCGTGCAGCCGCAGCTTCAGATCGGAGACCGGCTGCCCACCCTCGGACCCGGTCGCCGGAAGTGGCAGCGCCGCAGCGTTTCCCGCCCCGGCGATCCCCGCCGCGAGCAGGACTGCCGCGGTGCCGATCATCGTCCTGCCGTTCATGATCCGCCTCCGCCCAGCTCGTTTCCCCCGGGATACCCATTCGACGCCGAGTCTCCACCAACGATTTTCGATCCGCCCGCCGGAAACCCCGGTCCGCCGTGGCGGATCGGGGTCTCACCTGCACGAAGGCGCATCCGCGCCGAGTGTCCGTACTGCGGCGCAGTCGCGAAGCCGGTACGCCGGCCACCGGCATTCACGCCGGTGACACAGAAGTGTGTCAGCTAGACGGCTTCCAGCACCGCCGAGGCTCCGATGCCGCCCGCGGCGCAGATCCCGAGCAGTGCGGTGGACTTGCCGGTGAGGGCGAGTTCATTGGCCATGGTGGTGACCATGCGCGCGCCGGTGGCGCCGAACGGGTGCCCCAGGGAGACCGAGCCGCCGTGGACATTGAGCTTGGCCGGGTCGATCTCGCCGACGGCGGTGTCGCGGTCGAGGCGGGTCTTGGCCCATTCGTCGCTGGCCAGGGCGGAGACCACGGACAGGGTCTGGGCGGCGAAGGCCTCGTGGATGTCGACGAAATCGATGTCACCCAGCGACATTCCGGCCTGGTCGAGGGCGCGCGGCATGGAGATGGCGGGGCCGATGAGGACCTGGTCGCGCGGGTCGACGCTGACGAAGCTCCAGGAGCGGAAGGCGGCGAGCGGCGTGAAGCCGAGGGCGCGGGCCTTCTCCTCGCTCATCAGTAGGACCGCGGACGCGCCGTCGGTGAGGGGGCTGGAGTTGCCCGCGGTGACGGTGCCGTTCTCGGCGAAAACCGGTGCCAGTTTGGCGAGTTTGGCCAGGCTGGTGTCGCGGCGGACCAGGCCGTCGCGGGTGACGGCGGTGCCGTCGGGGGTGCTGACGGAGAGCACCTCGCGGTCGAAGCGGCCGGATTCGATGGCGGCCGCGGCGCGGTGGTGCGAGGTGGCGGCGAAGTGGTCCTGCGCGCCGCGGGAGACGCCGTGGATGCGGGCCATCTTCTCGGCGGATTCACCCATGACCTCGCCGGTGGTGCGCTCGGCGATCTGCGGGCGGCGCGGCATGAGGTCGTAGAACGGGGCCAATTGCGTTGCCGCGGTGAGGTAGTCCTTGGCCTTGGGCTTGCCCAGCGCCAGCGGCGCGGCGGCGTGCACCAGCTTCTGCGGCAGCTTGACCTCGGCGTTGCTGGTGGAGTCGCTGCCGCCGGCGATCATGATGTCGTGTTCGCCGCGCTCGATGGCGGCGGCCGCGGACACCACGGCCTGCAGGCCCGACGCGCAGGCGCGCGTCACCGTGTAGCCCTCGCAGCCCGGGTCGAGTTCGAGGTCGAGCGCGATCTCGCGGGCGATGTTCGGCGCGGCGCTGGGCAGCACCACGCCGCCCCACACGATGCCCTGGACGTCACCCTTGGGCAGTCCGGTGCGTTCCAGCAGCCCGCGCACGGCGATGCCGACCAGGTCGATGGAGTCCATGCGTGTGAAGTCGGTGAATGCCCGCACGAACGGGGTCCGAGCCCCGGCGACGATGACAGCACGGCGAGCGCCCTTGGTAGCCATGGCACAGTTTTAACTGATACGCGCCGTAACAGCAAGACTTGCCCCGGACAACAGGCGACCGGGGCCTGTCCCATGACCCCGGTCGAAAAGTGGATGTCCCTGGTTACCGACTACGCGAGCCTGATGAGCCCGTAGTCGAAGGCGTGACGGCGGTAGACGACCGACGGTCGGTCGGTCTCCTTGTCCTGGAACAGGAAGAAATCGTGACCGACGAGCTCCATCTGGTAGAGGGCGTCATCGACCGTCATGGGTATCGCGGGGTGCTGCTTGGTGCGCACGACATGGCCGGGACCGGCGGAATCGCCTTCCATCGCAGCCGAATGGTCGTGGGCCTCGGATCCGTTGTCGGAGAACAGCGATTCGTCGACCAGACCCGCGGTCGCCTCCGCGACCGAGATCGGCGTCTTGTCCCCGTGATGCACGCGGCGGCGATCCTTGAGCCGGCGCAATCGGCTCTCGAGCTTCTCGACCGCGCCCTCGAGGGCCGCGTAGAAGCTGTCCGCACAGGCCTCGGACCGCACGATCGGGCCCTTGCCCCGGGCGGTGATCTCGATCCGCTGGCAGTTCTTGCGTTGACGACGGTTACGTTCGTGGGTGAGCTCCACGTCGAAAAGGTAAATGGTGGGGTCGAAGCGCTCGAGCCGAGACAGCTTGTCCGCCACATGAATTCGGAAATGGTCGGGCACTCCGCCCTCCCCCAGGGTCCTGCCCTTGACCACGACGTCCGCCGTGGTGGCCCGACTGGCTGATTCGTCGATGAGCTCGTCATCGAGCAGCACCGAAGTGCTTGCATTCTTCGCTGAGAGTCGTGAAGAAGTCGTCACGCGTACCTCCCGGATCTGGCCGCACAAGCCGCTCGTGCGGCGGGATTGAAACGTGTGCCGACCGATGGAACTCGCATCGGCACATATGTCCGAGGCGCCACCTCCAAACTTGCGGTTCGGGTGTCTGATCGCCAACCTAGTGCGCCAGCGACCTGTCCGCCAGTGTTCACGCAAATTTCGGAGAATCAAGCAGCGCAGGTAACCAGCACGGCACGCACGGCGATCCGCGCGGCGGTGAGCGCTCGGACCGATTCGGTCACCGTGACACCGGTGGTCAACACGTCATCGATCACCACTACCTCGGCATTTGCCGGAAACAGCGCGCTCGGGGGCCGGGTGGTGGCTACCATGATCCGCCCGTGCAGATTGTGCTGGCGATCGCGGCGCCCGAGGCCGACCGAATCCCGCACACCGGGACCCATGCGCAACACGCGTACCAGGCGGCAACCCGGTAGCCAACCCGCCGCGACGCTCGCGGCACGCACCACCGGATCGCCGCCGCGCCGCCGGGCCGCGGCCGCGCGACTGGGCGCGGGCACCAGCGCCAGGGGCCGGGACGCGTCCCGCAAATGATCCAGCCCCCTGGCCAATCCGGTTCCCAAGGGCCGGGCCAGCTCCCGCCGACCCTGTTCCTTGACGCCCAGCACGGCCCGTCGCGGCGGACCCGCGTAGGCGGCCAGCGCCCAGCACGGCACCCCGGGATCGGCGCGCGGTCGGATCCGGATGGGCGGGCCGGACAGCGCGGCGGCGCAGTCCGCGCACCACCAGATACCGGCTCGCCCGCACCCGCCGCAGGCGCGCGGCAGGATCAGATCCAGCAGTTCCCCCATGCCCCCAGTGTGCGCCTAGCCGGGCAGCACCGGAACCGCGTTGGCCCCCAGACCCGGAACTTCGCGCCAGTAGTCCTCGCGCCCTTCGGGATTGCGGGTCAGTTCCAGCACCGCGCGCGAATCGGCCACGTACTCCTGATCCGGGGAGGCGCTCACCACCCGCACCGGCGGGGTGAGGTTCTGCGAGGACTGAGCCCGGTACTCGGATCCGTCGACCAGCACGCCGGCCACCGGGTCCACCGTGCCGTCACGGGCCACGATGACCCGTTCGTCGGTGAGCCAGTCGATGGACACCGCGGGCGTGGACAGTCCGATGGCCAGCGGCAGCGGCGAGGACAGCGCGAACTTCCCGTTCGGCTTCGGGACCACCACCGCCACGTACACCTTGCCGTTCGCGATGATCGCCGCCCGCGCCCCGGACGGGGAGATGCGCAGTTCGGTGATGGGGGTGCGCGGCGAGGTCGAGTTGATCGCCGCCGCCATCAGGTCGGCGATGTCGACGTCCTGCACCGACACATTGCCGGTGCTGCGGTCGTGCACGGCCCGGATCACCCGGTCCCCGTCCACCACCGACCAGGCCGAACTGCCGTCGGCGGGCCAGGTGGGCCGGGTGAAGGTGCCGCCGGCGGCGACCGGAAAGCCCTGCCCGTCATAGGTTCCGACGATCAGGGTGCGCTCGGGTTCGGGGTCCGGACGGCCGGAGCGGGCCACCGCGGCGACCAGCGTCCCGTCCGGTGAGAGCCCCACCGACTGCAGCGCGTGGGTGCTGCCGAAGAAGCCGGGGGCGGGCGTGATGCCGCTGCCGTTGACCGCCACCAGCGAACCGTCACGGACCGCGTGCAGACCGGTCCGGTTACGGGCGATCACATCCGGACTGCGGGCCTCCACATCGGCGCGCTGCCAGCCCGCCGAGTACTTCTCGACCAGCGGTTTGCCGTCGGCGTTGATCAGATACGGGCCCAGCACGTCGGCCCCGGACAGGGTGAGCACCACCTGGGTGGCCAGCAGGTCCCGGTTGGCCGGGTCGAGCGCGGCCGCGCCGGAGAAGTCGACGGCCATCCCGCCGCCCGCGACCCCGACGCTGTCGGGATCGCCATTGGCCTTGGTGACCGGGCCGCGCTGCGACACGGGCGCGCCCATCGGATTGTGCACGGCCGGGGCCAGCCCCGACTGCGGTCCCTCGCTGAGCATGCTGAGCAGCCGCTGCGCCACCTGGTCCTTGCGCGCGGAGATCCAGCGCAGGTCCGGCACCATCCCGGCCCCGGCCAGATTCGGGAAGAACAGCGAGTACCGGTGGTAGAACTTGGCGAACGCGGCCTGCTCGACGATGACGCCCGAGGGCAGATCCTTGATCCGCCACTCGCCGCCGATCTTCTCCATGTCGATCTTGGTCTCCAGCGTGCCGTCGGCGGCCCGGTAGGAGCCGTCCGCGGCCAGCTCGCCGATCTTGCGCGCCCGGATCACGTAGGTGGCCGAGTCACCCGTGCGGGACTCGCGCAAGGTGTTCGGCTGCGAGTCCACGATGGTGATCCCGGCCCCGTCGTCCCACTGCACATTGGCCGCGGGCGAGAGGAATTGGCGCGCCAGCTGATGCCGGTTCGCCGGGTCCGCGGTGGCCTGCAGGTAGTCCAGCAGCAGCTGTTCGGGCTCACGCCCGGCCACGGGCGGGTTGAGCGCGGTGCTGGTGGGCTGGTGGTCCAGGCTGCCCAGCGCCTGCGGCGCCGACGAATCCGGCAGGCTCGCACAGGAGCTCACCGCGATCAGGCAGCCGAGGGCCGCCAGGGCCCGGAACAGGGCCCTCGCCGGCCGCCTCATGATTGGCCGTCACCCGGCTCGGCCGGTGCGGAGCCCCCGGAAGCGTCACGCCCGGAACCGGTTTCATCGGCGCCGCCGGGAGGTGTTCCGGTGGTGCCGTTGTCGGGGGGCTCGGGCTCGAAGCCCTCGCGGACGGCCAGGTCGGCGGCGTCGGCCAGGTCGGCGGCGGTCACGTCGCCGTGGTCGGCGGTGGTGTCGTCGATCCCGGTGGCGGCCGGGAATTCCGGGGCGATGGCGTCGAATCCCGGTTCCACCGTGCCGACGTCGAGGCCGTCGGCGTCCGGTTCGATTGCGGTGGGCTCGGATTCGAGGGCGGCCAGGCCGAGCAGGCCCCCCGGGACCGCGTCGGGGCCCGCGGCGGCATCGCCGGACGCGGTGTCCGAGCCGGCCGGGGTGTCGGAGCCCGCGATATCCAGGGCCAGTTGTTCGGGTGAGAACGCGCCGCGAATCTTGGGCGGCTCCAGCGAGAGTGGGCTCGTGCCCAGTTTGCGGCCGCGGACCAGCGGGAGGGTGAGCCGGAAGCTGGCGCCCACGCCGATCTCGCCCCACGCCTCGAGCTTGCCCTCGTGCAGGTTGGCGTCCTCGACGCTGATGGACAGGCCCAGGCCGGTGCCGCCGGAGCGGCGCATGCGGGAGGGGTCCGAGCGCCAGAAGCGGTTGAACACCAGCTTCTCCTCGCCCGGGCGCAGGCCCACGCCCTGGTCGCGCACCACGATGGCGACGGCGTTGGCGTCCACGTCGCCGCGCATGCGCATGAGGACCGGTTTGCCCTCGCTGTGGTCGATCGCATTGGCGAGCAGGTTGCGTAGCACCCGCTCGACGCGGCGCGGATCCACCTCGGCGACAAGGGGTTCCTCGGGCATGTCGACCACGAGTTCCACGCCGGATTCGCGGGCCAGGTGCCGCACCGTGGAGACCGCGGCCCGCGCGCACATCCGCACGTCCAGCGATTCCACCTGCAGCTCGGCCACACCCGCGTCGTGGCGGCTGATCTCGAGCAGGTCGTTGAGCAGGCCCTCGAACCGGTCGAGTTCGTTGACCAGCAGTTCGGCGGAGCGCGCCAGCGCGGGGTCCAGGTCGTCGCTGGATCCGTGGATGAGGTCGGCCGCCATGCGCACCGTGGTCAACGGTGTGCGCAGTTCGTGGCTGACATCGGAGGTGAAGCGGCGCTGCAGATTTCCGAACTCCTCGAGCTGGGTGATCTGGTTGGACAGACTCTCGGCCATCTCGTTGAACGACATGGCCAGCCTGGCCATGTCGTCCTCACCGCGCACCAGCATGCGTTCCTTGAGGCGCCCGTCCGCGAATCGGCTCGCGATGCGGGCCGCGGATCGGATGGGCAGCACCACTTGCCGGGTCACCAGCGCGGTGATGGCGGCCAGCAGGACCAGCAGCACGATGCCGCCGATGAGCATGGTGCCGCGCATGAGCGACAGGCTGCGTTGCTCATTGGTGAGCGGGAAGATCAGATAGATCTCCAGCGAGTCGATATCGGCCGACGGACTGCCGATGATCAGCGCCGAACCCTTGTACCCGTCCGGGCTGGAGACCGTGGAGAACTGGTAGGAGACCTGCCGCTGCTTGACGAATTGCCGCAGCTCGGTGGGGATCTCCTGGATCGAGCCGGAGGTGAGCTCCTGTCCGCTGTCTCCCGTCATCGCCAGGGCGGCCTCGTAACTGCCTGCGGCGCCTCCGGTCTGGGTCCCGCCGGCGCTGGAGAACAGCGCGCGGCGGGCATCGTCGAGTCGACTCTGCTGGGTGCCCGAGTCGTGCACACCGGTCAGTTGATTCTGAACGGTGTTGCGGGCGCGACCCATTTCCTCGACGGCCGCGTTGATCTTCGCGTCCAACAACCGGTCGGTGATCTGACTCGTGAGCACGACGCCCAGAATCGTGATGACGATCAGCGACAGGGTGAGGGTGGACACGACGACCCGCAACTGCAGCGAACGCCGCCACACATGGCCCAGTTGCTCGCCCAGATTGCGGAACCAGGCCATCACTACCGCCAGCCACCGCTGCACGCGGTTTCTGGAGCCATCGATCACGGCGGTCCGGCCTTGTAGCCCACACCTCGAACGGTCAACACGATCTCAGGGTTCTCCGGGTCCTTCTCCACCTTGGCGCGCAACCGCTGCACGTGCACGTTGACCAGGCGGGTGTCGGCGGCGTGCCGGTATCCCCAGACCTGTTCCAACAGCACCTCGCGGGTGAACACCTGGCGCGGCTTGCGGGCCAGCGCCACCAGCAGATCGAACTCCAGGGGAGTCAGCGAAATCTGCGCGCCGCCGCGAGTCACCTTGTGCGCGGGCACATCGATGACGATGTCGGCGATCGACAGCAGTTCCTGCGGCTCCTCCTCGGTGCGACGCAAGCGCGCCCGCACCCGGGCCACGAGTTCCTTCGGCTTGAACGGCTTGACGATGTAGTCGTCGGCACCGCTTTCCAAACCCAGGACGACGTCGACCGTGTCGGTCTTCGCCGTCAGCATCACGATGGGCACACCCGAGTCGGCTCGCAACACCCGGCATACGTCGATGCCGTTCATGCCGGGCAGCATGAGGTCCAGCAACACGAGGTCCGGGCGCAACTCCCGGACCGCGGTCAGCGCCTGCGTGCCGTCTCCGACGACGTGGGGGTCGAAACCCTCACCGCGCAAGACGATCGTGAGCATCTCCGCGAGAGCCATATCGTCGTCGACGACCAGAATCTTCGGCTTCATAACGTCTAGTTTGTCACCTCTCCGGCTCTGATTCGGCCGCCACGCCAACACTCGTGACCTGTCGGCGGACATCCAACCCTATCCAGCAACAATTTCCGCGAGGCGCGCGGCGAGTGTTGCCGGATCGTCTCCGGTTCGATGCACCCACCACGGTCCACGCCAGCTGATTTCGGCCAGCTCACGGTAGACCCTACCGGTGCGACGCTGCAGTCCACCGTCTTTCTCGTACGCGTCCAACGCGCGCGCGGCGTCGGCCTCGCCGCGCAGGCGGGCGCGCTCCTCGGCCACGTCGACCGGAACATCCAGGAGAATCTGGACATCCGGGGCCGGCAGTCCGAATCGTTCGAACTCCAATGTGGCGATCCAGTCCACGATTTCACCGCGCGCGTCCTGTTCCATCCGCGCGGCGGAATAGGCGGCATTGGAGGCGACGTAGCGGTCCAGTAGCACGATGTCGTTGTCCGCCAGCAGCTTCGAGAGCTGGTCGCGCGCGTCGGCGCGGTCGAGGGCGAACAGCAGCGCCATGGCGTTCACAGACTGGGCGGTATCTCCGTGGCCGCCGCGCAGCGCCTCGGCCGCCAGATCGGCGTGCACCGAGACCCCGTACCGCGGGAAGGCCAGCGTCGCGACGCGCAGTCCGCGGGCGCGCAGGTCCGCGACGACAGCCTCGGTGAGCGTGCGTTTCCCCGCGCCGTCGAGTCCTTCCACCGGAACCAGTGCACCCATGCGGCGAGACTACCCAACCTCCGCCGCCATATAACGGCAGGTTCCCCTTTGTCCGGCAAGCCCGATCCGCGATCGCCGGAACAATATGGGCGAATCCGAAACGTTCACGATTCAACCCTTGTAGGTTCTAGCCACCACTCCCCCCGCAAGGAGCGCACCCCCCTGATGAAGACACGCCTCACCTTGGCCGCCGTCGCCATCTCCACCGCCGCCCTCTCCCTGGCCGGCACCGCGAACGCGGCTCCTCTCACGCTCGACCCCGCCACCCCCGCCGCGGCCATCCAGGTCGCCAACTCCGGCTCGGCCTCCTCCCTCTCCTCCTCCGGTGGCTCGAGCGACTTCGTCGGCACCGACTCCAGCGTCAGCCAACTCCTCAGCGCCGGCCTGTGCATCATCACCGGCGGCACCTGGCTCCCGGTCTTCAAGACCTGCGCCCGCTAGTACCCACCGGTCGACTGTGCCGCCGCCCCGAACGGGTCGGCGGCACAGTCGTTTCCACACCCCACCCCGGTCTCATGCCCCCAGAATTCACGGCACAGTTCTGAAACGCGTTCCTTTTAGAATTTGCCAACGTTGAACCATCAAGGAGCCGGCCGATGAAATCCACCCTGACGCACCGCGTCTCGGCAATCCTGGCCACCACCCTGGCCACCGCCGCCCTCGCCACCGGCGCCGCCACCGCGGCCCCGATCACCCTCGACCCCGTGGCGGCACCCGCCGATCCGGCGTCGATCGCCGACCCGTCCCCGACCGGATCCGCTGGGCTCGATCTGGGCAATGCGGTCCTCGCCACCGTCCTCAACCGGTTGGCCACCGGGTCCGCGCTGGCGAGTGGGAGCAGTCAGTGGGCTTGCAAGGGGCAGGGCGGTACCTGGATCCCGGGCGACAGCACCCACGATTCCTATTGCAAATATCCCCCGTTCAACCCGACCGCCCTCACGACCGACCCCGCCCCGGTCGCCGCGCAGCCGGTGGCGACGACCGCCGATTCGGGATCGTCCGGCTCTGGCTCAGTGGGAGAAACCAACTAGTTCGCGCGATAACGAGATTCGGCCGGTCACCCGTGGGTGACCGGCCGAATTTTCAGCTGTTACAAGCGGTTTCCGCTCAGTAGCGGTAGTGGTCCGGCTTGTACGGGCCCTCCACGTCCACGCCGATGTACTCGGCCTGGTCCTTGGTGAGCTTGGTCAGGGTGCCGCCCAGGGCCTCGACGTGGATCTTGGCGACCTTCTCGTCGAGGTGCTTGGGGAGGCGGTAGACCTCGTTGTCGTACTCCTCCGGCTTGGTCCACAGTTCGATCTGCGCGATGACCTGGTTGGAGAAGGAGTTCGACATGACGAACGAGGGGTGGCCGGTGGCGTTGCCCAGGTTGAGCAGGCGGCCCTCGGACAGCACGATGATCGCGCGGCCGGTCTCCTTGAACGTCCACAGGTCGACCTGCGGCTTGATGTTCAGGCGGTCGGCGCCCGAGCGCTCCAGGGCGGCCATGTCGATCTCGTTGTCGAAGTGGCCGATATTGCCCAGGATGGCCTGGCCCTTCATCGCCTTCATGTGATCGAGGGTGATGATGTCCTTGTTGCCGGTCGAGGTGATCACGATGTCGGCGTCGGCGATGGCCTGCTCGACGGTGACCACGTCGAAGCCGTCCATCAGCGCCTGCAGCGCGTTGATCGGGTCGATCTCGGTGACCTGCACGCGCGCGCCCTGGCCGGCCATCGACTCCGCGCAGCCCTTGCCGACGTCGCCGTAACCGCAGATCAGCACCTTCTTGCCGCCGATGAGCACATCGGTGCCGCGGTTGATGCCGTCGATCAGCGAGTGGCGGGTGCCGTACTTGTTGTCGAACTTCGACTTGGTGACCGAGTCGTTGACGTTGATGGCCGGGAAGACCAGCTCGCCCGCGGCGGCGAACTGGTACAGCCGCAGCACGCCGGTGGTGGTCTCCTCGGTGACGCCCTTGACCGACTCGGCGATGGCGCCCCACTTGCCGCCGTCCGCCTCGAGGCTCGCGCGCAGCAGGTTCAGGAAGACCTTGTACTCCTCGGAGTGGGTCTCGTCCTCGGGCGGCACGACGCCGGCCTTCTCGAACTGGGCGCCGCGCAGCACCAGCATGGTGGCGTCACCACCGTCGTCGAGGATCATGTTGGCGGGCTCGCCCGGCCAGGTCAGCATCTGCTCGGCGGCCCACCAGTACTCCTCCAGGGTCTCGCCCTTCCAGGCGAAGACCGGGGTGCCCTTGGGCTCGTCGACGGTGCCGTGCGGGCCGACCACGACCGCGGCGGCCGCGTGGTCCTGGGTGGAGAAGATGTTGCAGGACGCCCAGCGGACCTGCGCGCCCAGCGCGACCAGGGTCTCGATCAGCACGGCGGTCTGCACGGTCATGTGCAGGGAGCCGGAGATGCGCGCGCCCTTCAGCGGCTGCACGTCGTGGTACTCGCGACGCAGCGCCATCAGGCCCGGCATCTCGTGCTCGGCAAGGCGAATCTCCTTGCGGCCGAACTCGGCCAGTGACAGATCCGCCACCTTGTAGTCGATCCCGTTGCGAACATCAGGGGTCATCGTGCTGGACACTGAGGTCGTCATCTGCCTCTCCTGGTCGGCTGCTTCTCCCAAACCCTACGCGGCCGCCCGGAGGTCGTACGCGGCGAGGATGCGCTCCCGCTTGCGGGGTTGGATATTGGCCCGGCTGACGTCGCCCGCGTAGTGCGCGAGCAGGCGCGGATCCATGACGATGCGCCACAGCGGCGGGAACAGCGCCAGCACGATCATGGTCGCGTAGCCGGCGGGCAGCTGCGGGGCCTCCTGTGAGCTGCGCAGGGTCTGGTAGCGGCGGCCGGGGTTGGCGTGGTGGTCGCTGTGCCGCTGCAGGTGGAACATGAAGATGTTGGTGACCAGGCGGTCGCTGTTCCAGCTGTCGCTGGGCGCGCAGCGGGCCCAGTTGCCGTTCGGGCGCCGCCGCCGCAGCAGGCCGTAATGCTCGACATAGTTCACGGTTTCGAGCAGGCCCGCGCCGATCACGGCCTGCAGCACCAGGTACGGCAGGATGGTCGGGCTGTAGATCGCCATCAGTCCGCCGAACAGCACGACGGTCATGCTCCACGCCTGCAGGATGTGGTTGTGGACACTGAACCAGCGGTGTCCCTTGCGCGCCAGCCGCTCGCCCTCGAGCGCGATTGCCGACCGGAAGCCGCCGATCACGCTGCGGGGCAGGAACTCCCACAGGGACTCGCCCATGCGGGCGCTGGCGGGGTCCTCGGGGGTCGCGACGCGGGCGTGGTGGCCCTTGTTGTGCTCGACGAAGAAGTGGCCGTACGCCGACTGCGCCAGCGCCATCTTCGAGAGCCAGCGCTCCAGGCTCTCGACCCGGTGGCCGAGTTCGTGGGCGGCGTTGATGCCGATGCCGCTGACGAGTCCCAGGGTGGTTGCCAGCCCGATCTTGTCGACCACCGACAGGTCGGTTCCGGCCCACATGCAGGCGGCGATGATCAGGCCGATCACCTGGATCGGCAGAAACAGGTAGGTGCACCACCGGTAGTACCGGTCGTTGCTCAGTAACTCGTAGTCCTCGTCGCGCGGGTTGGTGCCGTCCTCCCCGACGACCCAGTCCAGGACGGGTATCGCGATCAGGATGATGATCGGACCGATCCACCAGAACACCTCGAGCTTGGTGTGCAACACCAGCTGCGACGGCAGCAACGCACACCCGGGGGCAATGAGCCCCAGCACCCACAGGTGGCGTTTGGGATCCGGCGAACCCAACCGTTTGCCGAACATTCGCACCTTTTCTCCGCTACTCAACCTCATCGAACTTCGCAGCTACATATCTTGGAACCTAGCCGCTGTTACAGCACGTGTGCGGACCGAAAGGTGGCCACCGTTACATCATGAGCAGTCGGTTCCGGCGCAACCGACCCTGTGGTTCCCGTCACTGCCCCGTACGCGCAAACCAGCCGCGAACCGCGCTCGGCGTGCGATCCCCCCGCACTCAGCGCAACCACACGTAGCGAACCTGCGGCCGTCCCGTCCGACCGTAGTCGGTTCGCCGTTCCACCACGCCGTCTTCGGCCATACGTTCCAGGTATCGCCACGCGGTCACCCGCGAAACCCCCACCGCGCGGCCCGCTTCACCCGCGGACAGGCCTTCCGGCGCGGCCCGCACCGCGCGCGACACCTCGTCCATCGTCTGCGGCGCAATGCCTTTCGGGGACGTGGGCCGCTGCTCGGGTGTGCGCAGCACCCCGAAGGCGCGGTCGATGTCGTGCTGCGACACCGCCGTCTCGCCGGCGGGCAGCGCGGCTCGGTACTCGCGGTAGCGTTCCAGCTTCTCCCGGAAGGCCGCGAAGGTGAAGGGCTTCAACAGATACAGCACCACGCCGTGCGCGACGGCGGCGCGCACCATGGCCAGATCCCGGGCGGAGGTGACGGCGATGACGTCCGGGCGCGGGCGCAGCACCGCGAGCGCGGCCGCCACCGCGAGCCCGCTCATGTCCGGCAAACCGATGTCCATCAGCACCAGGTCGATCGGGACGCCGGAAGATTGTGACCTTTTCGCGATCGAGAGGGCCTCGCGCCCGGTGTGCGCCACCGCCACCACGTCGAAACCGTCCACCCTTTCCAGGTAAGAGCGGTGTGCCGCAGCGATTTTCGGCTCATCCTCGACGATCAGCACCCGGACCGGCGCCTCGCGGTCGATTCTCATCGCGGAAACCTCACGATCACAGCGGATTCCGGCTCGCGCCGGGCCCGCAACTCACCGGCGTGCCGGGCCACCAGCCGCCGCACCAGCGCCAGCCCGAGCCCGTGGTGGTCGGTCTTGGTGGAGTAGCCGCGCTCGGTGGCGCGGGTGAACAGCTCCTCGGACATGCCGGGCCCGCTGTCGGCGACCCGGATGTACAGCTCGGTGTCGTCGCGGCGCACCGTCACCTCCAGCCAGGCGTCCTCATCGTGGCCGACCTCGTCGAGGGCGTTGTCGATGAGATTGCCCAGCAGCGTGACCATCTCGTGCGGGGTGAGCGGCTCGGTGGTGTCGAGCAGGGTGTCGCCGGTGACGGTCAGCTCGACGCCGTATTCGGCGGCCTGCTCCACCTTGCCCAGCAGCAGCGCCACCACCGCGGGTTCGGCGACCGCCCCGGTGAGCCGGTCGATGAGGGCCTGGGACAGTTCGAGTTCCGCGGTCGCGAAGCTCACCGCTTCCCGGGACCGCCCCAGCTCGACCATGGTGACCACGGTGTGCAGCCGGTTGGCGGCCTCGTGCGCCTGGGCGCGCAGCGATTCGGCGAAGCCGCGCACCGAATCCAGCTCGCCGAGCACGTCCCGCAATTCGGTGTGGTCGCGCAGCGTGACCACGGTGCCGATGCGGCGTCCGGCGTGCTCGACCACATCCTGGTTCACCACCAGCACCCGTTCGGGGGTCACGTGCATCTCGTCGCGCACCACGCCGGTCCCCAAGCGCTGCAACGACACCGGCAGGTCCGCGCGCGTGATCGGCCCGTCGGGCAGGCCGAGCAGCAGGCGCGCCTGATCGTTGACCACCTCGGCGTCGGCGTCGGACTTGCCGAACACCAGCAGCCCCTCGTGGATGGAGTGCAGCACCGCGTCGTGGTGCTCGTACATCATCCGCAGTTCGGCTGTGCCCAGCCCGTGGGTCTGCCGTAACAGCCTGCGCCGCAGCAATAGTGAGCTGATGGTGGCGAGCGCCAGCCCGCCCGCGGCGACCGCCAGGATGAGCGGCAGCTGGGCGCGCACCTGCTCACCGATGTGGGTGCGGGTGACACCCGCCGACACCAGCGCGACGATGCGGCCGTCGGCGTCGCGGACCGGGGTGACCGCGCGGATGGAGGGGCCGAGGGTGCCGGTGAACGTCTCGGTGAAGGTCTCCCCCGCCAGCGCCCGATCGATATTGCCGCTGAACGGTTTTCCGATCCGGTCGGTCTCGGTGTGGGTGTAGCGGGTGCGGTCGGGGGCCATCACCACGATGAAGTCCATGCCGGTGGCCTTGCGGATGGCCTCGGTCACCGGTTGCAGCGCGGCGGTCGGGTCCGGGCCGCGCACCCCGGCCAGGGTGGAGGGCGACTGCGCGACCGCGACCGCGGTGTCGCGCACCTCGGCGCGGGTGGCGTCGTCCTGCACCCGGCGGGTCTGCAGGAACGTCAGCAGCGCCGCGGCGGCGATCACCGCCGCGAGCACCAGCACCTGGACGACGAACACCTGCCCGGCCAGGGTGCGGCGGGGTCTTCGGCCCTTCACGATTCCTCCGCGAACGTCATGAACATAATTTACGAAACAGTGACCGGCGTCACTCGGTGGAACATGATTCTCACGTTATGAGCGACAGTGCAACACCACCGGCCCGAGACCGTACCCACTGGCTGTACCTGGCCGTCATCGTGGCCGTCATCGCCGGCGTCGTGGTCGGCAAGCTGGCCCCGGGCTTCGGCAAGAGCGTCGGTGAGCTGGGCACCATCTTCGTGAACCTGATCAAGATGATGATCACGCCGGTCATCTTCTGCACCATCGTGCTGGGCATCGGCTCGGTGCGGGCGGCCGCCAAGGTCGGCCGGGTGGGCGGTCTGGCCATCGGCTACTTCCTGATCATGTCCACGGTGGCGCTGGGCATCGGCCTGCTGGTCGGCAATCTGCTGCATCCGGGGTCGGGCCTGAACGTGGCCGCGCACGCGAAGGAGGTCACCAAGTACGCCACCGACGCCAAGGCGGCGGGCGGCACCTGGCAGTTCTTCGAGGACATCGTGCCGACGACGCTGCTGTCGTCGCTGACCTCGGGGAAGGTGTTGCAGGCGCTGTTCGTGGCGCTGCTGGCGGGATTCGCCATCCAGGCCATGGGCGCGGCGGGTGAACCGATCCTGCGCGGGGTGGCCTCGATCCAGAAGCTGGTCTTCCGGATTCTGACCATGATCCTGTGGCTGGCCCCGATCGGCGCGTTCGGCGCGATGGCGAATGTGGTGGCGCGCACCGGATTGGACGCGGTGAAGCAGCTGGCGCTGCTGATGGTGGCCTTCTACCTGACCTGCGTCGTGTTCATCTTCGGCGTGCTCGGCCTGCTGCTGCGCCTGGTGGCGGGGACCTCGATCTTCAAGCTGGTCCGCTATCTGGCGCGCGAGTATCTGCTGATCTTCGCGACCTCGTCCTCGGAGTCGGCGCTGCCGCGGCTGATCGCCAAGATGGAGCACGCCGGGGTGGATCGCACCACGGTGGGTGTGGTTGTGCCGACCGGGTATTCGTTCAACCTGGACGGCACCGCCATCTACCTGACCATGGCGACGCTGTTCGTGGCCGACGCCATGGGCAAGCCGCTGGCCTGGCACGAGCAGCTCGGGCTGCTGCTGTTCATGATCGTGGCGTCCAAGGGCGCGGCGGGTGTCACCGGCGCGGGCCTGGCCACGCTGGCGGGCGGCCTGCAGAGCCATCGCCCGGAGCTGCTGGACGGGGTCGGCCTGATCGTGGGCATCGACCGGTTCATGTCGGAAGCCCGTGCGCTGACCAACTTCTCGGGCAATGCCGTCGCCACCCTGCTGGTCGGCACCTGGACCGACACCATCGACCCGGCCCGCGTCCGCGCGGTGCTAAACCGCGAGATCCCGTTCGACGAGCGGGCCATGGTCGACGACGACCATCCCGGCCCGCACGACAAAGACCTGGTTCCGGCCTGACCCCAACCCCTGGGCCGAAACCGGACCGCCGGCGCGTTCCCCCTGCTGCGCGCCGACGGCACCCGCACCCTGGTCCTAGGCGCGCACCGCGCCCAGGGCCAGGGTCGCGGCGATCGCGTTGGCGAGCTCCGCGCCCTTCTTCACGAAGTGGCGGGCGAAGTACTCGAGATGTTCGGCGTGCTCGTGGAAGTGGTGCGGGGTGAGCACCGCGGAGAACACCGGCACATCGGTGTCGAGCTGTACCCGCATGAGCGCGTCGACCACGGTCGGCGCGACGAAGTCGTGGCGGTAGATGCCGCCGTCCACCACCAGCGCGACCCCGGCGACCGCGGCGTACGCGCCACTGGTGGCCAACCGCTTGGCCTGCAACGGAATCTCGAACGCACCGGGCACCTCGATCACGTCGATCTCGGTGTACCCGCGCTCGAGCAGCTCGGCCCGGCAGGATTCGACGGCCTTGTCGACGATGTCGCTGTGCCAGCGGGCGGCGACGAGAGCGATGCGATTCGGCATGGGTGACATGGGGATTCCTCCTGTTCGCTGTCACCCAGGGCATAGACGCGAACAGGGCCCGACCGCGCGGGCGGACGTGCCGGTGCCGCGTTCTCTTCCATCCGGACTCTGACCGTCGGCTCCGGGATCACACCGGAATCTGCTGGACCCACACCCGAGGGTGTGGCGCTCGCGGGCTCGTGCGTCCCGGATCGGTCCGGATCGCCATTGCCGCCGGTGGGGAATTCCACCCCGCCCTGAGAACGTGTACGACCGGACAGTAACACGGGGGTTCCGCCGTCCGGAACCCCCGTGTCCCGGTCAGCGCAACAGCACGTCCGCGTCGGCGGGGAGGGCGTCGACGGGCCACCAGCGCAGGTCGGTGGATTCCGAACTACGTACCGGGACAGCGCCTTCCGGGGCCTTGATCTTGAAGAGCAGGTCCAGGTGCCGGGTGGGGACGCCGAGGGAGCAGGTGATGGGGTGGGCCTGCGCGCCGTAGAGGCCGGGCTCGAGGGTCAGGCCCTCGATGCCGGATTCCTCGGTCGCCTCGCGGAAGGCGGCCGCGGCGACCGAATCGTCGGATTCCTCGCAGTGGCCGCCGAGCTGGATCCACCGGCCCACCCGCGGGTGCAGGGTGAGCAGCACCTCGCGCTCGTCGTGGGAGAGCACGATGGCCGAGGCGGTGATGTGCCCGGCCGCGTGCTCACGCAGGCAGCCGCGCGGCGCGGAACCGAGGAAGGCCAGCATGGCCTCGCGCAGCGACTGCTCGGGACCCGTTGCCGGGGACCAGGTCTCGAGCAGCTCGGTGGCGGACTTGTGTAGCGACTCCGCGCTCACAGCTCGACCAGGCCGATGCCGGGCTCGCCGACCTCGCGCGGGGCGAGCTCGTCGAGGGGGTAGCCGACGGCGATCGCGCCGAGCGGACTCCAATCCTCGGCCAGACCCAGCACCTCCCGGGTGACGTCGGGCGCGAAGATGGTGGACCCGATCCAGCAGCTGCCCACCCCGCGCACGGCCAGCGACACCAGCAGACCCTGCACGGCCGCGCCGACCGCGACGGTGAACATGGTCTTCTCCGCGGCCCGGCGGGTCTCGTCCGGATAGTCGTGCGCGCCGTCGGGCACGCAGAACGGGATGATCACCTCGGGGGCGTCGAACAGGATGCGGCCCCGCGCGACTCGCTTCTCCACGCTCTCCGGGGAGCGGCCGTCACCGGACAGGTCGGTCCGCCACTTCTCGGCCATGGCCTCGAGCAGCTGGTCGCGCAGACCGCGCTTGCGCACCCACACGAACCGCACCGGGCGGGTGTGGTGCGGGGCGGGAGCGGTGAGACCGGCGGCGACGGCGGCCCGGATGATCTCGGGTTCGACCGGGGTGTCGGCGAACTGGCGCACCGAGCGGCGCAGCAGCAGCGCCTGTTTGCGGCCCAGGTCCACCGATTCCTCGGTGCCGAGCCAGAACAGGTCCTCCTCGCCGCGGCGCAGCAGGTCCCCGGCGGTGGAGCCGTCGTCGGCGTAGTCGAGGCCGCGCACCACCGCGACCGGGACGCCGCCGAGCTTGCCCTTCACCAGGTCCGCGGCGGCGGCCAGTTCGTCGGCGACCGCGACCAGGGTGACGTGCAGTTCGTTGCCCTGCCCGTCGACCGCGCCGTTGTAGTCGTGCAGCACCCGCAGCCCGGCCGCGCCGATGGCGGCGTCGATCTGGCCGTTGCGCCAGGCCCGGCCCATGGTGTCGGTGATGACCACGGCCACCTGCACGCCGAGCCGTTCGGCCAGGCCCGCGCGCAGGGCCTTGGCGCTGGCGTCGGGATCCTCGGGCAGCAGCACGAGTTCGTCCTGTTCCACATTGGAGCCGTCGATGCCGGCGGCGGCCTGGACGATGCCGAGTTTATTCTCGGTGATGAGGGTGCGGTTCTTGCGGGCGAGTACCCGCACCGACTCCTCGAGCACCAGCCGGCGGCGGGCGGCGTCGCGCTCCTCGGGGTCGGTGGGCACGGAGACCACGCGGCCCTCGGCCTTGGCGACGATCTTGCTGGTGACCACCAGCACGTCGCCGTCCTGCAGCCAAGGCGCCTGTGCCGCAATGGCTTCGGCGACGTCGTCGCCGGGCCGGAATTCGGGCAGGCCCGGAATCGGCAGGATGCGCAGTTCGCCGCCGGACGCGTGGTCGCCCTGGGTCTGGATGGAATCCGTTGTCACGGTTTGACTCCCGCGATGTCGAGGGCTTCGCGAACCATCTCGGCGGTGGTCGCCGGGTCGGTCATGAGCAGGGGGACGCTGCGGACTTCGACGCCCGGGATGTCGGCGGTGTCGCCGGTGTGGACGAGCCAGCCGTCGAGGATGCCGGTGCCCGAGCGCGCGCCGTAGTAGGCGCCGACCGCCTCCGCGGAGGTCTCCACGCCGATCACCGACAGGCATTCATCGGCCATGCCACGCAAGGCTTTTCCGCCGATCACCGGGGACAGGCCGATCACCTTCGCGCCCGAAGTGCGGATTGCGCCCCGGATGCCGGGGACCGAGAGGATGGCTCCGACGCTCACGACGGGGTTCGACGGAGCGAGCAGGATCACATCGGCCGACTCTATGATTTCCGTCACACCCGGTGCCGGTTTCGCAGCTTCTGCCCCAATAGTCACAAATCCATGGGTCTCAACGTTCGCCCGGTACCGGACCCACCACTCCTGGAAATGGATCGCGCGGCGTTCGCCAGCGTTCTCCGGGTCCGCGATGACGACATGGGTTTCGCAGCGGTCGTCGGTTGCCGGGAGCAGCTTCACCCCGGGCTGCCACCGATTGCAGAGCGCCTCGGTCACCGCGGAGAGCGGATAGCCCTGACGCAGCATTTCCGAGCGGATGAGATGGGTGGCGATATCGCGGTCGCCGAGGCCGAACCAATCGGGCTGGGCGTGGTATTTCGCCAGCTCCTCCTTGGCGCTCCAGGTCTCGTTCGCGTGTCCCCAGCCGCGTTCCGGATCGATGCCGCCACCCAGGGTGTACATGCAGGTGTCCAGGTCAGGGCAGATGCGCAGCCCGTGCATCCAGACGTCGTCACCGACATTGACGATGGCCGTGGTGTCGGCTCCGGGCAGCAGCTCGCGCACGCCCATCAGGAACCGGGCGCCGCCGACTCCGCCGACCAGGACCGCGATCCGCAGGCCGGTGCCGGGCGCGGTGTCCGCTTGTTCTCGAGTCACATCCGCACAGCCTATGCCGTGACGGGCCGAAAGCGGCTCGCAGCTCATTTGCTGTGAATTTGCTGTCTGATCTGCGGGAACGTCGCCAGCGGGGGTCACAGATGGTAACGGAATCGCTTCGGCAGCTTGACCATCGCCGCTCCCGGCGTGTCTAATCACAGGCATGTCATTCCGGGTCCGCGTGAGAGTGCAAGGCGCGGACGGGTTTTCGAACAGCTGTTCGCACCGGAGTGGCGCAAGCTCGGGGATGGCCGCGGGACTACGCCGCGGTGTTGGGCCGTCGGTGGGATCGGCTCCGACGGATTAATCATTCTGCGCTAACACACAGTGAGGAGGCGGAGCGATGGCCGATGAGCTGGCCCCGTCGGGTATTCCGGGCGGTGTATCGCAAACCGATTCCACGACTGGCGCAGCACCTGACTTCTGCGCCGACGATCGGAACGGATACGAGGGGGGTGAACCGATGACGACGCGGCCGGGGGGCGGACAGTGGGCGCGAGCTGCCTACCAGCCCGAACCACCGCGGCTGAGCCTGATCGTCACCGGTGCCGAGGATATGTACGACACTTTCGCGCGCGGCGGTCGCATGATGACCGAAGCTGAACAATGGCAGGAACGGGCACTCTGCGCCCAGACCGACCCGGAGGCGTTCTTCCCCGAGAAGGGCGGCTCCACCCGCGAGGCCAAGCGCATCTGCCTGGGCTGCGAGGTCCGTGACGAGTGCCTGGAATACGCCCTCGCCAACGACGAGCGCTTCGGCATCTGGGGCGGTCTCTCCGAACGTGAGCGCCGCCGCCTCAAGCGCGGCATCATCTGAAGGAAACCCGCTGTAGCCGAGGGGAATTCCGGGCCGGGCGGGCCCGGGTCCCCTACTCCGGCTCGGGATCGATGATGTCCGGCTCCACCCCGAGATAGGTCGCGATCTGCTGCACGAGAACCTCGCGCAGCAGGTCGACCAGGTCGTCCGGGTCACCGGCCCGCAACTCCAAAGGCTTGCGGAACAACACGACTCGCGCACGGGTGGCCATGCCGTAGCGATCCACCCCCGCGGGGATCAGACGCGACAGCGGCACCGGCCCGTCGGCCACCACCTCGTCGGGCCAGGTGACCGAATCCGGGTGCAGCGGACGGATTTTCGGCACGTCGTCCACCGCGATGTCGAGCTTGGTCAACTGCTCGTGCCAGCGGCTCTCCAAAGGCGCGAACGCCTCCAGCACCAGCCGGTCGAACTCCTGGCCGCGGGTGCGCCGGGCCGGAACCGTCGGAGGCAGCATCGGCCCGCGCACACCCCGCCCGCGGCGGATGACCGACCGCGCGGTGGGCGGCCGCCTCTTACGTGAACGGGTCATACCTTGAATCTAACCCTTGCCCCGACCGGGTGCGCGCACCCGGCTCACGGGCTCGCGGCGGTGTCCGAGACACGCCCGGCGGGACCCTTCCGGGCCACGATCGCACAGGTACCGCAGGTCCTTGTGGCACGAGTGAGACGCGGTTCATTGAGCGTGTCTGTGTCCACGGGGCCGTGAGGGGGGTTACCCTGCTTGGCGTGATCCCCATGCGTCGTTGCTGCCGTCCAGGCTGCAAGAACCCGGCCGTCGCGACGCTGACCTATGTGTACTCCGACTCGATGGCGGTCGTGGGTCCCCTGGTCACGGTCGCGGAACCACATTCCTGGGACTTGTGTGAAACACATGCCTCCCGGATCACCGCGCCGAAGGGATGGGAGTTGGTCCGGCACGAGGGCGGGTTTTCCAGCTCCACCCCCGACGACGACGATCTGACCGCCCTGGCCGAAGCCGTCCGCGAAGCCGGATTGCGCCGTCGCACAACGGATCCCGACCCGCGCGCCTACGCCGACTACGCGCCGGCCCCGCAGCGCACCACCCGCACGGGCCGCACCGGCCGCCGCGGGCATCTACGCGTCCTACCCGACCCGCCCAGCTGATCGAGCGCGCGCCGTCGAGCCATACCCGACGAATCGCCCTCGGTTCACCGAATCACTTGACCCGACAAGTAGGGGCAGGCGAAGTCTGCCTCGGCAAGGGTCTGCTACTAGGGTGTTCCCCATGACAGTCGCCCGGTCCGCCGAGTCCGTTCAAGCAGTCATCAAGGCATACGACGTTCGCGGCGTGGTCGGCGAGCAGATCGACGCGGACTTCGTCCGCGATGTCGCGGGCTCCTTCGCCCGGCTGATGCGCACCGAGGGCGCGCAGCGCATCGTGATCGGTCACGACATGCGTGACTCCTCCCCCGAACTGGCCGCGGCCTTCGCCGACGGCGTGCTCGCCCAGGGCCTGGACGTGGTGCACATCGGCCTCGCCTCCACCGACCAGCTGTACTTCGCCTCCGGCCACCTGGACTGCCCGGGCGCCATGTTCACCGCCAGCCACAACCCGGCCAAGTACAACGGCATCAAGCTGTGCCGCGCCAAGGCGCTGCCGGTCGGTCAGGACACCGGCCTGGCCACCATCTCCGAGGAAGTCATCGCCGGCGTCCCGGCCTTCGACGGCCCGCGCGGCACCGAGTCCCGCGAGGACCTGCTCACCGCCTACGCCGACTTCCTGCACAAGCTGGTCGACCTGAGCGGTTCGCGCCCGCTGCGCATCGCGGTGGACGCCGGCAACGGCATGGGCGGCTACACCGTGCCCGCCGTGCTGGGCACGCTGCCGCAGTTCACCATCGAGCCGCTGTTCTTCGAACTGGACGGCTCCTTCCCCAATCACGAAGCCAATCCGCTGGATCCGAAGAACCTGGTCGACCTGCAGGACTACGTCCGCAAGACCGGCGCGGACCTGGGCCTGGCCTTCGACGGCGACGCCGACCGCTGCTTCGTGGTGGACGAGAAGGGCGACCCGGTCTCCCCGTCCGCGGTCACCGGCCTGGTCGCCGAGCGCGAGCTGACCAAGGAGCCGGGCGCCACCGTCATCCACAACCTGATCACCTCGAAGGCCGTGCCGGAGCTGGTGACCGAGCTGGGCGGCACCCCGGTGCGCACCCGCGTCGGCCACTCCTTCATCAAGCAGCAGATGGCGGCCACCGGCGCGATCTTCGGCGGCGAGCACTCCGCGCACTACTACTTCCGCGACTTCTGGGGCGCCGACTCCGGCATGCTGGCCGCGCTGCACGTGCTGGCCGCGCTGGGCGAGAAGGACCGCACGATGTCGGAATTGGCTTCGGCCTACGCGACATACGCGGCCTCCGGCGAGATCAACTCGACGGTCGCCGACGCGCAGGAGCGGACCACCGCGGTGGTCGAGGCCTTCGGCGGCCGCGCCACCTCGGTCGATCGGCTGGACGGCGTCACCGTGCAGCTGGCCGACGGCGCCTGGTTCAACCTGCGCGCCTCCAATACCGAACCGCTGCTGCGGCTCAACGTCGAGGCGCGATCGCAGGACGATGTAGACGCACTCGTAACCGAGATCCTGAGCATCGTGCGCGCCTGACTGGAATAGTGGAATCACAGAGCTTGGATTCACCAGCGCCTGGTGACCCGATGAGGGGAGGTGGCAACGCCCGATGATCGCTGGGACACCGGTAATCGACCTCGATGACGTCGCCTCGCTGGAGGCGGCGGACGCCGGGGGTGTGCTGCGCTCCGCCGCATCGGGGGGAGCGCAGGTAAGGGCAACCGCCGCCGCGCTTTCCGAGGATGCGCTCGCCCGGCTGACCGATCTGCGCCCGCGCAGTCTGGTCCTGGTCTCCGGGAGCGGACGCGCCGCCCGCGCGGCCGCGCTGCTGATCGCGGCCCTGGGTGACCACACCAGCCTGCCGCTGGTGTCGGCGACCTCGATCCCGCCGTGGGTCGGACCGCTGGACGTGGTGCTGGTGGCCGGTGACGACGCGGGTGATCCGCGCCTGGCCGAGGCGGTGGACCGAGCGCTCCGACGGGGCGCCGAAGTGGTCGTCGCCGCACCGGACGAGGGCCCCATCCGGGCCGCGGCCGCCGGACGCGCCACCATTCTCGCGCCGCGGGTGCGGGTGCTCGACCACAATCTGATGCTGCGCTATCTGGCCGCGGGCCTGGCCGTGCTGAGCACCATCGACCCGCATCGGGTCGGACCGCTGGTGCCCGAATTGAACGCTCTCGCAGACCTGCTCGACGAGGAGGCGCTGCGCGACGGCCCGCAGCACGAGGCCTTCCACAATCCGGCCAAGACCCTGGCCACCCGCATGACGCAGCGCAAGCGCGTCGTGCTGGCCGGTGATTCCACCGCGGCCGCCGAGCTCGCCGGACACGGGTCGGAGGTGCTGCTGGCCGCGGCCGGGCAGATCACCGCGGCCGTCTCGCTCTCGGAAGCCATTGCCGCGCACGGCCGCCTGGTGCAGGCCGCGGGCGTGGCCGCGCCCGGTTTCGATCCGCTGTTCCACGACGAGGAGCTCGACGGGCCCGCGCCGGTGGAGCAAGTCCGGATCTTCGTGGTGAGCGCCGGCCCGGACGAGGTCGCGGTGCGCCGCCGGCTGGCCGTGTTCGGCTCGGACGCCGGGCTCGTCGACACCGACCTGATCACCGTGGACACGGAGGCGGCCGCCGCCCCGCCCGCCACCGCGCCCGGGCAGCCCGTGCCCGCCGCCGCGAGCGGCGAGGTCACTGAGCTTGCTACGAGCAGGCTTGCGGTACTCGCACTTCGGCTGGAGATGGCGGCTGCCTATCTCCGACTACTCGGTTCCCGCCCGGCCACCGGACCGGGTCGCTACGACGGGGGCAATTACTAGTGCACGAACTCGTTGGTGCGCTGCGTTCCTACGCTTGGGGTTCGCGCACCGCGCTCGCACAGCTGTGCGGACGACCGGTTCCCTCCGCGCATCCGGAAGCCGAACTCTGGTTCGGGGCGCACCCCGCCGATCCGGCCCGCGTACAGATCAACGGTCACAGCGAATCCCTGCTGGAGCTGGTCAGCGCCGACCCGCAACACGAACTCGGGCCGGTGGCAGGCGAATTCGGCGGACGGCTGCCGTTCCTGCTGAAGATCCTGGCCGCCGAGGAGCCGCTCTCGCTGCAGGCGCATCCCAGCGTCGAACAGGCCCGGGCCGGGTTCGCGCGGGAGAACCACGCCGGGGTGTCCATCGACTCGGCCATGCGCAACTACCGCGACGAGAACCACAAGCCGGAACTGGTGGTGGCGCTGGGCCGCTTCGAGGCGCTGGCCGGGTTCCGCGATCCGCGCCAGACCGTGCGGCTGCTCCTCGCCCTCGACGTCCCGGAACTGAGCCAGTACGCCGATCTGCTTGCCGCCCAGCCCGACTCCGCGGGCCTGCGCACGCTGTTCACCACCTGGATCGCGCTGCCGCAGGCGAGCCTGAGCACGCTGCTGCCCAAGGTGCTCGACGGTTGTGTGCGCTACCTGTCCGAGGCGGGCAGCGGCAGCAAGGAATTCGTGTCCGAGGTGCGCACCGCGCTCGAGCTGGCCGAGGCCTACCCCGGTGACGCCGGGGTACTCGCGGCGCTGCTGCTCAACCGCATCACGCTGGAGCCCGGCGAGGGCCTGTTCCTCGATGCCGGGAACCTGCACGCGTACCTGCGCGGGGTGGGCGTGGAGATCATGGCCAACTCCGACAATGTGCTGCGCGGCGGGCTCACCCCCAAGCACGTGGACGTCCCCGAACTGCTGCGGGTGCTCGACTTCGAGCCGCTCGACCTGCCGGTGGTGCACGCGGAGCAGGTGTCGGACAGCGTCTTCCGCTATCACACGCCCGCGCCGGAGTTCGGGCTCAGCCGCTTCGAGCTGGCGCCGGACGCCGAGCCGGTGACGGTGGTGCGTTCCGGTCCGGTGATCGCGCTGGCCACCCATGGCCGGGTGCGGTTGTTCCAGGGCAATCACGACCTGATCGTGGAGTGCGGTCGGGCGGCGTGGATCTCGGCCGCGGAGGGCGGAATCCGGGCTCAGGCGGTGGACGGTCCCGCGCAGCTGTTCTGCGCCGCGGTCGGCGAGGAGTGACGAGCGGACGGTAGGCTCCTCCCGGTCACACACGTTTTCTAGGCAAAACGGACATCGGAAGGGGCGGTTCATTGTCTGCGGGCGGCGGTAAGAAGGCCATCCTGGCGGCGCTGAGCGCGAATGCCGGCATCGCGGCGGCCAAATTCGTCGGCGCGGCCATCACCGGCTCCGCGTCCATGCTCGCCGAGGCCGTGCACTCGGTGGCCGACACCTCCAACCAGGGCCTGCTGCTGCTCGGTCAGCGCCGCGCCGCGCAGGAGGCCGACGAGCTGCACCCGTTCGGCTACGGCCGCAACCGCTACTTCTATTCGTTCGTGGTCGCGCTGGTCATCTTCGCGCTCGGCTCGGTGTACGCCATCTACGAGGGCATCCACAAGATCGAGCATCCCGAGGAACTGACCAACCCGATCGTCGCGATCGTCATCCTCGGCCTGGCCATCGGGCTCGAGGGCTTCAGCTTCATCACCGCCATGCGGGAATCCAAGCCGCTCAAGGGCAATGCCAGCTGGTGGCGGTTCATCCGCAACTCGCGCAACCCGGAACTGCCGGTGGTGCTGCTGGAGGACTCGGGCGCGCTGATCGGCCTGGTCCTCGCCTTCGCCGCGATCAGCCTGACCATGATCACCGGCGACCCGGTCTGGGACGGCGTCGGCACCCTGTCGATCGGCATCCTGCTGGGCGTCATCGCCGTCATCCTGATCGTCGAGATGCAGAGCCTGCTCATCGGCGAGGGCGCGACCCCGGAGGAGGACGCGGCCATTCGCGCCGCCCTGGTCGACGACCGCTGCATCGACAAGGTCATCCACCTGCGCACCCAGTACCTGGGCCCGGAGGAGATGCTGGTGGCCGCGAAGGTCGCCATCGTGCCCGGCCTGGAGATCGCCCAGATCGCCGCGGCCATCGACGAGGCCGAGGCGCGGGTGCGCGCCGAGGTTCCGGCCGCCCGGGTCATCTACCTGGAACCCGACCTGTACCGGGCCCAGCCGGTCGAGAAATAGTCAGCGATCGGCGAGGCGGACCACGAACCGCAGTCCCGACCAGGTGCCGTCGATGGCGGCGACCTTGTTGTCCACCAGGCCCTGACCCAGACCGTAAGCGCGAGCGGCGTTCTCACCGAGATCGGTGGGGACGCCGCTCGACTTCTTGGGCCAGGCCAGCCACAGGCCGCCGTCGATCGCGAGCCGCTCCCGCCAGCCGGGAAACCGGCGGGTCAGGGCGGCGCGGTCGGGGCAGAAGCCGAGGATCACGTCATAGGGCCCGACCCCGGCGCGGCGGTGCAACAGCACCCCGCCGGGCAACTCCCCCAGCTCGAATCCCGCGGGCGCCGAGGCCAGCAGCACCCGGCTCCCGGGTTTGATGCCGAGCTTGCGCGGGAGCGGCGTGCCCGAGTAACCGGCCATGGCCGCAGCGTAGCAATCAGTTGCGCCAGCGACCGGTAAGTAGTTCCAGCGGATCGGTCGGGATGCCGAACTCCTTGCGCAGGGCGTGGCAGGCGGCGTGGTAGCCGTTCATGCCGTGCACGCCCGGCCCCGGCGGAGTGGCCGAGGAGCACAGGTAGACGCCGGGCAGCGGGGTGGCGTACGGGTTCCAGCGCGGGGCGGGCCGGAAAACGGTCTGGCGCAGGGTCATCGCGCCCGCGGAGATGTCGCCGCCGATGTAGTTCGGATTGTGCGCGGGCATGGTCACCGCGGTGCGGACATGGGTCGCGAGGATCAGGTCGCGGAAGCCGGGCGCGAAGCGTTCGACCTGGGCGGTGATGGTCTCGGTGAGGTCCTCGGCCGAGCCGTTGGGCACGTGCGCGTAGGTGTAGAGGGTGTGCTTGCCCGCGGGCGCGCGGGTGTCGTCGACGACGCCGGGCTGGATGGCCAGCACATAGGGTCGCTCGGCGTGCCGCCCTGCGGCGACGGCCTTTTCGGCGGCCACGGCCTCGGCGCGGGAGCCGACCAGGTGCAAGGTTCCGGCCCGATCACACCCCTGCGCCTGCCACGGCACCGGACCCGAGAGCGCGAAATCCACCTTGCAGGCCGCGCCGCCGTAGCGGAACCTGTTGAGCGCGAAGTTGTATCGCGCGGGCAGCGTCGCGATGCGCTGCAGCTCGGCGGGCGCGACATCGAGCAATACCGCTCGGACCTCGTCGAATTCGTCGAGGGAGTCGACGCGGTGGCCGGTGACGATGCGCCCGCCGTGCGTGCGCAGATCCTCGGCGAGGGCGTCGATGATGGCCTGGCTGCCGCCGCGCGGCACCGGCCAGCCGCGCACATGGGCGAGCGTGCCCAGCAGCATGGCCACACCGGCGCCCGGGAATCCGCGCGGCGGCCGGATGGCGTGCGCGGACACACCGGTGAGCAGCGCGGGCGCCACGTCCTCGCGAAAACGCATGTTCCACAACGGCGTCGCCTGTTCGACCATCCGGCGCAGGACGCGCAGTTCGATCCCGGGGTCCAGGCGCAGCATGCCGGTCGGGTCGATCGGCGGATGCCGCAGATCCGACATGAGCAGGGCGACCAGGTCCTCCCACTTGCGCACCAGCGGACCGAACAGCCGCCGCCACGCTCCCCCGTCGCGGCCCAGGCCGTCGGCGGTGTGGTCGAGGTCGAGCCAGGCCAGCCCGGCGCGGCCGCCGTCCAGCGGATGCGCGTAGGACACCTGCGGGGTGAGCAGTTCGACCCCGTGCGCCTTCAGATCGAAGGCCCGGAAGAACGGGGACGCCACCGCCATCGGATGCGCGCCCGCGCACAGGTCGTGGTGGAAGCCCGGCAGCGTGACCTCGCCGGTGCGGCACCCGCCCCCGATGCCGTCGGAGGCCTCGTACACCTCGACGTCGAGCCCGGCGCGGGCCAGGATCACCGCCGCCGCGAGCCCGTTGGGACCGGATCCGACCACCACCGCGTCAGCCATGCTTTCAGCGTATGCCCGGGTGGGAGGTCCGTGGGTGATCAGTGGGGTCGGTCACCGCGAACCCATTGGGCGACCAGGATTTCCAGGCGCTGCTGTCGAAAGTCGGGCCGCAGTCGGCCACCCCGATCCAGCGTGGCCAGGCCGTGCATGGTGCTCCAGGCGACCTCGGTGAAGGTCTCCGGGTCGTGCGGCGGCGCGAAGGGCGCGAAGGTGAGCAGCAGTTCGACGAACGCGTCCTTGAGGGCCTGCGGCGCGTCGGGGCCGAACTTCAGGTCGGTGCGCAGCAGGAAGATGGCGTCGTAGAGGGCGGCGCTGTCGCGGGCGAAGTCGAGGTAGCCCTGGACCACCGCGCGCAGGGCCTGTTCGGGGGTTTCCGCGGACTCGCGGAGTTCGCGGACCACCCCGGCGAATTCGGCCATCCCCGCCTCGGCGACCGCGGAGACGATGGCGTCCTTCCCGGCGAAGTGGCTGTACAGCACGGGCTGGCTGTATTCGATGCGATCCGCGAGCTTGCGCACCGTGACCGCGTCCCAGCCCTCGGTCTCGGCGATCTCCCGCGCCGTGTCGATGATGCGCTGCCGCCGTTCGATGCGTTCGCGTTCCTTGCGGGTCTGAATGGCGCTCATGACCGAACTCTAGCACTGCTAGACAATCTACCGATGCATATACTGTGACCCGCGACACGGCACGATGAATTCCGGTGGGGCGCACCGTCCCCACCTCTGACACCCCAGCGCACAGGAGACCGACATGGCGACCACCAAGCCCCAGGGCCCGGCTTCGTACTTCCCGTCCATCGAGGCCAAATACGGCCGCTCCGTGGACGACTGGTTCACCCTGCTCGCCGAGACCGGCATCACCGGACAGAAGGACCTGGTGAACTGGCTGAAGACCGAGCACGAGATGGGCCACGGGCACGCCACCGCGCTGGCGCAGTTCCACCTGAACCCCGGCAAATGGGAGCGCTGACCGCGCCCGCGGAAAACTCCGCCACACACCCGAAATCGGCCGCCCCATCCATGGGAGCGGCCGATTTCGTTGTGACGGATCAGACGTCGGTGGAGAAGCGGATGCCACCGTCCGGGATGTCGACCCCCGGCCAGATGCGCGCGCCGCGCAGCAGTTCACAGCGCGCGCCGACATTCGCGCCGTCGCCGATGACGGCATCGCGGACCAGGGCGCGCGGACCGATCCGGGCGCCGAAGCCGATGATCGAACGTTCCACGGTGGCGCCGGCTTCCACCCGCGCCCCGTCGAACAGGATCGCACCGTCCAGGCGAGCGCCCGCGCCGACCTCGGCCCCGCGGCCGACGACCGTGCCGCCGATCAGCAGCGCGCCGGGCGCGACGCCCGCACCGGGGTGGACCAGGGATTCGCCGCGCTGCCCCGGCAGCGCCGGGGACGGGGCGATGCCGCGGACCAGGTCGGCCGAGCCGCGCACGAAGTCCTCGGGGGTGCCCATGTCACGCCAGTAGGAGACGTCGACGTGGCCCTGGATGTGCGCGCCCTCGGCGAGCAGGGACGGGAAGGTCTCGCGTTCGACCGACACCGGTCGGCCCGCGGGGATCTTCTCGATGTACTCGCGGCGGAAGACGTAGCAGCCCGCGTTGATCTGGTCGGTCGGCGGATCCTGGGTCTTCTCCAGGAACGCGGTGACGCGGCCGTTCTCGTCGGTGGGGACGCAGCCGAAGGCGCGGGGGTCACTGACCCGCACCAGGTGCAGGGTGACATCCGCACCGGAGGTGTGGTGGGTCTCGAGCACCCCGCCCAGGTCGGTGCCGCCGAGCACGTCGCCGTTGAACACCAGCACGGTGTCGGCGCGCAGCTTGGGCAGCACGTTGCGGATGCCGCCGCCGGTACCGAGCGCCTCGTCCTCGGTCACGTATTCGAGCTCGAGGCCCAGGTCGGAGCCGTCGCCGAAGTGCTCTTCGAACACCTCCGCCTTGTAGGAGGTGCCGAGCACCACATGGGTGATGCCGGCGTCGGCGATGCGCGCGAGCAGGTGCTGCAGGAACGGCAGTCCGGCCGTGGGCAGCATCGGCTTGGGGGCGGACAAGGTCAGCGGACGCAGGCGGGTGCCCTGGCCTCCGACCAGGATCACCGCGTCCGTGGACCCGGCGGTGTTACCGCTGTTCGCCATCTTCTCCCCTGTGTCAGGTGGTCAGTGATACGCGACCGCAGATCCTAACCGCCCCAGATGTTAAACAGAGCCGTTTCGATCTCGTTCGCGCAGTGCGGATCGAACCGCAAGTTTGCAACGCACCGCAAGTCCAGCTTTCAGTGCCACCCGAAGTGGGGCCTGCCACCAGTGCGGATGCCGATCGGCCTGGAAACGGTACGCGCTGGCGTGATGCGCGGGCAGCATGGTCTCCGGATGACGACCCGCGGCATGCCCCTTGGCGTGCGTGACCTCGGCGGACGGCACGAAGACATTGTGCCAGCCCGCCCGGCCCATCCGGTCGCCGAAGTCGACATCCTCCATGTACATGAAGTAACGGGAGTCGAAACCGTCGATGGAATCGAAGGCCGCGCGGCGCACCAGCAGGCAGGAACCCGACAGCCAGCCCACCGAACGCTCCGAGATGGCCTCGTTGTCCTGGCGGTAGCGCAGCGTCCACGGGTTCTTGGGCCAGATGCTGCCCAGGATGGCGTGACCGGCGCCGTCGGCGATGCCGGGCACCGAGCGGGCGGACGGGTAGGTGCTGCCGTCCGGCTCGAGCACCTTCGGGCCCAGCGCACCCGCGCGCGGCCAGCGGCGGGCGGCGGCCAGCAGTTCGTCGATGGCGTCGGTACCCCAGCGCACGTCCGGGTTGGCGATGACGATGAACTCGATGTCCGGGTCGATCTCGGCCACCGCGCGGTTGATCGCGCCGCCGTAGCCGATATTGCCGCCGGTGCGCAGCAGGCGCACGTGGGCGTTGGCCTCGGCCGCCAGTTCCGGGGAACCGTCGACCGAGCCGTTGTCGGCCAGGATGACCTGCGGCTTCTCACCGGTCGCGATGGCCAGGGTGCTGATGAAGTGTTCCAGGTGCTCGCCGGGCGAGTAGGTCACCGTGACGACTGCCAGCTGCGGTTTTTTCGCCGCGGCGGGGGGCTGTCCGACAGAATCCGAGGGGCTCACGGGGGCCCAGGATAGTCGGAGACGGCGGCCAATGCGTCGTTCAGTGCCAGCTTCCAGTCCCGCAACGGCGACAGGCCGCCCGAGACCCACGAATTGCCCGAAAGGACCGAATACGCCGGGCGCGGAGCGGGTCTCGGGAAATCCTCGGTGCCACAGGGCCGTACGCGTTCGGGGTCCGCGCCGAGGCCCGCGAAGACCGCGCGCGCCAGATCGAACCAACTGGCTTGTCCGGCATTGGTGGCGTGCAGGATTCGGGGTCCCCCGGGATTGACGCCCGATCCCAGCATTCCCGCGAGTTCCAGCAGACCGGCCGCGAGATCGAGGGCGTAGGTCGGTGAGCCGATCTGGTCGTTCACCACCGTGATGGTGTCGCGCTCGCCTTCCAGCCGCCGCATGGTCGCCACGAAATCACCGGTGTCGCCGGTGTAGACCCAGGCGGTCCGCACGATGCGCGCGTCCGGCGAATACTCCAGAACCGCTTGCTCGCCAGCGAGTTTCGTCCGCCCGTACACCGTGGCCGGTCCGGTCGGATCGTCCGGTTCGTACGGGTGGGAGGCGGTGCCCGGGAACACGTAATCGGTGGAGACGTGAATGAGCCGGGCGCCGCGTTCGGCGCACACCCGGGCCAGCACGCCCGGCCCGGTGGCGTTCACCGCGAAGGCGGCCTCGGGCTCGGACTCGGCCTGATCGACGGCGGTGTAGGCCGCGCAGTTGATCAGTACGTCACCGGGTTTCACCAGTTCACGCACGGCGTCGGCGGCGGTGATGTCGAGATCGGCGTGGGCCAGGCCGCGCGCCCCGGGGGCGAGGGTGGTCAGGGCCCGGCCGAGCTGGCCGCGCGCTCCGGTCACCAGCAGCCGGGCGGTCTCGTGGCGCGGCTGCCCGGTGGTCGGGCTCACGTCGTCGGCAATCACGGCTGTCAGTGTGGCACGCCACGTCCGCCACCCCGCGAACCCGTCGCGACCTGTGGATTCATTCGGACAGACCGGGGTAATCGGGCGACATCGCGCGACTCACGGAGTCCGGGCTACGGCAACTGAACGGTTACCGCCACTAGCCTGCAGGGTGGGGGTCTCCCATTCGATTCGACCTCGCTTGCCGGGGTCCAGTGGGCCGAGTTCGGAAAGGACAGTCGGTTGCCGGAGAGTGCCTGGGCATCCGTGCCGAAAGGGTCCCGCCCATCAGCGATGCGCCCGCGGCAGCGGGGCGGGCCGGGCCGGGCGCTGGCCGCGCTGGCCGCGGTGCTGGCCCTGACGGTGACCGGACTCGGCTGGCACAGCGTGGACCAACTGGTGTCGGGCATCGAGCGGATCGGCAATCTGGGGCTGGGCGGCGGCAAATCCGACGGCGCGACCGACATCCTGATGGTCGGCATCGACGCGCGCACCGACGCGCACGGAAATCCGCTCACCCAGGACGAATTGGCCATGCTGCACGCCGGCGACGACGGCGAGGGCGGACTCAATACCGACACCATCATCCTGATCCGGGTGCCCAACAACGGGCGATCCGCTGTGGCCGTCTCCATCCCGCGCGACTCCTACGTGGACATCCCGGGCCTGGGCAAGGGAAAGATCAACTCCGCGTACGGCATCACCAAGTCGACCCTGCAGCAGAAGCTGATCGATCAGGGCGTCTCGCCCACCGAGGCGGACCAACGATCCACCCAGGCCGGGCGGCAGGCGCTGGTCAAATCGGTGGCCGGGCTCACCGGCATCACCGTCGACCACTACGCCGAGGTCGGGCTGCTGGGCTTCGTGCTGCTCACCGACGCGGTCGGCGGTGTCGACGTGTGCCTGAACAACGCGGTGGACGAACCGCTCTCGGGCGCGGACTTCCCCGCGGGCAAGCAGAAGCTCGACGGCGCAGAGGCTTTGAGCTTCGTGCGCCAGCGCCACGACCTGCCGCGCGGCGATATCGACCGCATCGTGCGCCAGCAGGTGTACATGGCGCAGCTGGTGCACCAGGTGCTCAGCGCCAAGGTGCTCGCCAGCCCCGGCCGGTTGAAGGAGCTCAGCGACGCGGTCGGCCGCACCGTGGTGCTCGACGACGACTGGGACGTGCTCAGCTTCCTGCACCAGCTGCAGGACCTCGCGGGCGGCGAGGTGAAGTTCGAGACCATTCCGGTCAAGGACCTCAACGGCTGGACCGACAATGGCGAATCCGTGGTCCGGGTGGATCCGACCGCCGTGCACAAGTACGTGACCGCCGCGGTCGGCGACGACGACGAGACCAAGGGCGACGGCGGCATCGAGCCGTCCACGGTCGTCGCGGACGTCTACAACGCCTCCGGCGCCGGCGGCCTGGCCGGGCAGGCCGCACAGGCGCTGGCGGCCAAGGGTTTCCGCACCGGCACGGTGGACAACTGGATCGGCGGGCCGGTGCAGAGCAGCCGGGTGCTGGCCGCCTCGGGCGGCGACCCCAAGGCGCGCGCGGTGGCGCAGGCGCTGGGCGGGCTGCCGGTGATGGCGGAGCCGGGACTGCCCGAGGGCTCGGTCCGCGTGGTGCTGGCGGGTGACTATTCTGGTCCGGGTTCGGCGAAGGGCAGCGCCACGTTCGATTTCTCCGGAACCGCGACCGCGACGCCTGTGCCCCCAGCCCCACCTATCGACGCCGGCACGAACGGACCGAAATGCGTGAACTGAACGAGACCCTCACCGAAGCGGTACTCGACCCCATCCTCGCCCGCGACCCCGCCGGGCCGCGCATCACCTATTACGACGACGCCACCGGCGCGCGCATCGAACTGTCCGCGCTCACGCTGGCCAACTGGGCGGCCAAGACCGCCAATATGATTCGCGACGAATTCGGGCTCACCTCCGGCGCCCGGGTGGCGGTCCTGCTGCCGGCGCACTGGCAGACCGCCGCGGTGCTGCTGGGCTGCTGGTGGGCGGGCGTCGAGGTGGTGCTGCACGCCGATCCGGACGCCGAACTGGCGCTGGTGACCGCCGACCGCATCGACGAGGCCGACGGCATCGCCGAGGTGGCCGCGCTCTCGCTGGACCCCATGGGCATGCCGGTGCGCGACCTGCCGATCGGCGTCACCGACTACGCCACCTCGGTCCGCGTCCACGGCGACCAGTTCCGCCCGCACGGCATCGGCTGCGCCCTGGACGGCACCTCGGTCTCCGCCGTCCTCGACGAGGCTCGCAAATCGGCTGCCCGCCAGGGCTTCACCGCCGAGGACCGGGTCCTGTCCACCACGTCCTGGGACACACCCGCCGAACTGATCGACGGCTTCGTCGCGATCCTGGCGTCCGGCGCATCACTGGTCCAGGTCACCAACCCCGACCCCGCCGCCCAGGAGCGCCGCGTCGCCACGGAGCGCGTCACCGCCCAACGCCGCTGACAATCGAGTGCTCCTACCCGGGTAGGAGCACATTTTCCCTCCTCGGGATGTTTATCCACAGCAAGCGTGTACGTACCGTGGAATCATCCGATGACGAGGGAGTCCCGCGATGATGAGTCCCCGATACTGGGCCCGATGGATGGTCGAGCACGGTGCCCCGCGCTGGGGCCTGCGTTGGCAGGCCCGCCACGACGTTCCGTTCGCCAAACTGATCACCACGTCGGACGCGCTCCACGATCCGTATCCCCTGATCGAGGACATCCGTGCCCGCGGCCGCCTGGTGCACAACCCGTACACCTGGTCGACGGCCGACTACGAACTGATCCGCACCATCCTGCGCGACAACCGCTTCGGCGCGTTCGGCCCGGACGGCGTGGACATGCCCGCCTGGCTGCGCGATCGCCTGAAGCGGGCGCAGACGCCGCCGAATCCGGTGGAGCCGCCGTCCATGCTGATGATCGATCCGCCCGATCACACCCGCATCCGCAAGTCGGTGTCGGCGGCGTTCACGCCGCGCGCTATCGGCCGGCTGCGTGATCGGGTGGAGTCGGTGACCGCCGAACTGCTCGACGAGCTGCCGCCGGAGGGCTCGGCCGACCTGATCGCGGCCTTCGCGCAGCAGGTGCCGATCGCCATCATCACCGAGATGCTGGGTTTCCCGCAGGCGTCCCGCGACGAGTTCCTGATCTGGGGTGACGCCGCCAGCCCGCTGCTGGACATCGGCATCTCGTGGCGGGCCTGGCGCGACGCGTACGCGGCCATGGGAGTGATGGACGAGTACCTGAACGGGCATCTGGCGAAGCTGCGGGCCACCCCGGGCGAGGACATTCTGTCCAGTCTGGTGACGGCCGGGGAGCTGAACGAGCGCGAGCTGAAGGCGACCGCGAGCCTGCTCATGGGCGCGGGGTTCGAGACCACCGTGAACCTGATCGGCAACGGGGTGGTCCAGCTGCTGTCGCATCCGGAGCAGCTGGCCATGCTGCGCGCGGATCCGGACCTGTGGCCGCAGGCGATCGACGAGATCCTGCGCTTCGACCCGCCGGTCACCATGACCGCGCGCATCGCCCTGGCCGACGCCGAGGTCGGCGATCAGCGGCTGGCGGCGGGCAGCGTCCTGGTGATGTCGCTGGCGGGCGCGAACCGGGATCCGAAGAAGTTCACCGACCCCAATCGGTTCGACATCACCCGCGAGAACGCCCGCGAGCATCTGACCTTCTCCAGCGGCATCCACACCTGTCTGGGCGCGAGCCTGGCCCGGATGGAGGGCGTGCACGCGCTGCGCGCGCTGTTCGACGCGTTTCCGGATCTGGCGCTGGCGGGAGCGCCCGAACGCCGCCCGCTCTACACGCTGCACGGGTACGCGCACATGCCCGCGCACCTGGGCCGCCGCGCCACCGCCACCGTGTAGCCCGCCGCGGTGGGGCGGGATCGGTTGCGGCTCAGTAGAAGCCGACGACGTCGTCGCCCCACACGGAGTTGCGGTCGCGGTCGGGATCGTCGATGACCCGGTCCATGCTGTCGATGACGAGCGTGGTCCGGGTGGCGGCGTGGTAGGGCGGCCAGTGCTTGGATCCGTCGATGGCGGCGGGCACGCCGTACTCGGCGAAGGCCAGCCAGCGGCGCATCACCCGGCCCGAGACCTCCTGCGCCGCTTTGCGTCCGCCGAGCCAGAAGGTCGGGTCGTAGTCGAAGGAGCCGAAATTACCGAAGACATACGGCAATTCGGTGGCGTGGCCCGCGCCGACCCGGGCCGCCTTGAGCATCGGGGTGGCGTGGTCGAACCGG
Organism: Nocardia sp. NPDC004340; assembly: GCF_053602575.1. Lineage (NCBI taxonomy): Bacteria > Bacillati > Actinomycetota > Actinomycetes > Mycobacteriales > Nocardiaceae > Nocardia > Nocardia sp. NPDC004340. The sequence goes on from NZ_JBSGDW010000002.1 coordinate 100,736, forward strand.
TACATCCAGGTCGGCGAGTGCGTGGAGTGCGCGTCGGCCACCCACTGCGAGGGCATTCGGAACGCGGCGTCGGTCGACATGATCATCGCGCCGCGCGACGTGCCCGCGGCGTAGGCGGCCGCGAACTCGGCGACGCGTTCGGGTGACAGGCCCGGATGCTCGGCGGCGACCGAGCGCAGCATGGAGTTCACGGCGTCCGGGGTGACCGGCATGATCGGTGAGCGCAGCAGCCGGAACAGCGAGGATTCGTCCTTGTTGGTGCCGATGAGCAGCGGCACCCGATGCGACCGGCCCTGCTGGAAGCGCTCGCTCGGGTAGCCGGGCAGCACATCGCCGTCCACTACGGGCGCGGCGGCCAGACGGCCCGGTTCCCGCGCGGGCACCTCGTCGAAGAGGGTTCCGGCCGCGGTCACCATACGTTCGAGGGGCATGGTGAGCAGTTCGGGCGCGCGGTCGGGTGTCAGCTCCAGCAGTTCCAGATAACGCTTGGCCACCACGGCGGCTCGCTCCGGACCGAAAACCGCTGTGGCTGGCGGGGATTGGGCGATGGCCCGATGGAACAGGCCTGCCGACAGCGGCGAGGTGAGCAGCGCGGTGACGCAGCCCGCGCCGGAGGATTCGCCGAAGATGGTGACATTGCCCGGGTCCCCGCCGAAGGCCGCGATATTGTCGCGCACCCAGGCCAGCGCGGCGATCTGATCGTGCAGGCCCAGATTCGGGACGAACTCCCCGCCCAGCGAGGACAGGTCCAGGAAGCCCAGCGCGCCGACCCGGTAGTTGACGCCGACCACGATCACCTGACCGGCCTCGGCGAGGCGGCGGCCGTCGTAGATGGCCTGGGCGGCGGTCCCCAGGCAGTACGCGCCGCCGTGCAGCCACACCATGACCGGGCGGGGTTCGCCGAGGGCGGCGGCCGGGGCCCAGACATTGAGCCACAGGCAGTTCTCGCCCATGCGCAGATTGGCGTCGACGGGCACGAAGCCCGGGGTCTGCGGGGCGACGTCGCCGTAGCGCACGCATTCGCGGACGCCGGTCCAAGGCCGCGGGGGCTGCGGCACCCGGAAGCGGTGCGGACCGGCGGTGCTGTCGGCGTAGGGAATGCCCTTCCAGACCGCGGCCGATCCGATGACGGCGCCGGACACGTCGCCGTACACCGTCCGTGCCACCGGCACGTCATCGCCTTCGGTCCGCTCGTCGAAGATCCGAGTGTTCATACGACACCTCCTCGTACTCCGTAAATCGAGGGTACTGGTGGTTCGCGGGTCGCCGGGCGATCATCGTCAGCGCGCCGCACGAGCTCGGCGGTGTGGTCTACGCTGGCCGGGTGCCGAGCTATGCGTATCGATGCCGCAGCTGCGGCGACACCTTCGAGCTGACCCGTCCGATGGCCGAGGCGTCCGCCCCCGCGACCTGCCCCGACGGCCACGACGACACCGTCAAGCTGCTGACCACCTTCGGAACCGTGAGCCGTGGCGGCGCCGCCCCGGTGTCCATGCCCGCCCCACCGGCGGGCGGCGGCTGCTGCGGTGGCGGAGGCTGCTGCTAGCTCGCCGGTCCGGCGTTCTCGTCCGTCTTCTTGTCCGCGTGGCCCAGTGAGCGATCCGGGGCCACGCGGTCGCGGACGCGTTGTTTCAGCAGGGCGATATCGGGAAAACCGCCGTCGGCCTTGCGTTCCCAGATCTGCTCGCCGTCGACGGTGATGCGGAAGACGCCGCCCTCGCCGGGGACCAGGGCGACCTCCGACAGATCGGTGGCGAAGGTGGTCAGCAACTCCTGGGCCATCCAGCTCGCGCGGAGCAGCCAGCGGCACTGTGTGCAGTATTCGATCGCTACGCGAGGCATGTCCGCGACCCTATCCCGCCCCACCGACAGCCCCGCCCGCACCCGTCGGCGGCCCTCGGCACGCACTGCCCGCATCGTCCGAATCGGTGGCGGCGGAACGACTTCCGCATCCGACCCGGCCGCGCCGTGACGCCCGGATCTGTCGGTGCCCTCGGATAGAAATATGTCAACCGAGGAAGGGGGATGGATGACCACCGCTTGGACCGCCGATCACATCGGCTCGCTCGCACCGGACGCCGCGTCACTGACCGCCGCCCGCAAGTTGCGCGGCAAGTGGAGCGGCACCGGGATTCACGACACGGCGCTCTGGGGGCTGTGCAAGGGCAGCGGCAGCCGCCCGTACCAAACCATCGTCGACCTGGCCGGACCCGCGTACAAGTGCACGTGCCCGAGCCGCAAGTTCCCGTGCAAGCACGCCCTGTCGCTGCTGCTGTCGTGGAGCGCCGGCGAGGTGCCCGCCGCGGACGCCGTGGGCGATTTCGCGGCAGACTGGCTGGGCGGCCGGGCCGCCCGCGCCGCCAAGAAGGCCGCGCCCGAGACCAAGCCCGCGGCGAGCGCCGGGGCCACCGCCGATCAGCGCCGCGCCCGGGTCACCGCGGGCCTGGCCGACCTGGACACCTGGCTCACCGATCAGGTCCGCACCGGCCTCGCCCAGTCCGACCGTTCGATGCGGGCCTTCGAGACCGTGGCCGCGCGCATGGTCGACGCGCAGGCCCCCGGCGTGGCCGCCACGCTGCGTCAATTGCCGCTCGCCACAAGCCATTCCGACTGGCCCCGGCTACTGTTGCGCGAATACGCCCGGCTGCACCTGCTGGCGGCCGCGCACACCCGCCTCGACGAGCTCTCCCCCGGCCTGCGCGCCAGCGTGCGCACCCACATCGGCTACCAGACCCCGGCCGACTCGGTCCGCGTCGAACCCGCGGTCCGCGACCGCTGGCAGGTCCTGGGCGTCCGCACCACCACCGAGGACGGCCTCTACACCCGCCGGGTCTGGCTGCGCGGGCGGGCCTCGGGCCGCTGGGCCCTGATCCTGGACCACCACTACGGCAGTCCCGCCTTCCCCAACGACACCCCGGCTCCGGGCTTCCAGGTGGACGCGAACCTGCACTTCTACCCCGCTGCCGCGCCCTTGCGCGCCGTCTGGGGCGACCGCCACGAGGACATTCCCGAACCCTTCACCACGATCCCGCTGCCGGACGCCACCGGCGAGAACCACGGCGACCAGGTCGCGGCGGCGTCCGGCTCGCGGCCGGGCAGCATCGCGGCGGCACTGGTCGAACAAGCGCGGGCATTGGGAGCCGATCCGTTCCTGCGGTCATGGCCGGTGCTGCTCGTCGATGTCGTTCCGGTTCGCGGCGAAAAGACTTGGGAAATAGTGGAATCCGGTGGCGACGCGTTGCCGGTGGCGACGGCCGAGGGTGAGCCGTGGCGGCTGCTCGGGCTGTCGGGCGGGCACGCGGTGACGCTGCTGGCCGAGTGGACCGCGGACGGGCTGGTTCCCGTCGCGGCGCTCGCCGACGGAGTGATGGTGGATGTCGGTGTGGCGCTGGGGACTCCGAATCCGGTCCGCGGCGGAATCGAGGACGCCGGGAGCGCCGAGCTGGTGTCGGCGGCGCTGGTCGGCACGGCGCGACGGCAGGCGGACCTGTGCGGATTGGCCTCGCCCGTCACCGCGGCGGCGACCGCGCTGAGCGGGGATCCGGCTGTTGTCTTGCTGGAATCCATTGCGCTGCAGGATTGTTTCGCTCGCGGCGGCGTCACCGCCGGTTCCGGTGAGCGCGGCGCCGCCGCGTCCGATGACGAGCGGCCCTTGCTGCCTGCCGCCGCGGGAGCGCGCTTGATCGACATGCTGTCGGACAATTCGTCGTTCCTCGAGGAGTGGTTCGCCCTGGCCGGGCCGCGGGACTTCCGCGCGCCGGACGGCCTGGTGAGCGTCCTGCTCGATCGCGCCAAAGCGCTCGCGCCGCATCGGGAGCCGCTGTTGCGGCTGGCCGGGGCGCGGGGACGGTGGCTGGCCGGACAGCATCCGGGCTGGAAGTCGCTGGTGCGGGCGGCCGCCGAGGACGACAGCGTGTGGTCGCACGGCCGGGCGACGGAACGGCGCAGCTGGCTGGCCCAGCTGCGGCAGCGCGATCCGGCGGCCGCGAGCGCCGTGCTGGCCGGGTCGTGGGGCACCGAGTCCGGGCCGGGCAAGGCCGACCTGCTGGCGGTGCTCGCCGACGGGCTCTCGCTCGCCGACGAGCCACTGCTCGAGACCGCGCTCGACGATCGGCGCGCGGAGGTGCGGCGGCTGGCCGCGGATCTGCTGGGGCGGCTGCCGGATTCTGCTCTCGCGCAGCGGATGTCGCAGCGGGCGGCGGCCTGGCTGATGTTCGGCGCGCGCCCGGTCACGGCGTTGCTGGTCACCACCGGACCCGGCGTGCTCGACGACGCCGCCCGCCGCGACGGTGTCGGGGATTCCTTCGGCTACACCGCCTACCGCGCCGACGGCGCACCCGATCTCGCCACCGAATGGCTGCACCGGGTGGTGGCCGCCACCCCGCTGCGGCACTGGGAACGGCTGCTCGGGTCCCCCGAGGAGGCGGTCCGGGTGTCCATGGGCGACGGCGTGCGCGGACCCATGTTCGCGGGCTGGACCGATGCCGCACTGGCACAGGGTGATCCGGCGTGGGCGCGAGCCCTGTTCGGGGCGATCTCCGGCCCGGCCGCCCGCGACGCCGATTCGGACAAGCTGCGTGCCCTGTTCGCGCTGCAGCCCGAAGCCGATCAGGTGCGTTACCTGCGCGGCCTGGATTCCAGCTGGCTCGCCGAGATCGAATCCCTGTTGCGCGCCATGCCCCGGCAGTGGCCCGGCCCGATGGCCGAACACGTGCTGCGGCTGCTCACCGAACGCGCGCGGCTGTGCGCCGACCGGCCGGGTGCGCCCAGCCTGGTGCCCGGCTCGTATCGGACGCTGTTCCGCGCGGCGTCCGCCCACTTCCCGGTGGAGCTGGCCGGGATGGTGTCCGGCCTGGCCCGCCGCTGCGCGGATCCCTACTGGGAGCAGGCCTTCGACCAGCTCGCCCATGACCTCATTGAACGCAAGACGATGCTCGAGGAGTTGCAGTGACCATTACTCAGGAAGTCACCATCGCTCAGGAACCGGACGCCCTGCTGCGCCCGCACGCCGAACAGGCCTTCGCCGACGAGCTGAAGGCGCTCGCCGCGACCGATGACCGCCCGCGTCCGCCCTCCTGGAACCTGTCGCCGTGGGCCGTGGTCACCTACCTGCTGGGCGGCACGCTGTCCGACGGCACCGTGATCACGCCCAAGTACGTGGGCCCGCGCCGGATCATGGAGGTCGCGGTCTCCACCCTGGCCACCGACCGCGCGCTACTGCTGATCGGTGTCCCCGGTACCGCGAAAACCTGGGTGTCGGAACACCTCTCGGCCGCCATCGCCGGACATTCGACGCTGCTGGTGCAGGGCACCTCCGGGACCGCGGAGGAGGCCATCCGCTACGGCTGGAACTACGCCCGGCTGCTGGCCGAGGGTCCGAGCGAGGCCGCGCTGGTGCCCTCGCCGATCATGACCGCCATGCGCGCCGGCTCCATCGCCCGGCTCGAGGAGCTCACCCGCATCCCGTCGGACGTGCAGGACGCGCTGATCACGGTGCTGTCGGAGAAGACGCTGCCGGTGCCGGAACTGGGCACGGAGGTACAGGCGGCCAAGGGCTTCAACGTGATCGCCACCGCCAACGACCGCGACCGCGGCGTCAACGAGCTGTCCTCCGCGCTGCGCCGCCGGTTCAACACCGTGGTGCTGCCGCTGCCGGCCGGGGAGGACGAGGAGGTCTCCATCGTCACCCGCCGCGTCGAACAGCTCGGCGTCGCACTGGAACTGCCCGCCGTGCCCGCGGCCGTCGAGGAGATCCGCCGCGTGGTGCGGGTGTTCCGCGAACTGCGCTCGGGCATGACCGAGGACGGCCGCACCAAGCTCAAGTCGCCGACCGGCACGCTGTCCACGGCCGAGGCGATCTCGGTGATCACCAATGGCATCGCGCTGGCGGCGCACTTCGGCGACGGCGTGCTGCGGCCCGCCGACATCGCGGGCGCGGTGCTGGGCGCGGTCATCAAGGATCCGGTGGCCGACCAGGTGGTGTGGACCGAGTACCTGGAAGCCGTTGTGCGGCAGCGCCCGGACTGGGCGGACTTCTACCGCGCCTGCCGCGAGGTGCACGAATGACGGCCGCCACGATCCCGGCCGACGCCGACGAGACCGCCCTGCCGAGCGAGACCGTGGCTTCCACCACGGCCGCCGGCCCGGCCGAGACGCGGGTGTTCGGCATCCGCCACCACGGCCCCGGATCGGCGCGATCGCTGGCGCTGGCGCTGGCGCGGTTCCGTCCCGACGCCATCCTCATCGAGGGCCCTTCGGACGCCGATCCGCTGGTCGGTTACGTCGCGGCCGAGGGCATGTCACCGCCGGTGGCCCTGCTCGCCTATCAGCCCGACAGTCCCGCCAAGGCCGCGTTCTGGCCGTTCGCGACCTTCTCCCCGGAGTGGGTGGCGCTGCGGTACGCGGCGGAACACGGTGTGTCCGCGGGCTTCTGCGACCTGCCGGCCTCGATCTGCCTGGCCGTGGAGGACGAGCCGGGCGATCGGACCGACCCGCTCGGCATCCTGGCCTCGGCCGCCGGATACGACGACGCCGAACGCTGGTGGGACGCCATCGTCGAATCCGCCTCGGACGCCGATATCTTCCCCGCGGTCAACGAGGCGATGGCCGCCCTGCGCGAACACGCGGAGGATCTTCCGGAGGTCTCGGAGGAATCCGATTCCGTCGTCCCGGCCGAGGGGTCCGGGACAGCGGAGGAGGAGCCTTTCTCGGCCGCCACGGCGCGGATCACGGTGGACGCGCACACGCTGCGGCGTGAGGCGCACATGCGACAGATCATGCGAAAAGCCTTGAAGGACGGGGCGAAACGGCTCGCCGTGGTGTGCGGCGCGTGGCACGCGCCCGCGCTGGAGGGCAAGCTGGGCCCGGCCGCGGCCGATGCCCGCCTGCTCAAGGGCCTGCCCAAGGGCAAAGCCACGCTGACCTGGGTGCCGTGGACGCATTCACGGCTGGCGAGCTCGTCCGGCTACGGCGCGGGCATCACCTCCCCGGGCTGGTACCACCACCTGTTCACCGAGACCGACCAGCCGATCGCCCGCTGGCTCACCAAGGTCGCGGGCACCCTGCGCGCCCACGATCTGCCGGTGTCGAGCGCGCACATCATCGAATCCATCCGGCTGGCCGAGACTCTCGCGACCCTGCGGGAACGGCCGCTGGCCGGGCTGTCGGAGGTCACCGAGGCCACCCGGTCGGTGCTGTGCGACGGCGACGAGATCCTGTTGCGGCTGGTCAGCACCGAACTAGTGGTGGGCGAGGCGCTGGGGACGGTGCCCGAGGGCACGCCGACGGTGCCGCTGGAGGCGGACCTGCGGGCCCAGATCAAGACGCTGCGGCTCAAGCAGCAGGCGCTGGAACGGACCGTCGACCTGGATCTGCGCACCGACGGCGGGCTCGCGAGATCGCGTCTGCTGCACCGGCTCCGGCTGCTGGGCATCGAGTGGGGGCGGCTGACCGACAGCCAGGTCCGCAATGCGGGCACCTTCCGCGAGACCTGGACCCTGCGCTGGCGGCCGGAACTGGCGATCGCGATCGTGGAGGCGTCGCGCTGGGGCACCACCCTGCGGTCGGCCGCCGAGGCGAAGATCCTCGACGCCGCCCGGGACCCGGACGCCACGGTCGGGAAGGTGGCGTCCGCGCTGGAGGAGGCGCTGCTGGCCGATCTCGGCGGGGCCACCGACGGACTGATCGCGCGGCTGGAGACGGTCGCGGCCCTGGATCACGATGTCACCCACCTGATGTCGGCACTGCCCGGGCTGCTGCGCATCGCCCGCTACGGCGACGTGCGCGGCACCGACGGCGCGGCTCTGACCCGGGTGGCGGACAGCCTGCTGGTCCGCAGTTGCGCCGGCCTGCCGGGCGCGGTGACCGGACTCGACGCCGACGCGGCCGCCGCGCTGCGCGGCCGGATCGACGCGGTGCACCTGGCGCTGTCGAACCGCGACGACGAATGGGCCTCGGGGACTTGGCTGTCCACCCTCGAGACGCTGGCCGATCGCGACGACGTCAACGGCGGCATCGTCGGCCGCGCCGTGCGGCTGCTCTGCGACGCCGAGCGCATCGGCGGCGAGGAGTCCGGCCGCCGACTATCCGCGGCGTTATCCGTCGGCCGCACCGCGCCGGACAAGGCGGCCTGGATCGACGGCTTCCTCGGCGGCCGCGGCCTGCTGCTGGTGCACGACCGAAACCTGCTGTCGCTCATCGACGGATGGCTGTGCGGACTCGACGAGGACCAGTTCGTGGCCACCCTGCCCCTGCTGCGCCGGACCTTCGGCGCGTTCGAGGCCGGGGAGCGGCAGGCCATCGGCCAGGCCGTCCGTCACGGCGCGCCGACGGCCGCGGCCACCGGCAACGCGGAGTACGACGCGATCCGCGGCGCGCTGGCCATGCGTTCCGCCGCCGAGATACTCGGGGTGGCCCGATGAGCCGACACGGCGGTAGCCGGAACAGGCCGCGGAGTCTTCGACCGCAGCCGCGGGGCGGGCGCGCGTGCGAGCCGGGCCGGCCACTCGACTCCCTGTGGGGCACAGGCATTTACCACTCATACACATCCTGGGGGATGGCATGAACGAGATCGACGAAGGACAGCTGCGGCGGTGGCGGCTGGTGCTCGGCAGCGGCGGGGAGGCCGGGCTCGGAGGCGGCGGCCTGCGCAGCGCCGATGATCAAGCGATGGACCGCGCGCTGGGGTCGCTCTACGACTCCGGGCAGGGCGGGAGCGGACGGCGCTCGGGCGGGCTCGGCGGGTCCGCGCCGCAGGTGTCGCGGTGGCTGGGCGATATTCGCCGCTACTTCCCCTCGACCGTGGTAGAGGTGATGCAGCGGGACGCGGTGGATCGGCTCAACCTCACCGAATTGCTGCTGGAGCCCGAGCTGCTGGAGGCGGTCGAACCGGATGTGCACCTGGTCGGCACGCTGCTGAGCCTGAACCGGGTGATGCCGGAGACCACCAAGGCCACCGCGCGCATGGTGGTGGAGAAGGTGGTCAAGGAGATCGAGCGGCGGATCGCGGCACAGACCGTGGCCGCCGTGGGCGGGGCGCTGAATCGGGCGGCGCGGGTGTCGCGCCCCAAGCTGCGGGACATCGACTGGGACCGCACGATTCGCAAGAACCTGGCGAACTATCTGCCGGATCACCGGACCGTGGTGCCCGAGCGGCTGGTCGGGTACGGCCGCAAGGCGCAGGCGGTGAAGCGGGACGTGGTGCTGGCCATCGACCAGTCCGGGTCGATGGCGTCGAGTGTGGTGTACGCGTCGGTGTTCGGCGCTGTGCTGGCGTCCATGCGGTCGCTGCGCACCTCGCTGGTGGTATTCGACACCGCCGTCGTGGATCTCACCGAGAAGCTGTCGGATCCGGTGGAGGTGCTGTTCGGCACGCAGCTGGGCGGCGGCACCGATATCAATCGGGCCATCGCGTACTCCCAGTCGCTCATCACCCGCCCGGCCGATTCCCTGTTCGTCCTGATCTCCGATCTCTACGAGGGCGGCGTCCGCGCGGAGATGCTGCGGCGCATTCGCGCCATGAAGGAATCGGGGGTGCAGGTGGTGGTGCTACTGGCGCTGTCGGACGAGGGCGCTCCCGCCTACGACCGCGACAATGCGGCGGCGCTGACAGCCCTGGGTGTGCCCGCTTTCGCGTGCACGCCGGACAAGTTCCCGGACCTGCTCGCGGTGGCGCTGGACCGCGGTGACGTGCAAGGTTGGGCGCATCTCAACGCGGGCTGAGGGCTGGTCAGCGACAATTGAGCGGCGTCGGGCACTGATAGGCTGCCCTGCGGATTCAGGCTCGTGGCAGATTTGGTTTTGGGAAGCGGGTGCTCGGTTTGCGCTCTGGTGATGTGTTCGCCGGCTACGTCATCGAACGCGAGCTCGGCCGTGGCGGCATGGGCTCGGTGTATCTGGCCAAACACCCGCGGCTGCCCCGGATGACCGCCCTCAAGCTGCTCAACCAGGAGATGTTCTCCGACGACGAGATTCGCGCCCGCTTCATTCGCGAGGCGGATCTCGTCGCCCGGCTGGACCACCCGAATATCGTCACCGTCTACGACCGCGGCGACGAGGGCGAGCAGCTGTGGATCTCGATGCAGTTCATCGACGGCGTGAACGCCTCCTCCATCAGCCCCGGCACGCTGCCGCCGCTGCGGGCGGTCCAGATCATCACCGAGACCGCCAAGGCCCTCGACTATGCGCACGGCCTCAATGTCCTGCACCGGGACGTGAAGCCGGCCAATATCCTGCTGGCCCGCTCGTCCTCCAAGACCGGCTCCAGCGAGCGGGTCTACCTGACCGACTTCGGTATCGCCCGCCTGCGTGACGACACCGGGCATCTGACCCAGACCGGCACCGTCACAGCCACTCTCGCCTACGCCTCGCCCGAGCAGCTGACCGGCGCGTCCCTCGACGGCCGCTCCGACCAGTACTCGCTGGCCTGCACCCTGTTCCAGCTGCTCACCGGCGCGGTCCCGTTCGAGGGCACCAGCCCGGCCGCGGTCATCCGCGGCCACCTGCAGCAGCCGCCGCCCCAGGCGAGCCCGCTGCGTCAGGCCCTGCCCCGTGCCATCGACGCCGTCCTGACCAAGGCGCTGGCCAAGCGCCCCGCCGACCGCTACCGCTCGTGCGTCGAATTCGCCACGGCCGCCGAACGAGCCCTCTCTGCTCCGGCCGCCCCGCCGCGTCCCCCGACGCCCGCGCACCCGCAGCCGATCGTGGCCCCGCGTCCGCCGACCCCGGCCCGCCCTCAGCCGGTGATCCAGCGCCCGCCGACGCCCACCCCGTCGACCCCGCGCCCGCTGGTCGGCCCCGGTCCCACCTACACGAACCAGGGGCCCGCGTACCCGTCGCCGCCGACCTCGGCTCCGTCGTATCCGAACCAGCAGGCCCCGTCGTACCCGCACCACCCGATCCACAACCAGCAGACCTCGACGCCCGCCTATCCGAACCAGCCCGCGCCGCAACACTTCACGAGCCAGCAGGGCCCGTCGTACACGCCGCCCCAGACCTACGCGCACCACACCCCGCAGCCGAATTACGCTCCACAGCAGCGGAATTCGAACAGCACGGCCTGGCTGATCGCCGCCATCGTCACGGTGCTGGTGATCGTCATCATCGTGATCGCGGTGATCATCAAGAGCAGCAAGTCCAAGGCCGACGCCCCGCTGCAGCCCGACACCATCGTGTATTCGGCCTTCGCGGACCATCGCACGCCCGAGAGCATCCTCGGCGACAAGGCCTTCCGCATCACCCTGTGAAACCTGGGGGATCTCCCCCACCCGGATTCCAGGGATCCGCCGGATTCCTCGAGGATGCAGGCGGACATAGCGTCAAGTCATGGTCGAACGCTGTGCCGCCGTCCTCGGCGCTCTGCTGATCGCCGGGGCGACCGCCGGTTGCGCCGAGCCCGCGGAGTCCTCCCTCGCCCAACGGTTGCGCCAGGACACCGAGGCGATCCACGCCCTCGGCATCAGTGGTGTGCAGGCTCGCGTCATCGAGCCCGACGGCACGCAATCGGTCGCCACCAGCGGGACGGCCGACCTGGCGACCGGCGACCCGGTCCCGTCCGACGGGTACTTCCGGATGGCCAGCACCGCCAAGACATTCGTCGCCACCGTGGTCCTGCAACTGGCGGGCGAGGGCACGCTCACCCTCGACGACACCGTCGAGCGGTGGCTGCCGGATGTGGTGCGGGGCAATGGGAACGATGGCGCCCGGATCACCCTCCGTCAGCTGTCGCAGCACACCAGCGGTATTCACGACGACCTGCCCGGGTACACCACACCCGAGGAGTACACCCAGCAGCGCCACGACACCTACAGCCCCGCGCAGCTGATCGCCCGGGCCATGGCCCATGCGCCCGACTTCGCGCCCGGCTCGGGCTGGCAGTACTCCAATACCGGCTACATCCTGCTCGCCGAGATCATCCAGCGCGCCACCGGCCGACCCGCTCACACCGAGATCGAGAACCGCATCGTCACCCCGCTCGGCCTGCGCGGTACCCGATGGCTGGGCGACTCGCTCACGCTCCCGCAGCCGCACGCCCGCGCCTACCAGTTCTTCGGCCCCGGTTCCGAAGTCGACGTCACCGACCAGGTCGCGCTGGAACCGGAGAACCTGTCCTGGGTCACCACCACCGCGGACGAGAACATCTTCTTCCGAGCCCTGCTCGGCGGCCGCCTGCTCCCGGCCGACCGGCTGGCGGAGATGAAGCGGACCGTGCCGGTGAGCGGGGATCTCGAAACCATGTGGCCGGGTGGCCGATACGGCCTCGGCCTCGCCGAACGCCCGCTGAGCTGCGGCGGCGTCTACTGGTCCCACGAGGGCGGCGACGGCGGCTACATCACCCTCAATGGCGTCACCGGCGACGGCGCCCGCAGCGCCGTGGTCTCCATGTCCGAGGCCCTCGGCGATTCCCCGGAGCACATCCTGGCCCAGGAATCCGCGGCCGCCACCCTGATCGACCACGCCCTGTGCCCGTAACCGAACGCTGTTATCGTCTGCCTGTACTGCGGTTTCGGTGCTGGTCAGGACGATGAAGCGAGGGTTGCGGGCGTGGATGGCGGGGCCGGGCGGGGCGATCACGCGGTCGAGGTTCGCCTCAGCACGATCGCCCGCGAGTGGGGGCGGATCGGGTGCATCGGATTCGGCGGGCCGCCCACCCACATAGCGCTGCTGCGGCGGTTGTGCGTCGAGGAGCGGAAGTGGATCGCGCCCAACGAGTTCGAGGACGCGATCGCGGCGACGAATCTGCTGCCGGGCCCGGCGTCCACACAGCTGGCCATCTTCTCGGCCTGGCGGTTGCGGGGGACGGCCGGGGCGCTGGTGGGCGGGGCGTGCTTCATCGTGCCCGGTCTCGTGGTCATTCTGGCGTTGGCGGCGTTCTTCCTCGCCGGGGGCGTGCCGCGCTGGGCGCTCGGCGCGGCGGCCGGTGCGGGCGCGGCCGTGGCGGCGGTGGCCGTCCATGCCGGAGTCGGGTTGGCGCCCGCCAGCTGGCAGCGTGCCGGAACGGAGCGGGCGTCCCGACTGCGCTGGATCGCCTATCTGGTGGTGGGCGCGCTCGCCGCGGCCTTGATCGGTCCGTGGCTGGTGCTCGTCCTCGTCGCCGCGGGTCTCCTGGAAGTCGTTGTCCGCACCGGTATTCCGGGCCGATCGACCTCGTCGGCGGCACCGCTGCCGTTGGCGTTCACCCTGCCCACCCTCGGCGGTCTGGCGGCGGTGAGCTGGGTCGCCTTCAAGGTCGGAGCCCTCTCCTACGGCGGCGGTTTCGTCATCATTCCGCTCATGCAGTCCGACGCGGTCACCCACTACCACTGGATGACCGACGCCCAATTCCTCAATGCCGTTGCCCTGGGCCAGATCACGCCGGGTCCGGTCGTGCAGACGGTCGCGGTGGTCGGCTACGCCGCCGCGGGCATCCCCGGCGGCCTGCTCGCCGCCCTGGTGGCCTTCACCCCGTCGTTCCTGTTCGTCGTCTTCGGCGGCCCCCGCTTCGACCAGCTCCGCGAAAACCCCCGAGTCCTGGCCTTTCTCGCGGGCGCGGGCCCGGCCGTCATCGGCGCCATCCTGGGCTCCGCCATTCCCCTCGCCCTGGCGCTCCAGCACGCCTGGCAGTTCGCCGTCCTGGCCGCGGCCGCGGTCTTCCTGCTGGCCGCCCGCCGTGGCGTGGTCACCACCCTCCTCGCCGCCGCCGCCATCGGAATCGGCGCCGCCGCGGTGGGCCTCCCGATCAGCTGACCGCAAAGCAAAGGGCCGACGCGGATTCCGCGTCGGCCCTTTCTCCCTACCCCGGGCTCTCGTCCCCCAGGCCAGTCACGTTAGTGAAACACTGCCGTTTCCGAAGGCCCCCGCTTTCATGGGCGAAGGAACCGACGGCCTGGGGTACGGAGCAGGTCACAGGTCGGCGATGGCGGCCAGCGGGGGTGTGCGAGCGGCTCGGATGGCGGGCCACAGGGCGGCCAGCACACCGACGAAACCGGAAGCCAGGAGCATCAGAATGATCTGACCCCAGGGGACGGCGATGGTCGCGATGCCGAGATCCTTTAGGGTGCTGAGGAATCCGATGCCGAGACCGATGCCGAGGATGACGCCGACCACCGCGCCGAAGATGGCGATCAGCATGGATTCCAGGTAGATGCTGCGGCGCACCTGTGGGCGTTGCATGCCGACCGCGCGGAGCATGCCGATCTCGCGGCGGCGTTCCACGACCGACAGGGCCAGCGTGTTGACGATGCCGAGGATGGCGATCACCACCGCCAGGGCCAGCAGGCCGTAGAGGATGGCCAGCAGGGTGTCGATCTGCTTGCCCTGCGCGCCCTTGAAGTCCTCGCGGTCCTGGACCTGGACGATCACATACTGCTCGGTGGCCTTCTCCAGGTTGGCGCGCATGGCCGGCAGGTCCGCGCCCGGCTGGGCGGCGACCAGGACCAGGAAGCTGCTCTGATAGCTGACCGGCACGGTCCGGTCGTACAGGGACATGGAGGTCACCAGGTTCTGCAGCAGCTGTGTGTCCTTGTAGATGCCCGCCACGGTGACCGGGAACTTGCGGTAGTCCAGGCTGGTGATGTCGACGCTGTCGCCGAGATGCCAACCGTGGTCGGCCGCATAGGTTTCCGAGACCATGATGTCGTCCGCGCCGAGCTGGTCGGTGCCTTCGCGCATGGTGTAGTCGAGCACCTTGGTCATCTGCCCCTCGGGCGCGGTGCCCAGCACCTGCTTGCCGTCGACCTTCAACGCCACCCCGTGGAAGGCCACCACATCCTTGACCTGCGGCACCTGGGCGACGGTGGCGGTGGCGGCGAGCGGGACGCCGATCAGGCCGCCGGGCGGGCCCGCCAGCATGTAGTCGGCCTTCACGCCGTGGTCGACCAGTTCGCTGATGCTGGCCTTGGCCGAGGACCCCAGCATGCCGATGGCCGACACCAGCATCAGGCCCAGCGTCAATGCGAACGCGGTCGCCGCGGTGCGCCGCGGATTGCGAATCGCGTTGTTGCGCGCCATCCGTCCGACCGGGCCGAACGGCCGGGTCAGCACCCCGAGCGCCGACACCACCGGCCGCGACAGGGCGGGCGAGGCGAACAGCACCGCGAGAATCAGTGCGGCCGCGCCGATCCCGACCACCGAGGCGGCCGTCCCGCCGGTACCGCGTGCGCCGAGCACCACCAGCACCACACCGGCCACCGCCAGCACCGCGCCGACAATGGTCCGCAGCCGCAACGACTCTCCGGACGAATTGGACTCCGACCGCATGGCCTCCACCGGCGGCACCTTGGCCGCCCGCCGCGCCGGGGCGTACGCGCTGAGCACGGTCACGACGGTGCCGACCACGATCGCCACCACCACGGTCCGCGTCTCCAGCGACATGGTCCCGGTGGGCAGCCCCAGCTTGAACGCGTTGAGCAGTCCGGACAATCCGAACGCCAGCCCGACGCCGGCGGCCAGACCCAGTGCGCTGCCGATCAATCCGACGATCAGCGACTCCCCCACCACCGACCGCGCGATCTGCTGCCGGCTCGCGCCGACCGCCCGCAGCAGCGCCAGCTCTCGCAGTCGCTGCGCCACCAGCATGGAGAAGGTGTTGTAGATGATGAACGTGCCCACCAGCAGCGCGATGGACCCGAACGCCAGCAGGAAGTAGTTGATGAACTTCAGCGCGTTGCCCAGCTGCGCCTTGAAGTCCTCGCGCACCTCGTCGGCGTTCTGCACCTTGTACTCGGGCAGCGCCGCCTTGATCTCGTCGCGCAGATCGTCGGCCTTCACACCGGGCGCCGCCGCGACGTCCACCCACGCCACGTGCTTGCCGTCGGTGAACAACTGCCGCGCCTGGGTGTCCTCGAACAGCAGCTGCACGAAGCCACCGGTATTGGAGGAGCCGTCGATCTCATAGATGCCGGACACGGTCACATCGACATTGCCCTTGGACGGCACCAGCACCTGGGTGCGATCGCCGACCTTCAAGCCGGCCCGATCCGCGCCGCCGTTGTTGATGGAGATCTCACCCGGCTTGGCGGGCGGAACACCGTCGACATACTTCTCCGGCTCGGCCACCGACTTCTCCGGCGGCAGATACGACTGCCCGAAAGCCGGTGCGCCACCGGTCTGTACGGCGTGCCCGTCCTTCAACAGGACCACGGGCCCGTTGACGCTCGGCGCGACGGTCCGCACCCCGTCCAGCTGGGAAATCTTGGTCACCACATCGTCCGGCACGCCCAGCGACTGCTGCCCCTTGGGCTGCACCCGAACGTCCACGCCCTTGGCCTGATTGGCGAAGATGCCGTCGAAGGTGCTCTGCAGGGTGTCGGTGAAGATGAACGACCCGGAGATGAAGGCGGTGCCGAGCACCACCGACAGCAGGGTCAGCACCAGCCGCACCTTGTGCGCGGCGAGATTGCGCAAGGCGACCTTGCGCATCGGGGAGCCGGCCATCAGAGCTCGTCCTCCCCGGCGGTCGTCTCCAGCGACTTCATCTTGTCCAGAATGGAATCCGCGGTGGGCTCGCGCAGCTCGTCCACGATCTGCCCGTCGGCGAGGAACACCACCCGGTCGGCGTGCGAGGCCGCGCGCGGATCGTGGGTCACGATGACCACGGTCTGCCCGAACTCGTCGACCGCGGCGCGCAGGATCGACAGCACCTCACCGGAGGAGTGCGAGTCCAGGTTGCCGGTCGGCTCGTCGCCGAAGATGATGTCCGGCTTCCCGGCCAGCGCGCGGGCGCAGGCCACACGCTGCTGCTGGCCGCCGGACAGCTCGGCGGGCCGGTGCGTCAGGCGGTCGTTCAGGCCGAGCCGCTTGGTCACCGTGGAGAGCCACTCCTCGTCGGGCTTGCGGCCCGCGATGTCCAGCGGCAGCGTGATGTTCTCCAGCGCGGTCAGGGTGGGGACCAGGTTGAACGCCTGGAACACGAAGCCGATCCGGTCGCGGCGCAGGTTCGTCATCTGCTTGTCCGAGAGCCGGGTCAGATCGGTGTCACCGATGTGGACCGTGCCCGCGGTGGCCGCGTCGAGCCCGGCCAGGCAGTGCATGAGCGTCGACTTTCCGGAGCCCGAAGGGCCCATGATCGCGGTGAACTCCCCCTTCGCGAACTCGGCCGTGACCCCGGCGAGCGCGCGGACCTGTGTATCGCCGGAGCCGTAGACCTTCACCAGGTCGGTCGCGCGAGCCGCGGCCGTGTCGGTGCCTGTGTCGAGAGTGACGGATTCCGAGACGTTCGAAGTCATGCTGTCCAGTGTGTCGAGCTTCGCGGGCGGATGCCATCCGGGATGTCCCTGATGGCCGTGTCCTCACGAAGTCCACACAAACGACCGGGTCGGAGCCTCAATTGATGGGGGCTGACCGCCACCAGTCCAGCAACTGGTCATCCGTGGCGAGGAAGCCGGTGCTGTACATGAGGAAGGCGTGCTTGCCGTCCTTGGCGTCCTTACCCTCCTTGCCCTCCTTGGCGTGGAACTCCGTCACCAGCCGCGGGCGCAGCAGCGCGCTGCCGCTGATCTGGTAGTTCGTGTACTTCCCGCCGCGCACCTTGACCTCGGAGCGGGTGTAGCCGGGCAGCGCTGCCAGCGCCTCTTCCAGCTCGGCGGTCGAGGAGTACATGACGAACCGGTACGCCGGATGACCGACACCGCCCGCGCAGTCCCAGGCCACCGACCAGTTGCCCAGATCCGGGTCCCCGGAACCGGAGTCCGGCGGCGGCGCGGAGTGCTGGTAGGTCGTGCAGGCCGCGCCCTGGTAGCCGATGCCGGCATTGGTCTCGGCGGACGGGTCGGCGGGCGGCAGCATCTGCGGGAAGCGCTGGCTCAGCAGCTGCGCGTCCGCGCCCGCGTGCTCGGGGACTCCGGCGGGCTCGGTCGCCTCGGTCGGCGCGGGCGCCTCGTCCGTGCTCGGCGCGGGCGCGGCGGTCGTGGTCGCGGGGGTGTTCGAGGTGGCGGCCCGGTCGAGCACGGCCAGGCAGCCCGCGATGCCCACCAGCGGCAGCACCACGATCGCGACCCCGCCGATCAGGCAGCCGCGCAGCTTGGAACGCTTCTTGCGGGGCGCGGGTGGGGGCGGCGGCAGCGGACGCGGCGGCGTGGTCACCGGAGCCATCGCGGTGTACTGCATCGTCCGGCGCGCTCCCGGAACGGAATTCGGATCGCCGCCCGCCGGGGTGTTCAGCACCGCCGTCGGAGCCGGGCCGGAAGGTCTCGGCGGCCCACCGTGCCCGAACGGCGCGGGCGCGAGGAACTGCGTCGCACCCGCCGGATTCTCCAGCGCGTCCTGCGCCGCGGCCGCGAACTCGCCGCACGAATCGAACCGTCCCTCAGGGTGTTTCGCGAGCGCCCGGGCCAGGACCGCGTCCAGGGCCGCGGGCAGGCCGGGCCGCAGCCCGCTCACCGGCGGCGGCGTCTGGTTCAGGTGACCGTGGATGATGCCGACCGGATGTTCGGCGTCGAACGGCACGTTCCCGGTCAGCAGCCGGAACAGGGTGCAGGCCAGCGAATACTGGTCCGACCGCGGATCGAGGGGCTGGCCCGAGAGCTGTTCGGGCGAGGCGTAGGTCAGTGTCGCGGTGAACGAGCCGGTCTGGGTGAGCTTGCTCGCGTCGTCGCGCAGCCGCGCGATGCCGAAGTCGGCGAGGAAGACCCGTTCCTCGCCGTCGGCCCGCTCCAGCAGAATGTTGGCGGGCTTGACATCCCGGTGCAGCACCCCGCGCTTGTGCGCGAAGTCCAGTGCCCGGGCGGTCTCGGCGATGATCCGGATCGCCTCGCGCGGCGGCAGATTCGCCGCCTCCAGCTGGGAGGCGTCCGGTCCGTCCACATACCGCATGGCGATCCACGGCTGGGCGTCGTCGATGCCCCGGTCGTAGATCGGCACGATGTTCGGGTGATCGAGCCGGGCGATCAGATCGCCCTCCCGCTCGAACCGGCCCCGGATCTCCGCATCGCCGAACAGCTCCCGGCCCAGCAGCTTGAGCGCGATCAGCCGAGGCAGGCGCGGATGCCGGGCGAGGAATACCGCCCCCATCCCGCCGCGCCCGAGCTCGCGTTCGATCTCGTACCCGGCGAACACTTCCCCGCTGCGCAGCACAAAGACCCTTCCTGTATCCAACTGCCTCCGCTTCGCTCCGGCGGGTTCGTGCGCGACACTAGCGTGCTCGGACAGGGGTTTCGAACTGCCCAGGTCAGGTCAGTTGATGGGGGCGCTCTTCCACCACTTGACGACGTCGTCGATGCTGCCGACCAGACCGTCGGTGTACATGAGGTACTGGGTGCGGCCCGGGTCGGTGAAGGCGGTCACCATGCGCGGGTGGCTGTCGTCGGTCATCTGGTAGTTGGTGTAGGTCTTGCCGCCGTTGGTGTCCTGGGTGGTGGTGTCGGCGGTCAGGCCCTTCACCACCGACTGCGCGTCGGCCGACGAGGAGTAGGCGAAGATGCGGTAGAAGGGGTCCTTGTTGTCGCTGCCGCCGTAGCAGCGCCACTGCACCTTCCAGTCGCCGAAGTCGGGGGTGCCGTCGGTGGCGTCGGAGGAGACCGGGGAGTCTGCCACCCAGCAGGTCGCGCCATTGAGGCCCTTGCCGCCGGTCTTGGTGGCGGGCAACAGCTTCGGGAACTCCTTGGCCGCGGCCGACCAGTCGATCGACTTGTCACTCTTGGGCGCGGCGCCCGGCGACGTGGTGGCCGAGATGGTCGGCGACCCCAACTTGTCGTCACCCGTCTTGCTGCCGATCGCCGCCAGCACCACGACCAGGACGATCAGCAGCACCACGGCCGCGGACACGATGCCGATGATGAGCCCGGCATTGGACTTCTTGGGCGGCATCGGGCCGGCGAGCGGCGCGATCGGCGGCCGCTGCTGCTGGCCCGGGCCCGCGTAGCCGTAGGCCGGCGGCTGCGTGTACTGGTTGGCGCCATGGCCGGTGTAGCTGCCGGTCACCGGCTTGGGCGGGACCGGATTGACCGGATTGACCTGTGTCGGAGCCGGATACGGCACGGCCGGGGTGGGCGGCGTGGTCTGCGGGCGCGCGGTCTGCATGTGGCCGCCGGTGACCGGCATCCCCGTCTGGTGCGCGCCGCCGGTCAGCGGATTGCCGGTCTGCATCGGCCCACCGGTCTGCATGGGCCCACCGGTCGGCATCGCGCCACCGGTGTACATGGGCATCCCGGTCTGCATGCCGCCACCGGTCAGCGGCGCGACCGGAGCCGGTCCCCCGGTGTAGGGCATGACCGGCATGGGCGGCGCGGTCCGATTGACCAGCGGGATGGCGGGCGCGCTCGGATTCGCGAGCGCACTGCGCGCGGCGGCCGCGAAGTCGCTGCAACTGGCGAAGCGGTCCTCGGGCCGCTTGGCCATGGCCTTGGCGATCACCATGTCCATGCTCGGCGGCAGTCCGGCCCGCGCGCTGCTCAGCGGCGGCGGCGGATTCTGCAGGTGCCCCTGGATGACCGCGGCCGGGTTGGTGGCCGAGAACGGCCCGGACCCGGTGAACAGCCAGAACAGTGTGCACGCCAGCGAGTACTGGTCGGAGCGGCCGTCCAGCGCGGACCCGGTCAGCTGTTCGGGCGAGGCGTAGGCGAGGGTCGCGGTGAACGTCCCGGTCTGGGTGAGATGACCGCTGTCGTCGCGCAGCCGGGCGATGCCGAAGTCGGTCAGGTACACCCGCTCGCCCTTACCGCCGGTGGAGCGGGCCAGCAGGATATTGGCGGGCTTCACGTCCCGGTGCAGCACCTCGTTGCGGTGCGCGTAGTCCAGGGCGTCGGCCATCTCGGCGACGATCTGCACGGCCCGCTCGGGCGGCAGGGTCTGCGGATTCACGCTGGCGGCGTCGATGCCGTCGATGTACTGCATGGAGATCCACAGCTGGCCGTCTTCCATCCCGCGGTCGTAGACGGTGACGATATTGTGGTGGTCCAGCTGGGCGACCAGATCGGCCTCGCGTTCGAAGCGGGCTCGGACCTCCTTGTCGAAGACCATCTCCCGATTCAGCAGCTTGAGCGCCGTCAGCCGGGGCAGCCGCGGGTGTTTGGCCAGGTACACCGACCCCATGCCACCCCGGCCGAGCTGCCGCTCGATGACATACTCAGCAAAAACGTCACCTTCGGACAGCATGACGATCTCCCACTTCCCACTCCACGCGCCGGGACCCACCAGCGTGCGGAGTACCACAGACGATCGGCGTGATCGTTAACGGGCCGATCCGGAAAACACCGAAACTGTAGCCGATCCGACCCGCGCCTCGCGCCGGGCCGGGCGCGCCGCGCGAACCTGCAGCGTTCGCCTGCAACGGTATTCACCTCCTCTGATCGGCCGGGCTTCGGAATTCCTACCGAACTATCTACGCACGACTCGCTAACGCAACACTCAACGTTTGCTTGTCGTCCCGGTCGGACCCGCCCTGAGCTGTCGGGGGTCGGGGATACGCTGGGCATATGCGCATTGGAGCTCACGTCCGGACGGACAGCGACCCGATCGGCTTCGGCGAGCAGCTCGGGGCCGATGTCATCCAGATGTTCGTGGTGGATCCGCAGAGCTGGGACAAACCCAAACCGCACCCGCTGACCGAGCAGATCAAGGCCAGCGACATCGACGTGGTGGTGCACTCGTCGTATCAGATCAATGTGGCCAGCCTGAACAATCGGCTGCGCATGCCCTCGCGCAACGCGGTCGCGCAGCAGGCCAAGGCCGCCGCCGACCTGGGAGCGTTCGGCCTGGTGGTGCACGGCGGGCACGTCCGCTCCGACGAGGAGATGGCGGAGGGATTCGTCAACTGGCGCAAACTGTTCGAACGCCAGGCCGACAAGGGCGGGTTCGCGGTGCCGATCCTGATCGAGAACACGGCCGGCGGGAATCACGCCATGGCACGGTATTTCGACGATATCGGGCGGCTGTGGGACGCGGTCGGCGAGTACGGGGCCGGGTTCTGCCTGGACACCTGCCACGCCTGGGCGGGCGGTGAGGAACTGGTCGGGATCGTGGAACGGATCAAGGCCATCACCGGGCGAATCGACCTGGTGCACCTGAACTCCTCGCGCGACGCCTTCGACTCGGGCGCGGACCGGCACGCCAATTTCGCCGACGGCACCATCGATCCGCAGTTGCTGGCGGAGGTGTGCCGCACCGCGGGCGCGCCGGTGATCCTGGAAACCCCCGCCGAGGGCGTGGCCGACGATCTGAAGTATCTGCGCGAACACCTGGGCTGAGCGCCCGCGGCGCCCGCCGCCGTCCTTTCGATCCCGCTGATCCTGAACCTGTTTCGGCGGCGCACCCGATGGTGTCCTGATCATGGCTCGAATCCGGGCCGGACTCCATCGGGCGAAAGGCATGGCATGTCCGTCGATTACGCAACTTCCACCCCCACGGTCGTGCAGTTGGGCAGCAGGATCGGTGCGCGCATCGACGGCGTCCGGCTCAGCGGCGACCTGGATTCGGTGACCGTGCAGGCCATCCAGGACGCGCTGCACAAGCACAAGGTGATCTTCTTCCGCGGCCAGGAGCATCTGACCGAGGACGGGCAGTACGAGTTCGCGCAGCTGCTGGGCGCGCCCACCACCCCGCACCCGACCGTCACCTCCAAGGGCGTCAAGACCCTGCCCATCGACTCCGAGTACGGCCGCGCCAACAGCTGGCACACCGATGTCACCTTCGTGGACCGGGTGCCGAAGGCGTCCATCCTGCGCGCGGTGCACCTGCCGTCCTACGGCGGCTCCACCACCTGGGCCTCCACCGTGGCCGCCTACGACTCGCTGCCAGCGCCGCTCAAGGTGTTCGTCGAGAACCTGCGGGCCCGGCACACCAACGCCTACGACTACGCCGCCGACCGGACCGAGGTGGCGCGTGGCGAGAACGCGGAGGTGACCGCCAATATCAAGGCCTACCGCGAGGAATTCGAGTCCAGCTACTACGAGACCGAGCACCCGGTGGTGCGCGTGCACCCGGTGACCGGCGAACGCGCCCTGCTGCTCGGCCACTTCGTGAAGAACTTCGTCGGTTTCTCCGCCGCCGAATCCCAGGCCCTGTTCCAGCTCCTCCAGAACCGCGTCACCCGCCTGGAGAACACCACGCGCTGGAACTGGCAGCTCGGCGATGTCGCGATCTGGGACAACCGCGCCACCCAGCACTACGCCATCGACGACTACGACGGCCAGCCCCGCCGCCTCACCCGCATCACCCTGGCGGGCGACGTCCCGGTGGACGTGCACGGCGACCCGAGCACCATCATCACCGGAAACGCCGACCACTACTCGATCATCGAGGAGGTCACGCCCCGCGCCGCCTGAAACCCGGCGCGAAGCACCGTGATTCGGGCCCTGCCGGGTGCTGCCACTCACCCGTGACCGCCCGATTTCGCGGACCGACACGACTCGATGCAGTGGGGCGCGTGCCACACGTACACCCCGCGCCCCACTGCCAGGCCGGTGCGACGACACCAACCTCACCAACGCCGTCGCGCCGGCCTTTGTCGTTTGCCTGCTCGCTCGTCGCTCGTCGTTCCCATCGACTTCGCCGGATTCGCTCGAACCCCATCGGGCAGACTGTGGGCATGGAGATTCGGCCGCTCGACGGCGTTCGGGTTCTGGAGTTGGGTAACTATGTGGCCGCGCCGACCGCGGGGCGGATACTCGGGGACTTCGGGGCCGAGGTGATCAAGGTCGAGCGGCCGGAAACCGGTGACGAGCTGCGGAATTGGCGGCTGTACGGCGGCGATACCTCGATGCTGTACCGGACGGTCAACCGGAACAAGAAGTCGATCACGCTGGATCTGCGCACCGAGGCCGGGCGCGGGATCGTGCTCGACCTGATCAAGCAGTGCGATGTGCTGCTGGAGAACTTCCGGCCGGGGATGCTCGAGAAGTGGGGACTCGGGCCCGAGGCGCTGAACGCGGCGAATCCGGATCTGGTCATCACGCGGATCTCCGCCTACGGGCAGACCGGGCCGCTGTCACAGCGGCCGGGCTTCGCGGCGGTGGCCGAGGCGGTCGGCGGGCTGCGCGAACTCGTGGGCGATCCGGATCGGCCGCCGGTGCGGGTCGGCGTATCGATCGGCGATTCCATCGCCGGCATCTACGCCGCCTTCGGCACCGTCATGGCCCTGTTCCAGCGGGAACGGGTGCAGCGGGTTCCGTTGGAGCAGCGCATCATCGACGTGGCGCTGAACGAGTCCATCCTCTCGGTGATGGAATCGCTGGTGCCCGACTACCTGGCCTACGGCATCAATCGCGAGCGGGTCGGCGGGCGGATGGAGGGCATCGCGCCCAGCAACGCCTATCCGACCAGCGATGGCTACAGCATCATCATCGGCGGTAACGGCGATGCCATCTTCCAGCGCTACATGCAGGTCATCGACCGCCCCGACCTGGCCGCCGACCCCGAGTTGCAGGACAACGCGGGACGCTGGCGCAACCGCGATCGGCTGGACGCCTCGATCGCCGAATGGACGCGTCTGCGCACCCGCGAGGAAGCGCTGAAGGTGCTGGAGGCGGCCGCCATCCCGTGCGGGCCCATCTACACCGCCGCCGACATCGTCACCGACGAGCAGTACAAGGCGCGCAATATGATCCAGCCCTTCCCGGTGGACGTGGGCGAGCCGGAGCCCAAGGAAGTCGGTTTCCCCGGCATCGTCCCCGTGATCGGCGGGCAATCGCTGCCCATCCGCAATGTCGGCCCGGACCTCGGCGAGCACACCCGCGAGGTGCTGTCCGAGCTGCTCGGCCTGACCGACGCCGAGATCGATGCCCTGGAGGCGAAGTCATGACCCTGCGCGATGTCACGCTGCGCGACGGCCTGCAGCTCACCGGGAAGGTGCTGCCCACCGAACGCAAGGTCCAGATCGCCCGGCAGCTGCTGGCCGCGGGCGTGCCGGAGCTGGAGATCGGTTCCATGGCGCGCCCGGATCTGGTGCCGCCCATGGCCAATACCCTCGAACTGGTCGAGCGGCTGACACCCGAGGAGCTGGAACGCTGCTGGGTGTGGGTGGCCACGCCGCGGCACGTGGCCAAGGCCGCCGAGGCCGGGGTGCGCAACTTCCAGTACTGCTTCTCGGTGTCGGACGCGCACAACAAGGCCAATATCGGCCGCACCACCGAGGACAGCCTGGCCGCCATGCCGGAGGCGGTGCGGTACGCGCACGAGGCGGGCGGGCGCATCCAGCTCTGTCTGGCAACGGCTTTCACCTGCCCGTTCGACGGGCCGGTGGATCCGGCGCGGGTGCTGGCCATCGCGGCCGATCCGCGCGCGGAGGGCGCCTCGGACATCGTGATCGCCGATACCCTCGGGCAAGCACATCCGGGTCAGGTTGGCGCACTGGTGGCTTCGGTGGCCGCGACCGGGCGCTGGGGAACTCCGGAGCACCGCATCGTCTTCCACGGGCACGACACCTGGGGCATGGGGGTGGCCAATTCGCTGGCGGCGCTGGCCGCGGGCGCGGACGTGGTGGACGGTTCGCTGGGCGGGCTGGGCGGCTGCCCATTCGCGCCGGGCGCCTCCGGGAACACCTCGAGCGAGGATCTGTTGTTCGCGACCCGGCCGGAATGGTTCACGCCGTCCGTATTGTCGGACTTGGTGCATATTTCCGAGGATTTGCTGAAAGAACTCGGCGAACCGAATCGATCCCGGACCATAGAAGGCGCGAACTCGGAAGCCACGGCATTCGAGTGGACAATTACCAGCCGGAATTGATTCGCTAGAAATTAGCTATCGTGCGCGTCGGCGCGAATCTTGAGCAGAATCAGACCCGCGGTACAGGCCAGGATCAAACCCGCGACGGTGATCTCCACCCGCAGTCCGGCAATACCGAGAATCGCGCCGGTGAGACCGCCGAGAAAGAACACCCAGGCGGCGATACGGGCCAGGAGTGCCGGCACCCGCGGCGTCGGAGGGGCGGCAGGCTCTCCGGAGCGCGCCGACGCGCGCAGCGGAGATGTCGAGAATGCACCCATCATCCACTCCTCGGTGACGCCCGCCGGGTTCGCGAATCTTCGGCGCGCCCCTCGGCTAATTTCGAGCGTCTCTTGTGTAACTTTGGACACACATTACGGCCCGGCAACGGAAAGTCCATACGACACGTATGCAAAACGCGCCGAGTTTACTAATTCGATATTTGAATCACTGCTGTTTGAGATATTTTCGAGGCCCCGAAAATGCCCCGCGCGGGTCCTCGGATCGAACCGACCACCCGCCTGGCCGATGCCCATCGGCTCCGTTAGGGTGAGCCCACTCGATACGAATCAGGAGTGCCACCCATGGACGGCAGCAACGCCCGCGCGGACGACCACGCGGTCACCCCGTGGCGTCGCCTGCCCAAGCCCGTGGTGTACGCCGCGGCCGCGGTCGGCACGGTCTCGGCGGGTCTCATCCTGCTCGGCGCGTGCGGCCTCGGCCACACCGACACCTATGTCGCGCCGCCGCCGATCAACGCGGATCTGCAAGCGGCCCCGGTGACTTCGGCCAAGAGCGGCGCCTCCGCCACCCCGGCCATCGTCATCCCGCCGTCCCCGACCTGGCGGGTAGCCGCTGACCAGCCGTCGCGGCGCGCTCCCATCTCCACCGTCACCGGCACCCCGGAGGATCCGGCCGACCCGAGCAATACCCGCTCGACCCCGGCCCGCCCGACCACCACCACCCGGCCGGTGACGACCGAATCCAGTCGGCCCACAACGGAATCCCCGCGCACCACCACCGAGGCGCCGGTCACCACCCGCACCGAGACCACGCAGCCCGCGAGCGTCTCGCCCACGGACCACGCGGCTTCGGACACCTCCGACAACTAGCGGACATCTCGGACGGCCAGCGCGCCTCCGACATTCGGCACGCCGGGGACGACCAGCCTCTACCAGTCGCCGTCCTCGACGGGCTTGCCCTGCTTGTCGCCCAACTGATGCACCTGACCGGGTGTCGGCGGATGCCAAGGTTCATGGTCGTCGCCCAGCCAGTCACCGACCGGGACCACATTCGCGAGCGGGTCGGCAGGCGCGAGATCGGTTGCGTCCGAATCGAAGTAGTCGAACCAGGGTAGGCCCGCGGCGGTGTACGCCGCGCGATCGACCGGCGACGGAGGCGCGGCCTCGCCGGTGATGCGCCGCCAGTCGGGCGGGGTCACCAGGTGCACGAAGACGCGGCCCGAGCGCTCGGTGGACCAATCCGCCAGGGGCCGTTCGTCTTTGTAGATCTGCTGCCGCATGGTGCCGCCGACGCCCAGTCCCATGGCGGTGGCGCGCGGCGCCCCGGCCGGATGACCACCCGGGGCCGGCGGCGCGCCGTAGGCCGGAGCCGCGGCCGGCGGCGGCAGGGCGCCGGGGGCTCCCGCCAGGAAGGCGGAACCCGACTTGCGGTAACGCCGGCGGGACGCCCGCTCGCGGCGCTCCTCCTCGGCCTTGCGCCAGCGCGCGAGCTCGAGATCGTTGAGCGCGAAGTTCTGGAGTTGAATCCCGCCCCAGGTCTCCTCCCCGGTGACCTGCCCCTCCACGGTCGCGCCCAATCCCAGTGGCACCGCGACGAATTGCCGGATGGTGCCCTTCCCGGAATTGATGCCGTCCAGCCACGGCTGCCGGGGCAGCACCACGTAGTTCTGCGGATCGCGATCGAGCCGGGCGCTCCACGGCTTCCCCGACACCGCGCACACCTTGCCCACGCCGATCTGCAGCGCCGCGGGCTCCTTCGCGGAGAACGACAGCCACATGGCCTCGCGCAGATACATGGGCAGCATGACGCCACCGCGTTCGGCCCATTCCGGCGGCACCGAGGCGGCGTAGTCCGCCACCCGCCGCACCGGGAACTCGCCGAGCCCGGGCGGCAGCGGATGCGTCCCCTGCTCGGGCAGTCTCAGCGTGCGGATGAACCGCACCCCCACCTCACCGGGCAACACCAGGGTGTTCCCGTCCAGCCGTACGGCGTCTCCTCCCATGCTCCGACCCTACGCCCGCCAATCCGATTGCCGACACCGGAATTTCAGCTTCGCACCCCGGATCGGACACGAACGCGCCCCGCTCGAGGCTCGAGCGGGGCGCGTTCAGGGGGCTTGCGGGTCAGAACTCCACGAGGCTGTACTCGCCGACCCGATCGCTGAGCACCCGCAGATGCTCCAGGTCGCCGCCCAGGGTCCGGGCGATGGCGGTGAGCCGGGCGACATAGTGGCTCACCGGGTATTCGGTGGTGATGCCGATGCCGCCGTGCATCTGGATCGACTCCTGGCCGATGTGCCGGGCCGAGCGGCCGACCTGCAACCGCGCCCGAGACGCCGCGACCCGGTCCGCGGAGCCGTCGGCCACCGCCGCGGTCGCGTACAGGCTCATGGAGCGGGCCAGTTCCAGCGAGACGTACATGTTCGCGGCCCGCTGGGTCAGCGTCTGGAACTTGGACAGCGTGACCCCGAACTGCTTGCGCGTCTTCAGGTAATCGGTGGTGAGCCGCATCGACTCCTCCATCGCGCCCAGCGATTCCGCGCACAGGCTCGCCTGCGCCGCCACCGTGACCGCGTCGATCACCGGCTGGGCGTCGCCGCCGTCGCCGAGGAGTTCGGCTGCCGCGGAGGCGAATTCGAGCTGCGCGCCCCGCCGCCCGTCGAAGGTGCGGAACGGGGTGCGGGTGACGCCCTCGGCGTCGGCGGCGAGCAGGAACAGCCCGACTCCTCCGCCGGGCAGGGCGGCGCTGACCACCAGCTGATCGGCGCAGTCACCGTGCGGCACCGGGTTCTTGACGCCGGTGATCCGGTAGACGTCCCCGTCCGGCACCGCGGTGGTGGCCGGATCGGCGGCGGGCCACCGGGAGCCGGGCTCGTCGTGGGCGAAGGCGAGCAGCGTCTCCCCGCCCGCCAGCGCGGGCAGCACCCGCTGCCGCTGGTCGGCCGTGCCCGCGCGGGCGATCAGCCCGCCGGGGACCAGCACGGCATCGAGGTAGGGTTCGGGCGCGTTGCGGCGGCCGATCTCCTCCATGACGACCATGGTCTCGACCGGGCCCGCGCCCACGCCGCCGTCCTCCTCGTCGAAAGGCAGTCCGAGGACGCCCAATTCGGCCAGCTGCCGCCACACGTCGCGGTTCCAGCCGAGTTCGGTGTCGATGACCTTCAGGCGCGTCTCCGGGTCGTAGGCGCGGCCCAGCAGGTCCCGGACCGTATCGCGCAGCATGACCTGTTCATCGGTGAGTTCGAAATCCATGGCGGCGGCTCACAATCCGAGGATGGTGGAGGCGATGATGGTGCGCTGCACCTCGCTGGAGCCTCCGTAGATGGTGGTCTTGCGGTAGTTGAGGTACCCGGGGCCGCTGCGCTGCGCCCAGCCCGGCGAGGCGATGTCGGCGGCGTTCACCGGCAGCGCGTCCGGACCGGCGATCTCCAGCAGCAGTTCGGTGGCGGCCTGCTGCAGCTCCGAACCGCGCAGCTTCAGCACCGAGGAGGCCGGATTCGGCTTGCCGTCACTGGAATTCGAGATCACCCGCATCAGGGTGAGCTCCAGCGCCAGCAGCTCGTTCTCGATCTCGGCCACCCGGGCCGCGAAGACCGGATCCTCGAGCAGCGTGCCGTTGCCCGAACGGATCTGCGCCGCATGCTCCTTCGCGACGCCCAGCTTGACCTTGGTGCGGCCCACGCCGGTGATGCCGGTGCGCTCGTTGCCGAGCAGGAACTTGGCGTAGGTCCAGCCCATGTTCTCCTCGCCGACCAGCTGGTCGGCGGGGACCCGGACGTTCTCGAAGAAGACCTCGTTGACCTCGTGGTGGCCGTCGATCAGCTTGATCGGGCGGATGGTGACGCCCGGAGTATTCACGTCGAAGAGCAGCATCGAGATGCCCGCCTGCTTCTTGGCGTTCGGGTCGGTGCGGACCAGGCAGAAGATCCAGTCGGCGTACTGGGCCAGGGTGGTCCAGATCTTCTGGCCGTTGACGATGTAGGAGTCGCCGTCGCGGACCGCCGTGGTGCGGAGCGAGGCCAGGTCCGAACCCGCGTCGGGCTCGGAAAAGCCCTGGCACCACCAGATGTCGAGGTTGGCCGTCGGCGGCAGGAAGCGCTGCTTGAGCTCCTCGGAGCCGAACTGGGCGATGACCGGGCCGATCATCTGGGCGTTGAAGGTGAGCGGCTCCGGCACCGACGCCAGCTGCATCTCGTCTTCCCAGATGTGCAGCTGCATGGGCGAGAAGTCGCGGCCACCCCACTGCACCGGCCACTTGGGCACGGCCAGGTGGTTCTCGTTGAGGATGCGGTGGGTGGTGACGATGTCATCGCGAGAGAGCTCGAGACCGTACTTGACGCGGTCACGGATCTCCGCCGGGATCTTGGTCCGGTAGAACTCGCGCAGTTCGTCCCGGAATGTCACCTCATCGGGTGAAAGGGCCAGCTTCATTGCTTCTCCCGAGCGTCGCTGTGATGTCGCCATCAAACCTACCCCCCGGTAACGATCCAATTGTCACCCGGATCACACCGACTGGACGGCTCGGCGGCACCGGGACCGACCTGAACTGGTAGGTTGCCCGAGAACCCCACACCCGCAACGCAGGAGCAGCCAGAGTGAACGGCAGCACGCTTTTCCGGCGCACCGCGGCGATCGCCGCGCTCACCACCGCCGCGGCCCTCAGCACCACCACGGCCACTGCCGATCAGCCCCGCACTCCCGCCGAGACCGGCGTCGAACAGCTCACCCACGCCGTCGGCGACGACGTGGCGGGCAGGACCGCGGTCGCCGACATTGCCAAGTCCGCCCAGCTGGTCGCCGCCGCGAAGCTGGAAAATGTTCAGTTCACACCGTTCTCGTACCTGGCCCCCACCCTGGGCTGCGGCTTCAACATGCCGTTCAGCCTCACCTCGGCCACCGCCGTCACCGGCATCGCGGGCCCGGCGGCCACGGTGTCGCTGCCCGCCGGCAATGTCAGCTTCCAGGTCATGGCCCAGCAGAACGGCTTCCCCCTGTCCTCCGGCTTGACCGTCGCCTGGCTGAACGTGAACAACGGCCGCAGCGGCATCGTCCCCCTCGACGATCACACCGAGTACAGCCTCCCGACGCTGTCCAAGACCGTCGAGACCGGCCCGGGCACCATCATCGCCTCGCTCTGGGGCACCATCGACTACCCCAACGCCCGCTGCGTCGTGCTCCCGACTGTCGGCCTCTCGACGGTCCCGGACGCCCCCGCGGTCCAGGCCACCCCGCCCGCCACCACCCCGGCGGCCCCCGACGCCTCCGGCGCGACCCCCTCGACCACCCCGGCCGCGCCGACCACTCCCGCGCAGACCCCGGCCGACAACTCCGGCTCCGGCAGCGCCCCGGCCTAGCCACTCACGACTCACCGAAAACACAACGCCCGCATCCATTCCGGATGCGGGCGTCGTCGTTTGGAATGCGCTACGTCAGAAGCGCGGCTTGCGCCGGTGCTGGTCCGGGCGCTTGCCCTCGCGGCGGGGGGCTCGGCTCATGGAGCGGGCGCCGGGGGCGCCGGCGTCCAGCTGCAGTTCGATGAGCTGACCGCTGATCCGGGTGCGGCTCAAGGCGTTCAGCGTCTCGTTGGACAGGTCCGCGGGCAGCTCCACCAGCGAGTGGTCCGGGCGGATGCTGATGTGCCCGAAGTCGCTGCGGCGCAGGCCGCCCTCGTTGGCGATGGCGCCGACGATCGCGCCCGGCGCGACCTTGTGGCGCTTGCCGACCGAGATCCGGTAGGTGACCAGTTCCGCGCCGGTCTGACGGTGCCGGGACGGACCGCTGGGCTCCCGGCGTTCGCGGGGGCCGCGATCGCGGTCGTCGAAGGTGCGGGGGGCACGCTCACGGCGCTCGCGCGGGGCGGGCTCCGGGTCGGGCTCCATGAAGAAGTTGTCACCGTCGTGGCCGCCGACCGCCAGCGCCGCCGCGATGTCCACCAGCGGGATGTTGTGCTCGCGCTCGTAGTCCTCGATGAGCTTGCGGAACAGCGGCAGGTTGTCCGAGGCCAGGTTGTCGGTGATGGCGTCGTGGAACTTGGTGACGCGCTGCGCGTTGACGTCCTCGACGCTGGGCAGCTGCATCTCGGTGACCTGCTGGCGGGTGGCGCGCTCGATGGCGTCGAGCAGCCGGCGCTCGCGCGGGGCCACGAACAGCAGGGCGGTGCCGGTGCGGCCGGCGCGACCGGTACGGCCGATGCGGTGCACGTAGGACTCGGTGTCGTGCGGGATGTCGTAGTTGACGACGTGCGAGATGCGTTCCACGTCCAGACCGCGGGCGGCGACGTCGGTGGCGACCAGGATGTCGAGCACGCCCGACTTGAGCTGGCCGATGGTCCGCTCACGCTGCGCCTGCGCGATGTCACCGTTGATGGCCGCGGCGGAATACCCACGCGCGCGCAACTTCTCGGCCAGCTCCTCGGTGGCCTGCTTGGTGCGCACGAACATGATGATGGCCTCGAAGGGCTCCACCTCGAGGATGCGGGTCAGCGCGTCCAGCTTGCGCTGATGCGACACCTGCACCCAGCGCTGGGTGATGTTGGTGTTGGTCGAGGTCTTGGTCTTGACCGTGATCTCGACCGGATCCTTCAGGTACTGCTTGGAGATCTTGCGGATCACCGTCGGCATGGTGGCCGAGAACAGCGCGACCTGCTTCTCCGCGGGCGTGTCACGCAGAATGCGCTCGACGTCCTCCTGGAAGCCCATCTTGAGCATCTCGTCGGCCTCGTCGAGCACCAGGTACTGCAGCTCCGACAGGTCGAGCGTGCCGCGCTCCAGGTGATCGATGACGCGACCCGGGGTGCCGACCACCACCTGGGCGCCGCGCCGCAGCCCCGACAGCTGCACCGCGTAGTTCTGACCACCGTAGATCGGCAGCACATGCGTTCCGGGCATATGGGTGGCGTACCGGCCGAACGCCTCCGCAACCTGGATCGCCAGCTCACGAGTCGGGGCCAGCACCAGCGCCTTCGGCGCCTTGCCCGCCCCGTGCATGCCCTGCAGCACCGGGATGGCGAACGCCGCCGTCTTACCGGTACCGGTCTGGGCGAGACCCACCACGTCATGGCCGTCCAGCAGCGGCGGAATCGTCGCCGCCTGGATGGGCGACGGCGATTCGTAGCCGACATCGGCGATGGCCCGCAGAATGCGGTCATCGAGGCCGAGATCGGCGAAGGACGGGCCGGAAACGTCCCTCTCGTCGTCAGTGGGAACGCTGTCGGCCGGTGAGGTGCTCATTGCCATGGATTTTACTGCCTGCTAGCTGCGGGGTTGACCATCGGGTGAATACCCTGGGAGTCGTGCAACCGGACAACCCGCCCGCGCCCGCCCTCCCGACGCCCTCGAGCCCGGTTTCCGGACTCGAAAATACCGAAGCCGCTCCCGTCCACAACTACGTCGCCGGGACCCTGGCCTCGCCCGATGCGGCCAGCTCGGGAGCCGTGGCGACGGCCGACCCCGAACCGGGCGCCGCGGCCCGGCAGCAGGCCGGCACCGCGCCCGCGGGGTCGGTGGACGTGGCGGTGGTGCAGTTCGATCCGCACACCGACACCGTGGCCAATCTCACCGCGCTGCGCGCCGAGGTCAAAGCGGCCAGCGAACTCGGAGCGAAGGTGGTGGTGGCCCCCGAGTACGCGATGTTCGCCACCAAGCGCCTGGACGAGCGGGTGCTGGCCGCCGCGGAGCCGCTCACCGGAGAGTTCGTCACCGGATTGCGTGGCGTGGCAGCCGAATTCGGCGTGCACGTGGTCGCCGGCGTGGTCGAGGCCGGGGGCCCGGACC
This sequence comes from Nocardia sp. NPDC004340, assembly GCF_053602575.1. Lineage (NCBI taxonomy): Bacteria > Bacillati > Actinomycetota > Actinomycetes > Mycobacteriales > Nocardiaceae > Nocardia > Nocardia sp. NPDC004340. Next base: position 134,361 of record NZ_JBSGDW010000002.1, read on the forward strand.
AGCCCGCCGGGCACATCTACAACACCCTCGTCGCCGCCTCCCCCGACGCCGAGTTCGCCGCGGTGTACCGAAAAGTTCATCTCTACGACGCTTTCGGCTCCCGCGAATCCGACCTGCTCATCCCCGGCCCGCTCGACCAGTCCCAGACCTTCACCGTCGACGGCGTCGTGTTCGGCATGCAGACCTGCTTCGATCTGCGCTTCCCCGAGGGCATTCGCCGCCTGGCCGCCGCCGGCGCGCACACCCTGCTGCTGCCCGCGCAGTGGATTCCCGGCCCCGGCAAGGTCGATCAGTGGACAACGCTGCTGCGGGCCCGGGCCATCGAGAACACCATGTACGTGGCCGCCGCCGACCAGGCCGCGCCGCGCGGCTCCGGCGCCTCCATGATCATCGCCCCCACCGGTGCGGTGCTGGCCGAACTCGGCGACCAACCGGGCATCGCCACCGCCCGCGTCGACCTGGCGCACCTGGGCGAGGTCCGGTCCACCAACCCGAGCCTGGCGCTGCGCAGATACACCATCCGCGGCGAATGAGCCCCGGTCAGCCGAGGCTCACGCAACTAGACTGAATACCGATGATCTATCCGGATCGCGGGGCCGCCGGGCGCGCGCTGGGTGAGGTTTTGGGGCACCTGCGCGCGGCGGATCCGCTGGTGCTTGGACTGCCTCGCGGCGGGGTTCCGGTGGCGGCGGCGGTGCACGAGGCGATCGGCGGGGATCTGGATGTGCTGCTGGTCCGCAAGCTCGGGGTGCCGTGGCAGCCGGAACTGGCCATGGGGGCCATCGGCGAGGACCGGGTGCGGGTCCTCAATCACGACGTCATGCGGCACACGGGCGTGTCCCCGGAGCAGCTGATCGACATCGAGCACGTCGAACGCGCCGAGCTGGAACGGCGGCGGCGGGTGCTGCGCGAGGGGCAGCCGATCGACATGACCGATCGGACCGTGGTGATCGTCGACGACGGCATGGCCACCGGCGCGACCGTGGCCGCCGGCTGCGAGATCGCGCGCAAGCACGCGCCCCGGCGGGTGGTCGTGGCCGTGCCGGTGTCCTCGGCCGAAGCGCTGCAGCGGATCCGGGCCATCGCCGACGAGGTGGTGTGCCCGATGGTGCCGCGCAATCTCGGCGGCGTGGGCGGCGCGTATCGCGACTTCCACCAGCTCACCGACGCGGAGGTGGTGCGGCTGCTGCGGCCCGCCACCGCCCGCGACCCGGAACGGTGACCGCCGTCAGACCAGCGAGCGGGCGTGCACGAAATCGACCACCTCGGCGGTGACCGCCGCGTGCGCGGGCTCGTGCAGCAGATCGTGGCCGGTGTCCGGGTAGGTGAGGAAGCGCGCCCCGACCTGCTCGGACCAGGCCCGGACCGGATCGATCGGCGCGCGCCGATCGTCCGCGCCGTGCACGATCAGCACCGGCAGACCCTCGGGCAGCCGGGGGCCCGGCCAATCCGATTCGCTGGCGGTCGCCGCCGCGGCCCGGGAGCGGGCCTCGGCCGAACTCCCGCCGGAAACGGCTTGGGCCCGGCCACGATTCGCGACCGCGCTGCCGCGGGCGGACTTCGGCGACCGGCCCTCCAGCACCGCCTGCGGCGTGCCGGACAGCACCAGACCGGAGAAGTCCCGGGGTTCGGCGTCCCGCAGCACCGCCAGTGCGGTGGCCGCGCCCAGCGAGTGCCCCATCAGGAAGGGCGTGGAGTCGGAGTGCTCGTGCACCTGATCCAGGAACATCCGCGCGTCGGCGGCCAGTTCGTGAATATTGCCGGGCCGCTCCGGGTCTCCTTCGCTGAGACCGTGGCCCGAGGTGTCCAGGGCCCAGAGTTCGATTCCGTGGGCGGCGAGCGCCCGGGCAAACCGATGGTAGTGCGCGCTGTGCTGGCCGATTCCGGGCAGCAGAGCCAGGACGGCCTGCGCACGGTCGAGCCGCCATCGTCGGTAGTGAAGGCGGCCGCGAGCGCCCGCGAGGTAAAGCATCGGCAGATTGTGACAGACCGAACGCGGCTATGGGGGAGCTCCGAACAGGCAACTGGTCAGTAATTAACGCGGGGACCGAACGGTCGGCCCGGATTCCCGGTCCCAGGCCGGTCCCGGCGGCCGGACCGGACAGGCGACCCGGTCCCGCCCGCCGGACGACACGCCGGAATGGCGGGGCGATTTCTGGCGTCCGACCGGGCGTTGAGCCGACTACGGCCACCGCACCGCGCACGAGTCGCGTTGTCTCCCAACACCGCCCGCAAACGCGCGCTGACGTGGGCGGCTCGCGACCGGGACGACCCGGCGCGCGGGCCCGACCTGGCGGCACATCACACAGCCCGCAGTCATTACGCTATGGCCGACTCGGCACGTGACGATCCCGGCCGGGCGGGCGGAGCAATGGCACAGGAGGGCCGCGGTTGATGCTGTTCGGTGATCGTGTCGTGTGCAGCACCGGAGACCTGGTGGCGGCGGCGCGTTGTGAGTTCGCGCTGCTGCGCGCGCTCGACGCCGAACTGGGACTGGTGACCCCGGCCGAGTACCCGTCACGCGGCACGCTCACCCCCGGCCCGGACCCGGCCGTCGAACACCGCCTCGCCGACCTCCGCGACCGCCACGGCGACGCCGTCACCCGCATCCGCCTATCGCCGGCCGCCACGGCCACCCTCGGCGTGGCCGCCCTCACGCCCCCGGACGCCGACCCGCTCGCGGGCCTACCCGACGACCATCCCTGCGCGCTCCGCCGCGACACCGCGGCTGCGCCGCCCGAGCACACGCGGGACGAGGCGCTGGCCGGGCTGCGGGTCGCGCACGAGCAGACCGCCACGGCACTGCGCGGCGAGGCCGAGGCGGTCGCGGGGGCCGTCCTGTTCGACGGCGACTTCGCGGCGCGCTGCGAATTCCTGGTCCGCGACCACGCACCCGAGGGCCACGACTACATCGTGACCGGCGTCGCCGGACGCCGCGGCGGCGTCGCCACCCTGCTCGGCCTTGCTGCGGCGGCGGAAGCCCTGCGGCACAACGGCTTCCGGGCCGCGTCGCACGCGCTGGTGTGGGAGGACGGGGTCCCGGTCACCCATCGGCTCGCGGACATGGCGGTGGTCTACCAGGCCCGGCGCGCGCGGCTGAACCTCATCGTGGAATCCAAACTCGGCGAACTACTCCCCGTGCAGTGGGGCGATCGGCGCTTCCTGGCCTGCGGCCACTGCCCCACCTGCACCGCCGAACTCGAGGCCCGCCGGGACCTGCTGCTGGTCGCGGGCATGCGCCCGGCCACCCGCGCCCACCTGCGCGACGCCGGCATCACCACCGTGGACCGACTCGCGGTCGCCGACTCCACGGTCACCGGCATCCCCGCCGCCACGCTCACCGCGCTGCGCCGCCAGGCCGAGGTCCAGATCCTTCGCGAACGCACCGGCCGCCCCGTGCACGGCCTCGTCGAGCCGGCCGCCCTCGCCGCGCTGGCCGCCCCCGCCCCGGGCGACCTGTTCGTCAGCGTCACCGCGCCGCCGGGACCCGACGGCGTCGGCGTCCCCACGGTCAGCGCCTGCGGAACAGCCCGATCTCGGGCCGGGATATGCCGTACCGCAGGCGATTTGATCGTTCACGTGGGTTTCGCAGCGGCGATCGGCGACTCCGATCCCGCGAACGCCCGCTCCCATCGCGCCGACGGCCCCCGTGACACCCTGGCCGATGCCGCTGAACACCCGCGCGAGCCGGAGCGCGCCGCCGCCGGGCTCGGCAACGCGGAAATCCCGCCGGTGGCACTGAGTTTCGGTCCCAGAACGCCCGGCGCGACGGCCCCCGGGACCGTCTGCGATCGCGTGGCCACCGCCGAGCGCGAGCCGATGCCCGGCGTGAGCACCATCGACCTGGGCTTCGTGCCCGCGCCCGCGCTGCCGAAAACCGAGCGCACCTTCGTGATTCGAGGCGGTGAGCGCGACGGCGGGGTGTCGCTCACCCGGCGGCGGGACGACGCGGACGAGCTGCTGGAGTTCCTGATGGAGCGGCAGCGCGAATTCCCGGAGCTGCGGATCCACCATTACCGCGGCGATCTGCGCGAGGTGCTCGACACCGTCGGGGAGCGCGACTCCGAGGCCGAGGACGCCGTGGCGGAGCTGCTGCCCGCGCTGGTCGACCTGTACCCGGTGGTGCGGGCCGCGCTGGTGGTCGGCGAGCGGTCCTACGACCTGCACCAGCTGCCGCCCAATCAAGAGGAGACCGCGCACGGCGCCGAAGCGGTCCTGCGCCTGCGGGATTGGCTGCTGGAGCTGGCCGCCGAACACCGGGTGCGGCCGAGCCGCCGCTGGGCCTACGACTACGCCGAGACCGGACCCGACGACGTCGAGGCCGCGCTGCGGGAATTCGCCGAGAGTTCGGGCGCGCGACGCGGCCCGGCCCAGGAGGCGGCCGGACTGACCGCCGCCGCGCTGGGCTATCACCGGCGCGAACGCCGCCCGCTGCGCTGGGCCCACGACGACCGCCTCGACCACCCCGTGGACGAATGGGCCGACACCGCGGGCGTACTCGTCGCCGACTCCGGCTCGGTCGACACCGACTGGCACGGCACCGGACAGCGACCCCTGCGCCGGTACCTGACCCTGACCGGACGCCTGGGCACCGGCAACGCGCCGCCGCCCGGCACCCCCGTGCTCACCCTCTACGACCACGCCGCGCCCGGTATGGCCGTCACCCCCGGGCTGCGCGCCACCGCGCACGCCACCGTGCTCGGCTGCTCCCTGGACGCGGGCTTCGAGGACGTGATGCGCGTCGTCGAGTTCCTACCCGAGGGCTGCGCGCCCTACGACGAGCTGCCCACCGCCATCGCGCCCTGCCCGCCCGGCCCCGACGCGCGTCTCGCGGAAGCCTTGGAGGACACCGCACATCAGCTGCTGGTGACGCTCCCCCAGGTGCCCGAGACGGCCGTCTTCGACATCCTCGCCCGCCGCCCGCCCCGGCTGCGCACCCGCGCGACGCTGCCCGAGGTGTTCGGCGACCAGGCCGCCGCCGTCACCGCGGCCGTGCTTGACCTCGACAATTCCTATGCGGCCGTGCAGGGTCCGCCCGGCACCGGCAAGACCGTCACCACCGCGCGCGCCGTGGAACGCCTCGTCACCCGCCACAAGTGGCGGGTCGGGGTGGTGGCGCGCACGCACCGGGCGGTCGAGCATCTGCTCGACGCCGTCGTCGAGGTGGGCGTGCTCCCGGAGCTGGTGGCCAAGGCCGACAGCCGCGCGGTGGCCCCGGAATGGCTGCCCATCGAGGCGTCCCGCTATCCGCGTTTCCTCGACAATGCCGTGAACGGCTGTGTGGTGGGCGGACTCTCGGGCGACTTCACCGATCCGGAACGCATCGCGCGCGACAGCCTGGACCTGCTGGTCATCGTGGACGCCGGGAAGTTCCCGCTGGCCGAGGCGGCCGCGGTGGCGGTGTGCGCGCGCAACCTGCTGCTGATCGGCGACCCCGCGCCGCCCGCCGCGCACGGCACCCATCCCGAGCCCATCGCCGAATCCGTGCTGGGCCGGCTGCTCGGCGCGCACCGCACCCTGCCCGCCGCCTACGGCTACTTCCTGGACCGCACCTGGCGCATGCATCCGCGCATGTGCGGGCCGGTGTCGCGGCTGCGCTACGACAATCGGCTGCGCTCGAACGAAACCGTCACCCTGGCACGCGAACTCGACGGCATCCCGCCCGGCGTGCGCACGGTCGCGGTGGAGCATCACGGCAACGGCACCGAATCCGCCGAGGAGGCGCGCGAGATCGTGCGCCAGGTACGGACGCTGCTGGGTCTGCCCTGGCACACCGGAGCGGTCACCCGCCGCCTGCACCCGCACGACATCCTGGTGGTTGCCCCGTATCACGCGCAGGTGGCGCGCATCCGAACCCTGTTGTCGCGGGCCAAGATCGAGGACGTGCTGGTCGGCACGCCCGACCACTTCCAGGGTCGCGAGGCGGCGGTGGTGCTGGTCTCCATGACCACCTCCGCGCCCGAGGACGCGCCGCACGGCATCGGCGCGCTGCTGTCGCGGCACTGGCTGACCAGCGCCATCTCGCGGGCCATGTGGTCGGCGATCATCGTGCGCTCACCGCTGCTGACCGAATTCCTCCCGGCCACCACCGCCGAACTGTCCGACCTGGCCGCGGTCCTGCAACTCGACCGGGTCTGACAGCGCGGCACCGAGTTCCCCCCGACAGCCGGAACTCGGCGCCGCACGTGCCGTCAGCCGAAGTTGTGGCCTTCGCCGCGGTAGGTCGGCACCGTGGTGCGGCTGCCGTCGGCGTCGACGAGGTGGACCTCGTTGAACCGCTCGCACAGCTCGCCCGCCTTGGCGTGCCGGAACCAGACGCGATCACCGATCCGCAGCCCGTCGGCGCCTGTCAGCGGGGTCTGCACCTCGCCCGCGCCCTCGGTGCCGATCAGCTTCAAGCCCAAGGGCCACACCGGTTTCGGCACCCGCGACGCGCCCGTGGGACCGGAGGCGATGTAGCCGCCGGAGTACACGGTGGCGATCCCCGGCGCGGGACGGCGCAGCACGGGGGCCGCGAAGTACATGGACGGACGCGGAGCGAGATTGCGGTAGCCGTCGAACAGGGTCGGCAGGTACAGGCCCGAACCCGCGGTCACCTCGGTGACGCCCGGGTCGGTGATGGAGACCTCGATGGACCCGGTGCCGCCGCTGTTGACCAGCTCCAGTTCACCGGCCACCGACCGCACCGCGTCCAGCACCTGGCGGCGGCGCTTGCCGATCTCCGCAGTGGAGGCCCACTTCACCAGGCGCACAGCCGGGTTGGTGTCGGGCAGGCCAGCGATCTGGGCCTCGTAGGTCATCACGCCGACGAGCCGGAAACCGCGGGAACGGGTTTCGGTCGCCAGCTTCGCGGCCTGGTCGGGGGTGCGGATCGGGGAGCGGCGCACGCCCAGGTGCAGCGGGCCGATGCGCAGGGAGGCGTCGACATCCAGACACACACGGGGAGCGGCCTTCTCGCCGACGACGGCGCGGATGAAGTCCAGCTGGTCGACGTCGTCGACCATGAGGGTGATGGAGTCGAGCAGCAGCGGATCGGCGGCGAGTTCGGCCAGCGCGTGCCGGTCGGCGGTGGGATAGCCGAGCAGCACATCGCGCGCGCCCTCGCGGACCAGCCAGATCGCTTCGCGCAGTGAGTAACCCATGATCCCGGCGAAGCCGCCGGACGCGGTGAGCTTGTCGCCCAGCACTTCCTCGAGCACCGCGCGGCAGCGCACGGATTTACTGGCCACCCGGATCGGCACGCCGCGGGCGCGGCGCACCAGATCGGCGGCATTGGCGCGCAGGGCGGTCAGGTCGACCGCGGCCAGCGGCGGTTCCAGGTCGGCGGTGGCCGCGTGCAGCCCGCTGATCGGCGACGAATCGGTCACCAGATCATTCGACCACGAACCTGGTCACTCGTCCAGCACAAAGTTGGGGCGAATCCGCCGGAGCGAATTCTCAGAGGTCGACGGCCTTGGTGGACAGGTACGAGACCAGGTCGTCCAACACGACCAGTGAGATCTCGTCATCGCAGTCCGCCAGCCAGCGCAACACCATGCCCTGGATGACGGCCAGCAGGTAGGCGGCGATGGCGTCGACCGGTTCCAGCCACTGGGTGCCCGACCGGCGGGCGCACAGGTCCAGGAACTCGGTCACATCGGCGTCCAGTTCCCGGAACATGGCGGTGGCGATCGGATCCGGCACGCAGCCGGTCTGGTTCTCCCAGCGCCGCCGCAGCACCGACAGGGTCGACTCGTAGGCCCGCAGCTGGCGGTCGGGTGAGGATTTCAGGATCGGCCACAGCGTGCTGACGCCCGCGTGCAACAGAACTCGAAGCGCACGATTACCGCTGAAATCGAGCGACCCGGCCGCGGCCTCGATGGCCTCGGTCATAGCCGGACGAAGTCCGACCTGGGTGATTTCTCCACTTGCGCTCAACGACGACTCCCTTTGGCGAAAAGACTCGCGCACCTCGCCTGCGCGGCTCGCTCAACGGGTTGCAGATCAGCATCGATCACCGGCCTGTACCCCGGCGTACCCGTTCAACGGGTACCGATGTTACGTCGTTTACCGGCCTTGCGACCAGCTTTGATAGTCCAATACGTACCTCAGGATTGTTTTGTTACCTGATTGAAACGGGCCTGCGATCGATTGGGAATGATCAAATTGAACGATCGCCAGGTAAAGACGTTGTTTGGACCAATCGGTATTTTATTGAGGTATGCGCGACACGCATAGCGGGTGTGCGCGAAACCCACACCCGAGAGCGCATTTCGGGAACCCGGATTCGCCGCGAACGAGTCCCGCTCACCGATCGATCGCCGACCACTAGTCCCACTCACCGATAGCCTGAGCTGGTGACCTCTGCGCGCTACGACCAATTCCTGATCTCCGGCACCTTCAACTTCCGCGATCTGGGTGGAGCACGGACCATCGGTGGATCCACCGTCAAGGAAGGCGTCCTGCTGCGGTCCGCCCAGCTCAGCCGGATCGACGACGCCGGTGTCGACACCCTGCGCACCCTGGGCGTCACCGATATCCACGACCTGCGCGGACACGCCGAGATCGACTACATCGGACACGACGTCATCCCGGACGGCGTGCGACTGCGGGTCACGCCCTTCGACTCCCGCATGGGCCAGACCCCGCCGCACGAGGCGCGCGACAAGGCGACCGCCCAGGCCCACATGCTCGAGGTCTACCGCCAGTTCCCGGCCCTGCCCGAGGCCCACCTCGCGATCAAGTCGCTGGCCGACTCCACGCTGGCCGGCACCGCACTGGTGCACTGCGCCGCGGGAAAGGACCGCACCGGCTGGGCGGTGGCCACGCTGCTGCGCGCGGTCGGGGTCACCGAGGACGACGTGTTCGCCGACTACCTGCTCAGCAATGACGCGGTGCCGGTGCTGCGGTCGTTCATGACCGCGGAGTCCGACAAGGAGGTCTCCGACGACCTGCTCGGCGTCCGCACCGAATACCTGGAGTGCGCCACCACCTCGATGCACGCCCTCTACGGCGGCCTCGACGGCTACCTCACCGAAATCGGCATCACCGTCGAGATCCGCGACGCCCTGCACACCCGCCTGTTGGGCTGACCCCGACACACCCGGGACGCCCGCGCGGCGCCTGAGCCGGTCCGCGCGGCGGCTCGGCGATGTGTCCGACCGCGGCGGTCAGCCGACCCGGCGGACCAGACCGTCGGCGGTAATGCTGACCTGGTTCCCGGTGTGGAACCAAGGCCCGGTGAAGCGCGATTCGGTGGTCTTCGGGTCGTTCCAGTAGCGCGGGCTCACATTCGGCCCGCGGCACAGCAATTCGCCGCACCCGGCGTCCGCGCGCGGGCCCCACAACGCCAGTTCGGTTCCACCGAAGGCGAATCCGAGGGTGTCGCGGGCGCTGTCGTGATCGTCGAAGTCCAGGGCGGTGTCGTCGCGGGCCAGGCCGATGCCGGAGGTCTCGGTCGCGCCCCACACCGACCACTGCCGCGCGGCCGGGAAGACCTCGCGCAGGGTGTCGGCGACCGAGCCGGAGGCGGCGGAGGCCGCGGCCAGTTCGGCGCGGTGCCCGGCGCTGCACACCTGACGCACCTGCTCCACCCGCAGCCCGGCCAGGCCGGGCAGCAGCCCGGCGAAGATGCTGGGGGTCGCGGCGACCATGTCGATGCGTTCGGCCACCAGCGCCCGCGGCACCAGGGACCGGTCCGGGGTGAGCACCACCGTGCCGCCGACCGCGAATGTCGGCAGCAGTTGATCCACGCACCCGCTGGCGTGCGCGAGCGGCAGCAGCACCAGGTTGCGCAGGCCGTCGGTGGGCAGATCCAGCGCGCCCACCACGGAACGGATTGCGGAGAGCAGGTTCTCGTTGGTCAGCTCCACCCCGCGCGGGGCGGTGTCGGGGCCCGGGCTGGTGTAGGAGAGCAACGCCAGCTCGCCCAGGGACGCGCCGTCGTCGATGAAGGCCGCGCCGTCGGGCAGGGCCGCGGCGAAACCGGCCGCGGTGCCGCCGCCGTCCAGCACGAAGTCGGCGCAGGCGTCGCGAATCACGCGGTCCGCCAGCGCGTCCGGGAGGCCGTCGTGGACCAGCACCGGGACCGCGCCGGAGAGCAGCGCGCCCAGGAAGGCCTGGACCCAGCGGGCGCCGACCGGCATGCGGACCGCGACCCGGTCGCCGTAGCCGATGCCGTGCTCCTGCAGCCCGCCCGCGATGCGGGAGGCCGAGTACCAGAGCTCGCGGTACGTGAGCCGGGGGCCGCCGATCTCGACGACGGCCTCGCGGGCGGCGAAATTGTGGACCTGGATGTCGAGTAGCTCGGTCAGTGCGGGGGTGAGGTTTCCGTAGCGCAGGATGCCGTCGGCGGCGCGCGCAAGCGGGTTGTCACACCAGCCGTTTCGCGTGTGCGGGAATTCCACGAGTAACTGCGACATCGTCCCTCCGAGTGCCTCGAAGCCCTGCCAGGCATGAGTGACTATATGATGCAGATCACAGGAGTGGGCGGATTGTCGGCAAACGGATGTCAGGCTTTGACCCCACGGAAACAGATCGGCGTCCTGCCAAACCTCGGTTCCCCCAATCGAGCCTGCGGAAACGTCGGATTTGGGCTGCCGTTCACGACCCTGCGTCCGAAATGGCCTCCGAGTGGTCTCGTGTCGCTACCAATCCGACACCATCGCAGGTAGACGGCTTGACACGCCCGGGCGTCATTGGACACGCCCGGGCGCGCACAGCCGGTCCGACCGGCCGGGCCTATTTGCCCGTGTACGTGGCCTTTCCGGGGCCGACCTCCAGGAAGCTGCGCACCGCGCCCTTCAGGTCCTCGGTGCCGAAAAGTTGCCCGGACACCTCCGGGGTCACCGAATCCGCGTGGGCGACACCGCCGGACCGCCAGGCCTCGATGATCGCCTTGGTGGCCGCGTGCGCGCGGGTCGGGCCGTCGGCGAGGCGGGCCAGCAGCGCCCGGGCGGCGGCGTCCACGTCCTCGTGCACGGCATTGACCACACCCCACTCGGCCATGGTGGCGGCGTCGTAGAGGTCACCGGTCATGACGAACTCGCGGGCCCGGCCCGAACCGGCCCGCTCGGCCAGCCGCTGCGGGCCGCCCATGGACGGGGTCAGGCCGACCACGGTCTCCACCAGGCCGAACTTGGCCTTGGGGGCGGCCAGGATGATGTCGCAGGCCAGCGACATCTCGAAGGCCGCGGTCAGGGTCAGCGAGTGGGCGGCGAAGACGACCGGGCACGGCAGCGCCTCGAGCGGGTGGATGATGCGCGCGAACAGGGTCTGCCACAACTGCGCGCCCTCCTCCTCCGACAGCCCGTCGAAGACATGCACGTCCACGCCGCCCGACACCAGCTTCCCGTCGGCGCGGATCAGCAGCGCGCGGGGCGGATTCGCCGACAACTCCTCGAGATCCGAGGCGAGGGTGTCCATCAACGCCTTGTCGAAGAGATTCAGCGGCGGATGGTCGATGGTGAGGATCGCCGCGTCCGCGCCGCCGGCGGTGACGATGCGCTCCAGGCGGGTGGGCTTCGAGTCAGTCATGCCCTGAATGTATGCGGACGCTTACCTTCGCAAAAGGGCAAGCGCAACATCGGCGGTGCCGACCGCAGAAGATCACCCCGATGGTTCGCGGCCGTCTCGATTCTGGACTGACGGAGCGGGGGAGCGAAGCGGAGGAGCGGAGGAGGGAAGAATCGAGACCTAGGGGCCGCGAACCCGCCCGGAGCGAAGCGGAGGGCAAAATGGGCACAGTGACCACCTCGAAATCCGAGCCGGGGACCTATGTCGAGCCTGGCGAATTCAAGCGGGACACGAACTACATCGAGACGCGGATCACCGCGGACGGGCGGGACGGGTATCCCGTGGAGCCCGGCCGGTACCGGCTGGTCGCGGCGCGGGCGTGTCCGTGGGCCAATCGCACACTGATCGTGCGGCGGCTGCTGGGGCTGGAATCGGCGTTGTCCCTGGGCTTGTGCGGGCCGACCCACGACAAGCGCAGCTGGACATTCGACCTGGATCCGGGCGAGGTGGATCCGGTGCTCGGCATCCACTTCCTGCAGGACGCCTACTTCAAGCGGTTCCCCGACTACCCGCGCGGCATCACCGTGCCCGCCGTCGTGGACGAGCGCACCGGCGCGGTGGTCACCAACGACTACGCGCAGATGACCCTCGACTTCTCCACCGAGTGGGCCGAGTACCACCGGACCGGCGCGCCCGACCTGTACCCGGAAGATCTACGCGCGGAGATGGATCCGGTCATGCGCCGCATCTACACCGAGGTCAACAACGGCGTGTACCGATGCGGGTTCGCGGGCGACCAGCAGGCCTACGACGCCGCCTACGACCGGCTGTTCACCGCGCTCGACTGGCTCAGCGAACGGCTCGCGGGCCAGCGGTACCTGATGGGCGACACCATCACCGAGGCCGATGTGCGGCTGTTCACCACACTGGCCCGGTTCGACCCGGTGTACCACGGCCACTTCAAGACCAACCGGCAGAAGCTCACCGAGATGCCGGTGCTGTGGGCGTACTCCCGCGACCTGTTCCAGACCCCCGGTTTCGGCGACACCGTCGACTTCGTGCAGATCAAGCAGCACTACTACATCGTGCACACCGACATCAATCCGACGCGGGTCGTGCCCAAGGGCCCCGAACTCGGCGACTGGCTGACCCCGCACGGCCGGGAAGCCCTGGGCGGCAAGCCGTTCGGCGACGGCACCCCGCCGCCTCCGCCGGTGGAGGCCGAGCGGGTGCCCGCCGGTCACGGCGCGGTCTGACCGCTCACTCCCCCGCCGCGCCCCGATAGGTGCCGAAGCTCCAGTAGACGCCTTCGGGGTCGCGGCAGGTGAAACCCTTTGATTCGTAATCGGTTTCGTCACGCAGTTCGCGGGTGATGGTCGCGCCCGCGGCCCGCGCCCGCTCGTACAGCGCCTCGACCTCGTCGAGGGCGATGTACACCGAGCCGACACCGGGCGGCTGGCAGTCCAGCGCCATGCCCTCGCGCACCCCGCCGAGCATGATCGCGCCACCGCCCGGCCAGGCCAGCTCGGCGTGGTCGACGGTGTCGCCCGACTCGTAGCGGGCGGTGGTCTCGAAGCCGAAGGCGGCCTCCAGGAACGTGATCGCGGCCGCGGCGTCGCGGTAGACCAGGGTCGGCCAGACGACGGTGGCGGTCCGTACGGGATTGGTGGTTTCGCTCATGGCACTAGCCTCCGACCTCGGCCCCTAATTGGTCTTGGACGAATGGGAACTCCTCGTTCTCCCGCCACACCGACGGCGGCATGCCCGCCAGCTCCCGCCACTCGCGGGCCATGTGCGCCTGGTCGTAGTACCCGGCGGTGGTCGCCACCGTGGCCAGCGGCGGCGCGACCGGCTCACGCAGCAGCCGGTGCGAACGTTCGAAACGGGCCACCCGGACCGCGTCCTTGGGGGTGATGCCGAACTCCGCGCCGAACCGGTTGCCGAGATGCCTTCGGCTCCAGCCGATCTCGTCGGCCACCTCGGCCACCCGCACCGCCGGGTCCGGCCCGGACAGCAGCGCCCAGGCGCGGGTCAGCTCGTCCTCCCAGCGCACGGGGGCGATGTGCCGCAACAGGATCTCGTCGATGACGGCGAACCGCTCCGGCCACGACACCGGCTCCGCCAGCCGTTCGCGCAGCTCCGTGGCGCGCGGCCCGATCACGTCGGCCAGGTCCACGATCCACGAGCCGAGCGCCGCGGCGGGCATCCCCAGCACCGCCCGGCAGCCCAGCGGGGTCAGATTCAGCTGCACGCCGTGCTGGAAGCCGTTGTGCGCGATCACCGCCGGACGCACCGTGAGCCCGCTGGCCAGCATGTCCCAGTGGCCGCCCGCCTGCTCGGGATGACTGGAGACGGGGACGTGGATGGATTCGCCGATGGTGATGATCACCGTCAGCGCCGAGCCCGGCATGCCGATATGGGTGCCCGGGGTGAAGCCGTGCAACAGGTAGCCCTCGTAGTCGAGGACGTACGCGCTCAGCCGCGGGTCGGGCACACCCGACGCGCCTTCGGACACGCCTGCCACCCGGTCCACCCTAGGCCGATCCGGCGTGGCGCGCGATGGTCCCGTCCGGAACCGGTCTATCTCGCGAATCGTTGTCGGGGTGCCATAGAGTTTCGGTCGGAGAGGACCGCACGGAAGTAAGGGGTTGCCGATGTTCAAGGGCGGATTCGAAAAGGCGGTCGTTTCGCTGCTCGACAACGGGTCCCAGGTGCAGGCCCCGGCGGTCGCGAAATACGTCGCCAAGCTGCGGGCCGATCACCCGGACGAGACACCCGGGCAGATCATCGCGCGGTTCGAGAAGTTGTATCTGAACACCGTCACCGCCTCCGGCACCGCGGTCGGCGCGACCGCGGCCGTGCCCGGCGTCGGAACCGTCGCGTCGGTGGCCGCCATGAGCGCGGAGACCGCGTTCTTCCTGGAGGCGTCCGCGGTGTTCACCCTGGCCGTGGCCGCGGTGCACGGCATCGCGCCCGAGGACAAGGAACGCCGCCGCGCCCTGGTGCTGGCGGTGGTGCTCGGGGAGAGCGGCATGGAGATCGTGCAGAAGAGCGTCGGCGTATCGGCCAAGAACTGGGGTGGCCTGATGGCCGCCAAGATCCCCGGCCTGAGCTCCATGAACGACTCGCTGCTCAAGCGGTTCATGGTGCAGTTCATCGCCAAGCGCGGAGCGCTCATGGTCGGCAAGGTGATTCCGGCCGGAATCGGCGCGGCCATCGGCGGATTCGGCAACCGGGCGCTGGGCCGCCGCACCGTCGACAATGCCCGCAACGCCTTCGGCGCGCCGCCGCTGAGCTGGCCGCAGCCCATGATCGTCGACGCCGACCCGCTGACCGCCCTGAACGCGCCGGCCTGGAACAAGCAGCAGTGAGCGCCCGGCCCCTCGCCTTCGCCGCCGGCGGGCTGACCAAGACCTTCGAGAGCATCACCGCCGTCGACGACGTCAGCTTCGTGGTGCCCGCCGGGACGGTGGCCGCGCTGGTGGGACCGCACGGCGCCGGCAAGTCCACGGTGCTGCGCATGCTGCTCGGACTGCTCACCCCCACCTCCGGCACCGCCAGTGTGGGCGGGCCCGGTTCCGGGGCGCGGGCCGGGCGGCGGGCGGTCGGCGCGATGCTCACCCCGCGCGGGCTGGACCCCGCGCGGCGGGTGCTCGCCCAGCTGCGCGTGTACGCCGCGGCCGCGGGCGTCTCCGACGAACGGGCCGAGGAACTGCTGCGGCTGGTCCGGCTCCTCGACGCCGCCGACGAACGGATCGGCGGACTCACCGAGGGCATGCGGACCCGGCTGGCGCTGGCCGTCGCCCTGCTCGGCGATCCCCCGCTGCTGGTGCTCGACGATCCGGCCACCGGACTCGACATCGGCGAAACCGCCTGGCTCAACGACCATCTGCGCGGCCACGCCCGCCGTGGCGGCACCGTGCTGCTCACCTCGCGCACGTTGAGCACCGTGCTGCCCATCGCCGACGAGCTCATCGTCATGGACCGCGGCCGCATCGCCTACCAGGGCAGTCCCGCCCGGCTGCGCCGCAGCCACCCGGACCGGCTGCTGGTCAAGGCCTCCAGCCCGATCGCGCTGGCCACCTCGCTGGCCGCGCAGGGCTTCACCGACGCGGTCATGCGGCCCGACGGCCGTCTCGCCATCGCGGAAGCCTCACTGTCGCAACTGGAATCGGCCGCCGGCGCCGCCCGGGTCCAGCTCACCGAGGTCACGCCCGAACACATCCACCCGGATCAGGTGCTGGCCGCCCTCACCCACACCGGACCCACCAACCCCGCCTACCCCGGCCCGGCCGCCTACGGAACGCACCGGTGACGTCGTCGCGCGGCGGCTCGAGCACCGAGGTTCCACGAAAGGACGCTCGATGAAGTTCACTGTGCCGCCGGTGGTGGCCCGGGCCGCGAATTCCGAAGTGCGGAAGGTGACTTCGGTGCGGCTGAACTGGGTGATCGGCGGCGGGGTCGTCGCGGCGGGCGTGGCGGCCTTCGTGGCGCTGGGCGCCGGATTCCAGCCCGGCGGCGAGAACGCGCAGGGGTTCAGCTCCGGGTCCGGGTGGACAGCCATGCTCACCGCCTGGGTGGTGGTGCTGACCGTGGCCGCGGCCGCCGCCTTCGGGGCGGTCGGCGCGGGCTCGGAGTTCGCCACCGGGGGTGTGGCGATGAGCTCGCTGTTCACGCCCGACCGGACGCTGCTGCTGAGCACGAAACTCGCGGTGGCGGGGGCGTTCTCACTCGCCACCGTGGTCGCCATGGAGGTGCTCGGCGGGGCCGCCATGCGGCTGGCGGGCGGCTCGCGGGTGCCCATGGACGGCGGCTACTTCGGCGTGCTGATCGGGGTGGCGCTGGCGGCGGTGTGCTGGGCGGTGATCGGGACCGCGGTGGGCTTCGTGCTGCGCTCGCCCACCCAGGCGCTGATGGCGGTGCTGGGCTGGGCGGTGCTGGAGCCGCTGATCTGGATCACCGCGCGCGCCATCGGATTCGGCGGGCTGGCGGCCATTCTGCCGGTGTCCTCGACGGTCGGGGCGATCAGCGGCGGACGGTACGCCAAGAACGCGCTCATCGCGCCCACTCCGGCGGCGATGGCGATGTTGGTGCTGTGGAGCGCGGCCGCGGGCGCGGCGGGCTGGTGGTTCTACACCCGCCGCGACATCTGACGCTCAGTCGCGGTCGGCGAACACCCGCTGCCAGACCGCGTGGTCGGTGCGCGGGCCACCCGGGGTGTACGCGCCGTACTCGGCGATGAGCCCCGGCAGATCCAGCGGCAGGCTCGGCGCGGTCATACCCGCCAGTTCGGCCTCCACCGCGGAGTCGGGAACCAGCCAGCAGACCTCGAATTCGATGCCGTCGGGATCGGCGGCGTAGAGGGCCTTGGTGGAGGCGTGGTCCGACGCGCCCGTGAGCGCGCCCGCCGCGATCAGGGCGTCGCGCACCCGCTGCAACTCGCTGAGCGTGTCCACCTCCCAGGCCAGGTGGTAGAGCCCGACGCGGCCGGTGCGGTGCGGCACCGACGGGTCCGGGGACTGGAACAGGCCCAGGTCGTGGTCATTGGCCGACCCCTCGGCCTGCAGGAACGCCCCGCCCGGGAAGCCGCCGGGCAGGCGGCGGAAGCCGAGCACCTCGCTGTAGAACGCGACCGAGCGTTCCACGTCGGAGACGAACAGGACAGCGTGATTGAGGCGCTGAATCGGCATGGCGGGAACTCCGTTTCGACGGGACCGGACGCGGGGGTACGAAGTTCAGCGGAACACGCCGGGACCAGAGACACAAGGCGGCGTCCCGGCCACACTGGTGAGGGGACGGGAACAAACAGGGGGTGGGGCGGTCGTTGTTCTCCGGGATGAGTTCGAGTGATGTGGGCGAGACGAAGGTGACCGGGGCCGGTGACGGAACCGGCCGCGGATGGTTGCGGCGGCTGTGGGACCGGTGCGCGGGGCACCCGTGGATGCTGGCCGGGCTGGCGGTGGCGATCGTGGCCGGCGCGGTCGTCGAGGTGACCGGGCCGCTGCTGGCCAAACGCGCCCTCGACGGCGCGACCGCGGGCAATACCGGCATCATCGCGGGCCTGGCGATCGCGTTGGGCGCGCTGGCCCTCGGCCGCTTCCTGGCCTCCTTCGGCCGCCGCATGCTCGCCGGGCGGCTCGCCCTCGACGTCCAGCACGAACTGCGGGTGGATCTGCTGGCCGCGCTGCAACGCCTGGACGGGCCTGGGCAGGACGAGCTGCGCACCGGCCAGGTCATCTCCCGCTCGATCAGCGACCTCACCCTGGTGCAGGGGCTGCTGTCGATGGCGCCCTGGTCCTCGGTGGCGGCGCTGCAATTCGTGCTCGCCGCGGGCGTCATGCTGTGGCTCTCGCCGCCGCTGGCGCTGGCCGCGCTGCTGGTGGTGCCGGTACTGGCCTTCGTGGTCTACCGGGTGCGGCCGCGTCTGTACGCCGCCACCTGGTCGGCGCAGCAGCGCGCCGCCGACCTGGCCCAGCACGTCGAGGAGACCGTCACCGGCGTGCGCGTGGTGAAGGGCTTCGGCCAGGAGGCCCGCATGGTCGACCTACTGGAGGGCCACGGACGCGAGCTGTACGCCGAACGCATGCGCGCGGCCCGCATCGACGCCCGCTTCAGCCCGACACTCGGGTCGATTCCACAGGCCGGGCTGGTCGCGGTGATCGCGGTCGGCGGGCTGCTGGCCTTCCACGGCAGCATCGGGCTCGGCACCTTCCTGGCCTTCGTCGCCTACGTCGCCACCATGACCAACTCCACCCGCATCGTGTCGTACGTGGTGGTGATGGCGCAGCTGACGCGAGCCGCCGCCGAACGCGTGCACCAGGTGATCGACAGCGCGCCCGACCGCGTCGACCCCGAGCAGCCGGCGCCGGTGCCCGCCGGGCCACTCGGCATCGACATCAAGGACCTCACGTTCGGTTTCGATCCGGACCGCCCGGTGTTGCGCGATTTCAGCCTCGACATCGCGCCCGGGGAGACGGTGGCGATCATCGGCCCGGCGGGCTCGGGCAAGTCCACGCTGAGCCTGCTGCTGCCGCGCTTCTACTCCCCCGACTCCGGCCGGATCAGCCTGTACGGCACCGACTCCCGCGCCGACGTCGCCGATCTCCGTGCGGCCGACCTGCGCGCGGCCGTGGGCGTGGTGTTCGACGAGGCGTTCCTGCTCTCCGACACCATCGCCGCCAATATCGCTCTGGGCCGCCCGGAGTCGACCGAGGCCGAGATCCACGCGGCCGCCAAACAGGCCGCGGCGGACGATTTCATCAATGCCCTCGCCGACGGCTACGACACCGTGGTCGGCGAACGCGGCCTGACCCTGTCCGGCGGTCAGCGCCAGCGCATCGCCTTGGCCCGCGCCCTGCTGGCCAACCCGCGCGTCCTGATCCTCGACGACGCCACCTCGGCGGTCGACGCGGTCACCGAGGCCGCGATCTTCGCGTCCCTGCCCACCGATTCCGGCCGGACCACGCTGATCCTGGCCCACCGCGAATCGACGCTGTCCCACGCCGACCGCGTGATCCGGCTGCCCGCACCGGAATTCGCGCCCCTCGATCCCGCGGCCGCGGACTCCGACCTCGAACTCGGGCAGACCGCGGCGGGCGCGCAACCGGACCGGGATACGCCCGAGGAAGTGCGGCGGGTGCTCGGCAAGCTGCCGCCCGCGCTGGAAGAGCCGGGGCTGGACGCGGACTCGTTGCGGGAGCCCGACCCCGGGTTCCGGCTGAGTCACGCGCTGAGACTGGTGAAATGGCTGGTCGCGGGAACCATGATCCTGCTGGCGCTCAACGCGCTTGTCGGCGTGGGCTTCCCGTCGGTGGTGCGGTACGCGGTGGACGCGGGCGTCGGACGGCACGACGGCGCGGCGCTGGTGCGGGCCACTGTCATCGGCGTCGTTCTGGTCGTGGCCGGGTGGCTGGTCGCGGCGGCCGCGCTGCTGTGGAGCAATCGGGCCGGGGAGCGGGTGCTGTTCGGCTTGCGGGTGCGCAGTTACGCGCATCTGCAGCGGCTAGGCCTGGACTTCTACGAGCGGGAACTGTCCGGCCGCATCATGACCCGAATGACCACCGACATCGACGCGCTGTCGACGTTCATGCAGACCGGTCTGCCGGACGCGCTGGTCGCGCTGCTGACCGTCGGCGGAATCGCGGTGGCGCTCACCATCATCGACCCGGGCCTGGCCCTGGTGGTGTTCGTGACGGTGCCCGCGCTGCTGGTGGCCAGCTGGAAGTTCCGCAAGGTCTCCGACGCCGCCTACAGCGCCTCCCGGGAGCATTCGGCGACCGTGAACGCCGACTTCGCCGAGAACGTCGCGGGACTACGGGTGGTGCAGGCCAACCGGCACGAGGCGATCTCCGAGCGGCGCTTCGCCGGGTACTCGGACAACTACCGGGTCAGCCGGATGCAGGCGCAGCGGGCCATCGCCACCTTCTTCGCCTTCGTCGGCATGTGGGCGGATCTGGCGCTGGCCGCGGTCGTGTTCACCGGGGCCCGGGCGGTGGCGCACGGGACCACCACCGCGGGCACCCTGGTCGCGTTCGTGCTGTACCTGCAGCTGCTGTTCGGGCCGATCATGCAGTTGTCGCAGCTCTTCGACGGGTACCAGCAGGCGCGGGTCGGGTTGCGGCGCATCGGGGAACTGCTGCGCACCCCGTCCTCCATCGCCCCCGATCCCGCGGACGCGGCCCCGATCGACGGGCGGCTGCGCGGCGAGGTGGTGTTCGACGACGTGCGCTTCCAGTACCCGGGCGCGGTGCGGCCCGCCCTGGAGGGCGTCAGCCTCAGCATCCCGGCGGGCGGCAGCCTCGCGCTGGTGGGTGAGACCGGCGCGGGCAAGTCGACCATCGTGAAGTTGCTGGCCCGGCTCTACGACATGCCACGAGAACGTGTGTCCGGTGACGCGAATCACGAAGTTACCGACGCCGCGACGGCAATCTCCATAGCGAAAACGCATGACAAAGCCCATGATCCGGGCACTCACGGCGTAATTCGGGTGGACGGCGTGGATATTCGCGACTATCGCCTCGCCGAGTTCCGTTCGCGGCTCGGCGTGGTCCCGCAGGAAGCTCACCTCTTCACCGGCGACATTGCCAGCAACATTGCATTTGGCAAACCTTTTGCGAGTCGCGTTGAAATCGAGGCGGCGGCCGCCGCGGTCGGCGCGCTGGACACCATCGCCGCACTGCCCCGGGGCATGTCGCAGCCGGTCGGGGAACGCGGGCGCGGGCTCTCGGCCGGGCAACGCCAGCTCATCGCCCTGGCCCGCGCCGAACTGGTCCGGCCCGACCTGCTCCTGCTCGACGAGGCCACCGCCGTACTGGATCCCGCCGCCGAGGCATCGGTGCTGGTCGCGAGCGAATCGGTGACGCGGGGGCGGACCTCGATCATCGTGGCGCACCGGCTCGCGACCGCCGCGCAGGCCGATCGGATCGCGGTCGTCGAGCACGGCCGGATCAGCGAAATCGGGTCACACGACGAACTCCTCGGGACCGACGGCCCGTACTCCCGCTTGTGGGCTGCGGCGCGGGCGACGGAAGGAATATTCTCGAGCGAGGACGAGTCGTCACGAGAGAATGCGTCCGCTCGGTGGTAGCCACGACCGACGGCGAACAGGGGTGGGCATATCCTCAGTGGGGGCGCATCGGCGCGCATCCGCCGATTACCCGTGCCGGGCACGTCACAAACGTCGCAGCGCGAAGAACGAAATGAGGCGAACACCTGCTGTGAGCAGCTCAACAGACCAGTTCGGACAGAACCAGTGGCTTGTCGACGAGATGTACCAGAAGTACAAGCAAGACCCCTCGTCCGTCGATGAGAGCTGGCACGAGTTCCTGGCGGACTACACGCCGGAGAACACTGCCGAGATTGGTAACAACAGCCAGGCGCCTGCCGCCGTCGCTCCGGCCCCCGCCGCCGCCGCGCCTGCCGCCACCCCCGTCGCCGCCACCGCGGCCGCGCCCGCCCCGGCTCCGGCCCCGGCGCAGGTGCGCGCCCCGCAGACCACTCCGGCCCCGACCTCGAACGCGGCCCCGACCTCCGGCGGCCCCAAGCCGTCCGCCGAGGACGAGACCAAGGTGCTGCGCGGACCCTCCGCGGCGGTCGCGAAGAACATGTCGGCGTCGCTGGCCATCCCCACCGCTACCTCGGTGCGCGCCATCCCCGCGAAGCTGATGATCGACAACCGGCTGGTCATCAACAACCACCTGGCCCGTACCCGCGGCGGCAAGATCTCCTTCACCCACCTGCTGGGTTACGCGATCGTGCAGGGCATCAAGGCCTTCCCGAACATGAACCGGCACTTCGCCGAGATCGACGGGAAGCCGAACTCGGTCACCCCGGCGCACACCAATCTCGGTCTGGCCATCGACCTTCCGGGCAAGGACGGCAACCGGGCGCTGGCGGTCGCGGCCATCAAGAACACCGAGACCATGACCTTCACGCAGTTCCACACCGCGTACGAGGACGTGGTCCGCCGGGCGCGCGTGGGCAAGCTGACCAACGACGACTTCGCCGGTGTCACCATCTCGCTCACCAACCCGGGCACCATCGGCACCAACCACTCGGTGCCGCGCCTGATGCTGGGCCAGGGTGCGATCATCGGCGCGGGCGCCATGGAGTACCCGGCCGAGTTCCAGGGCATGAGCGATCAGCAGCTCGCGGAGATGGGCATCGGCAAGCTGATGACCCTGACCTCGACCTACGACCACCGCATCATCCAGGGCGCGGAGTCCGGCGACTTCCTGCGGACCGTGCACAACCTGCTGATCTCCGACGAGTTCTACGACGAGATCTTCCACGGCATGGGTGTCCCCTACGAGCCGGTGCGCTGGCGCAAGGACATTCAGGAACGCGGCATCGACAAGTCGACCCGCGTCCAGGAAATGATCAACGCCTACCGCAGCCGCGGCCACCTGATGGCCGACACCGACCCGCTGCGGCTGGTGAAGGACAAGTTCCGTTCGCACCCCGACCTGGATGTCACCCAGCACGGCCTGACCCTGTGGGACCTGGACCGCGAGTTCAATGTCGCGGGCTTCCACGGCCAGGAGCGCATGAAGCTGCGCGACGTGCTGTCCATCCTGCGCGACGCCTACGCCCGCCACGTGGGTGTGGAGTACACCCACATTCTGGATCCCGAGCAGCTCAAGTGGATTCAGGAGCGCGTGGAGCAGAAGCACGCGAAGCCCACCGTGGCCGAGATGAAGTACATCATGTCCCGGCTCAACGCGGCCGAGGCGTTCGAGACCTTCCTGCAGACCAAGTACGTCGGCCAGAAGCGCTTCTCGCTGGAAGGCGCCGAGTCGGTCATCCCGATGATGGACGCCGTCATCGACCAGTGCGCCGAGTACGCCCTCGACGAGGTCGTCATCGGTATGCCGCACCGTGGCCGCCTGAACGTGCTGGCCAACATCGTGGGCAAGCCCTACTCGAAGATCTTCACCGAGTTCGAGGGCAACATGAACCCGGCCGCCACCCACGGCTCCGGCGACGTGAAGTACCACCTCGGTGCGCGCGGCACCTACCTGCAGATGTTCGGCGACAACGAGATCGAGGTGTCGCTGACCGCGAACCCCTCGCACCTCGAGGCCGTCGACCCGGTGCTGGAGGGTCTGGTCCGCGCCAAGCAGGACCTGCTCACCAAGGAAGACATCGTCACCACCGGCGAGGAGAACCGCTCGTTCTCCGTCGTGCCGCTGATGCTGCACGGTGACGCGGCCTTCGCCGGCCAGGGTGTCGTGGCCGAGACCCTGAACCTGTCGGTTCTGCGCGGCTACCGCACCGGCGGCACCGTGCACATCGTGGTGAACAACCAGATCGGCTTCACCACCGCTCCCGAGTACTCGCGTTCCACCGAATACTCCACCGACATCGCGAAGTTCATCGGCGCCCCGATCTTCCACGTGAACGGCGACGACCCGGAAGCCTGTGTGTGGGTGGCCAAGCTGGCCGTCGACTACCGGCAGAAGTTCCAGCGCGACGTCGTGATCGACCTGATCTGCTACCGCCGCCGCGGCCACAACGAGGGCGACGACCCGTCGATGACCCAGCCGGGCATGTACGACGTGATCGACACCAAGCGTTCGGTCCGCAAGGCGTACACCGAGTCGCTGATCGGCCGTGGCGACATCTCCATGAAGGAAGCCGAAGACGCCCTGCGTGACTACCAGGGTCAGCTGGAGCGGATCTTCAACGAGGTGCGCGAACTGGAGAAGTTCCCGCCGGAAAAGTCGGAGTCGATCGAGGAAGAGCAGCAGCTGCCGCCGAATCTCGTTACCTCCGTGGACAAGACGGTGCTGCAGCGCATCGGCGACGCGTTCCTGAACGTGCCCGAGGGCTTCACCGTGCACCCGCGCGTCAAGCCGGTGCTGGAGAAGCGCCGCGAGATGGCGTACGAGGGCAAGGTCGACTGGGCCATGGCCGAGCTGCTGGCCTTCGGCACGCTCATCGACGAGGGCAAGGCCGTCCGACTGACCGGTCAGGACTCGCGCCGCGGCACCTTCTCGCAGCGCCACTCGGTCATCATCGACCGCAAGAACGGCGACGAGTACACCCCGCTGCACAACATCGGCTCGGCGAACCCGGGCTGGTTCGCGGTGCACGACTCGGCGCTGTCGGAGTACGCGGCGGTCGGCTTCGAGTACGGCTACTCGCTGGGCAACCCGGACGCACTCGTGTTGTGGGAGGCGCAGTTCGGTGACTTCGTCAACGGCGCGCAGTCCATCATCGACGAGTTCATCTCCTCCGGTGAGGCCAAGTGGGGTCAGCTCTCCGAGGTCGTGCTGCTGCTGCCGCACGGTCATGAGGGCCAGGGTCCGGACCACACCTCGGGTCGTATCGAGCGCTTCCTGCAGCTGTGCGCCGAGGGTTCGATGACGGTGTCGGTCCCCTCCACCCCGTCGAACTACTTCCACCTGCTGCGCCGCCACGCCCTGGACGGCATCCGCCGCCCGCTGGTGGTCTTCACCCCGAAGTCCATGCTGCGCAACAAGGCTGTCGTCTCCGAGGTCGAGGACTTCACGGACAACAAGTTCCGCACCGTGCTCGAGGAGCCCACCTACGAGTCGGGCAACGGCGACCGCTCCAAGGTCAAGCGCGTGCTGCTCACCTCCGGCAAGATCTACTACGAGCTGGTGGCCGAGAAGAACAAGCACAACCGCGACGACGTGGCCATCGTCCGCGTCGAGCAGCTGTACCCGATTCCGAAGTTCCGCCTCAACGAGGCCCTGGAGCAGTACCCCAACGCCTCCGATCTGGCGTGGGTCCAGGAGGAACCGGCCAACCAGGGCGCCTGGCCCTTCTTCGGCCTCAACCTCCCGGAGATCCTCCCGGCCCGTTTCGGCAAGCTGCGCCGCATCTCCCGCCGCGCCATGTCGGCCCCGTCCTCGGGTTCGTCCAAGGTGCACGCCGTGGAGCAGCAGGAAATCATCGACGAGGCGTTCTCCCCGACCGCCTGATAGTCGAATCCTCGCGCGGGGCCGGAACTCTCACGAGTTCCGGCCTCGTGTCGTTTCCGGCCCTCGAACCGGGCCGGAAGCTCACACGTCACCACAGGAATCGTTGGCAAGGCTGATCCGGCCTGGGTCCGCGAGCACTGGGACGACCGCATGGCCCTGATCGGTCGCGGCCGAGACCTGGTGGCCCACGCGAGCGCATGAGGTCCGAGGCAGGGGTCTCAGCCGAGGTGGTAGATGTCGTAGTCGCCGAGGGGACGGAAGCCGAGGCGCTGGTATAGGGCTGTGCTGGTGGGGTTGGCGAGGTCGGCGAAGAGCATGATGTGGCTCGCGCCGGAGGCGAGGGCCTGGCGGCAGGCGAAGGTGGTGGCGGCTGCCGCGAAGCCTCTGGCGCGCAGGGGTTTCGGGGTGTAGACGGGGGCGATGCGGATGGTTCCGGCTACGGCCGGGCCGGTCCCGGCCATCGAGACCGGGGTGCCGTCCACTTCCCACAGGGTCAGGCCGTCGCGGGTCAGGCGGTCGTCGATCATGCGGTCCGGGTGCGCCGGGGGCGGATCGCCGATGTCCCTGGTGAATTCGAGCAGCCATTCGATTGCCAGGGCTCGGTCACGGTCGGTCGCGAGGCGTCCGCGGCCGTCGGGCGTCGGTTCCGGCGGGACCAGGTCATCCAGCCGGTAGAGGCGATCGGCGCGGCGCAGGGTGGCCGCTGTGCCGTGTGACCGCGCCCAGACTTCGGCGACGGCCCGGGCGGAGTCCGACGGGCCGGACACCGCGGGCAGCGCCGGATCGATCGCCGAGTAGTCGCGCACGAGTGGAGCGATCGCCTCGAACGGCAAGGGGGACACCACGATTCCGAAGGGCGGTGTCCGGAAGAACGCGGCCGCGACCTCGCCGCCGGGAGTGGTCCACCACCCGAAATGGGGAGCGGCGTCCCCGAAGACCGTCACCCCCTGCCGTAGCAGCCGGTCCAGCACCGTGACCAGCACGGTGTGCCGGATCGGATCCGACAGCAGGAATTCGCCGGCCGCCCGCTCGTATGCCGACACATCCTCGGTAATCGTCCACCCCATGCGTTCATCATGGCGCAGATGACCCGGAACGGAAACAGCCCGCCGAGGACGACTCGGCGGGCTGTTCGGTGTCCGGTGCCGGGGACGGGTTACTCGCCGGTCGAATCCGCCTGCTCCGCAGTGGAATCGGCCTCACCCTTGATGTCCCAGGCGGCCATCATCGCGGCGAGGCCGTCGGCGGCGGCGGTGTCCTGGGTGGTCGATTCCTGGTCCGACATGGCGGGTACCTCTTTCTGCTACTTCCCTGACGAAAGGTTGATGGTACCGGCCGGTTTCAGTTGCCGCGCATCGAGAGATGGCTTGCGACAAGCGATTTCACAGGACAGTGACGGGGGTCACAAATGCCGGGGAGTGATCCGCTCGGGAGGGGTTGCGAGCGCGGTGTTCGGCGTCGTATATTCCACGTGGAATATTTGGTCCGGAGGATGGGGTGACGGTTGATGGCGTCACTCGAAACGGAGGTCGTGGTGATCAAGAAGCAGTCGGCTCCAGCGCTCACGCCGATGGCGCTGCTGGTTCTCGCACTGCTGGAGGAACGTCCGATGCACCCGTACGAGATGTATCAGCTGTTACTGAGCCGCCACGAGGACCAGTTCACCAAGATCAAGCCGGGGTCGCTGTATCACACGGTCGCACGCCTGACCGATCAGGAACTGATCGCGGCGGAGAGCACCGACCGGGCCGGTAACCGGCCGGAACGGACCACCTACCGCATTCGCACGGCCGGGCACGCGGCGCTGCGTGAACGAGTCCGGGACCTGCTGCGGGAACCGGTTCACGAGTACCCGGCGTTCGTGACCGGACTGGCCGAAGCGCACAATCTGCCCGTGGACGAGGTCATCGATGCCCTCCGCGAACGCGTCGCCTCGATCGAGGCGCGGGTCACCGAGCTGACCATGCTCCGCGACCTGGCCGCCGCCTCTGATGTCCCGCGCCGTTACTGGATGCGGGTCGACTACATACGCGCGCACAGCACCGCCGAAGTCACCTGGCTGCGCGGACTCATGGACGAGCTCCGCAGCGGCGACCTCGAATGGGAAACCTTCGACTCCGAGACCGGCGAGCGCGTCGACACCAGAACCCACTCCCAGGGATAGGAACCCGAATCCATGTCCACTCAACGCAACCCGTGGCTAGCGCTCTACGCGCTGGTCGTCGGGTTCTTCATGATCCTGCTGGACATGACCATCGTCGCGGTGGCCAATCCGGCGATCATGAAGGACCTGAACGCCGATGTCTCCCAGGTCATCTGGGTCACCTCCGCCTACCTGCTGGCCTACGCGGTGCCGCTGCTGGTCACCGGCCGGCTCGGGGATCGCTTCGGCCCCAAGAACATCTACCTCGGCGGCCTGGTCGTGTTCACCCTCGCCTCGCTCTGGTGCGCCGAGTCGACCAGTGTCGACATGCTGATCGCGGCCCGCGCCGTGCAGGGCCTGGGCGCGGCGCTGATGACGCCGCAGACCATGGCCGTCATCACCCGCACCTTCCCGCCGGACAAGCGCGGCGCGGCCATGGGCCTGTGGGGCGGCGTGGCCGGTCTGGCCACCCTGGTCGGCCCGATCCTGGGCGGCGTGCTGGTGGACTGGCAGGGCTGGCAGTGGATCTTCTACGTGAACGTGCCGATCGGCATCATCGCCTTCGCGCTGGCGTTCTGGCTGGTCCCGTCGCTGCCCACGCACGAGCACAAGTTCGACCTGGTCGGCGTGGCGCTGTCGGGCGTCGGCATGTTCCTGCTGGTGTTCGGTATCCAGGAGGGCAATACCCACGACTGGGACGCCGAGATCTGGGCCATGATCGCGGCCGGCGCCGTGGTGCTGGCGCTGTTCGTGGTGAACCAGGCGCGCAATACCGGTGAGCCGCTGGTGCCGCTGAGCCTGTTCAAGGACCGCAACTTCGCGCTGTCCAATGTCGGTATCGCCGCCATGGGCGCGGCGGTGACCAGCGTGTTCGTGCCCGCCTACTTCTACCTGCAGCAGGTGCACGAGCTGTCGCCGACCCGCTCGGCGCTGATCTTCGCGCCGATGGCCATTCTGACCGGCGTCTTCGCGCCGATCATCGGCAAGATCTCCGACAAGGTCGCGCCGCGGGTCATCCCGACCATCGGTTTCGCGGTGTTCGCGGCCACCCTGTTCGGTTTCGCCGCGCTGATGAAGCCGGACGGCTCGCTGCCGCTGTTCATGATCGTCGGCGGCTTCGCCGGTATCGCCAACGCCTGCATCTGGGCGCCGCTGGCCTCCACCGCCACCCACAACCTGCCGGTGCAGCAGGCCGGTGCGGGCGCGGGCGTCTACAACACCACCCGCCAGGTGGGTTCGGTGCTCGGTTCGGCGGCGATCAGCGCGCTGCTGTCGGCGCGGATCTCGGCGCAGGGCCTGCAGAGCGGTCCGATCGGCGAGGGCTCGGGCGGTAAGAGCCTCAGCGATCTGCCCGCGGCGGTGCGGGATCCGATCCTGGAGAAGCTCAGCACCGCGCTGAGCCAGTCCATGTACCTGCCCGCGGCGATCCTGCTGATCGGTGTGGTCGCCTCGGCGATGTTCATCGGCTTCGGCAAGCAGGGCGAAGGCCGGGCGGACGATATGGCGAAGGCCGATATCGGGGCGCACTGATCCCGACTGTTCGGAAGGCGCTGCCCGCCGGGGATTCCCGGCGGGCAGCGTCGTCTTCGGAGAGCGGATCCGCTCAGAGCAGCAGCCCGATCAGCCGCGTCCAATCGATCCCGATCTCGATGGGCATGTCGATCAGCGTCTCCCCGACGTGCGCGCTGAGGCGGCGCAGCGGCCGGTAGTGCCCCAGCACCAGGACGTGGGTCTGAATCGCCTTCACCCGGTCCCGATCCATGTACACCAGCCAGTACCAAGGGATTCCGGCCAGCGCGTACTCGGCCATCTTGTCGGCGGCGTCGACCCGTTCGGTGGCCGGGGACACCACCTCGACGGCGATCTTCACCCGCGCGGCCTGCAGCGGCCCGACATCGGCGGGAGCACAGGAGAACATGATGATGTCGGGGCGGCGGACGGTGAGCCGCGGCGATTCCCACAGCAGCACGTCCTGGTCGACGCCGACGTAGAGCGAGCCGTCGTTGTAGCGGCTCATATGTTGCTCGGCCCCGGATTCCAGCATGGCGGCCAGCCGCCGGGTGGCATTGCGGTACGGCAGCGCGGGCGTGTCGGCCCGCACCACATCCCCGTTGACCACCTCGACCAGCCGGCGGAAGTCGGGCGGCAGCTGCTGCCAGACGTCGAGCGTGATCGGTCCGGGCTGCAGGTTCTCCGCCCGCGCCCATTCGAGTACTCCGGTCATGCGCTTCCTCTGTTCCGTCGAGGGATGCTCCCTGAACCGGTCGGACTGGGCGACGACTGCCGCGCCGATCCTAAACGGCGGCCGCGGGCAAAACGGCCATTCGGAACTGTCGCCCGTGCTCGACCGGCGTGTTCGTCAGCCGATTCGCACTGTCAGCGAGGGATATCCGGTCGCGCCGTCGGGTACGACGTCCTGTCGCCGCTCGGTCTGGGTCTCCCCCGTGCCGTCGGTGGCGCGCGCCCACACGGTGTGCACGCCGCTGCCCGCGGGCGCGTCCCAGTCGAAGGCCCACTGCACCCAGGTGTCGATGGAGGGGGCGGTCGCCAGGCGCGCGGGCTGCCAGTCCCCTTGGTCGATACGGACTTCCACGCCGCGGATGCCGCGATGCTGCGCCCACGCCACCCCCGCGATGGTGACCTTGCCGGGCGCGAGGGTGCGGCCGCGCGGGGTGTCGATGCGACATTCGGTCTTGATGGGGCCGTATGCCGACCAGCCGCGTTTGGTCCAGAACGCTTCCGCGCGATCGAATCTGGTGATCTCGAGTTCGGTCACCCACTTGGTGGCCGACACGTACCCGTACAGGCCCGGCACCACCAGTCGCGCGGGATAGCCGTGCGCGGTGGGCAAAGGTTCACCGTTCATGCCGACGGCCAGCAGGGCGTCGCGGCCGTCGGTGAGGACGGCGAGGGGGCTGCCCGCGGTGAAGCCGTCGATGCTGCGGGAGAGCACCATGTCGGCGTCGGGGTGCGGCCCGGCCTGGGCGATGAGTTCGTCGAGCCGGTAGCCGAGCCAGCGGGCATTGCCGATCAGTTCGCCGCCGACCGGATTGGAGACGCAGGTCAGGGTGACCAGCCGCTCGATGGGGGTGCGCGCGGCGAGATCGGCGTAGCTCAACCGGATCTCGCGATCGACCATGCCGTGGATGCGCAGGGACCAGTCGTCCTTGCTGACCTGCGGGACGGTCAGCGCGGTGTCGATGCGGTAGAAGCTGGAGTTCGAGGTGAGGTAGGGAGTGAGGCCCGGCAGCTTCAGGTCGGCGCCCGGGTCGATCGGCGGCTCGACGCTGGTCGGCGTGGGCAACTCGACGTCGGCCCGCTCGGCGGAGACGTCCCGCGACCGCAGCCCGATGATCCGTCCGGCCACGCCACCGGCGACCGCGACGGCTCCGGTGATGGCGAGCCAGCGCATCACCTGCCGCCGTTGCGTGGTCTGTTCTTCGAGGGACTCCGCGGTGGCCGGTGTCTCGTCGGCGCGTTCCGCGGACTCCTCGAGTCGGCGAATCAGGCTGCGCAGCACGAGAATTCCGGCCGCAGTGCCGAGCAGCGCGGGTATCGCCCAGGTCCAGGCGGCGGCCGGACGTCCCACCGCGGCCAGTACGGCGAGCAGTCCGAAGGCCCCGAACAGGATCGATCCCCAGGGCCGCCGGGCCCGCTCGGCGAGTCCGGCGACGGCCGCCAGCACGACGGCCGCCACGCCCATCGACACGAACAACAGCAGTTTGTCGTTGGTGCCGACCAGCCCGATCACCCATTCCCGGAACCCGTCCGGCGTATGGTCGACGACCCACGCCCCGACGGCTTGCAAGGGGGTGCTGTCGGGACTGATCAGCACCGACACCGCTTCGGCCACGCCCAGCGTGACCAGGCCCGCGACGATGCCGCCGGCGATTCGTACTTCGCGATCGGGCACGAAACCGACCCTACTGCTGGAACCACCGCGCGAACCCGCGCGAGAAATGACGATCCGGTGACGTCGTCACATGGTGGCGGAACCGGTGTAGTTGATCATCCACGGCACCGAGAACTTGTCGGTGACCATGGCGAAGGCCTCGGCCCACTCGACCTTGCCGAGCGGCATGGTGACGGTGCCGCCGGGGGCGAACTCGTTGAACAGGCGCTCGGCCTCGGCCGCGGACTCCACCTCGACCTGGACGGCGAAGCCGGGGTTCGAGTTGTCGATGTCGTTGCCGGGCGGGGTGTCGGACACCATGAGGATATTGGTGGCGCTCAGCGGCAGCTGCGCGTTGGCGACCCGGCTGGCGATCTCCGGGGGCAGGTCGCCGGGGGTGTCGCCGCCCATGTCACCGAAGCGGACGATGGTGGCCTCGCCGCCGAAGACGGACTGGTAGAAGGTGATCGCCTCCTCGGCATTGCCGTTGAAGACGAGGTACGGGTTCAGTGCGGGCATGGGTTCCTCCTCGGTCGGTGTGGCGGGTGCGGCGGCACCCGACAGGTAGGACGCGGGGGCCGCCCGGAAATCATCGGTCGTGGCCGGGAAATTTCGGTGAATGCGAGAAATATTCGGTGCGTCCCCCGGTTGACCTTGCTATGAGCGAACTGCCCCGGGTCCAGCACCGTCACCTCGAGGTGGACGGCGTCGACGTGTTCTACCGCGAATCGGTCCCCACCCGCGCCGATGCCCCGGTCCTGCTGCTACTACACGGTTTTCCCACCGCCTCGCACCAGTTCCGGCGGCTCCTGGACGCGCTCGGCGACCGCTACCGGCTGATCGCGCCCGACTACCCGGGTTTCGGAAACACCGTGGCGCCGGCGGATTTCGACTACACCTTCGACCGGTTGGCCGATATCACCGAGGGATTCGTGCGGGGGCTGGGCCTGACCCGGTTCGCCATGTACATCTTCGACTTCGGCGCGCCGATCGGCCTGCGGCTGGCCGCCCGCCATCCGGAGTGGATCGCCGGGCTCGTGGTCCAGAACGGCAATGCCTACGAGGCCGGACTGTCCGAGGCCGCACAGGGTTTCGTCGCACTGCGGCCCGATCACGAGGGTGACGAGGAGGCCATCCTCGGCCTGCTCACCCTCGAGGGCACCCGCGGCCAATACGAGGGCGGCGTCCCCGATCCGAGCCTGCTGAACCCCGACGCCTGGACCCTGGACCAGCACTACCTGGACCTCCCCGGCCGCAAGGAGGCGCAGCTGGCCCTGGCCTACGACTACAAGTCGAATGTGGCCCGCTACCCCGAATGGCAAGCGTGGCTGCGCAAGTACACTCCCCCGACCCTCATCACCTGGGGTGCGAACGACATGTTCTTCCCCGCCCCCGGCGCCCACGCCTATCTCGCGGACGTTCCCGAGGCCGAACTGCACCTGTTCGACACCGGCCACTTCGCGCTGGAGACGCATGCAGCCGAGATCGCCCCGCTCATCGCGGACTTCCTCGACCGGCTGCCCGCTACCCAGGAATGAGAATGGGGCGCACGGGAAGTCCCGTGCGCCCCGAGTCCGCTCATCCGGGGGTCCGGGGGCCTGGCCCCGCAGCCTCCCGACTCCGGTCAGGAGTTGTAGATCGCGTCCACGTCGGCCGCGTACTGCTTCATGACGACGGCCCGCTTGAGCGACAGCTTCGGGGTCAGCTCGCCACCCTCCTGGGTCCAGTCGACCGGCAGGATGCGGACCTTCTTGATCGCCTCCGCGTGCGAGACCAGCTTGTTGGTGGCCGCGACCGCGTCATTGATCTCGCCGACCAGGGCCGGGTTCTCGATGAGGTGCTCGATCGGGGTGTCGGCGGGAATCCCGTTGCGCGTCTTCCACGCCGGCAGGGCCTCGGGGTCGAGGGTGACCAGCGCGCCGATGAAGGGCTGCCCGTCACCGACCACCATGACCTGGCTGATCAGCGCGTTCTGCCGCAGCGAGTCCTCGAGCATGGCCGGGGAGACGTTCTTGCCGCCCGCGGTGACCAGGATTTCCTTCTTGCGACCGGTGATCGCGATGAAGCCCTGCTCGTCGATGGCGCCGAGGTCGCCGGTCTTGAACCAGCCGTCGGCGTCGAACGCGTCGGCGCTGGCCTCGGGGTTGTTCCAGTAGCCGCCGAACACGACCGGGCCGCGGATCAGCAGTTCGCCGTCGTCGGCGACCTTGGCGCCGTGGCCGGGCAGCGGACGGCCGACCGAGCCGACCTTGATGTACTTGGGGGTGTTGACGCTGACGGCCGCGGTGGACTCGGTCAGGCCGTAGCCCTCGTAGATGGTGACGCCGGCGCCGCGGAAGTAATGGCCCAGGCGCGCGCCCAGCGGGCCGCCACCGGAGACGGCGGAGGAGCACTGGCCGCCCATGGCCTCACGCAGCTTGCTGAACACCAGCTTGTCGAGCACCGCGTGCTGCAGCTTGAGCACGATGCCGGGGCGGCCGGTCTCCAGCGACTGGCTGTACTGGATGGCGATCTCGGTGGCGTAATCGAAGATCTTGCCCTTGCCGCCGTCGTGCGCCTTCTGCTTGGCGCCGTTGAACACCTTCTCGAACACTCGCGGCACCGAGAGGATGAAGTTCGGCTTGTACTGGCCGAACTGCTCGACCAGGGTGGACCAGTCGGCGGTGTGGGCGACCGTGACGCCGGCGTCGAAGGCGGCCAGCGCCACCGCGCGGGCGAAGACGTGGGCCAGCGGCAGGAACAGCAGCGACTTGCGGCCGGGCTGCAGGAACTCGCTCATGGAGGAGCGGTCGGCAGCCGACTCAGCGTAGAGGTTGGCATGCGAGAGCATGACGCCCTTGGGCCGGCCGGTGGTGCCGGAGGTGTAGATCAGGGTGGCCGGGGAGGCGGCCTTCACCTGGGCGCGGCGCTCGTGCACCACGGCGTCGTCGAGATCCTTGCCGCGCGCGGCGAGCTCGGCGATCGCGCCCTTGTCGAGCTGCAGGACCTCGCGCAGGCTGTCCAGCCCGGACTCGATCTCGGCGATGGTGGCGCGGTGCTTGTCGTTCTGGACGACGGTGAGCTTGGTGGCGGAGTCCTCGAGGATCCAGCGCGCCTGCTCGGCGGAGGAGGAGTCGTAGATCGCGACGGTGCAGCCGCCGGCCGCCCAGATGGCGAAGTCCAGTACGACCCACTCGTAGCTGGTCTGAGCCATGATGGCGACGCGGTCGCCGAGCTCGATACCGGAGGCCACCAGTCCCTTGGCCACGTCGGTCACGGTCTTCGCGAACGTCGCCGCCGTGACGTCGTTCCAGCCGCCCTTGCCATTCGGAGTGTTGAAGACCACCAGGTCAGGGGTCTTCTCAGCATGCCGGAACGCGCCGTCCGACATGTTGGCGTTCTCCGGAATGGTGTAGGTAGCCGGGACTTCGAACTCTCGCATCGCTGCCCTTCCACAGAGGTTTACTGGCGGGTAATTTACGCCACGCTCACAGGTAACTCTTCGCGGACCGCCCGAACCTGTTCCCGGACGGTCTCGCGCTGTGACTCTTCTCTATCCTATTGACCGGCTTTGGGCCGGTCGAAGCGCCTGGCGCAGGAACTGTCCGAGTTCGACGGTGACCGCCGCGGCCGGCGCCACCAGCGCCGCCTGCAGCTGGGCCACATGCCAGAGACCCTCGGTCTCGGTGAACTCGGTCGGCACCCCCGCCGCACGCAGCTGCGCCACCAGCCGCGTGCACTGGTCGTGCAGCAGCTCGGCCTTGTCGGCCTGGACGTAGGTAGGCGGCAGGCCGCGCAGTTCGCCCAGCAGCGGCGCGTACCCGGCGTCCGTGCCGTCGCCGCCACCCAGGTAGGCCGCGGCGCAGGCCCGCGACCACGGCTTGTTGATGACCAGATCGCGGTTGCGGGTGGGGACCTCGTTCGGGTCGGCCCACGGCGCGATCAGGCCCAGGGCGGCCGGGGTCAGTCCGTGCCGGTCGCGCAGCCGCTCGGCCAGCGCCAGCGACAGCCCGCCACCGGCCGAATCACCGGCCACCGCAATGCGTTCCGGCCGGAAACCGGCCCGGACCAGTTCCAGGAACGCGGCCTCGGCGTCCTCGAGCGCCGCCGGGAACGGGTGCTCGGGGGCGAGCCGGTAGTCGGGAACCTGCACGGCGCAACCGGTTTCGCGGGACAGATAGGCCGCCAGCGAGCGGTGCGTGAGCGGCGAGCCGACGGTGTAGCCGCCGCCGTGCAGGTACAGCACGGTGGCGCTGTCGGAGACCGGCCCGACCGAGACGCGCTCGGTCGGGCGGCCACCGAGGCGGACATGCTCGACATGGGTGCCGCGTGGCGCCCGCTGCGCCACCGAACCCCAATCCATCAGTGCCCGCTGGACACCGAACGGGAGCCGGTGATTGAGCATCACCCGGAAGACCGGGTTCAGCACGGCTCGGACGACAGGCAACGGCAGTGTCACATCGGGCATGACCGAATGTCCTTCAGAATCGCGGTATTACGGCAGGATCCGCTTCTGCACCACGGCGGAGATCCGCTGGTAGTACGAAGCCGTGGTGCGCACGAACAGGTCGAGGGCCTTGGCCTCCCAGCCGATCAGTACGCGGCCGTGGCCCTTGCGGACCGCCTCGGTGATGGTCTGCGCGGCCATCTCCGGGGTGTGCAGCGCGAGCTTGCTGTCGAACAGCGCGGCCAGGTTCTTCTGGTCCAGGCCCTCGGACACGCTGGCGTTGCGGGCGACGGCGGTCTTGATGCCGCCGGGGTGCACGCAGGTGACCTGAACCGGGGTGCCGCTCATCAGCATTTCCTGGCGCAGCGCCTCGGTGAAGCCGCGGACCGCGAACTTGGCCGAGTTGTAGGCGCTCTGGCCGGGGACCGCGATCAGGCCGAAGAGGCTGGACACGTTCACCACATGGCCGTCACCGGATTCGATGAGGTACGGCAGGAACGCCTTGGTGCCGTTGACGACGCCCCAGAAGTCGACGTCCATGATGCGGTCGAAGTCCTTGAACGCGGTGTCGGTGACATTGCCGTGGTGGGCGATGCCGGCGTTGTTGTAGATCTGGTTGACCTTGCCGAAGTGCTTCTTCACCTCATCGGCGTAGAGCAGCACGGCCTCGCGCTCGGCCACGTTCAGGCGATCGGACTTGATCTTCACGCCGAACTTCTCACAGCGCCGCACGGTCTCGGCGAGTCCCTCGGCGTCGATGTCGGACAGCGCCAGGTGCGCGCCGCGCTTGGCCAGGTTCTCCGCCAGCGCGCGGCCGATGCCGGAACCCGCACCGGTGATCACGCAGACCTTGTCCTTGAAGTAAGCATCGTTGCTCACGGTTACCGCTTTCGGTTGGTGAAGGAGTGGGGGTGACTCAAACGGCCTGTGCGACAGGCTCGGTGGTGGTCTCGTAGGCCGCGACGTCGAAGTGCTCGAGCAGACTACGGAACCGGAAGGTGAAGTCCGGCCACAGCGTGGTGTTGTTGCCGTGCTTGTCCAGGTACCAGGAGGCGCAGCCGCCGGTGCTCCACACCGCGCCCTCCAGCTTGCGCTGCAGACCCGCGTTGTACTCGTCCTGCACGTCCTTGCGGACCTCGACGGTGCGCAGGCGCAGGTTGTCGAACTGTGCGATGGCGTCGGAGATGTAGTTGATCTGCGACTCCAGCATGAACACCATCGAGGTGTGGCCCAGGCCGACGTTCGGGCCGAGCATGAAGAACATGTTGGGGTAGTTGTTGATCGCCGAACCCTTGTAACCCTGCTGACCGATGGCGTCGAACACCTCGGACAGGGTACGGCCGTCGCGACCGGAAACGGTGTCGTAGACCGGCGAGTCGGTGACGTGGAAGCCGGTGGCCACGATGATCGCGTCCACCTCGCGCTCGACGCCGTCCTTGGTGACGATGGCGTTCGGGCGGATCTCCTTGATCCCGTCGGTCACCAGGTCCACATTGTCGCGGCCCAGCGCCGGGTAGTACTCGTTGGAGATCAGCATGCGCTTGCAGCCGATGCGGAAGTCCGGGGTGACCTTGCGGCGCAGCTCCGGGTCGCGGACCTCGGCGAACAGCTTGGCGCGGGCGATCGCCTCCAGGGCGAGCATGGCGGGCGGGAACTTGGCCAGGCCGACCACCTGGGTCTCGCGGGCCGCGTAGATGCCGGCGCGGTACAGGTTGCGCAGCGCGGGAATCTTCTTGAGCGCGAAGCGCTCCGGGGCCAGGTACTCGCGGTCGACGCGGGGCAGCAGCCAGGGGGCGGTGCGCTGGTAGACGTCCAGGTGCGCGACCTTGGCGGCGATGTTCGGGACGATCTGGATGGCGGAGGCGCCGGTGCCGATGACGGCGACGCGCTTGCCGGTCAGGTCGGAGTCGTGGTTCCAGCGGGCGGAGTGGAAGATCTCGCCCTGGAAGTCGTTGATGCCCTTGATGTCCGGCAGGTTCGGCTCGCACAGCGCGCCGACGGCGGAGACCAGGATGTCCGCGGTGAACGCGCCCTGGCTGGTCTGGATCTCCCAGCGCGCCTCGGCGGCGTTCCACTGGGCGCCGGTCATCTCGCAGTCGAAGATGTGCTTGTCGCGCACGTCGTACTTGTCGGCGACGCCCTGGATGTAGCGCTGGATCTCCGGCTGCTTGGAGAAGGAGCGCGACCACTCCGGGTTGGTGGCGAAGGAGTACGAGTACAGCTGCGAGGGGACGTCGCAGGCCGCGCCCGGGTAGGTGTTGTCGCGCCAGGTGCCGCCGACATCGCTGCCGCGCTCCAGCACGAGATAGTCGGTGCGCCCCTGCTTGCTCAGCCGGATGGCCAGGCCCAGGCCCGAGAACCCGCTGCCGACGATGATCACGTGGGAGTGCCGGGCAGGCCGGTTGCCGACAGCTTTGTCTGTAACCTTGCGACTCATGTACCCGAGAATATGGTCCTATTGAGTAGGAGTCAATACTCTTATTGAGCAGTAGTCAATATTATTGACTCGAGTTCAGTAATCGTCGACCCTCGTTCAGTACCGTCGGACAAATGACCAAGGAGCGCGCCGTGAGCAGCAGACCGGACAGCCGGGCCAAACGCGTGCGCCTCAGCCCCGCCGAACGCCGCGAGCAGCTGATCACCCTCGGCGCCCGCATGCTGCGCGAGCGCGCCCTCGAGGACGTCTCCATCGGCGAGATCGCCGCCCAGGCCGGCATCTCCCGCGGCCTGCTCTTCCACTACTTCCCCACCAAGCACGACTTCCACCTGGCGATCGTCAATCACGCCAATGCCGAACTCCTGGAACGCACCACCCCCGACCCCACCCTGTCGCTGTTCGACATGCTGCAGGACGCGATCGAGCGCTACATCGCCTACGTCACCGAGAACCGCACCTCGTATCTGGCGCTGCTCCGCGGCCCCGCCAGTGCCAGCCCGGAACTCGTGGCCCTCGTCAACGCCACCCGCATGGCCCTCGTCGACCGCATCCTCGCCGAGGCCCCCATCCCGGCCGACGACCCCGACCGCCCCCGGCTCGGCCTGGCGGTCCGCGGCTGGATCGCCTTCGTCGAGGAGACCACCCTCACCTGGCTCCGCGAGGAACCCATCCCCCGAGAAGCCCTGGTGGACATGCTCGTCACCTCCCTGCCCGCCCTCGCCCTCAACGCAGATCTGGCCGCCGCCCTTCAACAGTGAGCGCCACCGCGGCGGCGAGCATGAGCTCGGCCGCGAACTGAAAAATCAGGTCACCCGGGCGTCTTTCCCGAAAACATCCGTCAACTCGGCTGCCCGCCGCAGGTTTTCGAGATCACGGACGATGACGTGCCGCTTCATCAGGCACACCGAGCCGTCCGCGCCCAGTTCCTTCATCGCCTTGCCCACCGCGTCCACCCGCGCCCCGACCAGATTGCCCAGCTCCTCGTAGGACAGCCGCACGGTGAGCTCCCACCCGGCCTCCACCCGCCGCCCGTACGACTCGACGAACTCGACGAGCAGGCGCGCCAGCCGCACCCGCACCTGATGGTCGCCGAAGTCCAGGCGACGCTGATCCGACCAGGCCAGCCGGTCGGCCAGGGAACGGCACAGCACCAGGGAACCGTCGTGATGGGTTTCCAGGAAGGTCATGAACGCCGTGCCCGGGATGCGGTGCACGATGGTGGGCGTGCACACGGTCGCGGTGTTGGAGCGCAGCGAATCCGGCACCAGCGCACCGAGTTCGCCGATCACGTCCCCGCTGACCCGGATCGCGAGCAGCCGGCCGTCGGCCGTGGTGATCTTCACGCACGCCGATACCGAGCGGTCGCGCGAGCGCAGCAGATACACCATGCTGCCCGGATCGCCCTGCCGCATGAGCACCGTGCCCGGCGGCCCGTACGTCCGCGTCCCGAGCCGGAGTAGCGACCTCCGGGAGCGCAGGCACAGCCGCTCCATGAAAGTGCCTGTGGGCCAGGGCCAATTGCCCAGATGATCGTCGCCAGGTGAGTTCACCGTCGTATCCAGTTCCGTACCGCCGTTGGAAGCTGCCCCCGAACCCTCCACGGTAAGCGACCGAAAGGGTTTGTGGCACAGCGCGGCGGTGGCGGACCCGGATCAGAGGGCGTGGGCGTCGAGCCAGGTGCGGGCCACGGCGGAGGGGATGGCGTTCTGGTCGCGGATCTGGTGGATCATGTCGGCGAGCTCGGTGGTGGTGAGTTCGCCTGCCACGTAGTTGAGTTTGCGGAGCTGAGGGTCGGTGAGAGCCGACTTGCGGAGGATGGGGGCGACCATGGCGGCGCGGAAGGCGTAGTCGGGGTCGGACAGGGCGGTGAGGTCGGCGCCGTCGCCGGGGAGGAAGGCGGCGGGGCCCGGGAGCACGGCCAACTGGATCTCGCCTTCGGAGAGGGCTTTTCGGAGGTCGGCGTGGGTGGTGAAGGTGACCGTGCGGGTGATGGCGCAGTGGTAGGTGGCGCGCAGGGGGGTGAGGACATCGCGGTCGGGGTCGAGGGGGGCGCGCTGGGCGTCCAGCGGGGCGCCGGTGTCGATGCCGACGATGAGGTCGTCGCAGCGGGGGCCGAGGTCCTTCAGGGAGGACGGGAGGGCCGTGGGGTGCGCGGCGGAGGCGACCACGGTGGGGCGCAGGTCGGTGCCGTCGGCGGGGTCGGAGGTGGTGACGCCCTGCGGAAGGGCTTTGGCGAGGGCCGCATTCACCGCGTCCGGCTTGGTGACGGTTGCGGTCGAGTCGAGGGCGGTGAGGATGTCGCCGGTGATGTCGCCGAACAGGGCGAGGTCGCCGGAGTCCAGGGCGGCGAGCAGATCACCGCGGGAACCCACCCGCTCCTCGACGCGGGTGTGCAGACCGGTGCGGGCCAACGCGCCCGCGTAGAGTTCGGCGATCATCCGGGACTGGGGCGAATCCCCTGCTCCCACCGTCACAACCGGACCGGTGTCCGCGCTGCCGCAGGCCACCGCCGTCACCGCGATCGCGGTGACGAGCGCGCCCCGGCCCAGTGTTCGCACGGCACAAACCAATCGGTTGGATCCGGTCCCGGACGTGCGCACGCGAGGCGACGGACGACGGCGGGCGGCGCGACGACCGAGCGCCTGCGAGGGGTGGGAGTCAGTGCCGGACACGCGCAACAGTCTGCCGCGCCGGCCCTCGCGGCGGTGAAACCGGGCCGGACATCGGGCGTGCCGTTTCCGCCGGAAGCGCGAAACCGACCGTAGGTAGGCACCGTTCGCGGGATGAGGCGGGCAATATGGACAGTTAGGTCTGTTCCAGGGGTGGTGACACCCCGCCCGCTGCAGGCATCCCGCTCGGAAGGACGACAGTGCAATCGCTCATCACCACGCGCGCCGATGGCAAGCGCATCTCCCGGACCGTACTTCGAATCCTGGCCGCGTCGGTCGCGCTGGCCGCCGCCATGGCACTGTCCGCCTGTGGCGACAACAAGTCCAATCCGCTCGGTGGGGGCGGCAGCTGCGGCGGCGACGCGAACAAGGTGACCGTCGGGTCCGCCAACTTCCCCGAATCCGAGACCGTGGCCGACGTGTACGCGGAAGCGTTGCGGGCCAACGGGTTCAGCGTCGACACCAAACTCAATATCGGCAGCCGTGAGGCGTACGTGCCCGCGTTGAGGCAGTGCGCCATCGACCTGATCCCGGACTACACCGGCAATCTGCTGCAATACCTGGACAAATCGAGCACCGCCACCACGCCCGACGAAGTGAACACCGCGCTCGCCAAGGCGCTCGGCGATCAGCTCGCCATCGGCACGCCCGCGCCCGGCGAGGACTCCGACGCCGTCGTCGTCACCAAGGCGACCGCCGAGAAATGGAATCTGACCAGCATCGCCGACCTGGCCGCGCACTCGGCCGAGGTGAAACTGGCCGCGCCCGCTGAATTCTCCGAACGGCCGGGCGGGCTACCCGGCCTGAAGAAGAACTACGGACTCGACATCGCCGCCGCCAACTTCGTGCCGATCGCCGACGGCGGCGGCCCCGCCACCGTGAAGGCGCTGACCGACGGCCAGGTCACCGCCGCCGACATCTTCACCACCTCCCCCGCCGTCGCCGCCAACAACCTGGTGGTGCTGACCGACCCCAAGCACAACTTCCCGCCCCAGAACGTGGTGCCGCTCTACAACACCGCCAAGAAGAGCGACAAGCTGACCAAGGTGCTCGACGCGACCTCCGCGAAACTCACCACCGCCGAACTCATCTCGCTCAATACCGCCGTCTCCGGCAGCAGCAAGACCGAACCGGCCGCCGCCGCCCGCCAGTGGGTCGCCGCGCAGGGGCTCGACAAGCCGATCGCATAAGGGGAGGCGGAACACGGTGTCCGACATCGAAT
The DNA here is from genome assembly GCF_053602575.1 of Nocardia sp. NPDC004340. Classification (NCBI taxonomy): domain Bacteria; kingdom Bacillati; phylum Actinomycetota; class Actinomycetes; order Mycobacteriales; family Nocardiaceae; genus Nocardia; species Nocardia sp. NPDC004340. The sequence goes on from NZ_JBSGDW010000002.1 coordinate 176,091, forward strand.
TCACCGGCGTCAGCAAGACCTACCCGGACGGCACCACCGCCGTCCACGACCTGAGCCTGCGCATCGAATCCGGGTCGTTCACCGTGTTCGTGGGACCGTCCGGCTGCGGCAAGACCACCTCCATGCGCATGATCAACCGGATGATCAGCCCCAGTGTCGGCGCCATCACCATTGGCGGACAGGACATTTCCCGTGCCGACCCGGTCAAGCTGCGGCTCGGCATCGGGTACGTGATCCAGAGCGCCGGACTGCTGCCGCACCGCACCGTCGTCGACAATGTGGCCACCGTGCCGGTGCTGCGCGGGCAGTCCCGGCGCGCGGCCCGGCAGGCGGCGCTGGAGGTGATGGATCGCGTCGGACTGGATCGCGCTCTGGCGCAACGCTATCCGGCGCAACTGTCCGGCGGCCAGCAGCAGCGCGTCGGCGTCGCCCGGGCGCTGGCCGCCGACCCGCCCATCCTGCTCATGGACGAGCCGTTCAGCGCCGTCGACCCCGTCGTGCGCACCGAACTCCAGAACGAGATGCTGCGGCTGCAGGCCGAACTGCACAAGACCATCGTCTTCGTCACCCACGACATCGACGAGGCCATCAAACTCGGCGACCACATCGCCGTCTTCGGGCCCGGCGGGCGCCTGCAACAGCACGACGTCCCGCAGACCGTACTCGCCCGGCCCGCCACCGATTTCGTGGCCGGATTCGTGGGCCGCGACCGCGGCTACCGCGAACTGTCCTTCCGGCCCGCCGACGCCGTACCCCTGCACGACCTCTCCACCATCTCCCCCGAACAGGTGCCCGGCATCCGGTTGGACGAGGGCGAATGGCGGCTCGTCATCGACGAGGCCAAGAAACCCATGGGCTGGATCGACACCACCGGCGTGGAAGGCGTCCGCGCCGGACGCCCGCTCGCCGACAGCATGGCCTCGGGCGGCTCCCTGTTCCCGCCCGGCGGCGACCTGCGGCAGGCACTCGACGCCACCATCTCCTCCCCCGCGGAAATCGGTGTCGCCGTGGACGATTCCGGCGGCGTGCGCGGCGCCATCTACGCCCGCGACGTGCTCGAACAGCTGCACCGGCAGCGCACGGCCGAGGACGCCGAACGCAATCGGGTCTTCTTCGAGGAGACCCGGTGAGGTACCTGCTGGACAATTTCGGCGAGATCGCCGGATACGCCCGCACCCACCTGTCGCTGGCGCTGCTGCCGCTGGCGCTCGGACTGGTGATCGCGATCCCGGCGGGCGCGCTCGCGCATCGGGCGCGCTGGCTGCGGCGGATCACCACCACCGCGGCCGGGATCGCCTACACGATTCCGTCGCTGGCGTTGTTCGTGATCCTGCCGCCGCTGCTCGGCATCGGGGTCATCGATCCGCTGAATGTCGTTATCGCCCTGACCATCTACTCGGTCGCGCTGCTGGTGACGGCGGTACCGGCGGCGCTGGACTCGGTGTCCGACACCACCCTCGACGCGGCCGACGCCATCGGGTACCCGCGCTGGCGGCGGGTGCTCACCGTCGACTTCCCGCTCGCGCTGCCCGTCTTCCTCGCCAACCTGCGGGTCGTGGCCGTCACCAATATCTCGATGGTGACCGTGGGCGCGCTGATCGGAGTGGGCGGTCTCGGCAAGCTGTTCACGCAGGGGTATCAGCGCGACTATCCGGACGAGATCGTGGCGGGCATCATCGTCGTGCTGGTGCTGGCCTTGATCGTGGACCGGGCGCTGTACCTGCTGGGCAAGGTGGCGACGCCGTGGCTGAAAGGGGCTGCGCGGTGAACCTTTTCGTGGACGCCTGGCACTTCCTCACCGACGGCGCGAACTGGTCCGGGCCCGCCGGGATCGGGCGGCGGCTGCTCGAACACCTCTGGTACAGCCTGCTGGCCGTGGGGCTTTCGGCCGTGATCGCCGTGCCCATCGGACTGCTGATCGGGCACACCCGGCGCGGGTCGGCGCTCATCGTCGGATTCGCGAACTCCATGCGCGCTCTGCCGACCCTGGGCGTGCTCACCTTCGTGGTGCTGCTCATGGGGTTGGGGCTCACCCCGCCGCTGCTGGCGCTGCTCACCGTCGGCATTCCGCCCCTGCTGGCGGGCGCGTACGCGGGCATCGCGAACGTGGACCCCATCGTGGTCGACGCCTCCCGCGCCATGGGCATGAGCGAGCCGCGGGTGCTGCTCCGCGTCGAACTCCCCAACGCGCTGCCGGTGCTGCTCAGCGGCCTGCGCGCGGCCACCCTGCAGGTGGTGGCGACCGCGACCATCGCCGCCTACGTGAACCTGGGCGGGCTGGGCCGGTACATCTTCGACGGGATAAGCCTCTACCGGTACGACAAGGTTCTGGTCGGCGCGATCCTGGTGGCCGCGCTGGCGCTCACCCTGGACGGTCTACTGGCCTTCGTGGTGTGGCTGAGCGCGCCCGGGACCGGACGATTCGGCCAGCTCACCGGCAGGATCCGAAACAGGCGGATTGACCTTCCGGTGTGACTGGGGTCACGATGTCTCCTGGCACACCCATCCGAGACAGGAGGTTCGCAGTGAAGGCTCGCGACATCATGCACCGGAATGCGGAATGCATCCCCGCTGATGAGACGATCGACCGCGCCGCCCAGATGATGCGCAACATGGACGTCGGCGCCCTGCCGATCTGTGACGGCGACCAGATGATCGGCATGCTCACCGACCGCGACATCGTGGTCAACTGCATCGCCATGGGACACGATCCGGGCAAGGTCCGCGCAGGCGACCTGGCCCAGGGCCGGGTGTGGTCGGTGGACGTCGACACCGACCTCGGAACCGTCCTCGACGTCATGGAACAGAACCAGATCAAACGCATGCCCGTTCTCGACATGCGCAAGGGCAACAAGCTCGCGGGCATGATCTGCGAATCCGACCTCGCCAAGAACGTCAGCGACAAGCAGCTCGCCGCGTTCATCAGCGCCGTCGCGGTACCGCACTAAATCCACGGGAAAGCGTCCCGGTTCGCAGCGGATTCACAGGCAGCGACCGGAGAATTACCGCGTGCAACCGGGACGCATTCTTGTCATCGAAGACGCCGAGGCCATTCGCGCCGCGGTCGGAGCCGGGCTCACCGCCGCCGGGCACGACGTGCTCACGCGAGGCGACGGCGCGCTGCTGGAACAGGACCTCACCCGCTACCGGCCCGATGTGGTGGTGCTCGATGTCGGGCTGCCCGGGCGGGACGGGTTCGCGCTCCTGGAATCGGTGCGAGCACGCTCCGCGGCGGGCGTGGTCATGCTCACCGCGCGCGACGGCGTCGAGGACCGGGTCCGGGGGCTGCGCGCCGGATCCGACGACTACCTGGTGAAACCGTTCGACCTCACCGAACTCGTGGCACGCGTGGACGCGCTGCTGCGGCGCATGGGGAAACTCCAGCGCCGCACCGTGATCGGCGACCTCGAGGTGACCGTGGACACCGGCAGCGCGCGCCGGGGCGGACAGGAACTCACGCTCACGGCCACCGAGTTCAAGCTGCTGGCGTACCTCGCGGCGCAACGGGACCGGGTGGTGACCAAGACCCAGATCCTTACGGCCGTGTGGGGATACGACGACTACGACCCGAATCTGGTCGAAGTGCACGTCAGCGCGCTACGACGCAAGCTCGAGGAACACGGGGAACGGCTCGTGCACACGGTGCGCGGACTCGGATACACCCTGCGGGCGCCGAAGTGAGGACCGTCTCGCTGCGTGCGCGGGTAACCCTCACCGCCGCACTGGTTTCCGGCATCGTGCTGGTGCTGGTCGGGGTGAGCGTGCACGCCTTGTTCGGGCTGGTCGTCAACCGCAGCGAGAACGCGGTGCTCGGCGACCGGGCGCAGCTGGCCCGCGAACTCGCGCACAGCGGGGTGACACCGGAGGATCTGGTGTCCCGGGTCGACACCCGGTCCGTGCGGGTGCGGCTCGTGCTCGCCGACGGCCGCACCTTCGGCAGCCTCGATCACCGGATCGCCGAGGACAGCACCACCAAGACTCGCCTCATTCGCCTGAGCGGGTCCGGTGCGATCGACGGCAGCCGACTCACCTTGCAGATCGACACTCCCCTGCTGGCCCGCGTGCAATCACGGCTGGGACTACTGCTGACCGCGGCGACCACGTCCGCCATCGCGATCATCTCGCTCGCACTGTGGTTCGGGATCCGCCGCGCGCTCGAACCGCTCGACGCCATGACGCGGCTGGCCCGCGACATCGCGCACGGTCACCTCGGACGGCGGCTCGAACCGTCCCGCACCGACACCGAATTGGGGCGCACCGCGGCCGCATTCGACGAAATGCTGGACGCGCTGGAAGGGGCGTTGCGTGACACGGCGGCCGCCGAAGCCCGGGCCCGCGCCTCCGAGCAGCAGATCCGCGCGTTCGTCGGGGACGCCGCCCACGAATTGCGCACACCCATCACGGGAGTGCGCTCGCTCGCCGAAGCGGTCCTGCAACAGCCCACCGACACCGATCCCGAGGATCGACAGCGGATGTTGCTCCTCCTGGTTCGCGAAACGCATCGCGCGGGACGGTTGGTCGATGACCTGCTCGACCTGGCGCGCATCGACGCCGGGCTCCAGCTCCGGCGCGAGCCCGTCGATCTGCACGCGCTCGCCGACGCCCAGCTCGACCGCATGCGAATGCTGCATCCGGACACCGAATTCCATCTCACCGGCGATCCGGTCACCGCTTCCGCCGATCCCGAGCGCATCACCCAGATCCTCACCAATCTGCTGACCAACGCCTGCCAGGCCATGCGGGACCACGGCTCGGTCACCATCGACGTGCGCTCCGCTCCGGACCGATCCGCCTCCAGCACAGTCGAACTGACAATCTCCGACACCGGCCCCGGCATTCCCGCCGAAGCCCGCGAACGGATCTTCGACCGCCTGGTCCGCCTCGATTCCGCCCGCGACACCCGCCCCGACGGGTCCGGTCTCGGCCTGGCCATCGCCCGCGGTCTCGCCCGCGCCCACGGCGGCGACCTGGTCTGCGTCGACCCCGAGCCGATCGGCGCGCAGGGCGCGGTCTTCCGCCTCGCTCTCCCCGCCTGAAGATCACCTGAAGAAGCCCGCCGGCTTCAGGGAGGCTTCAGGTTCGGCGGGCAGATTCGACGGCGAACCCACCACACAACCTGGAGTGAGAATGAAACGCACCCTCGCCGTGGCCCTCGCCGGAGCCGCCGGAGCCGCCGCCATCGCCCTCGCGATCCCCGGCACCGCCTCCGCCGACACCCCCACCTGCGGTCCTGCCGCCGCGGCCGCCGCGCGCGCCGACTCCGCACCCAAGGTCGCCGCCTACCTGGCCGCGCATCCCGACGTCGCCGCCGAGATCGCCAAGGTCAAGGCGCTGCCCAAGGATCAGCGGCGGGCGGAGCTGAAGGCGTGGCGCGAGGCCAACCCGCAGCAGGCCCAGGACCTGAAGGCGGCACGCCAGGCTGTCATCGACTATCACAAGGCGTGCGGCAAGCAGCACAAGTAGTCGGTCATCGCGTGTGGGGCCCGGTCGAAACGACCGGGCCCCACACGCGTTCCGTGACCACTAGACCCTCGCGGCCACCGGTGCGGCCGCGATCAGCCAGTTGCCGAACTCCACGGCCAGATGCCACCGATGCTGCCGAATGAACCTCCCTGGCAAGGTCGCCGGAAACTGAACGGTGAGAAGCGCGTTCAGCGTGCCGCCCTGATCGCGGAACTGATGGCGGACGCCGCCGATGACCAGACCGTCATCGAGAACCGCTTGCCCCGCGATCTGAATCGGATACCGCGGGTCGACCGGAACGGTCAGGTCATCGGTCGTTGTGTAGTCGACCAGGAACCGGGTCGGCATGGGCGACCCACCGGTGGTCTCGACGACTTCCTGCCGTCCGTCGGGCAGCCCTCGGAGCAGATAGTGATCCGGGCAGGCGTCGACCATCTCGGCCTCACGGTTGTCGAGGACCAGATTCTCGAACCACGCGGCGAACCGTTCCGCGGAGTAACCCGGGACCTCCAGACGAATCGCGGAGTGCGCCGTCCGACCGCGGCTCATCGCCATCCCAGCGCGAGCGATCCGCTCCGACACGACCAGATCTCGCTCGAGCACTGCGTATAACCCGGCGTGCCCAAGGCGAATCTTCAAGTCCGTCAACGCGATTCGCTGCACGTCGAGGGGCGCACCGCGCAACGCCGCCATCGTGCGATCCGGCAGCAGTTCAGCGAGCGCGCGCTCCCCCAGCCGGGCGGCGAGCTTCCGCAGCACGGCACCGGCCCGCCGTGATTCCCACGCCCGCACCTGATCTCGCGTGATCCGCCGTCCACCCAGGTCCGCACGAATCTCGATGGGCTCGGCCATATCGCGTCCTCTCATCCCCATCCTTAACGCAAGCGAACCTAGCATTAAGCTCCGTTCAGCGGGAAGGCTAAAGCCAGGATTGTTAGCTTTTAACCTCCGAACCTGTTATGAACAGGGCATGGACCAGCCCGGAGACCGCGACCACCCGGAATCAAGCCCCCGCCGCAGGACCGGAGGCCGATCCGCCCGAGTCCGCCAGGCCATCCTCGCGGCCACCCTCGACCAGATCGCCGACCACGGTATCGAGGGCCTGACCATCACCGAGGTCGCCACCCGAGCCGCCGTCGCCGAAACAACCATCTACCGCCGCTGGGGCACCCGCACCGCCCTCATCGCCGACGCCGTCACCGAACTCGCCGCCGAAGCCAACCCCATCCCCGACACCGGCGTCCTCCGGGAAGACCTGCGCCAGTTGGCCCAGCAGATTGCCGACCTGATCTCCCGCCCCGGCATAGCCCGCCTCCTCGGCACCACGGTCGCCCTCTCCCCCGACCCGGAAGTAGCAGCCGCCCGCCACCACTTCTGGACCACCCGCTTCGACCAGAGCGCCGCCATCATCCACCGAGCCATCCGGCGCGGCGACCTCCCTCCCGATACCTCCCCCCGTGAGGTCATCGAAACCCTCTCCGCCCCTCTCTATTTCCGCCTCCTGGTCAGCGACCACCCCCTCGACACCACCTTCGTCGACCGCTGCACGGACCACGCCGTCACCGTCTACACCACCCCGCACAAAACCGAGGTGCAGCGCCCCACACCCCTGTGATATCGCTGTGGTGACCGGAAACGGTTCCGGCACAACAACAAAGTTAGGAACACACATCACCATGGGCGTTCTAGGTGTCCTCTTCACGCTGCTCAGCCAGGCCTTCGGCATCGTGACCAACGGCTCCGCCTACATGAACAGCCAGCACTAGAGGGAGGGGCTGTGCGTCGGCCCCACACCGGGGCCGGCATGCCCACCACCCATCTGACATGGGTTCATTTCGGAATTGGGTCCGTGAAAGTAAACGGCGTGATCTAATTCCGCCAACTCGGGTGAATCCTGCCTTGATGACGATGTCGAGGGCGCCCGGTGCGTGGGAGAAACACATGGTGGACAGAAGTATGCAGCGGGCGGCCGGGTCGGTGGCCGCGTTCGCGGTGGCGGCCGGGTTCGCGGTTGCGGCGATGCCTGGCATGGCCTCGGCCGCGTCCGGGACGGTGACCTGGAACGACGGGAACAGCAAGTTCACCCGGACGGTGTCCAACACCAACCCGATCGCCGGTGAGGTCGTGACCGTGTCGACGAAGTTCGAGCGGACCGGCATCCCGGTGGAGTACATCTACTCGATCAAGGACGCGCACCCGACCTGCCTGACCCCCGTCGCGGGCTCGGCGAAGATGGGCGGCGACCAGGTCTCGATCGACACCTCGGCGCCGGACGCGGTCAGCGCCTCGTTCTCCATCGTGAAATACCCTGTGTACCCGAACATCTCGCCGAAGTCGCAGACCTTCGAGGTGCAGTACACCGTCGGCGTCAACTGCGCCCGCGACACCCCGCTGGCGACCTCCATGAGCTACAGCGGCTCCCTCGGCTCCGGCAACTACACCGACAAGGGCCCGGCCCTCACCGTGTCCAGTGACGCCGTGTCGACCACCGTCCTCACCGACGTGAGCGGCGCCAAGATCAACACCCCGGTCACCCTGGAGGCCACCGTGTCCCCGGCGGCCGCCGGCGGCACCATCCAGTTCAAGGCCGGCGACCAGGTCCTCGGCGACATCCCGGTCAACGCGAACGGCAAGGCCACCATCGTGTGGACCCCGGGCGCGGCGGGCTCGTACACCATCGGCGCGAACTTCTCCGGCCGCACCGGCGTGGCCGCCTCGTCGACCACCAAGGTGGTCACCGTGGCCGACGACACCACCCCCACCCCGACCCCGACGCCCAAGCCGAGCACCGGGTCCTTCGGATTCTGATCACCGCCACGGACTCGGCCGGCTACCGGCCGAGTCCGTGCTGGTGCGCGAACACCACCGCCTGAATACGGTCGCGCACACCGAGTTTCGCGAGCACCCGGGACACGTGCGTCTTGATCGTCTCCTCACCGACACCCAGCGCGGCCGCGATCTCGCCGTTACTGCGCGCATCGGCCAGCAACAGCAACACCTCCCGCTCCCGGGCGGTCAACTGCGCCAACTCGGGCGGCTCCACCGGCGGCGCGATACCGACCGCGAAACGCGTTGCGAGCCTGCGCGTCATGGACGGGTCGATGACCGCGTCCCCACGCACCGCGACCCGGATCGCGGCCACGAGTTCTTCCGGGGGAAGACTTTTCAGCAGGAAACCGCTCGCGCCCGCCGACAGCGCCCGATGCAGATTCGCCTCGCTGTCGTACGTGGTGAGCAACAGCACCCGGGTGCCACCCGCGGCCACGATCGCCTCGGTCGCGGCCAAACCGTCCAGCTTGGGCATGCGGACATCGAGAATCGCCACATCGGGATGCGTGCGCGCGGCCGCCTCGATGGCCGCGCGGCCGTCCCCCACCTCGGCCACGCACTCCAGATCGGGATGAGCGTCCACCACCGCGCGCAGACCGGAACGGAAGACCGCGTGATCGTCGGCGATCAGGACCGTGATGCTCATGCGACTCCGATCGGGACGGAAACCCGGATATCCCAACGGGTTCCGGAGGAATCGGCACCGTGGACCACGGTCCCGTCGAACAGTTCGGCCCGGCGGCGGATGCCGTCCAGACCGCGATGCACATCCGAACCCGGCACCCGGGCGGTGATCGAATTGGTCTCGCGGATCTCCACCGAGCCGGGCCGATAGACGATTTCGACCTCGGCCCGCTCACCACCGTGACGCAGCGCGTTGGTCAGCATCTCCTGCACGACCCGATACAGCATGACGTCCAGCGACTCCGGCAGCACCGGCGCATCCCCCGAGACGGTCACGCGCACAATCAATCCGGCATCCCGCACCCGATGCACCAGATCGTCGATATCGGCCAGCCCGGGCTGTCGCTCACCGTCGTCCTCGCGGCCGTGCAGCAGATCCAGCTGCCGCCGCAGATCCACCATGGCCGCCCGGCTACTGGTCTCCACCGCATTGACCGACCGGGAAGCCGACTCGGAATCACTGCGCGACAAAGCCATTCGCGCCACCCCGGCGTGAATCCCGATCGCGCTCACATGATGCGAGATGACATCGTGCAGATCCCGCGCGATCGCCTCCCGCTCATCGGCCAGCGCCCGATCCAGCGCCACCCGCTGCTCCTGCCGCCGCAACCGCTCCCGCTGCTCCAATTCCGCGATATAGGCCCCGCGCGCCGCCGTGTACCGGCCCACCAGCCACGGCACCACCCCCGCCCCGAGCGCCGAGATCACCAGCCGCACAGGATTGTTCGTGCCCGCCAGCGCCGCCATCGCGTTCACCAACAACCCGCCGCCCGCCAGCAGCGTCACGGTCAGCACCGACACCACCCCGCTCAGCCACGCGCCCGCCTGATACCCGGCCACCAGGAACCCGACATCGAAAACCCTGGCGGTGAGCCCGTAATGGTGCGCGAACACCGCCACCGACACCTTCACCACCACCTGCGCCACCGCCACCGCGGCCGCCGTCGCCGCCGGAGCCGCCAGCGCCAGATCCGCGACCACCGTGGCCACGGTCAGCACGGTGGCCGCCACCGGGGCCAGGCCGAACCCGCCGCACATCACCATCTGCGCGCCGTCCAGCACGGCCGCCACCGCGGCCACCAGCAGCGACTGCCGGGCCAGTGACCTGGTCACATCCATGGCCGCACGGTACCGCCCGGACCCCTCCTCCCCCGTGTGGGGGACGACCGAATCCCGCGCCCGCGAACGCGAAAGGGGCGCCTCGTCGATGACGAAGCGCCCCTTCCGGCTCGGTTCAGCGTGCGATTACGCGACGCCCTCGGCGCGGGCGGCATTGCCCACGGCCTCGGCGACCGCCGGGGCCACGCGCGGGTCCAGCGGGCTCGGGATGATCTTGTCCGCGGACAGCTCACCGGCGACCACATTGAAGATCGCCTCGGCCGCGGCCACCTTCATGCCCTCGGTGATGCGGCGGGCGCCGGCATCCAGCGCGCCCTTGAAGACGCCCGGGAAGGCCAGCACATTGTTGAGCTGGTTCGGGAAGTCGCTGCGGCCGGTGGCCACGATGGACGCGTACTTGGCGGCGACGTCGGGGTGGATCTCCGGGTTCGGGTTCGACATGGCGAACACGATGGACTCCGGCGCCATGGACGCGATGAGCTCCTCGGCGATGGTGCCCGCCGACAGACCCAGGAACACGTCCGCACCCGCGAGCGCCTCGGCCGGACCGCCGGTCACATTGCGCGGGTTGGTGCGCTCGGCCAGCGCGGTCTTGTACTCGTTCAGGTCGCCGCGATCCTTGCTCACGATGCCCTTGGAGTCGAGCACGACGATGTCGGAGACGCTGGCGGCCAGCAGGATGTCGGTGCACGCGACGCCCGCGGCGCCCGCACCCGAGACCACGACCTTCATGCCGGACATGTCACGGCCCTGCACCGCGGCCGCGCCCTTGAGGCCGGCCAGCACCACGATGGCGGTGCCGTGCTGGTCGTCGTGCATGACCGGGCAGTCCAGCGCCTCGACGACGCGCTTCTCGATCTCGAAGCAGCGCGGGGCGGAGATGTCCTCCAGGTTGACCGCGCCGAAGCTGGGGCGCAGGCGGATCAGGGTCTCGACGATCTCGTCGGGGTCCTTGGTGTCCAGCACGAGCGGGATCGAGTCCAGCCCGGCGAACTTCTTGAACAGCGCCGCCTTGCCCTCCATCACCGGCAGCGACGCGCGCGGGCCGATGTCGCCCAGACCCAGCACGGCGGTGCCGTCGGAGACGACCACGACCAGGCGCTCGGCCCAGGTGTAGGTCTTGGCGAGGGACTCGTCCTCGGCGATGCCGAGGCAGACCTTCGCGACGCCCGGGGTGTAGGCGATGGACAGATCCCGCTGGGTCTCCAGCGGTGCGGTGAGTTCGACCGAAAGCTTGCCGCCAAGATGCCCGGCGAAAATTTCTTCCGTGGTGATGTCGGACAGGTTCGCGCCATTGGACGCGGGGGCCTCGGTGGCATTCACTGCTTCAGTCACGGGTGACACGCTTTCACTCCTGATCGGTTCGGACTCAACCGTTTGACGGTTACCGTTCGGTAATAGCTGTTTTTATGGTTTCGGTGCTCATATATATCTTTTCGCCGTGACGGAATGGTCGACGGCGGCACAGATCGTCGAGCGAGAACCGGAGGGGTGTGTCCGGACGAGACAGTCGGGGTGATCCCGGGTGAACCCGCGAGTCGGAGTTCGTGATCACCGAGTGTCCCGGGCCGGGCGGTGGCTGCGGCCGGGATCGGCCCATTCTGCCAGTCGCTGCGACGGGGTGCCAAATCGACCCCGGGTCCGTCGCGTCGCCTCACCATCGTTGAAGAGTAAGTCAGCCGCGTCACGCGCAGGTGAACGGAAACTCGCTGGTGGGAACCCGAACTCGGAGAACTGTCACAACCCGGTCGCGGGGACGGCTGTGAGGTTGTCATGGGGGCTGCACGACCGATCAGTAACCTACCGCCCGGTTCACGCCGGCGCCGCCTCGGCTACCACGGGTTGCGGTCGTACCCACACGGATTCGAGACCGCCGGAGAGCAACCGTACCCGCCAGTCAATTCCCGCACCGGGGTGGTCGGTACGCCGGTGCATTCCCCGGGTCTCGGTTCGAGCGAGCGCCGAATATTTCGTCCAACGCGCCACCGCGAGCAGCGCCGCGGCCTGCCTGGCCCACAGCCGATCGGGACCTTTTCCGCCCAGCGCCAACTCCGCACCCGGCCACAGACCATCCAGTTCGCCGATGCTGTCACGCAGGCTGCCGTCACTCCGCCAGTAGCTGCGCCGCAGGGGCAACGTGTGCTCCTGAACCAGCCCCACCACCGCGCGCGGATCCAGGCGGGACTTGTCCCCCAGACCCACACCCGGCACCGGCCGCGCCTTGCCCAGCTTGCGGCGGGACTCCGCGAAACCGGCCGCACCGGCGCCCGCCCACACCCCGGACGAAATGGACCACGCACCGTTCTGGCCGCCGAAACCGCTGACCGCGCCGGTGATCGGCTCCCGGGTGGTGACATCCCCCGCGCCATAGAGGCCCGCCACGGTGGTGGCGCAATCCGGTCCCACCAGGCGCAATCCACCCGTGCCGCGCACCGTGCCCTCCAGCACCGCGCCCATCGGCACCTGACCGGTCGGGCTCGGGCCCAGCCGCAGCAGCTCCGCGCGAACCGCCTCGGGCAGCTCGTCCAGCGCGGCGTACACCCGGCGGCCATCCGCGATGGCCGCGAAAGCCTGTGCCCGCGAACCACACCCCTGACCCCACAGCACCGACCGCGATTCGTCGTACAGGGTCGCGAAATGCATGACCTGATCCGAGGCGAACACCGCCGACACCGGGCGCCCCCCGAACGGCCACGAATCGGCCACCGGGGCCAGCGAATACGCGTTGGAGAACTCCATGCCCGACAGTTCGGCCCCGGCCTCCGCGCCCATGAGCAGGCCGTCCCCGGTGTCCACGTCGGTGCCCGCGCCGCCGGAGAGGAAGGCGCAGCCTCCGGTGGCCAGCACCACCGCGCGAGCGCGAACGATCCAGTTGGGCGACTCACCGTGCAGCGCCACGCCCGCCGCGCCGGACACCACGCCGTCCTTGTCGGTGATCAGCTGCAATGCCGGATGGTGGTCGAGGATGCGGACCCCCGCGATCACCATGCTGCGCCGCAGCCTGCCCAGATATTTCGCCCCGTCGAGGTAGACCCGCGCCGGGCGCTCGGCGTGTTCGCCCTGGAAGTGGAAGCCGCCGTGCACGAGCTGGCCGACCCGCCGGTGTGTCTCCTCCAGCACCCGGTACATCCAGTCCGGTTCACCCAGCCCGCCGCCGTGCGCGAAGTTCTGCCGCACGGCTTCCTCGCGGGCCGCGCCCGACGGGATGTTCCACAGGGTGACCCCGCCCCGCGCCGTCGGTCCGCTGGATCCACAGCGGGCCTTGTCGACGACCAATACCCGCGCGCCCGCGGCGGCCGCGGCAAGGGCGGCCCAGCATCCGGCCGGGCCACCTCCCAGCACCAGCACATCGGCGTCGAATTCGGTCATATCGACAAATGTTCGACGACAGTTCAACTCACCGCAACTGTTATGCGTATTTCAATTCCACCACTGCGCCCACAGCAGATATCCCGCTATCCCGAAAACAACCAAGCATCCGAAAAAAGCGGCAAAACCTTGACGTCTATCCGCATAAATCTGGGCGGCGACAACCGCGAGTGCGGCGGCCACATGCCATGTCACCGACTCCGCTCCGGGGCCCGGAAAACCGCGCCGAGCACCGATGCTCGCGGCCCCGGCGACCGTGACCGCCAGCACCACCGTGCCCCCGGCGACGATTCCGCTCAGACCCCGGAACACCTTCACGCGGTGATCACCGGAACCCCACTGGCTTTGCCCACAATTTCCTCGAATTGTGTTGGGTCGGTGGTGAATTCGCCGAGCCGAATGGTCTTGTTGGCGCCGTGGTAGTCGGAGGACCCGGTGGTCAGCAGCCCCAGCTCCGCGGCCAGCCCGCGCAGCACCTCACGGTCGGCCTCGTTGTGATCGATGTGGTCGATCTCCAGACCGCCCAGCCCGAACTCGGTCAGCTCACGAATGTGGTCCAGCGCCAGCAGCCGTCCCCGCTTGCGGGCGCGCGGATGCGCCACCACCGACACCCCGCCCGCCGACGCCACCATCTCGACCGCCCGCCGCAACGGCGTGTCGGCCTTCTCGACGTAGTACCGGCCGTGCGGGGCCAGCAGATCCTGGAAGGCGGCGTCCACCGTCGGCACCACGCCCGCGGCCACCAGCGCCCGGGCCAGATGCGGGCGGCCCGCCGACGGGCCCACCGAGGCCATCACTTCGTCCGGATCGATGGGCAGGCCGTCCGCGGCCATCTGCTCGGCCATGGCGCGCAACCGCACCACCCGCTCGGCGCGCAACCGCTCCCGCTCCTGCGCGAAGGACTCGTCGGTCGGATCGAACAGGTAGGCCAGCAGGTGCACCGGCACCGGGTAACCGTCCTCGCCGAGCCCCACACACGACATCTCCATGCCCCGGACCAGCGTCAAACCCGGCGGCAAGGCGTCGACGGCCTCGGCCCAGCCGGAGGTGGTGTCATGGTCGGTGAGGGCCACCACGTCGAGACCGGCGGCGGCAGCCTTCGCGATCAGTTCGGCCGGGGTATCCGTGCCGTCGGACGCGTTGGAATGGGTGTGGAGATCGATGCGCACCCCACCTATCTTGCCTGCGGCGCAAACGATCACCCCGACCCGGGACGATTAGCATCGTTGATGTGTCCTCGATCCCGCCGCTGTCCTCGTTTCACTGGCCCGGACGGTCCGGCGAGCCGGATCCCGCCAAGCCCACCCTGCACAACCAGATCGTCGACTGCGCGGTCTACGTGGACGGCCGACGACTGTGGGAGCACTGCACCTACCGCAACGCCCTCGCCGAAGTTCGTGAGCGCGGCCAAGGCTTCGTCTGGCTGGGGCTGTGGGAACCCAGCATGCAGATGATGACCGACGTCGCGAACACCTTCGGCCTGCACGCCCTGGCCGCCGAGGACGCCGTCCACGCCCGCCAGCGCCCGAAACTCGAACGGTACGACGACATCCTGTTCCTGGTCCTGCGCACCGTGCAGTACCACGAGCACGAACTCAACACCGTCGCCGAGATCGTGGACACCGGCGAGATCATGGTCTTCACCGGACCCGGCTTCGTCATCACCGTGCGGCACGGCGACCACAGCCAACTGGCCGGCGTCCGCAAAGCCCTCGAAGCCGACCCCGCCCAGCTCGCGCTCGGGCCCGGCGCGGTGCTGCACGCGGTCGCCGACCATGTCGTCGACACCTATGTGTCGGTCACCGCCGACATCGAGGAAGACGTGGACGCCATGGAGGAAGAGGTGTTCACCCCCGCCAACAAGCTTCAGATCGAGGCGATCTACCAGCTCAAACGCGAAGTGGTGGAACTACGCCGGGCGGTGAAGCCGCTGGCGTTGCCACTGCAGGTGCTCACCCACGACACCACCCTGCCGCTGCCCAAGGAGATCCGCCGGTACCTGCGCGACGTCACCGACCACCACACCGCGGTCACCGAGCAGATCCTCGACTTCAACGAATCCCTCAGCGCCCTCATCAATGCCGCGCTGGCCAAGGTGAGCGTCCAGCAGAACATGGACATGCGCAAGATCTCCGCGTACGCCGCCATGGCCGCGGTGCCGACCATGATCGCGGGCGTCTACGGCATGAATTTCGATTTCATGCCCGAGCTCCGATCCCATTACGGCTACCCGATCGTGATAGCCGTGATGCTCGTCCTCTGCGGGATCCTCTACGTCAATTTCCATCGGAACAAGTGGCTTTGAGCAACCTCTTGGATTCCCGTGCCCCATCGACCGGTCGACGGGGCACGGCGACGAGGAGGTGGGGGCGGGTGCCGGGAACGGCAGTCGTCAGAGGCTCGCCGCCGGGCGGGCCGGGTCGCGGACGTCGATGCCCGCCTCGGCCCACGCGTCGCGCAGGGCCGCCGCGCCGCGGATGCGCACCCATGCCGCCTCGGTCGCCGTGATCGGCGCGACCGTCAGGAAGCGCACCGGGTCCGCGGGATCGGGCAACACCACCTCCGGGATCTCGCTGTCGCCCAGCAGGACCGCCGTGAACGGCGCGTTGGCCCAGATCGGCTCGCCCAGGTCCAGCAGCGCGTCCGCCTGCAGCACAACGCCTTCGACCGCGGGCGCGGCCACCAGCACGCCGAGGGTCCGGGTCAGCCCCGAACCGGCGCCCGCGCCGCCGCGCAGGGTCAGCACCAGCTCCGCGCGCGGTCCCCGCACGGGATCGGCGAGCGCCGCCGCCGGATCGGTCATCGGATGCCGGGAGCCGCCCAGCGTCGAGTAGTGCACGAACTCGCCGTCCGGGATGCGCAGGATGTCGATGGGCTCCAGACCCAGGAACGTCACCGACGCCGCGTCCGCGGACTCCACCCCGAAGTGACCGAGCACCGCGGCCCGGACCTTGTCCAATACCTCCATCGATTCAGATGGCCAGTCTGGCGAGCATGTCGCGCGCCTGCTCGGCGGTCTTCGGATCGCACAGCACGTCGTAGCGGCCCGCCACCAGCTGCATGGTGGAGGCGAAGTCGCGCTGGCCCCGGGTCGCCGCGTACGGGATGGACGCGGAGATGAGACCGAAGATGATGCCGCCGACCAGGCCGACCACCAGCGGACCGAGGGTGCCGCCGGTGGTGAACATGCTCAGCAGCAAGCCCAGGAACAGGCCCAGCCAGGCGCCCGAAACCATGCCGCCGCCAATAACTTTGCCCCAGGTCAGCCGGTACAGCACGCGCTCGACCTGCATGAGGTCGACACCGACGATGGTCACGCCCTCCACCGGGAACTGGTTGTCGGCCAGATAGTCGACCGACCGCTGCGCCTCCGCGTAGGTTGGGTAGGAGCCGATCGGCCAGCCCGACGGCGGCGTCGGCAGGGCGGGCTGCCGGCCCCGGCTCGCATTCCCCATGGGATTCGTCATGACTCCATCATGCTATTTCGTGCCGACAGGCGCAGGTTCGAAACGCGTGGTCCGCGCCATTCCGGCGGCCCGGCCCTTATCAGCGATCACCTGAGCCATCTTGGCGCTGGCCTCGTCGATCATCTCGTCCCCGAGCATGACCGCGCCGCGCGCGCCGCCCTCGGCGGAGGTGTGGAAGGCGTACGCGTCGAGGATCTCCTCGGCCCGGTCGTAGTCGGCCTGGCGCGGGCTGAAGATCTCGTTGCACGCGGTGATCTGATCCGGGTGCAGCACCCACTTGCCGTCGAATCCCAGGGCCGCCGTGCGGGCGGCATTGCGGCGGAAGCCGTCGATATCGCGGACCGCCAGGTAGGGGCCGTCGATGGCCTGCAGGCCGTGGGCGCGGGCCGCGAGCAGGATCGTCATATAGATGTGGTGGTAGGCGTCGCCGGGCTCGTAGCCCTCGGGCTGCTCGCCCACCACGAGGGTGCGCATATTGATCGAGGCCATGAAGTCGGCCGGGCCGAACACCAGGGTCTGTACCCGCGGGCTCGCGGTGGCGATGGCGTCGATATTGCGCAGGCCCAGGGCGTTCTCGATCTGCGGTTCGATGCCGATCCGCCCGACCGGCAGGCCGTTGGCCTTCTCCAGCTGGGTCAGCAGCAGGTCCAGCGCCTGCACCTGGCCGGCGTCGGTGACCTTGGGCAGCAGGATGGCGTCGAGTTCGGAGCCCGCGCCCTCCACCACCGTGATGACATCGGCATACGTGTACTCGGTGGTCCAGTCGTTGACCCGCACCACGCGGATCTGCGAACCCCAGCCGCCGGAGTTGAGAGCAGCCACGATGTTCGCCCGCGCGGCCGCCTTCGCCGCCGGCGCGACCGCGTCCTCGAGATCCAGGAACACCTCGTCGGCGCCCAGCCCCTTGGCCTTCTCGATCATGCGCGGGTTACTGCCGGGTACGGCCAGCACCGATCGACGCGATGTCATGGGTCACTCCTTCTCGTGGCGCGGCGATTCCGACGCGCTGGACCCACTAGCCTTATCAAACATGGCAGCGACGAAGGTTTTCGCCGCCCGGTTGGCGGGCTTGGTGGTACTGGGACCGGACGGCGAGTCTATCGGCCGCATCCGTGACATCGTGATCTCGATACGGTACGACCGTCAGCAGCCCCGGGTGCTGGGTGTCATCGTCGAACTGCCCACCCGGAAACGGATTTTCGTGCCCATGCTGCGGGTGCAGGCCATCGAACCGGGCTCGATCACCCTCACCACCGGCACCATCAGTGTGCGCCGCTTCGAGCAGCGGCCGGGCGAACTGCTGGCCATCGCGCAGATTCTCGACTCCACCGTGCGTGTCGCCGACCCCGAGCTCGAGCATCTGGCGGGCGTGGACGTGGTGGTGGTCGACCTCGGCATCGAGCAGGGCCGCACCCGCGACTGGGTGGTGTCCCGGGTCGCGGTGCGCGAACGCCGCCGCCTCGGTGTGGGTTTCGGCCGCCGCGGCGCGGTGCACGTGGTCGACTGGGCGCAGGTGCGCGGGCTCACCCAGACCGAACTGAACATGCCCGGCCAGGACGTCACCCAGCTGCTGGGACAGTTCGAGGGCATGCGGGCCGCCGACGTCGCGCACATGCTGCGGGAACTGCCCATGAAGCGCCGCATCGAGGTGTCCGCGGCCTTCGACGACGAACGCCTCGCCGACGTGGTCCAGGAGCTGCCCGAGAACGACCAGGTGGAACTGCTCGAGCAGCTCGGTGTGGAACGCGCCGCCGACCTGCTCGAGGCCATGGACCCCGACGACGCGGCCGACCTGCTGGGCGAGCTGCCCGCGGGCGAGGCGGAATCGCTGCTGGCGCTGATGGATCCGGAGGATTCCGAACCGGTCCGCCGCCTGCTCGAGCACGCGCCCTACACCGCGGGCGGTCTGATGACCCCGGACGCGGTGGTGCTGACCGCCTCCACCACCGTCGCCGAGGCGCTGGCCCGCATCCGAGATCCCGAACTCACCCCGGCGCTGGCCTCCATGGCCTTCGTGGTGCGCCCGCCCACCGCCACCCCGACCGGCCGGTACCTGGGCTGCGTCCACTTCCAGCAACTGCTGCGGGAACCGCCGGCGAACCTGGTCGGCGGCATCGTGGACACCGATCTGGTGCAGCTGCGCCCCGATGCCCCGCTCACCGCGGTCACCCGATATTTCGCCACCTACAACCTGGTGTGCGGACCGGTGGTGGACGCGGAGAATCATCTCCTGGGCGCCGTCAGCGTCGACGACGTGCTCGACCACCTGCTCCCCGAGGACTGGCGTGAGCAGGACGAGGACAATCACGATGTGCACGGGATGCCCGTGATCGAAGGGACGGGAGGCCGCGCATGAGCGAACGGCTCGACAAATCCAGTGCGCGCCAACGCCTGGAGACGCCCCTCGAGAATCGCTTCCGCGGCCTGGACTGGGACGCCGAGGCACTCGCGGTCACCAGCGAGCGGATCGCCCGATTCCTGGGCACCGGACGCTATCTGGTGATCCAGACCGTCCTCGTGGCGGTGTGGATCCTGCTCAACGTGTTCGCGCTGCGGCTGCAGTGGGACCCGTACCCGTTCATCCTGCTGAACCTCGCGTTCTCCACCCAGGCCGCCTACGCCGCGCCGCTGATCCTGCTGGCGCAGAACCGCCAGGACAACCGCGACCGGGTCTCGCTCGAGGAGGATCGGACCCGAGCGGCCCAGACGAAGGCCGACACCGAGTTCCTGGCAAGGGAGCTGGCCGCCCTGCGACTCGCCGTGGGTGAAGTCGCCACGCGCGACTACGTGCGCAGGGAACTGGACGACATCAAGGAAACGCTGGTCAGATTGGAGAAACTGGCCGCCGACGGGGAGATCGTCCAGGCGCGGAAAGCAAAGAAGGGTACCGAGCGAAAGGCCAATGAGGTCGCAATTTCGGCACAGAAAGATGGCGACTGACCACAGAAGTTGTACCGAACAAGCTGACTCATGGGTAACCTGGATCACGTTGTTCCGAGCGACCGACCCAGACACTGCCGCAGCACACGTGTCACCACGGGGCTCCGGCCGCACGACTGAGGGGATTGTGTGGTGGCGAAGAGAATTTCTGCTCCGGTGACAGCGTCTGCGCTGTTGATAGCGGGCCTGGTCACCGCCGGTTCCGCCACCAACACGACGGTCCATTCCGTCGCCCCGCAGGCCGCGCCGGACGCGTTGCTCGCGGCCTCCGCCGCGCACAACGCGAGTCTGAACACACCCGTCGACACGCCGTCGGATCGGCTCGTCGGACTGGTTCCGGCGGCTCCGGAGGCGCCCCGCAAACTCAGCGCAATGACTCCGCCCGCGGACGGCATGCCGCTCTTCGGCGGCACCGTCCCGCTGCGCGACATCGCCCTGCCCGGGGGCGGCGGACTGCTCGGCATCCCGGAGATCGTGCTGGCCGCCTACCGCAATGCCGAACTGGCACTGCAGTCTTCGGACCCCAACTGCCATCTGCCGTGGTACCTGCTGGCCGGTATCGGCCGCATCGAGTCCAACCACGCCAACAACGGCCGCACCGACGCCGCGGGCACCACGGTCACCCCGATCTACGGTCCGGCGCTGGACGGGACACTGCCCGGCAACGAGATCATCAAGGCCGCCGACGGCAAGTACGTGCGCGCCGTCGGGCCCATGCAGTTCCTGCCCAGCACCTGGTCGGTGTACGCGGCCAACGGAAAGGGCAGCGGCACACCCGATCCCAACAACGTCTTCGACGCCGCGCTGGCGGCCGGCAAGTACCTGTGCTCGGGCGGCCTGGATCTGGCCGACTCGCAGCAGCAGCTGCGGGCGGTGCTGCGCTACAACAATTCGATCTCCTACGCGGCCAATGTGCTCAGCTGGGCCAACGCCTACCGGACCGGCGGCGCGCCGCAGCAGGTGAGCATCTCGCCGGATCTGGTGCCCAACAACTACGTTCCGGTCAACGGCCCGGACATCACGGTGGCCTCCACCACGATTCCGGCCGGACCCGCGCCGGAGGGCACCCAGCAGACGGTCGTGACCACCACACCCGGCGCGACCCAGGTGATGATCACCATCGCGGGCCTGCCGCCGATCCCGTGCGGCATCTTCTGCCCGGCCACCCCGGCCGTGCCCGCCAATCCCTGTGAACAGGTGGCGGTTCCGGCCCCGCAGCCGGATCAGAAGCCCGCCGACACGCCCGCCGAGGATGGCGCGAAGCCGGAGGACGCGCAGCCCGCCGACCAGAAGCTGGGCCCCGACGGCAAGCCGTTGCCGAAGGATCAGCCCATCATCACCACCTGCACCGCGCCGGTGCAGCAGGCCGAGAACAAGCCGCAGGATCAGCCGCAGCAGGGTGTTCAGCAACCGCAGGAACAGCAAACGGTGACGCCGTCCACGACGCCGGAGGCGCAGCCGCCGCAGCCCGCGGACGTCGCCCCGCAGGCCGTCGATCCGACCACCCCGGCGCCCGGTATCACGCTGCCGTTCGGCATCACGATCCCGCTCCCGGCCCCGGCCCCCGCGCCGGTTCCGTAACGAAGGTGTGATTCGCGAGTTTCGGCGCGTCGCTCCGGAACTCGCGTTTGACTAGGCATTCCTTCAAAACCTGAAAGTTGATCACGAAGGTGTAACAAGAAGGTCTCGGATGAGGTAACGTGACCTGTGTTGCATCTCCCCGGTATCAACCGATGGCAATGGAGGGTCACCACACAGTGGGTCGTCACCGTAAACCCCCGGTCCCCAGAGTTCGTCGTGGATCGGTCATCGCATTGACCGGGCTCGTGCCCGCAGGGCTCGCCACAGTTACCGGAGCGGGTGATGGCCACCTCACCGACAAGCTCGCGGCAACCTTCCAGCACCAGTTCGGCGACGACGAACAGCTACCCGCGCCGGAGGCGGCCCCGCCCGCCGCCCCGGCCCCCGAACCCCTCCTGCACGAGGCCAAACAGGTTGCGCCCGTGGGCCCGCCGGAGATCAAGTCCGTCGCCCTGCCCGAAGGCCGGGTGCCCGCCGCCCGCGCCGCCGGACCGCTCGGCATGCCCGGCATCGCCCACGACGCCTACCAGAACGCCGAACGCGTGCTGGCCGTGGAGAACCCGACCTGCAACATGCCGTGGAACCTGCTGGCCGGCATCGGCCGGGTGGAATCCACGCACGGCTTCGGCGGCAAGGTCGACGAGGACGGCAATCCGCTGCAGCCCATCTACGGCCCGGTGCTGGACGGAAGCCTGTACGGCAACAACGTCATCCAGACCTCCGACGGCGGCGACCTGGACGGCCTGTCCGGCAGCTACCGCCGCGCCGTCGGGCCCATGCAGTTCCTCCCCGAGACCTGGCGCAAGTACGCGGCCGACGGCAACGGGGACGGCATCGCCGATCCGCAGAACATCTACGACGCCACGCTCACCGCGGGCAAGTACCTGTGCTCGGGCGGCCTCGACATGCGTGACCCGGGCCAGCAGACCCGGGCCATCCTGCGCTACAACAACTCGATGGCCTACGTCGCCAACGTGATGGCGTGGGAGACCGCGTACGGCTCCGGCATCTCTCCCGCGGCCGCCGCCCTCCCCCGCATCTGATACCCACCAGCATCTGACATGAGTGTGCCCCGCATCGGGGCGCGAAACCGGCGTCCTAGACTTGGGCCCATGCCAGTGGTTACGGAATCGGATGTGCGGGGCGCGCTCGCGAAGGTGAACGACCCGGAGATCCGGAAACCGATCACCGAGCTGGGCATGGTGAAGAGCGTCGATGTCGGCGTGGACGGCGCGGTCAAGGTCGTGATCTACCTGACCACCTCGGCCTGCCCGATGAAATCCGCCATCCAGGAACGGGTCACGAAGGCCGTCAACGACGTGCCCGGAGTCGGCGCCGTCAGCGTCGACCTGGACGTGATGAACGACGAGCAGCGCACCGAGCTGCGCCGCAAGCTGCGCGGCGACGCCGCCGAGCCGGTCATCCCGTTCGCCCAGCCCGGATCGCTCACCCGCGTGTACGCGGTCGCCTCCGGTAAGGGTGGCGTCGGAAAGTCCTCGGTCACCGTGAATCTCGCCGCCGCCATGGCCGCGAAGGGTCTCTCGGTGGGTGTGCTCGACGCCGACATCTACGGCCACAGCGTGCCGCGCATGCTGGGCACCCAGCAGCGGCCCACCCAGGTCGAGCGGATGATCATGCCGCCCATCGCGCACGACGTGAAGGTCATCTCGATCTCCATGTTCACCGAGGGCAACACGCCCGTGGTGTGGCGCGGCCCGATGCTGCACCGCGCGCTGCAGCAGTTCCTGGCCGACGTCTTCTGGGGCGACCTCGACATCCTGCTGCTGGACCTGCCGCCGGGCACCGGCGACGTGGCCATCTCGCTAGCCCAGCTGATCCCCAATGCCGAGATCCTGGTCGTCACCACCCCGCAGCTGGCCGCCGCCGAGGTCGCCGAGCGCGCGGGCAGCATCGCCCTGCAGACCCGGCAGCGGATCGCGGGCGTCATCGAGAACATGTCCTGGCTGGATCTGCCGGACGGCTCGCGCATGGAGCTGTACGGCTCGGGCGGCGGTCAGACCGTGGCCGACAACCTGACCCGCACCATCGGCGCGAATGTGCCGCTGCTGGGCCAGATCCCGATCGAGCAGCAGCTGCGTGAGGCGGGCGACGAGGGCACCCCGATCGTGCTGCGCGCGCCCGAGAGCCCCTCGGGCAAGGCGCTGCTCGACATCGCCGAGAAGCTCTCGGTCCGCCGCCGCGGCCTGGCGGGCATGTCGCTGTCCATCGACACCACCCGCCACCTGTAGCGAAGGGGCAGTGCGGAATTCGACGGCCGAATTCCGCCGGGGTGTGGGCGGACGCCCGCGACGGTGACCCCTAAGCTCGGGGCATGCTCACCATGCTGCTGTACGTGCTGATCGTCGGACTGGTCGCCGCCCTGCTGTTCCTGGTGGCCAGTGCGATCTTCGGACGGTCCGAGGAGCTCGGGCCGCTGCCGGAGGGCACCACGGTGACCGTGCTGCCCGTGGCGGGTATCAGCGGGACCGATGTGCGGGCGCTGCGCTTCCAGCAGGTGTTCCGGGGGTACAAGGCGGGCGAGGTCGACTGGGCGCTGACCCGGCTGGCCGCCCGCATCGACGAACTCGAGGGTCAGCTGGCGCGGGCGACGGCCCCGGCGGCCGCGCCCGAGGAGACGCCACGCCCGGACGGCGAACGGGAAGTTCCCGAAGTGCTGACCGCCGATCCCGCCGAGCCGGGCCCCGAGGCCACTCGATGACCGTTCCCGTGGAATCCGACGGACGAATTCGGTGCGGTTGGTCGGAGGGGTCGCAGCTGTACCGGGATTACCACGATCAGGAGTGGGGTCGCCCGCTGCACGGCGATGACGCGCTGTTCGAACGGGTGTGCCTGGAGGCCTTCCAATCGGGGCTGGCGTGGATCACGATTCTGCGCAAGCGGCCGGCGTTCCGGGCGGCATTCGCGGACTTCTCCATCGAGCGGGTGGCGGGGTTCGGGGAGGCCGATGTGGAACGCCTCCTGACCGATCCGGGCATTGTTCGCAATCGAGCCAAAATCGAGGCCAGCGTGCACAATGCGCGGGTTGCCCGGGATCTCGACGAGAGTCTCGACACGCTGCTCTGGAGCTTTGCCCCGGCCCCGCGGAAGCGGCCTCGGAAAATGTCCGATGTGCCCGCTGTCACGCCCGAATCCACCGCTCTCGCAAAAGAACTCAAGCGGCGCGGGTTCAAATTCGTCGGACCCACCACGGCGTACGCACTCATGCAAGCGACAGGGATGGTAGACGATCACATCGCCGATTGCTGGGTGAATGTGGGGACACGCTGAACGGCACGTCGGTCGGTTTTTGGAACTCAGGTACCCGCCCCGATCCGCGATAGGGAAGAATGGGCAAGGTGTAGCCCGCCACATACCGGCGGGCTGCCTGGTTGGTGACAACTGGAGTTCCATGAAAGTGCGCAGCAGACCGCGCAGATCTGGAGGGAGCAGAGGATGGCGGCCATGAAGCCCCGCACCGGGGACGGTCCCCTCGAGGCAACCAAGGAAGGGCGTGGAATCGTGATGCGGGTTCCACTCGAGGGTGGCGGGCGTCTGGTCGTCGAGCTCACGCCGGATGAAGCCGCGGCGCTCGGTGACGAACTCGTCAAGGTCACTAGCTGATCGCTGCCGGTGAGCCCAACCCGGGGGCTCCTCCCCGGAGCCCCCGGCTTACCGGTATCGCGGTGAACGACAACACACAGAACCCCATAATCGGCACGGCCCAGCCCGCTCCCGCGGATCGGCTCCTGGCCTGCGCCGACTTACTGGCCTGCCCACAGTGCGGCCACCCCCTGGCGGTCGGCGTCGACCCGGCTGCCGACGACTCGCCGACCCGAACCCTGCGCTGCCGGCTCGGCCACAGCTACGACCTGGCCAAACAGGGCTACGTCAGCCTCCTCACCGGCGCGTCCACCAAGATGACCGGCGACACCCCGGCCATGCTCGACGCCCGCGCCGCCTTCCAATCCGCCGGCCATTTCACCCCGATCGCCGCCGCCCTGGCCGCCGCGATCGCGACGCCCCTGCCCGGCCGCGCTGCCGACACCCCGATATTCGGAGCGGACTCGCCCCCGGCTGCCCCCACCGCCGCCCGACCGGCCGCACGCCGCGAAGACGACCCCGCGGCCACGACGAGCCTCCGCAACCCACGCGAATCCGGCACAGAACTGACGCCCCGCCTCGGCCGACCCCGCGCCGGTATCACCACGCCCGGAATGTCCGTCGCCACAGCCTCCGCGGCACGACTGGCCGCCACGCTTCTGTCCCCCGGCACGGCCGCGGCGGGCGGCGGGCGCACCGAGGCCCCCACCACTGAGAGCACGGTCGGCGGCCCAGTCCGGCCGGGGCCGGACCCGGTGGCGGAATCGCCGACGCCCGTTCGGACCGAAGCGGCCGATCACGGCCTGGCGGTCCTCGAGATCGGCGCGGGCACCGGCTACTACGTGGCCACGGTGCTGGACGCGCTGCCCACAGCACGCGGCATCGCCCTGGATGTCTCGAAGGCGGCGGCGCGGCGGGCGGCGCGGGCGCATGGACGGGCGGGGTCGGTGCTGGCGGACGCGTGGCGCGGGCTGCCCGTACCCGACGGGGTGATGAGCGCGGTGGTGTCGGTGTTCGCGCCACGCAATGCCGACGAGGTGGCACGCGTGCTGGCCGCGGGCGGGCGGTTCGTGGTGGTGACACCGACCTCCCGGCATCTGCGCGAGCTGATCGAGCCTTTGGGGATGGTGAGTGTGGACGCGGCCAAGGAGGATCGGCTCGCCGAATCCCTCGGGGAGCGTTTCGAGCTCGTCGGGCGCGAGGCCGTCGAGTATCCGATGTCGCTCACGCACGAGGATGTGGCGCGGGTGGTGGCGATGGGACCGTCGGCGTTCCACGGGGACCAGGGCCGGGCCGAAGCGATTGCGGCGCTGCCCGATCCGGTCGCGGTGACGGCTTCGGTGACGGTCTCGGTGTACCGACCGCGCTGAGCCGGGCGGATTCGCTTCCGGAAGCGCGTGGCGCCCACGGCTATTCGCGTGGTGCGGCCGGGCGATTCGGAAGCAATGCGAGCAGATTGTGGACCAGTGGCCGGTCGTCCCCGGCGCGGGTCGCCGTGTAGATGGTGGTGGCGGCTTCGGTGCCGGTCAGGGGGATGATGCGGACCGAGTCCGGTGCGGTGAAGGTGGCGCTGCGCGGGGCGATGGTGATGCCGAGGCCCGCGGCTACCAGGTAAAGGATGATCGTCCAGTTCGTGGCTTCCTGGACGATGTGGGGTCGGCGGCCTGATTCCAGGAGCGGCGTGAGGTTCTTCTTGTAGGCGAGTTCACCTGCCGCGCGGGGGAAGAAGACCAAGGGATGGTCGGCTAGTTCGGCGCCGGTCAGGGTGGGGCGGTCGGCGTCGGGGTGGTCGGCGGGCAGGACCGCCACGAACGGCTCGGTGATGAGCGGGGTGGTGACCGTGCCGGGCTGGTCGTCGGGATCGCGGACGATGGCCATGTCGAGAGTGCCGGAGGCCAGGCGGGCCATCAGGTGGCTGGTGAACCCTTCGGTCAGCTCGACGTGGACGAGCGGGAAGCGTTCACGGAATTCGCGGACGCCGCGCAGGGGTTCGAGCGGCAGGACCGAGGGGACGAAACCGAGGTGCAGGGTGCCCTGGCCGCCCTGGCCGATCCGGATCACCTCGGCGAGGTCGCGGTCGGCGTGGCCGAGCAGGGCGGCGGCGCGGTCGCGCAGCACGATCCCGGCCGGGGTGAGGGCGACGGTGCGGGAGGTGCGGTCGAAGAGCCGGGTGCCGAGCAGGGTTTCCAGGCGCTGGATCTGCTGGGTGAGGGCGGGCTGGGCGATGTGCAGGCGGGTCGCGGCGCGCCCGAAGTGCAGTTCCTCGGCGACGGCCTGGAAATAGCGCAGGTGCCGCAGCTCCACCCCGGTGTTCATAAGCTGATGATATCGATCGCAGCTATCAAGTATTGGACGTTATGGTTCGACGTCCGACATGCTTTTGTGGTGACTCAGCAGACGGAAGCCGACGCCCCCGAGCTCGATTCGATCGTGGTCGCGCCCATGGCCGGGCCCGAGGACGCGCGCGCCTTCAGGGACCTGAATCTGGAGTGGATCGAGGCCTTCTTCACAGTCGAGGCCGCCGACCTGGCCACCCTCGACAATGCCGAGGCCATCGTCGCGAACGGCGGCGAGGTGCTCATCGCCCGGCTGGACGGCGAGGCCGTCGGCTGCGTGGCGCTGGTCCAGGAGCATCCGGGCGTCTTCGAACTGTCGAAAATGGCTGTGTCGCCGCGCTTCCGGGGCCGGGGCATCGGCCGCGTGGTGCTGCGGGCGGCCATCGACCAGGCCCGCGAGCTGGGTGCGGAGCAGTTCTTCCTGGCCAGCAATGCCCGTCTGGCGAGCGCCGTGCACCTGTACGAGTCGATGGGTTTCGTCCACGTCCCGCCGTCGGAGTTGCCGCCCAGCCCCTACGACCGCGCCGACGTGTTCATGCGCTACCCGCTCTGATTCAGCCCTTGCGAACCTGGTCGTAGATGCGCGCGGTGCGGGCCGCGATCTGCGTCCAGTCGAAGTGGTCGATGGCCCGGACCCGCCCGGCCGTCCCCATGGCGGCGGCGCTGACGGGGTCGGCGGCCACCATGTTCACGGCCCGGGCGAGGCCGCGTTCGTAGTCGTGGGGCGCACGCTCGTCGTAGTGGACCAGCCGCCCGGTCTCCCCTTCGACCACCACCTCCGGAATGCCGCCGACATCGGAGGCGACCACGGCGGTCCCGCAGGCCATGGCCTCCAGGTTCACGATCCCCAACGGCTCGTACACCGAGGGGCACACGAAAACCGTTGCGGCGGCGAGCACCTGCCGGACCAGTTCGGTCGGCAGCATCTCCTTGATCCAGAACACCCCGTCGCGATCGTCGCGCAGCGCGCGGACCGCGGTCGCCACCTCCGATTCCATGGCGGGGGTGTCGGCGGCGCCGGCCAGCAGGACGAGCTGGATGTCGGGGTCCAGGTGGCGGGCGGCGGCCAGCAGATGCGGCACGCCCTTCTGCCGGGTGATGCGCCCGACGAAGGCGGCGATCGGCCGGTCCTGCGACACGCCGAGTTCGGTGAGCACATCGCGGGAGCCGAGCGCGGGCCCGCCCGGATGCCAGACCCGGGCGTCGATGCCGTTGTGCACCACGTGGACTTTCCCGGGGTCGATATCGGGGTAGGCGTCGAGGACGTCGGCCCGCATGCCCGCGCTGACCGCGATCACGGCGTCGGCGTAGGTCACGGCATTGTGCTCGGACCACGACGAGAGCCGGTAGCCGCCGCCGAGCTGTTCGGCCTTCCACGGCCGCCGCGGTTCCAGCGAATGCGCGGTCAGCACATGCGGAATCCCGTACAGCTGCGCGGCCAGATGTCCGGCCAGCCCGGTGTACCAGGTGTGCGAGTGCACGACGTCGGCGAAGCTGGCGGCGTCGGCCATCCGCAATTGCGCCGACATCATCTGGACCGCGGAGTTGGCGGCGTAGAGCATCGGATCCGGTTGGTGCACCACCGCATCCGCGCGCGCGACCCCCATGCAGTGCACGGTGACGTCGCACAGTTCCCGCAGCCTGGGCACCAGTTCGGTGACGTGCACCCCCGCCCCGCCGTACACCTCGGGCGGGTATTCACGGGTCATCATGGCCACTCGCAGTCCACGAGCTCCGTCGGAGCGGTAACTCACGGGTCCAAAATAATCGCTCAGGTTCCGGCCAACCAATCGACGTGGCCAGCAAGATCGCGATGAACACGGCACATGCTGGACATTCCACGTTCGGGTGCACCCGGTAGTTTCAGTGGTGTGAGGAGCCAGCCGCACGTACTCGGGATCGTGCTCGCCGGTGGCGAGGGCAAGCGACTCTTTCCGCTCACCAAGGACCGCGCCAAGCCCGCGGTGCCGTTCGGGGGCGCGTACCGGCTCATCGACTTCGTGCTGTCGAATCTGGTGAATGCCGGTTACCTGCGGATTTGTGTACTGACCCAGTACAAGTCGCATTCCCTGGACCGGCACATCTCGCAGACCTGGCGGTTGTCGGGGTTCGGCGGGGAGTACATCACCCCGGTGCCGGCGCAGCAGCGGCTGGGGCCGCGCTGGTACACCGGCTCGGCGGACGCGATCATGCAGTCGCTGAACCTGATCTACGACGAGGACCCCGAGTACATCGTGGTGTTCGGCGCGGACCACGTGTACCGGATGGATCCCGAGCAGATGGTGCAGGCGCACATCGAGTCCGGGGCGGGCGTGACGGTGGCGGGCATCCGGGTGCCGCGCAGCTCGGCCGGCGCCTTCGGCTGTATCGACTCCGACGAATCCGGCCGCATCATCGGCTTTCTGGAGAAGCCGGTGCACCCGCCGGGCACCCCCGACGACCCGAACGTCACCTTCGCCTCCATGGGCAACTACGTCTTCACCACCAAGGTGCTGGTGGACGCCATCCGCGCCGACGCCGACGACAACGACTCCGACCACGACATGGGCGGCGACATCATCCCGTCCCTGGTGCGCGGCGGCGCGGCCGCGGTCTACGACTTCTCCACCAATGTGGTGCCCGGCACGACCGACCGCAGCCGCGGCTACTGGCGCGATGTCGGCACCATCGACGCCTTCTACGACGCCCACATGGATCTGGTGTCGGTGGACCCGGTGTTCGACCTCTACAACAAGCACTGGCCGATTCGCGGTGCGGCCGAGAACCTCCCGCCCGCCAAGTTCGGCCGCGGCGGGCTGGCGCAGGAGTCGATCGTGGGCGCGGGCAGCATCCTTTCGGCGGCGACCGTCCGCAATTCGGTGCTGTTCTCCAACGTGCTCGTGGAGGATGGTGCCACGGTGGAGGGCAGCGTGCTCATGCCGGGAACCCGGATCGGTCGCGGCGCGGTGGTGCGGCACGCCATCCTGGACAAGAACGTGGTCGTGACCGAGGGCGAGATCATCGGCGTCGACCTCGAGCGTGATCGGGAGCGCTTCGCGGTCAGCAATGGCGGCGTCGTGACCGTGGGCAAGGGCATCTGGGTCTGATCGCGACACGGTATAGGAGTGGACAGTCGGCGGTCGTTGGCCCGAAAATCTTTCGATAGGGAGCGCTGCCGACGCAGGGCCGCGCGGGAGGGATCATCATGGGCCGTCCGGCGCGTGTCGTCACCGCACTCACCTGTCTCGCCTTGATCGCCGCACTGGCCTCCGGTTGCGGCCGCTCGGGCACCGCCGTCGCCGGCGAACTGGATGTCCGCACCCTCGACACCGGGACGTATCCGGTGAACCGCTACACCTACGACCGCAACAACGGCGGCAAGGGCGCGGCGCTCGAGGGCATTCGCATGACCGCCGCGGTGGCTCCCGCGGTGAAGATCGATCCGGCATTGAACATCGGCCGTGGCGGCGCGGTGCTGGCCAGCGTCGACGATGTGCTCAATGTCAGTCACCTGGCTTCGGCGGTGAAGAACGTGCTGGTGAATCGCGGCTTCGTGGCCGGTTTCGCGGCCAGCGGCTCCGATCGTGAGGATGTCAACGACAATCCGGATCCGAACGGCACCACCATCACCACCCGCGTGCTGCGTTTCCCGACCGCGGATGCCGCGAAGCTGGCGGCCCGCGAGCTGGAGGACGCCGACTTCAGTGTGGCGCTGAACGTCAATCAGAAGCTCACCCTGCCCGACTATCCGGACGCCTACGCGCACTGGCGGCCGGGCGTGCCCACCATCGGAGTCGCGATGGCGCACAAGGATTTCGTGATCTCGCTGTTCATCCTGCGGCCCACCGCCGATCTGCAGGGCCTGCTGTCCTGGTCCAAGAAGACCCTGGACGCGGAGGTCCCGGTGCTGGACGCGTTCGCGGCGACCCCGAACGATCAGATCGCGCAGCTGCCGGTGGATCCGGACCGCCTGCTGGCCCGCACCCTGGTGATGGACCGCGACCACCGCACGGTGGATCCGGACAAGTTCGCGGTGTTCCCGGCCAACTGGCTGGTGCTGCCGTCGGATGATCTGGGGTTCTGGACCAAGCTGGTGGCCGATACCGGCGCGAGCGAGATGTCGGTCGCGGACGGCAGTTTCGTGATTCGGGTGCGCGACGCGCAGGCGGGCGCGGATCTGATGGCCGGGATGATCCGGAATCTGCAGGAGACCACCACGACCGCCGTGGACGACAAGGTGCCGGATTCCCAGTGCGTGCACCGCTCCTCGGACAAGAAGCCCAGCCGCTGCTATGTCCGCTACAAGCAGTACGTGGGCGTCGCGGACGGGGCCAATGACGCAGAGGCGAAGAAGAAGGCGGTCGCGCAGTACGCGCTGCTGGCCAACAGCTTGTAGCGAATCCGGATGCGGCGCTTCGGGCGCCGCATCTCAGAAGCGGAGACGGTCCGCGTCCAGCAGTCGCCACGCCGCAGGCCGATGCGCGCGGTCGCCGCTGGCAACGTCCGGCTCTGCGCAACAACGGCATTCCGATTCCGCTGCCGTGCAGTCGGGTTCGCTGTCGGCCGGGTACGGCGTGGCCGCGCTGCGGGAGACGGTGTGCCGGGCCCGGGTGAGCCCGCCGCGCGGCGTGCTGTCGTCCCGGAACCGGTAGTCGCGAAAACCGAACGGCTGCAGCAGCGCTCGCAGGAATTCCGCGCCGTCGCCGGGCAGCACGGTGCGCTGCTCGCCGAGTATGTCGACACCCTGGTGGTACCAGACCCGCGCGACCAGGCCCTCGATCGGATCCACCGCCCGGAAGGTGGCGCGGCCGTCCGCGGCGAGCCGGAATTCGGCGATGCGCCGCCACTGCCCGC
Source organism: Nocardia sp. NPDC004340 (assembly GCF_053602575.1). NCBI lineage: Bacteria > Bacillati > Actinomycetota > Actinomycetes > Mycobacteriales > Nocardiaceae > Nocardia > Nocardia sp. NPDC004340. The sequence continues at coordinate 208,312 of NZ_JBSGDW010000002.1, forward strand.
CGTCGCGGAAGTACAACCCGACCACGGCCGGTACCCGCTGACCCATGGGAACCCCCACTCGTCGAACTATTCTCGTGGAGTATCCGGCGACGCCGCCCGGAAACCTCTACGCGACCGATCAGTTCGTGGTACCGGGTCTCATCGGGAATCCGGGCGCGGGTGTGCCGGTGCCGCAGAACGGCTGACACGAGCCCGTCGTGGTCGGCACGTAGCGTGATTCGCGGTCGTCGAATCGGGCGCCGCTCACCAGCATGAGCACCAGGAGCGCCGCGCCCAGGATGCCGCCGAACACGACCAGGGCAGGCCACAGCCATCCCGTCGGCAGGTGCACCCCGAGGGCCAGTCCCTCGAACATCTCCCCCACCTCCTAGCGAGAAAATCGATCCCCTTCTGGGGTACACCCCCGGCCCGGCCCGAATCCACCCCTGGACACTGCCCCTGCACCGCCACCACCGCCCTCCCGCCACACCCGCACCGGCAGCTGATGATTCGCTGCCCGGTCGTCCGTGTCCCGGGCACGCGAACGGCCGCCCCGGATGTCCGGAGCGGCCGTTCGCGGTGCGGTCGCCGTCAGGCCGAGCGCAGGTCCCGGCGGCGGAATGCGATGAGCCCCACCGTGATCAAGGCCACGTCGACCAGTAGCAGCACCACGATCGGGGTGGCGGTGAACGCCGCACCCGGCACCTTGGGCGCGTGCTCGAAGGGGTTCAGATCGCGCAGCCATTGCGGCGCACCGGACAGCGAGCCGAGCAGGAACGCGGCGATCGCGGCGGTCAGCACACCCCAGGCGACGGAACTCCAGCGCGGCAGCAGTCCGAACAGGGCCACGGTGATGGCCGCGAAGGTCCACACCGCGGGCACCTGCACCAGAGCGGCGGCCAGGGTCTGCCCCAGCTTGCCGCCGACGTCCCCGGCGGCACGGCCGTAGACCAGCCCGGCGAGCCCGGCCGACACGATCAGGGCCAGCAGCGGCCCGAGCAGCCCGTACGCCAGATGCGATGCCACCCAGCGGGTTCGCGATACCGCGCCGGTGAGCAGGGTCTCGGCGTGCGCGGTGCTCTCCTCGGCGTGCAGCCGCAGCGTGGCCGACACCGCGTACGCGGCCGCGCCGACCGCGACCATGGTGAACGCGTAGTTCACCATCGCCTTCTCCAGCGAGTCCGAGCCGCCCATGCGGGTGATCAGGTCCTTGATGGTCTGGCTGGTGCCGAGCTCGTCGCCGATGCCGTGGATCACGCTGCCGATCAGCAGCCCGTACAGCCCGAGCCCGATGGTCCAGGCCAGCAGGGTGCCGCGCTGCAACCGCCACGCGAGTCCGAACGGACCTCTCAGGCCGGGCCCGGCGGCGGCCGCGCCGGGTCGTTCGGCGATCAGGCCCGCGCCGATATCCCGGTGTGCCAGTAGGTAATACGCGGCCACGGTCAGCACCGCGGTGGCGGCCAGGTGCAGCAGCAGGATGGCGAAGTGGTCGCCCGCGTACGGCCGCACCTGCAGCGACCAGCCCTGCGGCGAGAGCCAGGTGAGCGGACTGGTCGGCCCGTCTCCGGCGCGCGCGTCGCCGATGGCCCGCAGCGTGTAGGTGACGCCCAGCACCGCGAAGGCCAGCCCGCGCGCCACCCGCGCGCTCACCGACAGCTGCGCGGTGACCGCCGCGACGGAGGCGAATACGATGCCGGACGCGGCCAGCGCCAGCCCGAACGCCAGCGACCCGGTCTTCGCGACCGACGTGCCCGCGAGACTGACGAATCCGAGCAGCCCCGTGGCCAGCGCCGCGCCGTAGGTCATGATCAGCACCGCGGTGAGGCCCGCGAAGCGTCCCACCCGGGTGGCGGCCAGCAGTTCGGTGCGGCCGGTCTCCTCGTCGGCGCGGGTGTGCCGGATGACGGTGAGGATGGTGGCGATGCCGATGAGCGTGTGGAACATCCCCGCCTTCCAGATGCCCACGGCCCCCAGGTCGGTGGGGTTGTAGACGGGCCCGTACATGGCGAGCTGGGCGGGGCTGGCGAGGATGCTGGCCGCGAAGTGCGCCAGATCCTGCGGTGTGCCGTACACCTTCTCGATGCTCTTGATGTAGACGCTGCCCAGCGGCAGCGACAGCAGCAGCACCCACAGCGGCAGCACGATCCGGTCGCGCCGCAGATACAGCCGCAGCAGCTGCCCCGTGCCGGTGAAATCCGCGGCGCGCAAAGGTGATTCGGCGATGCGGGGCGCGGTGGCGGTGACGGCGGTCATTTCGACACCTTCTCGCGCTCGTCGGCGGGCGCGCCGCCGTCGAGCGAATAGTGGCGCAGGAACAGTTCTTCCAGGGTCGGCGGCTGGCTGACCAGGCTGCGCACCCCCGCGTCACCGAGCACCCGGATGAGTTCGCCGAGGTGTTCGCTGTCGACCTGGCAGTGCAGGGTGTTGCCCTCGACGCTGATGTCCTCGACGCCGGGCAATCGGCTGAGATCGCCTGGGCTGCCGGTCATCTCGGCGGTGATGGAGGTGCGCGACAGATGCCGCATCTCCGCGAGCGTGCCGGTCTCCACCGTCTTGCCGGCCCGGATGATGGTGACCCGCTGGCACAGCTTCTCCACCTCGGACAGGATGTGGCTGGACAGCAGCACCGTGGTGCCGCGCGCCACCGCCTCGGCCACGCATTCGCCGAACACCTGCTCCATCAACGGGTCCAGGCCGGAGGTGGGTTCGTCGAGCAGCAGCAGTCGCGCGTTCGACGAGAACGCCGACACCAGCGCCACTTTCTGCCGATTGCCCTTGGAGTAGGTGCGCGCCTTCTTGGTCGGGTCCAGCTCGTAGCGCTGGATGAGTTCGGCACGCCGGGCCTCGTCGATGCCGCCGCGCATGCGGGCCAGCAGGTCGATGGTCTCGCCGCCGGACAGCGAGGGCCACAGCGTGACATCGCCGGGCACGTAGGCGATGTCACGGTGCAGCGCCACGGCGTCGGTCCACGGGTCGCGGCCCAGCACCCGGGCCTCGCCCGAGGTGCGGGACAGGATGCCGAGCAGGACGCGGATGGTGGTGGACTTCCCGGCCCCGTTCGGCCCGAGGAAGCCGTGCACCTCGCCGTGCGCGACCTCGAGGTCGAGGCCGTCCAGCGCGCGCACCTGCCCGAAATTCTTGTGCAGGTCCCGGACTTCGATCGCCGGGGTGGCGGGATTGGTCATCGAATCTCCTTGTAGGAAAACGATTGTGGGAAGCCGAGGGCTATTCGGCTTGCTGTTGGAGGTAGGCGTCGAGCATGGTGCGGTCCGCCAGCAGGCCGGCGCTGTAGAGCTCGAGCGCGGGCAGCATCATGTGATCGGCGTACTCGCGCAACGCCTTCCGGAAGTCCACGGGCCCGTCGTGCTCGGCCGCGTACAGCTGCAGGAACATCATCATGCCGCCGCCGTTCTGGGTGGCGATGTAGCGCGCCATGGCCGGGATGTCGGAAACAGCCCGCACGGTGCCGGACGCGATCCCGGCCCGCAGGTACAGCTCGGTGTCCTCGACCATGTGCTCGAAGAAGTTCCGCAGCAGTGGCCCGCCCGCCTGGAGACTGCGCATCAGGTAGGCCATCAGCGGCGCGAATTCCTCGATCTCGGCGAGCTGCCGCATCGTCGCGGTGGGCGAGGGGTCCTGGACCGACTCCAGTTTGGCGGCCTTGACGGTCGCGCGTACCTGGTCGTCGCACGCCTCCCGGAGTCCGTCCTTGGACCCGAAATAGTGGATGACCAGCCCGGGCGACACCCCGGCGGCGGTGGCGATGGCACGCACGCCGACCCCGAACCCTTGCTCCCCGAACACGGTGATCGCGGCGTCGCGAATCCGCGCCCGGGTGGTCAGATCGTCGATTGAACGCACGTTCAATAGATTAAACACTCGTTCAATGCGAGCGCAAGAGGGAGCGCGGGACCCATTCGGTCCGATTGGTCATCAGAGAAATCTGGCGTGCGCATCGGGGATTTTCCGCGCGCGGACAAACGCCTGTGAGCAATGATCCCCGTGCGGACTATCGCCGGGCGGAACACCCCGGCGACGTCGAAATCATCACCGGGCGTGGGGTTCTCGCCCCGCGCGCTGGAATCTCAGCCGCGCGAGGCACCGGATCTCAGCCGCGCGAGGCGCAGAGCAGGCCGTCCCCGACCGGGATCAGCACGCTGGTCAGATCCGGATCCTCGGCGATCGCCCGGGTGGCGGCGCGCACGGCCGTGGTCTGCGGGTCGCGCTGGTTCGGATCCGGCACCCGCCCGCCCAGCAGCGCGTTGTGCAGCAGGATCGCCCCGCCCTCGCGCAGCAACCGCACCGCCTGCGCCACGTACTGCGGGTGCTCGAGCGGCGCCGCGTCGATGAAGACCAGGTCGTAGGCGCCGTCGGCGAGTCGCGGCAGCACGTCGAGGGCGCGGCCGTTGATGAGCCGCGTACGCGCGGGCGCGATCTCGGCCGACCGGAACGCCTCGCGGGCCGCGCGCTGATGCTCGGGCTCGGAGTCGATGGTGGTCAGCGTGCCGTCCTCGCGCATGCCGTCGAGCAGCCACAGCCCGCTCACCCCCGCCCCGGTGCCGACTTCGACCACGGCACGCGCCCCGAGCAACTGGGCGTACATGCTGAGCAGCGCGCCGACCGCCGGCGCGATCGGGGCGGCGCCGAGTTCGAGGGCGCGTTCGCGCGCGCCGACGAGGATGTCGTCCTCGGCGACGGATTCCTCGACGTATTCGAGGTTGCGCTGCAGGTTCTGTGCCGCGGGAGTCAGGCTCACGCACTAGAGGCTAATGGCGATACACCGGTAAGGCGTGGCGGTGACCGGCCGGTGTGGCGATTTTTCTCAGGTGTCCCTCAGCCTCTGCATACGGCTGCCACATCACGACCGGCCAGAGTAATGCTCACGCCAGGCCAGCGACCGCGGTCTCGGGGAACGGGAACAGCCGATCGAACGGATGGGTTGACACCGGTAACCGAGGTTCACGGTCCCGAGTAGGAGGTAACCCCATCCACATGGTCGACGCGGCGCGTGAACACGCCAACACCCTGCACCCGCAGATTCAGCCGCACGACAGCGACTCCCCGCTGGACGGTGCCTTGCTGCTGTCCCCCGCCGACGACGAGGCCGCCCTCACCGGGACCGCCGCCTTCGACGCCACCGGCGATCGCAATGTCATGCCCACCTGGGACGAACTGGTCCGTGAGCACGCCGACCGCGTGTACCGCCTGGCCTACCGCCTCACCGGTGACCCGCAGGACGCCGAGGACCTGACCCAGGAGACCTTCATCCGGGTCTTCCGTTCGCTGCAGAACTACCAGCCCGGCACCTTCGAGGGCTGGCTGCACCGCATCACCACGAACCTGTTCCTGGACATGGTCCGCCGCCGCAACCGCATCCGCATGGAGGCGCTGCCCGAGGACTACGACCGCGTCCCGTCCGAGGGTCCCGATCCGGAGCAGGCCTACCACGACGCCAACCTGGACCCGGATCTGCAGTCCGCGCTGGACTCGCTGGCCCCGGAGTTCCGTGCCGCCGTGGTGCTCTGTGACATCGAGGGTCTGTCGTACGAGGAGATCGGCGCGACGCTGGGCGTCAAGCTCGGCACCGTGCGCAGCCGCATCCACCGAGGACGTCAGGCACTGCGCGAGCAACTCGAGCATAATGGGGTGGAGCGGCGCATCGCCGCCGAGCAGATCGGGTGACCCGCGGGCAGCGCTCGCCCGAAGAACTCGAATCGTCCGGAAGGGTGTGCAGCGTATGAACGGCGAGGACCGACCGCACCGTCGTCCCCCGCGTTTCGCCCCCACCGAGCATCTGGCCAGTGAGGCCATCGCCGCCTACGTGGACGGCGAACTACGGATGAACGCGTATCTGCGTGCCGCCCACCACATCTCCGTGTGCCGCGAGTGCGCGGCCGAGGTGGACGCCCAGCAGCAGGCGCGGATCGCGCTGCGGCAGTCCTCGGATCAGATCTCCGCGCCGCTGAGCCTGCACGACACGCTGAGCCGGATTCCGCGGGCGCTGTTGCAGGAGTGCGCCAATCACCCCGCGCCGGATCCGGCCGATCGGGATCGGGGTCCGCTGGCGCGCGGCATGAGTTCCTTCGGGCTGCGCCAAGATTCGTTCGACAGCAGACGGTGGACCTCGTGGTGGCGCAAGTAGAGTCCATAGCGTGACCACCGAATCGAAGAACACCGGGCCCGAGCCCGACCGGGAGGCGACCTCCGATTCGGCGGCCGATCGGGGGAACCTGCGGCCGTCGGACGCACCGGTGCTGGGGCCGCGGCCGGTGTACCGGCCGCATGTGGACAATCACACCGCGCGCGCTTTCCGCCGCCCGAACGGCCAGAACGGCTCGTTCGCGGCCCGCACCGCGGGTGCGGCGGCCGCGGCAGCGGCGGGGGGCTCCGAGATTCAGAACCGGCCGCCGGATTCGGTGCTGGCCGAGGCGTTCGGGCGTCCGGAGGGTTCGTCCGAACTGTTGCAGCGTGATCCCGAGGCCAAAGGCGAGAGCGCCGCGCCGAGCGTGCCCGCCGACCCGTGGCGGGATCCGAATTCGGCCGCGCGCCTGGGCACTCCGGCCGTGCCGCAGCCCCCGGCGCCGCCGCTCACCCCCGGACCCAAACTGGGTGCGCGGGAGGTGCTGTTCGGTGGCCGGGTGTCGTGGCGGGCGCTGTCGCTGCTGGCGGCCATCGCCGCGGTGATCGGCTTGATCGGTGGTTTCGTCGGGGCCTTCACGGGTTCGTCGGCGTCGGCGCTGACCTCCCGCAAGGTGACGCTGCAGTCCGCGCCCGCGGCCCCCGAATCGCACAACCAGATCACCAAGGTGGTCAACGCGGTGATGCCCGCGGTGGTGACGGTCCGCGCCTGGCTGGGCGACACCGGTTCCACCGGTTCGGGCGTGGTGATCGACGGCGAGGGCTACATCGTCACCAACAACCACGTGATCTCGCTGGCCGCCAATGACAAGTCGGGCAAGGCCAAGCTGGACGTGGTGTTCTCCGACGGCCAGCGGGTGCCGACCCGGATCGTCGGGCGCGACGTCAAGACGGACCTGGCGGTGCTCAAGGTCGACGTGAAGAACCTGTCGGTGATCCAGCTCGGCAATTCCGGTGACGTGCAGGTCGGCGACGAGGTGCTGGCGCTGGGCTCCCCGCTGGGCCTGGAGAAGACGGTCACCTCCGGCATCGTGTCGGCGCTGCACCGGCCGGTGAAGGTGGGCGGCGAGGGCACCGACACCGACGCCACCCTGGACGCCGTGCAGACCGACGCCGCGATCAACCACGGCAACTCCGGTGGCGCGCTGGTGGACATGCAGGGCCGGCTGATCGGCATCAACTCGGCCATCAAGTCCGAGAGCGGCGGTTCGGTGGGCCTGGGCTTCTCGATCCCGGTCGATCAGGTCAAGCGCATCTCGCAGGCGCTGATCCACAACGGCGAGGTGTTCCACCCCATGCTGGGCGTGAGCGCCAAGACCAAGCTGGTCGCCAATGACGTGATGAGCGGCGCGGCGGTGGCCGACGTGCAGGCCGGCGGCCCGGCCGCCAAGGCGGGCATCGTCGAGGGCGACGTCATCGTGAAGGTCGGCGACCGCGACGTGTCGGGTCCGGAGGAGCTCACCGTGGCGGTGCAGTCCCACGAAATCGGTCAGACCGTGAACGTGAAACTCATTCGTGACGGCCGCGAGGTCGATGTTCCGGTGACGCTGGAAACGGATCAGAAAGACAAGTAGGTAGCCTGTACTCGTGTTCAGCAATATCGGCTGGGGCGAGATGCTCATTCTGCTTGTCGCCGCCCTCGTGATTCTGGGTCCGGAGCGACTGCCGGGTGCCGTTCGCTGGACCGCGCACGCCTTGAAACAGGCTCGCGATTACGCCACCGGCGCTTCCCAGCAATTGCGCGATGAGCTCGGCCCGGAATTCGACGAGATCCGGAAACCGTTGGAGCAGTTGAACGAACTGCGGAGTATGAATCCCCGTTCGGTGGTGACCAAACACCTGCTGGACGGGGACGACTCGATCCTGAACAGCTTCACCGACCTGACCAAATTCGACAAGCCGGGCAGCGCCGCGAACAGCGGAAACGGTTCCAGCAATACCGGATACGGCCCAATTTCCATGCCGCCGGAACAGAAACCACTGGAGCGCAACGAACGTCCGCCGGTGGATCCCGACGCCACCTGAGATCAATTATGTCTACCGGACTTGACGCATGATGCTGTCCAGCTATCTAGACTGCGCACATGTCGGCCGACGAGGTGGCCCGGGTATTCGCGATCGAGGACAAGGTCGAACGCCTGAAAGCCGCCACCGAAGGCGTGGCAGCCGCGCAGCAGCAGATCAATGAGCTGACGCGCATCCGCCGCGCAGTCATCCGCGAACTACATGCCGAGGGCTGGACGTTCGCCAGAATCGGTGCGGCCGCGGGCCTTTCCCGCGCCCGCATCCATCAGGTGAGCACGCAGGGCCCGGTACCCGAGGGCCTGTTCTTCGGCCACGGTCCGCTCACCATCCTCACGCCGGACGTGCGCAGCACCACCCGCTCCATGGCCCTGGTCGGCGCGCCCGACGCGGCCGCGCCGCACCGGCTGGTGGAGCTGCTGCGCGAGCTCGGCTTCACCGCGAATGTCCAGCGGTTCCTACCCGGCCGCCCGCTCGATCTGGACCGGGACGGCCTGATCGTGCTCGGCGGGCCCGAACTGTCACCGAGCCTGCGCTATCTGGTGGCCGCCGATCCCCGGCTGCGCCGCACGGTGGCGCGGGCCGGCCGGGTGCGGCGGGGCATCGAGGACCGGGCCGCGCGGCGGGTCTACCGCCCAGGCGGCACCGAGCCCTACGACATCGCCTACCTGGCCCGCCTCCCCCGCCCGGACGGCAAGGGCAGCGTGCTGGTCATCGACGGCCTGCATCCGCCCGCCTCCTTGGGGGCGATCCGGCTGCTGGCCACCCGGCTCGCGACTTTGCACGAGCGGGCGGCCACCCACCCGTTCTCAACGGTGGTGGGTGTCCGCTACGACCGCTCCACGGGGGAACCGATCGAGGCGGACCTGCTCACTCCGATCTATCGCCACGATCGCTGACATGGGTCGGGTCCGAGACCTCGGGCCCGGCGTCTCAGGCCGCGGCCTCCTCGGAGCGCAGGGTGTTCATCGGCGGGCGGTCGGCGAGCGAGACGTCCGTCGTATTCGCGATGAATTCGCCTGCCACCATGGGGAATTGGGTCAGCGCGGCGCCCGAGTCCTGGATGCCGCTGCGGCCCAGGACGGTGCCCAGGATCTGGCGGCTCATGACGCCCAGGTCGGCCAGCGGGCGGTTGCGGTGCTGGCGGACACCGAGATTCACCTGTCCGATGGCGGAGATGCCGAGCAGGTCGTAGGTGTCGAGCAGCAGGCCGATCTCCACGCCGTAGCCCGGAGCGAAGGGCACCGCGGTGAGCAGTTCGCGGGTGCCCGCGTACTCGCCGCCCAAGGGCTGCAGCACATTCGAGAGTTCAGGGCGCAGCGCGGCCAGCAGCGGCCGGGCCACCAGTTCGGTGACGCGGCCACCGCCGTGGTGGTCGACGGATTCGCCGGTGCGCAGCGGGCGGCGGTAGTACGCCTTGACCAGGTGCATGCCGTCGACCGTGAGCAGCGGGCCCAGCAGCTTCGGCACGAAGTTCGGATCGGGGTCGATGAGGTCGGAGTCGACGAAGGCGATGAGGTCGCCGCTGGTGACGGCCAGCGACCGCCACAGGCATTCGCCCTTGCCGGGGACCGGGTCGAGTTCGGGGACGGCCTGTTCCCGGGTGACCACGCGGGCTCCGGCGGCCTGTGCGCGGGCGGCGGTGGCGTCGGTGGACCCGGAGTCCAGGACGACGAGTTCGTCCACCAGCGTGCCGAGCAGGGGCCGGATGCTGGCCACCACGGCGGCCACGGTGGCCTCCTCGTTGAGGGCGGGCAGGACGACCGAGACGGTGCGGTCACCCTTGGCCGCGACGAGTTCGGGGACCGACCAGTCGGGACGGTCGAAGGTGTTGGTGTTCACCCAGTCTGTTTTCATGCGAGACCTCGCAAAGTACGGGCGGGTGGGCGGTGACCCTGAATGGCGGCGATCATGTCCACGACCCGGCGGGTCTGGGCCACCTCGTGCACTCGGAAGACGCGAGCACCCGCGGCGGCCGACCAAGCAGTCGCTGCCAATGTGCCCTCCAATCGTTCGGACAGCTCGACACCAAGAGTCTCTCCGATGAAATCCTTATTGCTCAGCGCCATCAAGACGGGCCATCCGGTTTTCACAAGAACGTCTATCGCCCGCAACAATTCGAGCCCGTGGTAGGTATTTTTCCCGAAATCATGGGTCGGGTCGATCAGAATCGAGTCCTTGGCCACCCCGGCCGCCGCAGCATTTTCGGCCGCGGCCACCACCGTCTCGGTGACCTCGGTCACTACATCGGCGTACCGCACCCGGTGCGGACGGGTCCGCGGAATCGCGCCCCCGGTATGTGAACAGACGATTCCCACACCCAGTTCGGCGGCCACGCCGACCAGTTCCGGGTCCGCGCCCGCCCAGGTGTCGTTGATCAGGTCCGCGCCCGCGGCGACCGCGGCCCGCGCCACGCCGGCCCGCCAGGTGTCGACGCTGATCAGCAGCTCGGGATAACGCTCGCGGATAGCGGCCACGAACGGCACCACCCGGCGCGACTCCTCCGCGGCGTCCACGTCCGACCCGGGCCCGGCCTTCACCCCGCCGATGTCGACCAGATCCGCGCCGCCCGCGACCGCGGTGTCCACGGCCCGCAGGGCGGCCTCGTCGGTGAACGTCGCGCCCTTGTCATAGAAGGAGTCCGGCGTCCGGTTCACGATCGCCATGACAAGCGCCCGATCCGTCGCCACCGGCTTCCCGCACAATGTCGGCAACGGCGCACACATGCCCCCGACTGTACTGTGTCTAATTTGCCCCTCCGCTTCGCTCCGGGGCGGTTCGCGGCCCTGGAGGTCTCGTTCTTCCCTCCCTCCGCTCCTCCGCTTCGCTCCCCCGCTCCACTCAGTCCAGAACGAGACGGGCCGCGAACACCCAGCGAGTCTAAGAATCAACCGCGCGGAACGTTGCCTGCAGCGACGTCGGCCACATACTCGGGATAGGCCGGAACATAGCCGTCAGTGCGGCCCGCGAGGACGTAGAGCGTGCTCTCGACGTCCGGGGCATAGCCCTGCTTGCGCAGTTCGACCTTCCGGTTCTTGAAGGTGGAGGTCTGCTCGAGTTCCGGCACTACGCGGATGAACAGCGGGACCGCGTAGGTGGGCAGGCGGTCGTAGAGGGCCTTGGCGGCGACCTTGCCGTCGAAATGCGCGTCCTCGTGCAGGGTCACCGCGGCCATGCCGGCCTTGCCGTCCGTGCCGGGGATGTCGACCCCGTAGACGACCGCCTGGGTGACCTCGCCGATGCCGTCGAACGCGCCCTCGACCTCGGTGGTGGCCACGTTCTCGCCCTTCCAGCGGAAGGTGTCGCCGAGCCGGTCCACGAAGGCGATGTGGCCGAAGCGCTGGTCGCGGACCAGGTCGCCAGTGTCGAACCAGCAGTCGCCGTCCGCGAAACCGTCACGCACCAGCTTGGATTCGGTGGCGGAGGCGTCGGTGTAGCCGTCGAACGGCGAGCGGTCGGTGACCTTGGCCAGCAGCAACCCGACCCCGCCCGCGGGCACCCGGCGCAGCCGGCCGTCGGGGTGGCGCAGCGCTTTGCCGGTGGCGTCGTCGTATTCCACGATGGCGAAGGGCAGCGGGGTGAATCCGGCGGTGCGGGCGACCGAGAAGGCGTTGATGAAGGCGACGTTTCCCTCGCTGGCGCCGTAGAACTCGACGATCCGCGCGATGCCGAACCGCTGCTGGAACTCGTCCCACAGTTCGGGCCGCAGGCCGTTGCCGACGCACAGCCGGATGGTGTGCTGCCGGTCGGTGGGCTTGGCGGGCTGGTTGAGCAGGTAGCGGCACAGTTCGCCGATGTAGACGAAGGCGGTGGCCCGATTGGCGATGGCCTCGTCCCAGAAGCGGGTGGCCGAGAACTTGCGGCCCAGCGCGAAGGTGGCGCCGCCCGCGATCACCGAGGACAGGGCCACCGTGAGGGCGTTGTTGTGATAGAGCGGCAGGCAGCTGTAGAGGGTGTCCTTGCCGTCCAGTCGCACGCCGAGCCCGCCGATCCCGGCCATGGACTTGGTCCAGCGCATGTGGGTCATGACGCTGGCCTTGGGCAGGCCGGTGGTACCGGAGGTGAAGATCAGGTAGGCGCGTTCCTTGGCCGTGATCTGTTCGGTGACAGCGGGATTCGAGGGGTCGGCGGTGGCGGCCTCGGCTTCCAGCTGTTCGGTCCACAGCAGGGCGGGTCGCGTCTCGGTGAGGGTGTCCAGCGCGTCGGCGCACTCCTCGCCGATGATGTCGAGCACCGAGTTCAGCAGGCCGAAGCTGTGCTGCAGCACCACATCTCGCTGATTGTGGTTGAGCAGGCCCGCGGTGGCGCCGAGTTTCACGGTGGCGAGCACGGTGAGCAGCGCCTCGGGCCGGTTCACCATGAGGATGCCGACCACGTCGCCGCGCGTGACGCCGTGCGCGGCGAGCACCTTCGCGTACCGATTGACCAGCGCGTTGGCCTCGCCCCAGGTGTATTCGCGCCCTTCGAATCTCAGGAAGGGCCGGTCCGGGTGCTTGGCCGCGCCGCGCTGGAAGAACAGCCCGATCGAGGCCTGGTCGCCGGGTTTCACCATCAGGTGCCCGACATTGCGGACCATGCCGGGGGCTTGCATCGCCATGCCGGGCAGGGCGCGAACCAGGTCGAGCAGGCTCACCGTCGATCGGGCGTCGGTACTCACTTCGTTGTGCTCCTCACCGGGTCGTGCGCACGCCCCGCTCTCGTGTGCCTACCCTGACCGATTCGTCCGATCTTGTCGAGTGAAACCGTGGAGTTCCGGTCAGCGGGTGAGACGCAGTCCGGCGAAGGCGGTGTCGAAGCTCTTGGTCACCAGCACCCGGTCGATGGCCTCCAGTCCGGCGTAGCCGCGCACCCGCAGCTCCCCGATCCAGTCGAACAGGCCGCGGTAGTGGTCCTGCGGGTCGAGCACCACCACCGGTTTGGCGTGCACGCCCAGGTAGGCGCCGGTCCAGGTTTCGAAGAGCTCCTCGAGCGTGCCGATGCCGCCGGGCAGGGTGAGGAAGGCGTCGGCGCGTTCGTCCATCACCTGTTTGCGCTCGCGCATGGTGTCGGTGACGACCAGCTCGTCGGCGTCGGTGTCGGCGACCTCCTTGTGCACCAGGTGCTTGGGGATGACCCCGACGGTGTGCGCCCCGGCGGCCCGCGCCGCCTGCGCGACCGCGCCCATCATGGATACGTTGCCGCCGCCGGACACCAATTGCCAACCGCGACGGCCGATCTCGGTGCCGACCCGGGTGGCCAGGTCCAGCGCCGCCGGATCGTCGACGCTGGCCGAGCAGTACACGCAGACCGCGTAGGCGTCGCTCACCACTGCTCCTCCACCCCTGTCTCGTCCATCTCCCGGCGCGCCCGCGCGGCCAGGGTGACGATCTCCACCACCTCGTCGACGCTGTCGGTGACGTGCAGCAGCCCCAGGTCGCCGGCCGCGATCTTGGCCGTGCCGAGCAGCGAGTCGCGCATCCAATCCACCAGTCCCGCCCAGTATTCGGTGCCGAACAGGATGATCGGGAAGCGGGTGATCTTGCGGGTCTGCACCAGGGTCAGCGCCTCGAACAGCTCGTCGAGGGTGCCGAAACCGCCCGGCATGCACACGAACGCCTGCGCGTACTTGACGAACATGGTCTTGCGCGCGAAGAAGTACCGGAAGTTGATGCCGAGGTCGACCCACTCGTTGAGGTGCTGCTCGAACGGCAGCTCGATGCCGAGGCCGATCGAGTAGCCGCCCGCCTCCGACGCGCCCCGGTTGGCCGCTTCCATCGCGCCCGGCCCGCCGCCGGTGATGACCGCGAAACCGGCATGGGCCAAGGCGCTTCCGATCGCGACACCGGCCTCGTACTCGGCCGAGTCGGCGGGCGTGCGGGCGGAGCCGAAGACGGCCACCGCGCGCGGCACCTCCGCCAAAGCGCCGAAGCCCTCGACGAATTCGGCCTGGATGCGCAGGACGCGCCACGGGTCGGTGTGCACCCAGTCGACCGGACCGCGCTCGTCGAGCAGATGCTGATCGGTGGTTCCGATCCCCTTCTTGCGGTCCCGCCGCAACATGATCGGGCCCCGGAATCGTGGTGTCTTCGACAAACCCGCACCCTCGTTTTCGCCGTCAGCAGACATACAGGCAACCGTACAGCGAGCGCATGACCGCTGTCGGTCGCCCGTTCAGCGTGGTGCTGAACAGTTCATCGGCTTTTCTCGCCGGTGAGGTAGCTGCGCAGCATCGAGGCCACCTGGGTGATCTGCTCGACGGGCAGGTGCTCGTCACGCTTGTGCGCCAGGTTCGGGTCGCCGGGACCGAAATTCACCGCGGGCATGCCGCGCGCGGCGAACCGCGAGACATCGGTCCAGCCGTACTTGGCGCGCACCCCGCCGGAGCCGTGCGTGTGCACGATCTCGATGAGGTCCTTGGCCGCCGGATTCGACAGGCCGGGCAGGGCGCCGGGCGCGCCGTCGGTGCGCTCGAATTCCAGTTCCAGTCCGGCGAACACCTCACGCACGTGCTCGGTGGCCTGGTCCAGGGTGCGGTCGGGGGCGAAGCGGAAGTTCACGTCCACGGTGGCGACGTCGGGCACGACATTGCCCGCCACGCCGCCCTCGACGCGGACCGCGGACAGGCCCTCGCGGTAGGTGCAGCCGTCGATCTCGACCTCGCGGGCCTGATATCCGGCCAGCCGCTCCAGGATCGGGGCGAGGCGGTGAATGGCGTTGTCCCCCAGCCAGGCTCGCGCGGTGTGGGCGCGCACGCCGGCGGTGGTGAGCCGCACCCGCAGGGTGCCCTGGCAGCCCGCCTCGATCCAGCCGCCGGACGGCTCACCGAGAATCGCGAGGTCGCCCTCCAGCCATTCGGGCAGTTCGCGTTCGATGCAGCCCAGCCCGTTGTACTCGGCCGCGATCTCCTCGCAGTCGTAGAAGATGAGGGTCAGGTCGTGCACCGGGTCGGCGACGGTGGCGGCCAGGTGCAGGAAGACCGCGTCGCCGGACTTCATATCGACGGTGCCGCAACCCCACAGCTGTCGTTCGCCGTCGGCGGTGGTCTCGAAGTGGCCGGGCACATTGTCGGCGATCGGCACGGTGTCGAGGTGCCCCGCGAGGATCACGCGGCTGGGCAGGCCCCGATTGGTTCGCGCCAGCACGGTATTGCCGTGGCGCAGGATCTCGAATCCGGTGGTCTGTTCGCGCAGGGCCTTTTCGACGATGTCGGCGATGACCTTCTCGTTCCGAGAGACGCTCGGAATATCCACGAGCGCGGCGGTGAGTGAAATCGGGTCGGCTCTCAGATCGATGGTCACTCGATCCACCCTAAAGGAGGAATAACCGCAGTTCTTCGCACGGTGGCTGCGTTGGCACAAATCGGCACCGCATGCGGTATGAATTCGCAGCCCGGTAACGTGTGGGAACGTGAGTACTCAGGGAGCAGCAGCAGTCGGCATCGCCACCATCACCGTCAATGGGACGGTCCTCGACACCTGGTACCCGTACCCGACGCTCGGCGAATTCTCCGCCGACGAGGTGGGCACGGTGCGGCTGGACGCCTCCGATCCCGAGTACGCCAAGTTCGCCGCCTCGGCGGGCGTCGACGAGGACCGGCGGGTCGAGACCGTGGTGGTCCGCACCGTCATCGCCGACCTGTCCGCCGCGCCGATCGACACCCACGACGCCTACCTGCGCCTGCACCTGCTCTCGCACCGCCTGGTCCGCCCGCACGGCGCGAACCTCGACGGCGTCTTCGGGCTGCTCGCGAACGTGGTGTGGACCAACCACGGTCCGTGCTCGACCGAGGAGTTCGAGCTGACCCGCCTGAAGCTGCGGGCCCGCGGCCAGGTCACCGTGTACGGCGTCGACAAGTTCCCGCGCCTGGTGGACTACGTGCTGCCCTCCGGTGTCCGCATCGCCGACGCCGACCGCGTGCGCCTGGGCGCGCACCTGGCCTCGGGCACCACCGTCATGCACGAGGGCTTCGTCAACTTCAATGCCGGCACGCTCGGCAATTCCATGGTGGAGGGCCGTATCTCGGCCGGTGTGGTGGTCGGTGACGGCTCCGATGTCGGCGGCGGCGCGTCCATCATGGGCACCCTGTCCGGCGGCGGCAAGCAGGTCATCTCGCTGGGCGAGCGCTGCCTGCTGGGCGCGAACTCGGGCCTGGGCATCTCGCTCGGCGACGACTGCGTGGTGGAGGCGGGCCTCTATGTCACCGCGGGCACCAAGGTGGCGCTGCCCGACGGCCAGATCGTGAAGGCCGGTGAGCTGTCCGGCAAGTCGAACCTGCTGTTCATCCGCAACTCGCTGACCGGCGCGGTCGAGGTGCGGCCTCGCAAGGGCACCGGCATCGAGCTGAACGCGGCCCTGCACGCCAACGACTGAGTCGTAACAGACGAAAACCCCTGCCGGCTTGGGCCGCAGGGGTTTTCGTCGTTTCGGGGCTCAGCCGCGGGGCGCGCTCACTTGTAGAGGGCGCACCACGGAGCGGGCTGTCCGTCGAGCGGAGGGATCGGGCCGGTGTTGTTGCACTGGCCCGAACCGGTCTGGAGCGCCTTGATCAGGTTCGAGGAACCGGCCGCGGACGGATCGAACGATCCGGTGCCGGTGGGCCCGGTGTTCACCGATCCGGTGGTGGTGGTCCCGGCGACCGGCTCGGCGGGCTGAAGCATCGGGGTGAGCGACAGTGGCGCGGCGGTCGCCGCGGCGGCGGGGGCCAGCAGTCCGGCGAGGACGGCGGTGGCGGCCATGGTGGTGCGCAGTGCGGTGGGCATCGTTCGGCCTTCCTGGATGACGAGAAACAACCTCCAGGACGCTAGAGGCGGCCCCGATCCGCGGCCAGACCCCGAAACCCTCGGCAGCAGAACCTCGGTGTCAGTCGATGCCGAAGGCGATGACGCGCTCCGGGGTGATGCGGATGATCTCCGGGGACAGGCCGGGGTAGAACGGTTCGACATCGCGCAGAGCCTGTGCGGTGCCGCGGATTTCGAGGCAGCGCACGGTCCACGGGTCGACGGACGGGACGTCGTCGACGACGAAGGCGATCCGGTCCTCCTTCGACAGATTGCGGAACTTCTGGCTGGCGCCCATATGGTGGCCGCCGATGTCGATGGTGCCGAGCGCCGCGTTGTAGCGATAGCCGACCGGATTGTTCTGCGGGGAGCCGTCGGGCCGGACGGTGGCGAGCCGTCCGAGCCGCTGACTGTTCAGGTAGTCGATCTGCGCGGGCGACAGGGATGCGGTCATGTCGATCACGCTAGAACCTCGACCGCGCTTCAGGTCAAGACAAGAGCTTCTTCTGCACCTTGCCCATGGCATTGCGCGGCAGCGCGTCCACCAGGCGCACCTCGCGGGGCCGCTTGTGCACCGAGAGTTCCCCCGCCACGTGGGCGATGAGCTCGTCGGCGAGCGCGGCGTCCGCGGCGTCGCGCGGCACCACGTAGGCGACGATGCGCTGTCCGAGGTCCTCGTCCGGGACGCCGATGACGGCGGTCTCGGCCACCGCGGGATGCCCCAGCAGGGAGGTCTCGATCTCGCCCGCGCCGATCCGGTAACCGCCGGATTTGATCAGGTCCACCGATTCCCGGCCCACGATGCGGTGGAAGCCCTCGGCGTCGATGACGGCCACGTCACCGGTCTTGAACCAGCCGTCGGCGGTGAAGTTCTCGGCGGTCACCTCCGGCTTGCCCAGGTAGCCGGCGAACAGCATGGGGCCCCGAACCTGCAGTCCGCCAACGCTTTCCCCGTCGTGCGGCACCGGCGCGCCGGACTCGTCGCGCAGCCGGGTCTCCACCCCGGCGACCGGGGTGCCCACCCAGCCGGGGCGACGTTCGCCGTCGGGCCGGGTGGAGAGGGTGATCATGGTTTCGCTCATGCCGTAACGCTCGATCGGGGCGTGCCCGGTGAGGTCGGCCAGCCGCTCGAACACCGGCACGGGCAGCGGGGCGCTGCCCGAGATCAGGATGCGCGCTTTCGCCAATTCCCGTGCGGCGTCGGGCTCTTCGACGATCCGCGACCACACGGTGGGGACGCCGAAGTACATGGTGCCGTGCGCGTCGGCGTAGGCGCGCGGGGTGGGCTTGCCGGTGTGGACCAGCGGGCTGCCCGCCCGCAGCGGACCGAGCAGGCCCAGGATCAGGCCGTGCACGTGGAACAGCGGGAGGCCGTGCACCAGAACGTCGTTCGAGGTCCAGCCCCACGCCTGGATCAGGGCGTCCAGCCCGGCGGCGATGGCGGCGCGGCTGAGCATCACCCCCTTGGGCGCGCCCGTGGTGCCGGAGGTGTAGAGCACGAAAGCCGTTGCGGTCCCGGCGGGTTCGGCGTAGCGGTGCCAGGATCGGGCGTGCTTGCGGACCGGGATCACCTGCAGTTCGGAGCCTTCGGGGGCCTTGCCCAGCCAGGCCTGCGCCTCGGAGTCGCGCAGGATGTGGGCGAGTTCCGCGCTGCCCGCGTCCGGCGGGACCGGGACCACGGTGACCCCGGCGATCAGGCAGCCGATCACCGCGAGCACGGTGGTGACGGTCGGCTCGGCCAGCACCGCGACCCGGCGGGCCTGGGCGACGCGTTCGGCGACCGAGGTGGCCGCGCCGAGCAGATCACTGCGCGACAGGGTCTCCCCGTCGATGGTGACGGCATCGGGGATATCGGCTCCGGCGGCGATGGCGACCGGATTCAGCGAACTCAGCAAGAGCGGCGACACGGGCTCACGCTACCCGAGGCCGCGGTCCGCCGACCCGCCGCGCGGCGCGCAACGGTTCGCTTGCGAAGCCGTCGCGCCGGTTGACAGACCACCCGAGTGGGTAAGACAGTTTCTGTACAACCTTCTCACCCGAGGATGTGGTCAACGATGACCAGGCCGCTGCCCCACCCTGTCGAATCCGGCGCGCCCGCACCGGAGATCGATGTCCGCCGCTACCTCGACGGCGCGGCCGGTTTCTTCGGCGCCGCCGCGAACGTGATCATGCAGCTCTCCAATCCCCCGGTCGGCTACGGCGTGGTGGAGAGCCCGGTGGAGTCCGGGAACGTCATGGTCCACCCGTTCAAGCGGTTGCGCACCACCCTGACCTACCTGGCCGTCGCGCTGCTGGGTACCGAGGAGGACCGCGCCGCCTACCGCGAGGCGGTCGACGCCGTGCACAAGTACGTCCGTTCCCGCCCGGACAGCACCGTGAAGTACAACGCCTTCGATCCGAGACTCCAGCTCTGGGTGGCGGCCTGCCTGTACTGGGGCGCACGCGACATCTACGAGCGCATGCACGGCCCGATGGACGACTACGACGCCGACGCCTTCTACCACCACGCCGCCCGCCTGGGCACCACCTTGCAGGTGCGCCCGGAGATGTGGCCCGCCGACCGCGCCGCCTTCGACCGGTACTGGGCCGAGAACCTCGCCAGGACCCGCATCGACCCGAAGATCAAGGCGTACTTCGACGATCTCATCGACCTGAAGATGCTGCCCCGCCCGCTGCGCCCGCCGTTCGCCGGCGCGCACCGCTTCTTCGTGACCGGGCTGCTGCCGCAACATCTCCGGGACGAGATGGGTATGACCTGGACGCCGGGTCAGGACCGGGCGCTGGCCGCCATGCTGAAGACGGCGGGCGCGGTCGAGTCGGTGGTGCCGGCCCCGCTGCGCGCGTTCCCGCTCAACGTCTATCTCACCGATATGCGGCTGCGCCGCCGACTGGGCCTGAAGCTGGTGTGAAACCCGTTGCCGGTCAGAGGATTCGGAAGCCCGGAATCACGTGCTCGCGGGCGAACTTGCGCAGCGCCTCCGGATCGTCGAGCGGGATGACGGTCTGCGGGGTGAGCGCCAGCGAGAGCGCGGCCCGCGCGGTCATCTCCGCCAGCGGCAGCGGATCGTACTGCGGCAGTTTGCCTTCCGCCTGGAGCCGGGCGGTGAACTCGGCCACGTAGTCGCGGCCCAGTTCGATCACCGGCGCGCCCTGCACGGTCAGATAGGGCAGCACGATCTCGGGCTCGGTCTTGAGCAGCCGGTCCAGCAGCTGGTTGTTGCGCAGGCCCTCGGTGAAGGCCACGAACAGCGCGACGATCTGCTCCTCGGCGCTGGCGTCGGCCTCGATCGGCCCCTGCACGGCGGCGTCCACGTCGTCGATGAACTGGCGGGCCTGCCGCAGCCCGACGGCCTGGATGAGATCGTTCTTCCCGGCGAAGCGCCGGTAGAGGGTGGCCAGCGAGAGTCCGCCACGCCGGGCGACCTCGACCATGCTGGTGCGTTTGATGCCGAAGTCCAGGAAGGCGAGCAGGGCGGCGTCGAGGACCTTGGCCTGATTGCGGTCCTCGGGGCCGGATCCGCGGACGAGTGGCAGCAGTTTGGCCAGTTTGGCCATGGTCCGGGCCCTTTCCGGTCGCAAAGAAACGGTGAGGCACTAATCTTCGCACATTGACACCGGCACCCCATGATGAGAAGGTGAGTGGCGAAATTTCTCACACTCTCCTCACCGGCGAGGAGTGACGACGAGGAGTCGAGTCAACGATGACCGCCCCGCTGCGCAAATTCGACGAGTTTCCCCCGGCCTATCAGCCGTTGACCCCCGCGGACATCCGCGAGCACATCGACGGCGTCGCGGCCTTCCTGGGCGGCGCGGCCAATGTGGTGATGCAGCTGTCGCTCGAGCCGGTCGCCTACGGCGTCATGGAGAGTGACGTGGACAGCGGCAAGGTGACCCTGCACCCGGTCAAGCGGCTGCGCACCACCCTCACGTACCTCTCGGTCGCCCTGCTCGGCAACGACCTGGACCGCAGTACCTACCGCGAGGCCGTGAACGGCGCGCACCGCAGCGTGCACTCCAAGCCCGGCAGCGCGGTCAAGTACAACGCCTTCGACCCCAAACTCCAGTTGTGGGTGGCGGCCTGCCTGTACTGGGGTGTGGACGACCTGTACCACCGCATGCGCGGCCCGATGGATCCCGAACTGGCCGAAGCCTTCTACCAGTACTGCGCCCGCCTGGGCACCACGCTGCAGATGCGCCCGGAGATGTGGCCCGCCACCCGCGAGGACTTCTACGCCTACTGGGACGAGAACCTGGCGACCAAGTCCATCGACGGGCCCACCCGAAAGTACTTCAACGACCTCACCGATCTGAAGATGGTGTCGTGGCCGGTGCAGTTCGCCCTGGGCGGCCTGCACCGCTTCATCGTCACCGCGCTGCTCCCCCAGCACCTGCGCGACGAGATGTCCATGACCTGGAGCGCCCGCGACGAGCGCGTCTTCACCGGCTTCCTGCGCGTGATCTCCGCGGTCTGGACCCGCATGCCCACGGTGCTGCGGATGTTCCCCTACAACTTCTTCCTGGCGGACATGCGTCTGCGCCGGCGCTTCGGCCGTCCGCTGGTCTGAATCCGACCGGCGGCCGGAGGGCCCTCAGCCGCGCTCGGTCAATGCGCGCAGGAAGAAGCCGAGATTGGCCGGGCGTTCGGCGAGACGGCGCATGAGGTAGCCGTACCACTGGGTGCCGTAGGGAATGTAGACGCGCAGCGAGTGGCCGTCGTCGACCAGGCGGCGCTGTTCGGCGTCGCGGATGCCGTAGAGCATCTGGAACTCGAAATCGCCTGGTTCGCGGTGGTTTTCGGCGGCCAGCGCGAGGGCGGCGGAGATCATGGCCGGGTCGTGCGAGGCGATCATGGGGTACCAGGCATTGCGGAGCAGCACCTCGAGGCAGCGCAGGTAGGAGGCGTCCACCTCCGCGCGGCGCTGGTAGGCGACGGTGTCGGGTTCCTGATAGGCGCCCTTGCACAGGCGGATTCGGGTGCCGTCGGCCGCCAGGTCGCGGGCATTGTGCTCGGCCTGTCGCAGATAAGTCTGCAAAGCTACCGCCAGCCACGGGAATTCGGTGCGGGCATTGCGGACCGCTTCGAGAGTCTCGGCGGTCGTGGTGTGGTCCTCGGCATCGACGGTCACCCAGACGTGGCGTTCGACGGCCTTCGCGCACAGCTTGTGCAGGTTCTCCGCGGCGATGGCCGGGCCGTCCTGCCCCAGGGACTGGCCCAGCGCCGACAGCTTGAGCGAGACCTCCACCCGCGGGATGTCGGTGAGCACCCCGGCGGCCGTCCGGTCCGCCTCGGCCAGATCGTCGATGAGCGAGAAGTATTCCGCCACCGCGGCATCCGCCTGGGCGCGGTCGGTGGTGTACTCGCCCAGGAAGTCGACGCTGACCGAGCGCCCGCTCTCCAGCAGCGCCCGCGCGACCGGCACCATGTCCGCGCGGGTCTCCCCCGCGACGAACCGCCGCACCACCGCGGCGGTCACCGGCACCTTCGTGATGACGTCCTTGATCCGGGACGACCCGGCGGCCGCCAGGATCGCCGGGCGCAGTGGATTCATCACGCCTCCATGTGGGGGTAGCGGTACTCGGTGGGCGGGACGAACGTCTCCTTCAGGGTGCGGGGCGCGACCCAGCGCAGCAGGTTGAGGTGGGAGCCCGCCTTGTCGTCGGTGCCCGAGGCCCGGGCGCCGCCGAAGGGCTGCTGGCCGACCACCGCGCCGGTGGGCTTGTCATTGATGTAGAAGTTCCCGGCCGCGAATCGCAGTGTGCTGGTGGCGGATTCGACGGCCTGGCGGTCGCGGGCGAAGATGGCGCCGGTGAGGGCGTACGGGGAGGTCCCGTCCACCACGTCCATGATCTCCTCGAAGGCGTCGGGCGCGCCGTCGTCGTAGACGTAGACCGACAGGATCGGCCCGAAGTACTCGGTCTCGAAGGACTCGTCGCCGGGGTCGTCGCTGAGCAGCACGGTCGGCCGCACGAACCAGCCCTCGCTGTCGTCGTAGCCGCCACCCGCCGGAATCGACACGCCCTGCTCGCGGGCGCGCCCGATGGCGGCCACGCACTTGGCGTAGGAGCGGTCGTCGATCACGGCACCACCGAAATTCGAGAGATCGGCGACATCCCCGTAGGTCAGCGACTCCACCTCGGCCAGGAAGTCCGAGCCCATCCGCCGCCACACCGATTTCGGAATATAGGCGCGCGAGGCGGCCGAGCACTTCTGGCCCTGATACTCGTAGGCGCCGCGAATCATGGCCACGCGCAACGCATCCGGATCGGCGGAGGGGTGCGCGAGGATGAAGTCCTTGCCGCCGGTCTCGCCCACCAGCCGCGGATAACCGTGGTATCGGCCGATATTCGAGCCCACCGTCTGCCACAGGTATTGGAAGGTGCGCGTCGATCCGGTGAAGTGGATGCCCGCCAGGTGTGGATCGGCCAGCACGACCTCCGACAACTGCGCGCCGGCACCGGTCACCATGTTGATGACCCCCGGCGGCAGTCCAGCCTCCTCCAGCAATTTCATGGTGTAGTAGGCCGAGAGCGTCTGTGTCTGCGACGGTTTCCAGATGACCGTATTGCCCATGAGCGCGGGCGCGGTGGGCAGGTTCCCGGCGATGGCGGTGAAGTTGAACGGCGTGATGGCGCACACGAACCCTTCCAGGGGCCGGTAGTCCATCCGATTCCACACGCCCGGTGAGGATTGCGGCTGTTCCCGCAGGATCCCCCGCGCGAAGGCCACATTGAACCGCCAGAAGTCGACCAGCTCGCACGGTGCGTCGATCTCGGCCTGCTGCACCGATTTCGACTGTCCGAGCATGGTGGCGGCGGCGATGGTCTCGCGCCAGGGCCCGGCCAGCAGGTCGGCGGCGCGGAGCAGGATGGCGGCCCGTTCCTCGAAGGGCATGGCCCGCCAGCCGGGCGCGGCCGCGGTCGCCGCGGCGATGGCCGCCCGGGCTTCGTCGTGGGTGGTGTTGGCGTAGGTCCCCAGTACGTGCCGGCGCCGGTGCGGCATCACGATATCGCGGCGTTCACCCGCGCCGGGCTGATGTTTGCCGCCGATCACCAGCGGCACTTCAACGGCTTCGGCGGAGAGTTCGGCCAGCCGCCCGGCCAGCAGCTCGCGTTCGCGGCTGCCGGGGGCGTAGGTGTGCACCGGTTCATTGACGGGAGCGGGGACAACCGTGACAGCGTCCATATCCAACACTATCGCGATCGCCCCCGTCCGGCCGGACAGAACACGCCCCGACGGCCGCTACAGCGGAATATTTACGTCAGTGAAAGTCCTCCGCGATGATCTTCTCGATATTCCGTTCCGCCAGAGCCGTAATGGTTACGAAGGGGTTCACGGTGGTGAAGCCCGGGATCAGGGAGCCGTCGATGACGTAGAGGCCCGGGTAGGACGAGAGGCGGCCGTAGTTGTCGGTGGCCACATTGAGCACGCAGCCGCCGAGCGGGTGGTACGCGAAGTCGTCGCCCCAGGTCTTGTAGGTACCGAACAGGTCGGTCCGGTAGATGGTGCCTTCCTTGCTGTTGATCTTGTCGAAGATCCGCTTGGCCGCGTCGATGCCGGGCTGGTTCCAGGCGGTCTGCCAGTTCAGGTCGACACCGCCGCTGCCCGAGTTGTAGGTGAACTTGGCCCGGTTCGGGTTCTTGGTGATGGCCAGATACAGGCTGGCGAAGGTCTCGATCCCGGCCGGGAACGGCGAGACCTCGGCGAAGGCCGGACCGCCGCTGTCGGCCAGGTTGTCGATGCCCAGGCAGGGGATGCAGGACTGCAGGCTGCCGGTGGCGTCCCAGGCTTGGTTCTGCCGGGCCACCATGACATTGCCGTTGTTGCCCCAGCCGGCGCCGACTGAGTCGGGCAGGTTGGGCAGCTTGCCGGTGGCCTTCTGGGTCACCAGCAGTTTGCTGGTGCCCACGCTGCCGGCCGCGAAGAAGACCTTCTGCGCCGTAACCGTTTTCGACTTCACGGTGTTGCCGCTGGTGTCGATCTGGTTCATCACGACCGAGAACCCGCCGCCGTTGGCCGGGGACACGGTGGTGACCACGTGCTGCGGGACGATGGTCACCTTGCCGGTGGCCGAGGCGTCCGCGAGATAGGTCTTGTCGAGGGAGTTCTTGCCGTAGTTGTTGCCGTAGATGACCTCGGCGTTGAGGGCGGAACGCGGCGCGGTGTTGGCCTGCTCCTGCTTCATGTAGTTGAAGTCGTAGACGTTGGGGACGAAGGTCCACTTGAAGCCGGACCGCTCGGCCTGCTTACGGCCGACGCGGGCGAACTGGTAGCAGTCGGCGTTCTCGAACCAGGTCGAGTCGATGTTGTTCACCTTCAGCCCGGCATTGGCGCGCGGGTAGTAGGTGTTGTACATTTCGCCCGGGTCCACCGAGGGCAGGATGGTCGGGAACCAGCTCTGCTGCGGCGTCACCGCCATACCGCCGTTGACCAGCGAGCCACCGCCGACGCCGCGGCCCTGGTAGATGCGAATCCCGCTGAACTGCTCGGAATCCAGCACGCCGGTGTACCGGGAGATGGACTTGTTGTAGGGCGCGCCCATGAAGTGGTTGACGGGCTGGTCGGTCTCGGTGCGCAGCCAGAACGAGCGGCCGTCGGGCTTGAGCATGTTGCAGAAGACCTTGCCGTCGGAACCCGGCTGGCTCCAGGACATGCCCTTCTCGACCATGACCACGTTCTGACCGGCCTGAGCGAGCCGCAGGGCCGCGACCGCGCCGCCATAACCTGTTCCAATTACCAGGACCGGCATCTGATCGCCGTCATTGATCGACCCGGCAGGTAAGGCCCGGGCCGCTGGGAGCTTCCCTAGTAGCGCGGCCGCCCCGAGAACAACCCCCGTTGCAGCTAGGAACCCTCGTCGGCTGACATTGCTGCCGTAAACACTCTTGCCGGGGGTTTCATAAGACAATCCACGCACTGAAATACTCCTCATCGAGTTGCGATGAGAACTTGTTATAGATGTTCTGGAGAGAACGTGTGTCAGTTTTCACAAAACGAGAGCTGACAACATATCTCGCTAACGGCGAGCAACCGAGGACGCAGCCGGAGGCAGAACAGCAAAAAGCCTCCCCACCGAAATCGGTGGGGAGGCTTTCACACTTGCGACCCTGACGGGACTCGAACCCGCGACCTCCGCCGTGACAGGGCGGCGCGCTAACCAA
This sequence comes from Nocardia sp. NPDC004340, assembly GCF_053602575.1. Classification (NCBI taxonomy): domain Bacteria; kingdom Bacillati; phylum Actinomycetota; class Actinomycetes; order Mycobacteriales; family Nocardiaceae; genus Nocardia; species Nocardia sp. NPDC004340. The sequence goes on from NZ_JBSGDW010000002.1 coordinate 234,366, forward strand.
CTGCGCCACAGGGCCTTACGAATCGCTCGGCCTTCGGCCTGGCGACGTCGTAGACGGTATCACGCGGGCCCGGGTAACCGAAAATCAGCTGGTCAGGCGATCAGCCGCAGTCGCGATGCGCTCGTCGGTGGCCGTGAGGGCAATGCGCACATGCTGATTCCCGCGCGGTCCGTAGAACTCGCCCGGGGCCGCCAGGATGCCGCGCGCGGCCAGCCAATCGAGGGTGGTGCGGCACGGCTCGTCGCGCGTCGACCACAGGTACAGACCCGCCTCGGAGTCGTCGATCCGGAATCCCGCGCGCTGCAGCGCATCTCGCAGCACCACCCGGCGGGCACGATAGCGGTCCTTTTGCTGGACCTCGTGCGCGTCATCGCCGAGCGCTGCGGTCATGGCCGCCTGGATCGGGAACGGCAGCATCATGCCGGAGTGCTTGCGCACCTCCAGCAGCTCCGCCACCAGCTCCGGGTCACCGGTCACGAAACCCGCGCGGTAACTGGCCAGATTCGAGGTCTTGGACAGCGAGTGGATGGCCAGCAGACCGGTGTGATCACCGTCGCACACCTCGGGATCGAGGATCGACACCGCGCGGCCCTCCCAGGCCAGGCCCAGGTAGCACTCGTCGGAGGCCACGATCGCACCGCGCTCGCGGGCGAACCGCACCACCTTGCGCAGATGGTCGACGCCGAGCACCTTGCCGGTCGGGTTGGACGGCGAGTTCAGGAAGATCAGCGCGGGCCGCTCGGGGCCCAGCGCCACCGTGCTGTCGGCGCGCAGGTACCGGGTGCCGGCCAGCAGCGCGCCCACCTCGTAGGTCGGGTACGCGACCTCGGGGATGACCACCAGATCCTCGGCGCCCAGCCCCAGCAGCCGCGGCAGCCCGGCGATGAGCTCCTTGGTGCCGATGGCCGGCAGCACCGCCGCCGGGTCCACCCCCGTGATCCCGAATCGCCGTTTCAGGGCCGCCACGACGGCCTCACGCAATTCGGGCGTGCCGTGCGTGGTCGGGTACCCGGGCACCTCCGCCACCGACGAAAGCGCCTCGCGGATCAGCGGATCCACCGGATCGACCGGGGTCCCGACCGAGAGGTCGACGATGCCGTCCGGATGCGAAGCGGCCTTCGCCTTCACGGAAGCGATGGTGTCCCAGGGGAAATCGGGTAGCAGTGCGCTGACCCGGCCACGCGCGGTCAAATCTCGGTCCTACTCGCTCGCCATCGGCGGCAGCGCGGCGATGAACGGCGGGTCGTAGTCGACCTTGCCGACCTTGGTGGCGCCGCCCGGGGAACCCAGGTCGTCGAAGAAGTCGACGTTGGCGTTCACGTAACCGGCCCACTGATCCGGGGTGTCGTCTTCGTAGAAGATGGCCTCCACCGGGCAGACCGGCTCACACGCACCACAGTCCACGCACTCGTCGGGTTGGATGTACAGCATGCGTCCGCCCTCGTAGATGCAGTCCACGGGGCATTCCTCGATGCACGCCTTGTCCTTCACGTCAACGCACGGTTCAGCGATGATGTACGGCACTGCCGCTCTCCTAGTCTGTCCACACCTGAGGGGGATACCTCCCCCCGGCGAAACCCTATCCCGGCCAGCCAACATTACTCTTGCACAGCCTGCCCTAACTTCGCGCGGTCACCTCGGGACCCCGTCCGGGCCGCGGGAGGTCGTCCCAGTCCTGCCACGGCAGGCCCTTCGGCCGCACGTCGGCGGCCAGACCGGTCACCGGATCGACCAGCGCGGCCACATGGCCCGCGATGCGCGGATCGATCCAGGGTTCGCCGGCCAGCACGTATTCCGGGTGGGCGGTGACGCGCTCGGTCAGCACGTACCCGCAGTCGGCGGTGATCCGCGCCAAAGTGTCCAGGTTCGGCCACGGACGTTCCGGATTCACGTGGTCCGGGGTCAGCGGCGAGACCCCGCCCCAGTCGTCGATGCCCGCCCCCAGCAGCGCCCGGCACTCCTCGAGCGACACCAGGTTCGGCGGCGCCTGGATGCGCATCCCCGGGCCCATCACCAGCCGGGTCACCGCGATGGCGGCGCGGAACTCCTCCATCCCGGCGTCGGGACTGTGCCGCATGGCGGTGTCGTGCTTGGCCAGGAAGTTCTGCACGATGACCTCCTGCACGTGCCCGAAAGCCTTGTGCAGCTGGTGAATCGCGAGAATGGACTCGGCCCGCTCGACGATGGTCTCGCCGATGCCCACCAGGATGCCGGTGGTGAACGGCACCGCGAGTCGACCGGCGTCGGTCAGCGCCCGCAACCGCACCGCCGGATCCTTGTCCGGCGAACCGTAGTGCGCCTGGCCGGGTTCGGTGAACAGCCGGGTGGAGGTGGTCTCCAGCATCATGCCCATGGACGGCGACACCGGCTTGAGCCACGCCAGTTCCTCGTGGCTCATCACGCCGGGGTTCAGGTGCGGCAGCAGCCCGGTCTCCTCGAGCACCCGGATCGCCATGGCGCGGATGTAGTCCAGGGTGGAGGCGTAGCCGCGTTCGTCGAGCCACTGCCGGGCCTCGGGCCAGCGGTCCTCGGGACGGTCGCCGAGCGTGAAAAGCGCTTCCTTGCAACCGAGTTCGGCGCCCTGGCGGGCGACGTCGAGGATCTCCTCGGGCTCCATGTACATGCCCTTGCCCTGGGCGCGCAGCTTGCCGGGCACGGTGACGAAGGTGCAGTAGTGGCAGCGGTCGCGACACAGGTGCGTAATGGGGATGAACACCTTGCGCGAGTAGGTGATCGGCAGGGTCTCGCCCGCATACCCGGATGCCCGCAGCCCGGCGTCGCGCACCCGCGCCGCCGACTCGCACAGCTCGACCAGGTCCGCGCCGCGCGCCCGCAGCAGCACGACGGCCGTATCCAGGTCGAGCGTCGCGCCGTCCCGGGCCCGTCCCAGTGCGGCCCGCATGACCTCGGCATCGGGTGTCACCTGCTCCCGCGGCGCGCTGGGCAGGCTCGGGGTGGGTAGATCCGTCACGTCCACGATCATGCGCCATCCATCCCGTTGATCCGACTCGGGTGCCATGGAACGAGGCAACCCGCGAGCCCGCCGAGGTTATTCCGATGCAATTACTTGCATCCTCGAGTACATCTATTCAAATCTCGGAAACGATCCAATAGCCTCGCGGGCGACTACTTCCCAGCAGAAAAGGGAGAGATCTTCGTGCTCGCGCAAATCCGACGTGCCGCCGTCGTCGCCGGCCTCGGCGCCACCGCCCTGCTCACCATCGCCACCAGCACCGCATCGGCCTTCGGGCCGCTCCCACCGGCAAATCCCTATCTGGGACCGGTCGGCACCGCGACCATGCACGGCGATTCGGAAGCCTCCGACACCACCCCGCTGCCGGGCGTCGGCACCGGCGGAGTGAATGCCGACTTCCACGAACAGGGCGCGGCCTGCCCGACCATCCTGCAGGGCGCGGACGGCCTCCCGCAGGCCCTGTGCACCAAGATCACCGATCGCGCGCCCGAGGTGCTGCTGCTGGATCCGGGCAACGGCAACACCCTCGCCAAGCTCGACCTCACCAAGGGCAGCCTGCTCGGCGGCGTCTACGCCTACCTCGACAACCAGGACCGGATGGTCACCGTAGACGGCTCCGGCAATCTGCTGCGGATCGGGCACCAGCGCGGCTCCGACGGCAAGTGGTCGCTGTCCATCGCGTCCAAAACCGATGTGACACAGGCGGTCACCGGGCACTGCGGCGGCGGCGACTGCGACGCGGTCAGCTCCGTCTCCCCCGACTACCAGGGCCGGGTCTGGTTCGCCACCGATGGCGCGGCCGCCGGATTCGTCAACCTCGACGGCAGCGCGCGCTCCATCGTGCTCGCGCCCGGCGAGAACGTGGCCAACAGCATCGCCACCGGACCCCAGGGCATGGCCGTCGCCACCGACCACGCCCTCTACCTGCTCGACGTGGACGGCGGCGGCAACCCGCGGATCGTCTGGCGGCAGGCCTACGACCGCGGCCCCGCCCGCAAACCCGGCCAGCTGAGCTGGGGCACCGGCGCCACCCCGACCTTCTTCGGCCCCGGCGACGGCACCGAATACCTGGCCATCACCGACAACGCCGCCACCAAGGAGAACCTGCTCGTCTACAACACGGCCACCGGCACGCCCGTCTGCTCGGTGCCCGCCATCGACGGCACCGAGAACTCCCCCATCGGATCCGGCAACAGCGTGTTCGTGGCCAGCACCTACGGCTACCCGTACCCGGCGCTGCCGCCCAACGCGGGCACCAGCCAGCCCGCCAGCGCGCCGATCTCGGGCGGCATGACCCGCATCGACGTCACCGGCTCCGGCTGCACCGTGGTGTGGACCAACACCGTGCCGTCCTCGGCGGTGCCGCGCCTGTCCGTGGCGGACGGCAAGATCTACACCTTCACCCGGCACTCGCTGCTCGGCAGCGGCAGCAGCGCGCTCGGCAGCGGTAGTTCCGCGCTCGGCAGCGGCAGCGCGGGTCTGGGCAGCGGCAGCGCGGGCGTCACCGACAACTACAGCTTCGCGGTGATCGACGCCAATACCGGCAAGGTCGACTCCGAGCAGTTCGTCGGCGCGACCACGATCAACGACACCCTCGAGATGGTCGGGACGATCGCGCCCGGCCGAATCCAGTACCAGGGCACCACGACCGGGCTGTACCGAGTCACGCCCAAGTAGACGGTCCGCCGCGGCGGCGGAGGCGACAGAACCGAGCGTTCGGTACTCGCTCGCAACAACCGCCTCCGCGGCCCGATTCATGCAAGCATGGGCACCATGTCCCAGCCCCTCGCTCCCGGCGGCCTGCCGGCCGACCCGGCCCGGCGGCCCAGCCCCCGCGCCAAACTGCTGTGGGCGCTGAGCGCCGCCCTGTCCTGGGTGGTGCCGGTCCTCGGGGTGGGGGTCTGGGCGTTGTTCGACACGCACCGGCGCGGGTTACAGGGACTGGTGCTCGGAATCGTGCTGCTGGCAGCGGTTTTCAGCATCGTGGTGATTCCGCTGTGGCGGTACGCGGTGCACCGGTGGGAGATCACCGACGAGGCCGTCTATACCCGGACCGGCTGGTTCACCCAGGAGAGCCGGGTCGCGCCGATCACCCGGGTCCAGACGGTCGACACCTATCGCGGGCCGCTCGAGCGACTGCTCGGGCTGGCCACCGTCACCGTCACCACCGCCTCCTCGGCGGGGGCGGTGCACATCAGCGCGCTGGCACTGGCCGACGCGCGGGACACCGTCGCCCAGCTGACCGCGATCGCCGCCCAGCACCGCGGGGACGCCACGTGAGCCTGCCGCCCGACGAGGACGCCTTCTCCGATTCCTATCCGACAGAACAGCTTTCACCGCTGCCCGCGAGCCTCGAACCGGCCGGCGCGGGCTGGCAGCGGCTCGACAAGCGCATGCTGCTGGTGCACCCGGTCACCGAACTCATCCGCTTCATCCCGGTGCTGATCGCCACACTGGTCGCGGGCGCCCGCGCCGACAGCCCGCTGTGGAGCCTCACCGTGGTCGGCGTGATCGTGGCCTTCGCGCTCACCCGCTGGTTCACCACCACCTACCGCATCACGCCCGACAATGTGGAACTCCGCACCGGCCTGATCCAGCGCAAACGACTCTCCGTCCCGCGCAACCGGGTCCGCTCGGTGGACGTGGAGGCCGACCTGCTGCACCGGGCGCTCGGACTGGCCGTGCTGTCCATCGGCACCGGGCAGCACGCGGACAAGCGGGAACAGTTCAAGCTGGACTCCCTGGACGCGAAACTGGTGCCGGACCTGCGGACCGCACTGCTGGCGCACACCCGGGCGAGCGCGGAATCGACTGCCCCGCAGTCGATCACGCCCGAAGCAGCCGCCCCGGTCGTGGCCGGCGATGCCGTGGAGATCGCGCACTGGCAGGCGGAATGGGTGCGGTACGCCCCGCTCTCGCTGACCGGCTTCGCCATCATCGCCCCGGTCGTGGGTCTGGCCTTCCAGTACGGCTTCGCGCAGATCTTCCTGAAGTCCGGCACCGTCCAGGATGTCGGCCACCGCAGCGCGGGCGTCATCGCGGGCGTCATCGCGCTGCTGATCGTGCTGCTCGTGGTCGTGGTCAGCGTGGCCGCCTGCGCCCGCTACCTGCTGACCTGGTTCGGCCTCCTGGTCCACGACGACGGCAAGACCCTCACCATCCGGCACGGCCTGCTCACCACCCGTCAGACCACGCTCGACCTGGCCCGCCTGCGCGGCGCGACGGTGAACGAGCCGCTGCTGCTGCGCCTGGCCGGGGCCGCCGAGCTCGAGGCCATCATGACCGGCACCAGCCCGCGGCAGAAGATCCTGCCGCAGGCTCCGCGCGCCGCCGTGCACCGGACGCTCGGCCACCTGCTCGGCACCGGCCGGACCGGCACCGCCGACACGGCATCGCTTGCCACACAACCGATCTCCGCTGTATCGGCGGTGGACGCCTCCGCGCTCGTGACCGTGCCGCTGCTCCCCCACGGCCCCGCCGCGCACCGCCGCCGCTACACCCGCGCGCTGGGCCCGCTCGCCGCGGCCGCCGCGATCCTGCTGGTGATTTCCCTTGCGGGAGGCCAGGTTCCGCTGTGGGTCTGGATCGCGCTTGCCGTAGCCGTGCCGCTCGCGGCGGCCCTGGCGTGGGACCGGTACCGCGGTCTCGGCCATGCCGTCCTGCCCGCCGCGGACGGCAAGCCCGCCTGGCTCATCACCCGCAGCGGCTGCCTGGACCGCGACCGCGACTGCCTGGAAGCGCCCGGCGTCATCGGCTGGACCGTCCGCCAGACCTTCTTCCAGCGCCGCGCGGGCGTCGCCACCGTGGTGGCGGCGTCGGCGGCGGGCAAGAAGCGGTATCACGTCATCGATCTACCGCTGGAGCAGGCGTGGGAGCTCATCGAGGCGGTCACGCCCGGACAGCTGGGCGTCCCGGCCCGGCCGTGATCCGGCTCAACCCTGGACCGGATAGTTGGCGCGAATCACGTTGTGCGGGTCGCGCTCTCGCTTGACCGCCCGCAGGCGGTCCAGGGTCGCCGGGTCGAACGCGGCGGCCGCCGACTCACCCGGGGACAGGAACGTGAAGGGCTTGCGCCCGGTGACCTGACCATCCAGCTGCGCGACCAGGGTGTCCACCTTGGCGTGCACCGCGTCCCGCAGCTGCGGCAGTCCGATGCCCAGCAGATACACCAGGTACCCGTCGGCCAGCGCACCGCGCGCGCCCGCGGCGGGTCCGGCGAACGCGCCGCCGAGCCCGCGCACCTGGATATTGGCCAGTGGCGCAACGGATTCGCCGAGCAGGATCTTCTCCGCCTCCGCCGTCAGCTCGGGCAGCAGTTCGGTGCGGCCGATGGCCGGGCTGGGATCGGTCGGCTCGGAGGTGATGGTCCCGATCTCCGCGACCGTCATGGCCGCCCGCGAATCGGAGACCGCGCCGCCGATCCGGTCCAGCGCCGACACCAGGTCCCGGCCCGTGCCGGCGTCGCCGAGGTAGGCGACATCGAGGGCCACCATCTCCGGCGACTGCGGGAACTGGAAGCGCTGGAACCACACCGACAGCTCGTCCGGCCCGTGAGAAGTCAAGGCCCGGAAGGCCTCCCACACCTCGGGCAGACGCTCGGCGGGCCACATCACCCGGCCGCCGTACAGGTCGGGCGCGGGGAACAGCTCGAACTCGAGCCCGGTCACCACCGCGAAATCACCGCCGCCGCCGGACAGCGCCCAGAACAGGTCCGGATCGCTGTCGGCGGTCACCCGGGCGGGGCGGCCGTCGGCGTCCACGATCTCGAAGGCGCGCACCGCGTTCGACGCCCACCCGTACTTGCGGCCGAACCAGCCCGCGCCGCCGCCCAGCGTGTAGCCGGTCACCCCGACCACCGGATTGCTGCCCGCCAGACCGGTGAGCCCGTGCTCGGCGGCGGCCGCCTGCACCCGGCCCCACTGCAGGCCCGCGCCGACCCGCGCCACCCGCGCCGCCGGATCGATCTCCAGGCGATCCAGCGCGCCCGTGCGCAGCAGGATGGCGGTCTCGACGCCGCCCGCCGCACCGTGCCCGGTCGGCTGGGTCACCACCGGACGACCCGCGGCGCGCGCGTACGCCACCACGGCGGCCACGTCCGCGGCGTCGGCGGCCTCGGCGACCGCCGCCACCGGCTGCGTCACCGCCAGGCTCCACGGCCGCGCGACCTGATCGAAGTCCGCGTCACCGGCCTCCAGCACCCGGCCCCGGACGGTGTTGCGCAGTTCGTCGAATCCCATCGTCTTCCCCTCGTCTCTCTCGCGAACGCGATTCCGCAAGAAGGACGAGACAGGACGACGAAGTGTGACAGCGCCCCGGAGACTCAGGCTCCGGCCGACGCCAGACGCGCGGTGGCGCGGTAGTAGAGGTACATGCCCGCGGGCAGCAGACCGCAGATCAGCAGCAGCATGGTGGGCCAGTCGCCCATGAGCAGCGCGTAGCCGCTGGGGCTGAAACCCGCGCAGATCAGGAAGCCCAACGCCCACACCAGGATCGGCAGCGCCATCACGCCGATCCGATCGGTCGCTACGCCCATGCCCATCACCAGCAGCACGTTCACCACCGCGGCCACCAGGGCGGCCACCGGCACCGGGATCGCGCCCGAGGTCATGCTCGAGGCCAGCGAACCCGCGGCCAGCACGGGGGTGGGCTCGGGAATGGTCGCCCGCCCGGCGTAGAGGGGCAGGAACAGCACTTCGAGGCCGAGCGTGATCACCGCGTCGATCAGCAACAGCCCGGCGATCACCGCGTTCAACACGACGCGACCCGGGCGCGGGCCCGCCACCGCGTCACCCGCGCGGGCTCCCAAGGCGGCCGTCACGGCACCGGCGGGAAACCGAGCAGCGTCAGCAGGTGACTCTGCATGTCCACGAAGCCGTACAGCACCGACAGGTACAGCTCGTGCTGCCACTCGAAGTAGGGCCGCTGGCTCTCGACGAACGCCGCGATGGCGTTCTGGAGGTCCCAGTTGTACATAGCCTCAGTCTCTCATTCCAGCCCGCCGAAGAGATCATGTTCCCGACCGTCGGGGCCGAGTGGGCCGCGCTCACCCCGCACCAGAATGTAATGCTCCTCCGGCAGCACCGGCTGGGCGACATCGTTCGAGAGCGCGAACTCCCGGCCCGACGGCGCCACCGTCACCTGGGTGGCGTGCGCCCGCAGCGCCGCCCGCTTCGCCGTCAGCACATCGGACACGTCCACCGCGGTGGTCACCGATTCCGCCGGGACACAAGCCAATTCGCCCTCGTGCGGCAGCCGCCAGCCGCGCGGCAGCGCGCCCGGCAGCTGATCCACGGTGCGGCGCTTCAACGCCTCGGTGTGCATGGCCAGCACCGCGGCGTCAGTGACCGTCCAGTACACCTTCGGGACCGTCCAGCCCCAGTCCGAGGCCGCGTGCACCGCCGCCATCGTGATCTCGTGCGCGCGAATGTGATCGGGATGCCCGTACCCGCCGCGTGGGTCGTAGCCGATCACCACCCGCGGGCGCAGCTCCAGCAGCACCCGCACCAGCGCGTCGGTGGCGGCGGTCCCGGAATTCACGAAAGCCCGCGGATTGCGCGCCGACGGCGTCCCGGCCATGCCGGAGTCCCGCCAGCGGCCCGCGCCGCCCAGGAAGTGCGGCACGCCCGCGTCCAACGCGTCCAGGGCCCTGGTCAATTCGGCGATCCGGTAGCCGCCCAGCTGATCGGCCGACCCGGCCACCAGCTGCTCGTACTCCTCGCCGATGACCTCGCCCTCCTCACCGAGCGTGCAGGTCACCACGGTGACCGGGACGCCGCGGCGGCGGTAGTGGGCGATGGTGCCGCCGGTGGTGATGGATTCGTCGTCGGGGTGCGCGTGCACCAGCAGCAGGCCGTGGCGCGCGGAATCGATGGTCACGGCAGCCTCCGCCAATTGGCGGCATCCGCGAAGATGCCGGTCTGGATGGCGCCGCTCAGCGAGGCCCCGTCCACGCGCGGGCCCGCAGCGGCCACCTGGGTGTCCTGCACGATCGGCAGCACGGTCGACATCTCCCACAGCCGGGGCTCGACCTCGGCGATCACCTTGCCGGGATCCAGGCCGCGCAGGGCGGCGTCGATACCGGGCTGCAGCGCCGCGTCGCAGACCCCGGACAGATTCGACGGCGACTTCTTCGCACCGTCCGCGACCGTGGTGTCGCCGTTGTCGCCCGGCGGGGCCACCGGCGCACAGCCGTACCGGGAGGCCAGTACGGTGGCCGGATCCTGACCGGTGCGCTCCCAGCCGACCACCGCGTCGATCCCGGCGTCGGTCAGTTCCTTGCCGTACAGCGTCGCCGCGGCGACGCTGCGGACGATGACATCGATTCCGGCGCTGCGCAATTGGTCGGCGGCGGTATTGGCCACCGCCAGCGACGTGGTGTCGCCGTCCACCGCGCCGACCCGCACCGTCAGCGATTTGCCGTTCTTGGCCAGCGGACGCGGCTGCGGCGCGGGCGAGGTCGCCGACGGCGCCGCGGGCGTCTCCGCGGCCCGCGCGAACCCGGCCTCCGCGAGCAAGGCGAACGCCTCCTCCACCGGCAGCCGCGGCGGCTGCGTGGCCGCGTACCCGGGGTCCGACGGCGAGAGCACCTGCGCCCGAACCGGTTCCACCCAGCTGCCGGTCTGCGCACCGACCGTGGCCAGCAGCACCGGATCCAGCAGCGCCAGCACCGCGCGCCGCACCCGGACGTCGGCGAGATCCCCGCTGCGCCCGTTGAGCACCAGCGACATCTCCCGCGACTGCGCCATCACGGCCGTGCGCACCGAGGGGATCGCCGCCAGCTGCGCCTGCAACGCCACCCCGCCGTGCACCAGCGCCATCTGCGCGTCCCCGACCCGCAGCGACTCCGCCACCTGCGCGGGAGTTCCGCCGCGCCGCAACAGGATCTGATCCGGCACCGCGGGCTGACCCCAGTACCGGTCATTGCGTTCCAGCAGGATCTCCTCGCGGCCACGATCGGCCTGCTTGATCCGGAACTGGCCGCCCGAGATCCGGATGGTGTCGACCAGGCCCTGCTCGAAACCGCTGTCCTTCACCAGATGCTGGGGCAGCAGATCCGTGAACAGCTGCCGCCACGCCGGATACGGCTGCGTCATCGTGACGTTCACGGTCTTGCCGCCCGCCGCGGAACTGACGTCGGAGATCAGCCGATACCCCGCCGGATCCACCGTGCCCGGCTGCGTGATCATCTGCTGCCACAGGTATTTGAAGTCCTCGGCCGCGATCGGAGCGCCATCGGACCAGGACGCCTCGTTCTTGATCTGGTAGCTGATCGTGAACGGCTCCTGCGAGGTCACGTCCGCCGACACCATGAGCGCCGGATTCAGAATCCAGTCGGTCGCACCCGGCACCCCCGGCGTCGGCGCGGCCTTGAACGGGCTCGGCAACACCATGGACGCCACCGCCGCCGTCGCGGGCGACTGCTGCGACCGCAGATGCGGATTGAACCCGATCCCGATGTCGTCCACCGCGACCACGACCGAATTCTTGCCGGGCTTGGCGGGCTGCGTCTTGGGAGAGTCCGTGGACTCGATGGGCGGCGGCGGATTCGCGGTGCAGCCGGTCGCGACCGCCAGCAGGGTCGCCACCATCAACAGCACCGCGCGCACCGATGCGCGCCTCCGGGCCCCCGTCATCACGTTCGGCACTCTACTGGATCCCCTTCACGCCACCCGGCTACCGGCACTGGGCCGGGGCAAGGTCCGTCAGAGCTGGAACCGCCCACCCGGGGAATCCGGGTGGGCGGTCGAGGTTTCGGGGCCGATCCACCGCGATCGGCGGTTGGAGGTTCGGGCGCGAAGCCCCCTAGAGTCCCGAGAGTTGGTCTGCCTACTGGGCGGCGGCCCGGTCACGCGCCTTGCGACGCGAGATCTCACGCTGCCGGTCGGTGGCGCTCAGGGTGACCTTGCGCACGCGCACGATCTCCGGCGTCACCTCGACGCACTCGTCATCGGTGCAGAACTCCATCGCACCCTCGAGGTCCAGCTGCAGCGGCTTGGCCAGCGTCTCGAACACGTCGGCCGTGGCGGACCGCATATTGGTCAGCTTCTTCTCGCGGGTGACGTTGACGTCGAGATCCTCCGAGCGCGGGTTGATGCCGACCACGTGGCCCTCGTAGGTGTCCGCGCCCGGCTCCACGAAGAACTGACCGCGGTCGGCCAGCTGGATCATGGCGAACGGGGTGACCGAGCCGTTGCGGTCGGAGACCAGCGAACCGGTGTGGCGGGCGCGGATCTCGCCGGCCCACGGCGCGTAGCCGTCGAAGACCGCGTTCGCGATACCGGTGCCGCGGGTCTCGGTGAGGAAGTCGGTGCGGAAACCGATCAGGCCGCGCGACGGCACGATGAATTCCATGCGCACCCACCCGGCGGAGTGGTTGCTCATCTGGACCATCTTGCCCTTGCGGGCGGCCAGCAGCTGGGTGACGGCGCCCAGGTACTCGTCGGGGCAGTCGATGGTCAGCTCTTCGAACGGCTCGTGGGTCTTGCCGTCGACCTGCTTGGTGACCACCTGCGGCTTGCCGACGGTGAGCTCGAAGCCCTCGCGGCGCATCTGCTCGACCAGGATGGCGAGCGCGAGCTCACCACGGCCCTGGACCTCCCAGGCGTCCGGGCGGCCGATGTCGAGCACACGCAGCGACACGTTGCCGACCAGTTCCTGGTCCAGGCGCGACTTCACCATGCGGGCGGTCAGCTTGTGGCCCGACACCCGGCCGACCAGCGGCGAGGTGTTGGTTCCGATGGTGACCGAGATCGCGGGCTCGTCGACGGTGATCTTCGGCAGCGCGACCGGGTTCTCGACGTCGGCGAGGGTGTCGCCGATCATGATGTCCGGGATGCCCGCGATGGCGACGATGTCACCGGCCACGCCCTCTTCGCCCGGCTGGCGGTCGACGCCGACGGTCTTGAGCAGCTCGGTGATCTTCACGGTCTTGACGCCGTCACCGTGCATCCAGGCCACGTTCTGGCCCTTCTTCAGGGTGCCGTTGTAGATGCGCACCAGGCCGATTCGGCCCAGGAACGGGGAGGCGTCGAGGTTGGTGACGTGGGCCTGCAGCGGCTTGGTCGCGTCGCCCTTCGGGGCCGGCACGTACTTCATGAGGACCTCGAACAGCTCGTCGAGGTTCTCCGCGTCCGGCACCTGGCCGTTCTCGGGGCGGCTGGTGGAGGCGACGCCCGCGCGGCCGGAGGCGTAGAGCACCGGCAGGTCGAGGGCCAGCTCGGCGGCTTCCGAGGCCTCGTCGTCGAGGTCGGAGGCCAGGTCCAGCAGCAGGTCGTGGGATTCCTCGACGACCTCTTCGATGCGGGCGTCCGGGCGGTCGGTCTTGTTGACCACCAGGATCACGGGCAGCGAGGCGGCGAGGGCCTTGCGCAGCACGAAGCGGGTCTGCGGCAGCGGACCCTCGGACGCGTCGACGAGCAGCACGACGCCGTCCACCATCGACAGGCCGCGCTCGACCTCACCACCGAAGTCGGCGTGGCCGGGGGTGTCGATGACATTGATGACGGTGACCGATCCGTCGGCATTATGCCGGTGAACAGCGGTGTTCTTGGCGAGAATGGTGATGCCCTTCTCGCGCTCGAGGTCACCGGAGTCCATCACCCGGTCGACGAGTTCGGCGCGTTCGGCGAACGCACCGGATTGCCGGAGCATGGCGTCGACCAGTGTTGTCTTGCCGTGGTCGACGTGCGCCACGATGGCGACGTTGCGGAACTCGACAGACGACACGTTTGATTCCTCCTGGTGAAAAGTCTGTAGCCGACCCGGATGGGTTCTCATGCGTGGGGCTGCCTACGACGAGACATGGCGAACTCCACCGGGCATGCGGCGAGCTACACATTACCGGGCGACGTGGGTCACCTGTTCAACGGCCAGAGGTTAGGTTAAGCTAACCAACATGGGCAAGGTCAAGGCAAAGGACGTCTCGCGTCTCAAGCCTAAGAAGAAATGCTGCCGCAAGAAAACGCGGTGCATGAAATGCCCTGTGGTCATCATGAAGATGAAGAAGGCAGAGGCCGCCGGCTGCTGCGGCAAGGAACTCAAGAAGTGCCTCAAAGCCGCACGCGCCGCCTGAAATCGGAGTAGACCAGGACTTATGAGTCCTGTGTTGCTCTCCGACGACGAGATCGCCAAGGCACTGACCGACCTGCCCGAATGGACCCGGACGGGCGACAGCATCAGCCGCACCGTGCAGGCCGACTCGTTCCTGGCCGGAATCGAGCTGGTCCGCCGGGTAGCGGCCGCGGCCGAGGCCGCCGACCACCATCCCGACATCGATATCCGCTGGCGGCGGGTCACCTTCACGCTCTCGACCCACTCCGCCGGCGGACTCACGCCACTGGATATGGCTCTCGCACGGGAGATCGATCGACTGCGGGAGCAGGGCTGAGCCGCTTCACCGCGATCATCCAACCGAACAGCACCAGCACCCCGGCCGCATTGGCCGTACCCGCCCAGGCCAGGTACCAGGGCCGGGAGATCTCCCACATGTTCGTCTGCACCGTGCCCAGCAGCCACGGGATGCCGACAATCGTGTTGAACAGCCAGAACGCGCGCATCAGGCCCGCGCCCGGCGCGTCGCGCAGCGGGCCGAAGCGCAGCCACAGCACCAGCGGGACCAGGCAGATCCAGTGGTGCGACCAGGAGATCGGCGCGGCCATCATGCCGAACAGCTGCACGATCAGCAGCGTGCCCAGCCGATCGTCGGAACGTAGTGCGCGCCAAGCGAAGAAGGCCAGCACGGCCGTGGCCAGCACCGCCGTCTTCCACAGCAGCCCGCCGCCGATATCGTGCCCGGCCAGGCGGCTGAGCGCGCCGCGCAGCGACTGGTTGACCACCGAACCGACCGGCCCGATGCGGTGCGGGTCGCCGACCAGCTCACCGAAGTACTTCTTGGTCTCGTTGGGCGTGAGCAGGTAGGTCAGCCCGATGGTTCCGACGAACGCGCCCACCGAGGCGGCGATCGCGAGCCACTGCTTGCGGGCCACGAAGTACAGCCCGGTCACCGCCGGGGTCAGCTTGATGCCCGCGCCCAGGCCGACCCACGCGCCCGCCAGCCACCACCGGGTGCTGCGCGCCGCGGCCATCGCCATGAACACCAGGAACACGTTGACCTGGCCGTAGTCGAGGGTGGACCGCACCGGTTCCAGCCACATGCCGCCCGCGGTCCACGCCACCGCGGAGGTGCGCCAACGCTGTTCCTGCATGGCCTCCGGACCGAGGATCATCTCCAGGGCGATCCAGATGATGCCGAACAGCGCCCCGACGGTGGCCAGCAACCAGCCCACGGCGACCACGTCGAAGGGCAGGAAATGCAACGGATACAACAGCAGCGCCGCGAACGGCGGATACGTGAACGGCAGCGGAAATTGTGGTGACCGACTGGAATCGGTCCATTCGTAGAGGTTCCCGCCGAAGAGATTCGCGGCGCCTTCGACATAGACGTGCAGGTCCACGAGGATCAGGTTGCTGGGCCAGAACAGCGCCCAGGCCACACGAGCCAGCACCGAGATGCCGAGGGCGACGGCAGCCAGCTGGAAACGTCGATTCACAGACGGACTTTCGGGTCGGATTGGTCACCGACCGGAGGTCACGGCTGGCGATCTCGCCTGACGGCGCGCGGATAAGCGTAGCCGTAGTAATGAATATCTCGCGCACCCAAGAAACGTGGGCACCGGGACCCGCCTATTGCGAATTTCACACCGCGACTTTCACTTCAGCGTCTGTCCGGCTACGACTCTCGAGGCGACCGGCCCAGATGATCCAGGCGAACAGCGCCAGCACACCGATCACATCCACCGCGCCGAGCCAGGACAGGATGCCCGGCCGCGAGATGGTCCAGATCGAATCCTGGAAGAACCCGAGCACCCACGGCACGCCGATCAAGGTCACCGCGAGCCAGTACCCCGCGAGCGCCCGCGCCCCGGGGGCGTCGCGCAGCGGACCGTAGATCAGCCACAGGATCACCGGCACCAGCCAGATCCAGTGGTGCGACCACGAGATCGGCGACACCATCAGCCCGAACAGCTGCACGATGATCAGCGTGCCCAGTCGATCGTCGGAACGCAGTGCGCGCCAAGCCAAGAACGCCAGGACCGCGGTCACCAGCGCCGCGGCGATCCACACCGGACCCGACACCACGTCGTGGCCGAGCAGACGGCTGAGCGCACCGCGCAGCGACTGATTGGTCGACGAGCCCACCGGGCCGATCCGCTTGGCGTCGCCGAGCAGCTCCCGGAAGTACTTGTTGGTCTCCCCCGGCGTCAGCAGATAGGTCAGGCCGATGGTGCCGAAGAAGACCACCGCCGACCACAACGCGGTGAACCAGCGCTTGCGGGCCGCGAAGTACAGCCCCGTGACCGCGGGGGTCAGCTTGATGCCCGCCGCCACACCGACCAGCGTGCCCGACACCCACCACCGCGAGCTGCGCACCGCGAGCATGGCCAGCAGCACCAGGAACACATTGACCTGGCCGTAGTCGAAGGTCGTGCGCACCGGCTCGAGCCACATCCCGACCGCCGTCCACGCGACAGCGGCTGTGCGCCAACGCTGTTCGCGCATGGCCTCGGAGCCCAGGATCATCTCCAGCGCGAACCACACCACGCCGAACAGCGCCGCCACCGTGGCCAGCAGCCACCCGATGGCGACCACGCCGAAAGGGAGGAAATGCAGGGGGTAGAACACCAGCGCCGCGAACGGCGGATAGGTGAAAGGCAGCGGAAAGTCGGGCGTCTTACTGGCATCGGTGTACTCGTACAGATGGCCACTGCCCAGATTCGCCGAGCCGTCGACGTAGACATGAAGGTCCACGAAGTTCATGCCATTGGGCAACAGGAGCACCCACAGCAGGCGGGCCAGCACCGAAATACCCAGTGCCGCGGCGGCCATGTGGAAGTGTCGTTTCACGCGGCACGTCTTTCAGCTCAGGCGGTCTACGGCCGCGGTCAGCCTAGTCGTATCCCGAATTGCGCCGCGCATCGGACACTCTGCGTAACATTTGCATCACTGGCCCCATCAGTAACACGCATTCTGGTCGCTCGTTCGATAGCGTCAGCTGATCAAGTTCGCCAAGATCACACGCTGGCTGTACAACACGGCAGCCCGGTCCCTAGAGTGGCGCGGAGCGATGGGGCTCCATCGCCGCTAGTTGTACCCGAGGTAAGGACGGCTACACCAGTGCTTCGCACCCGAGGAACGCGGTTCACAGTCTCCGCGCTGGCCCTGGCGGCCTGCGCCACCGTCGCCGTGCCGACTGCGGCAGAGGCGAAGCCCGCGCCCGCGCCCCTGAGCGCGGTGTCGATTCCGATGATCCCCGAAGGGGTTCCGGTCGACGCCCTGGCCTCGCTGATCCCCGCCATCGTGGGCGCGGCCGCCGGGCCCGCCGATATCGCCGATGCCGGCCCCAAGAACACCATCCTCGCCCAGGCCAAGCAGCTGCTGGAGAACAGCAACCTGCCGCCGCAGGTGAAGACCACGCTGCTCGCGGTCATCAAGTTCCTCGACGGCAGTGGCGGTGGCGGCCCGGACATTCCGGAGGACGGCCCGGTCATCTCGCAGTTCCTGTGGCCGACCATCGGCAAGGGCTGCATCTCCTCGTCCGCCGACTCGGTGGGCACCGCGCTGGCCGTCGCCGGTCCCGCGCAGCTGCCCCCGCCGGGACCCGCGCAGGGCCAGGCCGGTTTCGTGTTCACCGCGCTGGGCACCAAGCGGCCCACCGACCCGCAGCCCACCCCGATGACGGTGCAGTGGCTGAACCTGGACACCCGCGCCACCGGCACCATGAACCTGACCGACGACGCCAAGATCAACCCGGACGGCCCGGCCACTCTGTCGGCCATCGCCAACACCGGCGCCGGTCGCGTGGTCGCCATCGTCTCGGGTTCGCTGACCACCCAGTCCGACCCGGAGGCGCAGCCGATCACCTGCTCCTTCCTGCCGACCATCGGCTTCTTCACGGTCTAGTCTCGGCGCACGCCGAGAATTCGCCCCCGTCCCTCCCGAGCGAAAGCCCGGGAGCGGCGGGGGCGAAATCGTTTGCAGGAGCGGATTCCTGTGGTAGACCGCTAAGTATGGCCGCTGTTTCCAACCCGCTACGGGGACTGCATTCGCGCCGATCGATCCTCTCGATTCGTTCGGAGGGATCGATCCTGTCGATCGGCTCGGCCTATTCGATCCTGTCCATCGGCAGCGTGGGCTCGGTGCTGTCGATCGGGTCGGTGGGCTCGTTCGGCTCTCTCATCTCCTCGGCTTCCTTCGGCAGCCTGGGATCCGCCTTCTCCGGCCTGTCCCGCTTCTCACTGTTCTCCTGGAACGGCAATGGGCAGACCTTCGCCAACGGCGCCGACGAGGAACACAACGATCCCCACCTGATGCTCCGGGTAGTCGCGGAGGAGCCCGATCTGGCGCAGGACCCCACCTGCCACTGCCAGACCTGATCTCGGGCCTGTTCACGTTCGTGTCCCGCTACCGCAGGTAGCGGGACACGAGAGCGCCGCGAGTCGGCGATCACCACCACTGGCCGTACTGGGGAGCCAGTACGGAGTTCACGTCCACCGAGATGCCGCCCACCTCGCGCTTGTCGATCTCGAACTGGTGCAGGGTGGCGGCGGGGTGGACGTAGCCCTTCGGGGTGCCCCAATTGTGCTGCCAGAAGAACGAACCCAGCCCGACGTCGCGAATGTTGTCGATGGTCGGCGAGTTGGCGTACACGCCGGTCCGCCCGCGCCCGATGACGGTTTCCCATCCGCGCAGGTAGGGCTCGATCATCGACTCGAACTCCTCGTCACTGGGGTTGTCGTCGATGGAGGCGTAGATGGGCGCGCTGTCCGGGCCGCCCGCCGCCTTGTGCAGCACCAATCCCCGTGCGGCGTGCTTCAACCCGGCCGGGTAGCCGCCGCGCCAGTCGGCGGTCGGGCCCTTGCCGAACTGGTAGCAGGACACCACCGCCAGGCCCGCGGCGCGCAACGCGTCGACCTCGCGGGCGAGCAGCGGTTTGCCTTCCATCCATTCCGCGCCGGGCCGCCGGTCGGAGACATAGCGGATGACGCCCATATGGCCGTCGTCGCTGATGGATTCGGCTGTGGGGACGCCGCCCGCGTAGTCGAGCAGGGTGCCGAGGGATTCCTTGGCGGCGGCGGTGGCGGGTGGGAGGGCCATTCCAGCGGTGATCCCGGCGGCCAGGGCCGTTGCCCCGGAGAGGAAATTCCGTCGGTTGACAGGGGCAGAACTCATCACGGCTCCTTCGCGCACTGGTCGAACATTCCGATCGAGTGCTGGAGGAGTCTGGCTCTGGACCTATTCGGTCCACCTGCGGCGTACCCGGCGCACCTTCCCCGATGACAACAAGATCATCCGTGCGCCGGGAGCCCCTGAACGTGCCCTCATTTCACCATATTCACATTGGAATCGCCAGACTCATCGAGCACATCGGCACCATATGTCACATCAATGGAAAACCAGGCAACGACCGGCCGACAGCGAACAAATAGCTATGAATTTTCGTGGCTGCCGAGACCGTCAGACGCGGGTCTTGTTCAGCTGCGCGCCCACGTCGATGGTCCGGCGCGAGACATCCGCGACCTCGCTCCGCACGACCGTCGCCACCTGCGCGGCGATCTGCTTGCGCATGCCCGCGAGCTTGCCCAGGGCGGCGGCCCGCCAGCCCTCCGCGATCATCTCCAGATCGATGTCGCGGGCCCGGGGCGGGGCGGCGTCGATGACGATCAGCAACGGTTCGGCGGCGCGCGCGGTGAGGGCCACGGGCACGTTCACCTCGGCCCGGTAGCGATTGGTCTTCAGCACGTCCACGCTGATGTCCAGGCTGACCGGAATGGTGAGGTCGAAGCGCACCAGCGCGGGATCGTGGACTTCGGCGGCAGCGGCTTCGGCGCCCTGCGCGGCCGCGGCGGATTCGGCGGCGGCCCTGGGCAATTCGGCGATCCGCGGCGCGGGCGGGGCCGTCGGGGTGACCGGTGCGGCGGCGGCCACCTTGGGCAATCGCACGCTGCCCTGCACCCAGACCTCGGCCTTGTTGCCGGGGCCGGTGCGCAGCGGCCCGACCTCGATGGGTTTGCCGGCCATCGACTCCACCACCTGCCGGACCCGGTCCGCGGTGACGATCAGGTCGAAGAACCGGTGCCCGAACTCGTCGTAGCCGATCCATTCGTGGGTGGGGCGGCCCTTGTAGGGCGAGCGAGTGCCGTCCAGGATGGCCTGCACGTCGAAGGTGCGGCCGCGCTGGGAGTCCGGGTCGGCCAGGATCACATTGATCCGGTTGGCGACCTCGCGCTGCACCAGCTGCGCGATCGGGTTGAGCAGGACTTCCCAGGCGGTGCCGATGGCCTGCGCGCGCATGACGAAGCTCACGTCGCGGCCGGTGACCGGGGGGATGTCGATGACGATGAGCAGCGGGTCGGCGGTGCGCGCGTGCATGGTGAGGTCGATCTCCACGACCGCCTCCAGCCGCAGCCGCTGCCCGCCGAGGGTGACGTCGACCCGGAGAGTGACCGGGAGCATGACGTCGAAGTGCACGTGGGGGGCGCGCCGGATGATGGTGGGCTTGCCGATGCTGCCCTTGGCCACGAAGCGGGCCAGTCCGGCGGGCCCGATTCCGAAGGGCCCGATGGTGATGCCCTGACCGGCCACGCTGGAGACCGCGGATTCGATCCGGGATTCCGTCACCGCCGCCGCCACGAAACGTTCGCCGAATTCGGCGTAATCGATCCAGGTCGGTGCGTCGGGCAACGTCATCCAGCTCTTTCTTCGGGCGGGGACCCCTGTCCTGCCGATGAGGGGGCAGCAGGACAGGGATCAATCGGCGACGCTGCCGGGCGCCGCCGAAACCATCGTAGGCGGAAGATGCGCTCGGTTGTACACCCCGCCCCGCGTGTTTCCAGAATGTGGAATCAGCGTGTTCCCAATCGCCCGAAACCGACCAGCCCCGTTGTGCCGGATGGGCGGAATTCATGGATGGCGACGCCACCGGATTCTCCGGCTTCATTGCCACCCACCGTGGTGATCGTATCCGAATCCACCGCGATCACAATATTCGTGTGCTGATGGAACACACTGGAATCGGAGTACAGGACAACGTCTCCGACACGCGGTAGAAAACCTGCGTTCGCCTCCTCGAAACGGCGCTGACCCCGGTAGTACTCCTCCAACGTGTAAACGCCCGGTATGCGCCAGGATCCGGAATTCGGATTGTGCAACGGTTGCCCGGCGGCACGCATCACCCAGCTCACGAAGTCGGCGCACCACGGTTCGGCAATACCCTCCGAGTATTTATCGCGTCCGCTCTGTTCCTCGAATTGTTGCCGCAGCACATCCACGACGCGGTTCTGCGCGTCGGTCAGCCCGGTGGAATCGATGGCCGGAAAATCGTGCACCAGGCCGCCGGCCAGGTTGCGCGGACCGGTGAACGGATTCGTCCCGGGGTGTCCGTGCTGCCACCAGCGCACCCCGGCCACTCCCCCGGCCGCGAGGCCGCCGACCACCGCCAGCACCAGGACGGCCACCAGCGTCCGGCGGCCGCGCACCCACTTCGTCATGTCGCCCTCCCCCTTCGGCCGGTGATCGGCCTCGAAGGTTAGGACGTCTCACACCGGTTGGAAGTTCCCTCGCCCACCCGTGCGGCCGATTCGGCGGCCGGTTCGAGGCGGCCGTGGCCGACCGCGCCGAGCCGCCCGGCCCGCATCAGGCCCAGGCCCGCGGGCGCGAGTTCGCCCAACTGGGTGCGCAGCCGGGTCTGGAGTTCCGTCCCGGCGGACCGGTGCCCGGCGGCGCGCGTGTGGTCGCCGAGGTAGGCGGCGAGTTCGGCGAGCACGAAGTCCATGGGCCCCATGGCCGAGGCTCCCGATTCCAGCCCGCAGACGGTGCCCGCGTACGGCAGCAGCTGCGTGTAGATGTCGCGCGCGTCGGCCGGTTCGTCGAGGGCGATGGCCAGGCGGGCCTTCACCGCGGTGAAGGTGGACCAGAACTGCGGGGCGAGGGGCGGCGCGGCGGCGAGGGTGCGGCGGGCCTCCTCGGGGCGGCCCGCGTTCACCAGCGCCAGCGCGTAGCCGTGCACGAACAGTTCGGGTTTGAGCGCGGTGCGTTCGCGCAGGTCGTTCAGGTACTCCGACATGTCGCCGCGCAGCCAGCCGATGGATACGGCGATGCCGACGTGCAGCGCGTTGGTGTCGCGGGTCGGTTCGGCGGCGCCCTCCAGCGAGTGCGCCACCAGGTCGTCGATGCCCGCGCTGCCCTCGGCGAGCAGGCGCAGCACCTCATCGGTGTTGCCGCGCAACAACTCCAGCACCATGCCGAAGGGCGCGATGGCGTCGAGCAGGTGCCGCAGCTGCCCGTCGGTGGCGTAGGCCCCCGCCTGGGCGGCGTGTTCGGCGGCGGCCACCAGGTCGGCGTCGGCGAGGGTGGCGCGGAACAGCAGATAGTGGGCGAGCGCGCGGAATTCGGTGAGTTCGGCCTCGGCGGAGATGCGCAGCAGGTGGGTGGCGTAGCGCCGCAGGTCGTGGGCGCGCAGGAAGCCGCCCGCCGCGAAGGCCGCGAACGCCTGCGCGTTGAGCACCGTGCACAGCAGATCCGGGTCGTCGAGCGGTTCGGCCAGCGCCATCGCGGTGGCCGCCAGTACGCAGGCGGCGGCCGGATCCTCGACCGCGCGATCGAAAACAGCGGTGACCTGCAACATGATTCGCGTCCGCACCGGCTGCACCGGATCGGCCGACGCGGCCCGCAACGGCCCCCGCAGCCCCGGATCCGGTGTGTGCCAGTCGTGCACCGACCAGATCAGCGGCGTCGGCCAGCAGGTGACCGCGTGCGCGAGAACCGCTGTCCCCCCGACCGATTGGGCGAGATCCAGCGCCTGCGCCCGCGCCGCCCGCGCCGCGATGTGCTGCCCGTCGTAGGCCAGCGCCACCACCAGCTCGCACCGCGCCTCGAGCACCGCCAGCCGATCCCGCTGCGCCGCACCCTCCCCGGTGTGCCCCGCCAGATCGTGCAACGCCAGCACCGACCGCCACCGCCGTACGGCATCGGCCCGCATCCGCCGTTCCACACACCGCCGCGCCGCCGCCCGCACATAGGGCAATGCCACTGTCGCGGTCTCCCCATCGGCCCCGAGCGCCGCGTGATGCGCCAACTCATCGATATCCCGCCCGCGCGGAACCGCTGGCTCATCCGTGTCGGAATACGCTCCGGCAAAGGGGAACTCGGCCGCGAACCCGCCCACCGCCGATGAACTCAGAGCTGCCATTGCCGAATTGTTCGCCGCGCCGGGTGTTCCGCTGGTGCCGGGCGATCCATTCGCGGGGGCGGCGGTTCCGTGCGCGAAGGCCGCGCCGGCATCGCCGGCGGCGTGCCTGATTCCGGCCTGGAACAATCCCGCCATCCGCAGCGACGCGGCCGAGAGCGCCGACGGATCGGGTCTCGGTGCGCGTGGACCTGGGGCGTTGGGGGTGGCCGAGGCGACCTCGTCCGCACCACGCAGGGCCGACAACGTACGATCGATGCGAGATCCGTTGGCGTACCGCGGCATTCCGAGGAGGGCCGCGACCACTTCGTCGGCGCCGCGCAGTGCGGACAGCGCCCGGTCCGCCTCGAGGGGGAAGCCCGCGCCGTCGGTCGGGGGACGGGTCGACGACCTTCCGGCATCGGCGTCGTGTTCCGAGCTCAGCGGGTCGCGGGTCGCGGCGTCGGGGTCGTGGCGCAGGTACTCGAAAGCGGCCCAGTGCATTCGGGTGCGGCGGAGCGCGGGCAGGTCGTAGTAGACGGTTTCGCGGACGAGCGCGTGGTCGAAGGTGACGCGCCCGGCGCGGTCGGTGCGCAGCAGCCGCGCCGTTTCGCCGGCGGCGACGAGGTCGATGACGGCATCGTGGGACTGCCGGGTGGAGCCCGCGAGGGTGGCGATATCGCTGTCGCCCCATACCGACAGGTGCCGCAGCAGGTCCACCACGTCCGGCGGCAGCTGGGCGATCCGGCGCCCGAGCAGGTCGCGCACGCTGTCCGGCAGCGCGTCGGTAAGCCCCTGGGTGGCAACGAGTTTGGCGAGTTCGCGGACGAACAGCGGGTTGCCGCCGGTGCGGCGGCGCAGCAGTTCGACGGTGCGGTCGTCGAGGGCGGTGAGTCCGGCGGCGGCCGCGGCCCGGCGGGTCCCGGCCATGTCGAGTCCGTCGAGTTCGATGCGGTCGGCGGTGAACAGGGCCAGGGCGGCGGCGGTGTCGCGGACGCCGGGTCCGGCCTCGGTGCCGCGCAGCGTGGCGACGATGAGTATCGGGCTGTCGCGCAACCAGTTCACCACCTGCCGCAATACCTGCAGGGTGGCGGTATCCGCGCCGTGCACGTCCTCGAGCACGATGGCGACGGGAGTCCCGGCGGATCGTTCCCGGCAGGACCGGACCACGCGGCGCGCGAGGGTGAAAGCGTCGGCGGCGGTGAAGGTTTCGGGGTCGGCGGCGTCGAGTCCGGTGAGCACCTCGGCCCAGGACCAGGCGGGCGGCGCGGAGTCGACCTCGGGGCAGCGGCCGAAGACGGTGGTCCAGCCGCGTTCGCTCAGGTGCGTCGTGATGGCGGTGGCGAGGGTGGTCTTCCCGGCCCCGGCCTCGCCGGACAGCCAGACCAGTCGCACGTGTCCTTCGGCGGCGGCTTCGGCGGCGACCAGCACGGCGTCGCGCTGGGTGGCATATCCACTGTCCGGCAGAGGTTCCGGGGCGGGCAGGGGTTCGGTTTCGGCGGGCCGGACCACCACGACGGGCGGTGTGGTCTCGGCGTCCACCGAGTGGGTGAGGATGGCGGTTTCCAGGTCGCGCAGCGCGGGTCCGGGGTCGACCCCGAATTCGAGGGTGAGGAATTCGCGGCTGCGGCGCACGGTGGCGAGCGCGTCCAGCGACTGTCCCAGTCGGTATTGGGCGAGGGCCAGCAGCCGGGCGGTCTCCTCCCGGCCGGGATGCTCCTCGAGGACGGGCCGCAGCGCCAGCACTACCTCGGCGGGCCGGTTCATCTCGAGCGCCGCCTGGGCGCGCAGTTCGGCCGCGGTCATCTTGAGCGCCTGCAGCCGCGCGGTCTCCTGGGTCGCCCAGGTCATGCCGGGGAACGATTCGAAGGCGCCGCCGTGCCAGCAGGCGAGCGCGGAGTCGAGCACCCGCACCTGTTCGAGGGGTTCGGGTCGTCCGGCGGGATCGCGCATGGCGGCCTCGTGGCCGTGCAGCAGTTGTTCGAAGAGCCAGGAGTCGACCTGGTTGGGTTCCAGGTTGAGCGCGTAGCCGTGGGATTCGGAGACGATGACGCGCGAGTGGGCGCGACGCGGCCGGTCGGGTTCGAAGACGCGGCGCAGGTTGTGGATGTACACCTGGAGCGCGGCAACGGCTTTGGCGGGCGGGTCGCCGTGCCAGAGGTCGTCGATAAGCCGTTCGGTGGGCACCACGCGGCCGCCGGCGGCGACCAGCCGGCCCAGTACCGCGCACTGCATGGGCGCGCCCGGAGGCACGCGCTGGCCATCGATGCTGATGTGCAGCGGGCCCAGCACCCCGATCCGTATCAGCGCCATAGCCGGTGTCCGACCCCCGTACCCACTTCGAATAAAACCAAACAGGATCCTCTCAATATGGCAGAAATTCTGCGACAGTACCCAGTCTTGTGATCCGGCTTAACTCGATACGAAGTCATTCCGAAGAGCTATCCCGCACACTGCCTAGGGTGTTCGACCCCTCCCCGCCGCCCGACGCCGATCTCGCGGTGCTACACAGCCTCCCGCATCCGGCCTGCCTGCACGACGGCGGCTACGACGTGGTCGCGGCCAACGACGCGTTCAAGAAATTGTTCCCCGGCACGGGCCCGGGCGCGAATCTGATGACCGCGATCCTGCTCGAACCCATGGCCCGCTATCGGCTGGGCGATTGGGAGGCCGAGGCGCAGGTGATGGTGTCGGCGTTCCGTGCCGCCGCCCCCGAGCTGCACCCGGATCGGGTGGAGGAGATCGTCAATCTGGCCCGCCGCTCCCCCGACTGGGATCGCCTGTGGGACAGCGGGGTCGTTCCGGCCGCGCCCTACGAGCGCACGGTGCTGATGAACGATCCGCTGACCCGTAAGGAGCGGCGGATGTACGTGCAGACCTTCGAGTTCCGGTCGCCGCAGCGGCCGTGGTGGCTGCTGACCGTCGTCCCGTTCGACTAGGCCTCCGCGGCCGGGATCTCGAACCAGCCGTCCTCGGGTTCGGCGTATCCGTGGTACATGAGCGGGATGCGCCGGTCGACGCCGAAATGCCGGTAGACGGCGAGCATGGCGGACCGGACGGCGTAGTTGTGGAAGTCGTCGATGCGGCGCGGGCCGAGCCAGTGCTCGGGGAGCAGTTCGAGCCGGGCCAGTTCGTCGGGATCGTCCGCGTCCAGCCCCATGGGCGGCTCCGGATCGGCGATGAAGTGATCGTGCAGCACCACGTGCATCCGGTGCGGATCGTGCTCTCCGGCGGTGAAGGCCAGGAATCGGGTTCGGATGCTGGGTACGCCGTGCGCGTGCAACCACTCGACGAGGTGGGGGTTGGGGCTCGGGATCGGGGCGGGTGACCAGCGGGGCCCGGCGGCGAGCGGCGTCTGCTCGACCAGGTGCAGGACTCCGGCTCCGGGAACGCGGGGTTCGGGGACGAGGAACAGGCTCAGGACCGGGGATCCGGACACGCTGTCGGAGAGGCAGACTTTCGTGCGCATGGGGTCGGGCATGCGCCGCTCCTTCGGGAGAAGGGTTGCTGGCATCGTCATCCGAGGTGGTGCCGGCTCGTCGAGTGACCAGACTCGGACAGATCTCTCCTCGACGCCCGACCGGTGCAACACCCGGAATTATAGTCGCCGGCCATGGCTCGGACCGACCGGTCTTCCGGCCGGTCCGAACGGGTTCGCGGGCGCTCCCCCGGCCTACGCGCCGACCAGACGACTGCGCGTCCCCGGCGCGGGCAGCGCCGCCAATTCGCCCTCGATGATGGCCCGGACATTGGGCCACTCGTCCTCCAGGATCGAATAGAACGCGGTGCTGCGCACCTCGCCGTCCAGCCCGCGCGAATGCGCTCGCCGGACCCCGTCGCTGGTGGCGCCGAGCCGTTCGATCGCCATGCGGGAGCGCAGGTTCCGGACGTCGGCGCGCATGGCGATGCGCCGCACCCGCCACACCTCGAAGGCGTGTTGGAGTAACAGCAGTTTGGACTCCAGGTTGATGCCCGAGCCGCGGGCCTCCCTGGACAGCCAGGTGTTCCCGATCTCGGCGGCGTCGGGCACCGCCAGCAGCGGATCGTCGCTGGGCGCACCATGGACCAGCGGCCACACCACCGGACCCTGCCAATAGTCGAAGCGGGTGAACCGGGTCGAGCCCAGCACCCGGCCGCCGGCCATGGCCACGATGGCGAAGGCCAGCGAGGTGCCCGCGGCATGCCCGGCCAGTGCCTGGGCGATGTATTCCAGCGCCTCGTCCACACCGTGTGGGACAGGAGTGAACGCATAATCGTCGCGATTCCCTGCCGCGGCCTCCGCGAGACCCGACGCATGCTGCGGCGCAAGGGGTTCCAGCCGTACCAGACGGCCGGTCAGAGTAACGGGTACGGGCACGTTCCCTCGATCTTTCGGAGACGGTCGGGGGTCGCGTCAGGCATTGGCCGCCCCGGCCACCCACTCCGGAATCGACGAACCAGCCCTGGCGCGCCAGTAGCAGCATCGGATAGTGGGATGAACGATAGCGGAACACCAGCGCACCGCGCCGCAGGCGGCATGTAAATTTCGAGCGCTTTTCCGCGCGTCGCGCCGCTATTTTCACAGGTGTCATTCAGCCGATTCCGAGCCGACCGTCCGCTACCATCCGGCGACCCCGCCGCGACCTCCGGAAACGTCGAATACCTATGCGCTGGAAGGTATTACTACGCCATCGTTCCGCGCCAGAACCCGCCGTGCACCGCCCGTGCCTCCGCGAGCTCGACCGGCCCCACCACGGCGACCCCCCGCTGCCCCGCCGCGAATACCGCCCGGCACGGCAGCGCCATCGTCGGGTTCTCCCGATTCGCCCCGGTCAGCCCCAGAAGCTGGTCTTCCCCGAGTGCATAAACCACCCGGCCGATATTCGCCCAATAGATCGCCCCGGCACACATGACACAGGGCTCACAACTGGTGTAAACCGTACAGCCACGCAGAAACTCGGCATCATAAGCCGCACTGGCCGCCCGCACCAGATTCGTCTCCGCGTGCCCGGTCGCGTCGCGTCCGGTCACCACCGTGTTCTCGGCCTCCAGCAACACCGCCCCATCGGGCCCGGTGAGCAACGCCCCGAATGGGTGATTGCCCCGTTCCCGCGCCCGCCCCGCAATGGCGATGGCCGTCGCGAGAAGACGGGTATCCAGATCGGTCGGGACGCTCTCCTGCGAACCGGGGCTCATTCCACCATCATCACCCACCGGATCGACACCGGTCGTCCGCCCTCGACTGACAGACGCGGGTTGTCGCCTATCCCGGAATGACTGTTTCTGTTCTCCTCCACACCGACCTACGCTCCATTCGCACGGACGTCCGGTACACACGTCCGCTCCGATGCGAATGAATTGGCGACTGTGGCAGGACCTTTCAGCGCCGCACAGCGGTCGCCGCCCGCTGGGACGCATCGGCGACTCTCTGGATCACATGGGACGGCAATGCCACTGTGCAGTGGAACCCGTCCACGGCGGGTGAGCGCACCATCACGGCGCACCTCCGGCATTCTGGGCTCACTGCTGGGCGGCACCGGCGCCAGCCACTAGACCTCGCCTACGCCTGTTTGCAGGCCTGACCGGGCGACTCATCGCCCGTTGGACCCTCCGAGCCTCGCGCACGCCGACCCTGACCTGGGCTGCTTAAAGCACAGTGCTGCAACATCCGCGCAAATCGGGCGAACTTTGGGCTAGCTTCCGAAGGTGCGTTCGCTGTGGGCACTCGGCACGAGGAGGCATCCATGAGATCCAAGCGCGCGGCATTGGGGCTGGCTACGGCCATCCTCGCAATAGCGTTCGGCTCCGGCATGGCCGCCGCCGATCCAGACGATCCAGGCACCGGGGGCACGGGCCCCGATTCGGAGCTCTGCCAGTACCCCGATGTGAACAATCCGTATTGCACGAACTTCCCAGATGATCACAACAACGAGGGCGATATGGGCAACGGCCACGACGAAGGGGGCATGGGCGACCACCGCTGAACCGGGCCGATAGCAGTCGAGCCCCCACCCGGATACCGGGCGGGGGCTCGTGCTCTCACGATGGCGTCGGCTCGGCTGCCAGCTCGTTGATGTCGGCGGTGGACAGGATTCGCGGCGGGGATCCGGTGCGAGCGGTCCGAATCATCGCCTGCCCCAACCGAAGTGCCGAGGTGATCTGACGCGGCGCGATGCGGCCGACCAGTGGGTAGAGCGGGACCAGGACTCGCTGCAGCACGGCATTGGCCTTGGTCTTGGGCTCGCCGCCCGACAACGGCTCGATGAGCGCGGGCCGGAACATGTACGCGCGCTCGGTGAGTGCCAGCAGGGCGTTCTCGGTTTCGCCCTTGACCCGCGCCCACATCTGGCGGGATCCCGTGCCGGTGCCCGCGCCGGAGACATAGCAGAAGGTCAGTTCCGGGTTGGCGGCCAGAACGGCGTGCGCGGCCGCCAGACTGAGGTCGAAAGTGACAGTGCGGTAGTCGGTTTCGCTCATGCCCAGCGACGAGGTGCCCAAGCAGAAGAAGCAGGCGTCGTAGCCGCGGAGCCGCTCCTGGATCGCGGTGAAGTCGGTGAAGTCCGTGTGGTGAACCTCGTGCAGCTTCGGGTGCGCACGCCCGGTCGGCGAGCGGCCGATCACCAGCACGTCGGTGACGGCGTCATCGCGCAGACAGGCCTCGAGCACGCCCCGGCCCACCATCCCGGTGGCGCCGAAAAGGATGATCCGCATGGTCAGCCGATCGGGTAGGTGACGCCGGTCAGTTGCTCGGAGGTCTGCCACAGCCGTCGGGCCAGGTCGGCGTCGTGGGATTGCTTGCTCGACGACACCAGCTTCGGGTAGCCGCGGATACCGGCGAATCCGTCGGGGCCGTAGTACTGGCCACCGGTCGCCGCGGGGTCGATGGCCGCGCGCAGGGTGGGCAATGCGCCCATGGCCGCGGACTGACTCACCAGGCGCATCATCGGCGTCCCGATCACCGCGGGCAGGTGTCGGCCCAGTTCGGTGTTCGAGCCGCCGGGGTGGGCGGCCAGGGCGACCGTCGATTCGCCGGTCGCGGCGAGGCGGCGCTGGAGTTCATAGGTGAACAGCAGGTTGGCCAGCTTGGATTGGCCGTAGGCGGCCACCCGGTTGTAGTGCTTGTCGAAGTTGAGGTCGTCGAAGTGGATGGCCGCGCGGATCCGGTGCCCGATGCTGCTGACGGTGACCACGCGCGATCCTGGCGTGGGCAGCAGGGTGTCCAGCAGCAGTCCGGTCAGCGCGAAGTGGCCGAGGTGGTTGGTGCCGAACTGCAGCTCGAAGCCGTCGGCGGTGGTCTGCTTGGGCGGGTACATCACTCCGGCGTTGTTGATCAGCAGGTCGATGCGCGGATGGGCGGCTTTCAGTTCCGCCGCCGCGGCGCGAACCGAGGTCAGTGATCCCAGGTCGAGACGCCGCAGTTCGAGGGTGGCCGCGGGGGTGGCGGCGGTGATCCGGTCGGCGGCGGCCTTGCCCTTGTCCAGGTCGCGCACGGCCAGTACGACGCGCGCGCCCTTGGCGGCCAGCGCGGCGGCGGTTTCGAAGCCGAGTCCGGAGTTCGCGCCGGTCACGATCACGGTGCGGCCGGTCTGGTCCGGGATATCGGCGGTGGTCCAGTTGGTCATGAGGGGCTCCTCGCTACAATCCAGGTAATCGGAGTGATCACTCCGCTTAGATCCGACTATACGGAGTCTTCACTCCGTTTGCAGTGAGTACGGCACAGGAGGCGATTCGCCGTGAGCGAAAAGGTCAGGCCATTGCGCGCCGACGCGGCCCGTAATCGGGCATTGGTCCTGGAAACCGCCTATCGGGCCTTCGCCACCGAGGGCCTGTCGGTAGCCGTCGACGCGATCGCCCACCGCGCCGGTGTGGGGATCGGGACGGTCTATCGCCACTTCCCGACCAAGAGGGCTCTCTTCGCGGCCGCCGTCGAACACCGGCTCGGTCAGATCGTGACCGCCGGCCGAGCCCTGCTCGACGACGGTGACCCCGGCCAGGCACTGTTCGGCTTCGTGCGTTCCATGGCCACGGATTGGGGTGCGGCCGACCGGGGTTTGACTCAGGTGATAGCCGGAGACGATGTCGATACCGCCCAGATCGACGCCGCCGAAACCCAATTCATGAGCCTGCTCGCCGAGCTGGTGACCGCCGCCCAGCAGGCCGGCACCGTGATACCGGAACTCACCCCGCGCGAAGCCAAAGCGGTCATCGTGGCCTGCCAGGCCGTCGGCACCCACACACCCGACGTCGCCGACCGGGTGATCAGCCTGGTGCTCAACGGAATCCGGCCCGCGGGATGATCCACCCGATCGGGGCGATCACTGCCGGAGCCCTGAATTACCGGCGCAGGTTGCGGTCGAAGAGGGCCAGCAGTTCGCGGTAGTGCCGTTCGGCCGATGCGGGGTCGTAGGCCGCGGTGTCGGCCTGGGTGTAGCCGTGCTGGGCGCCTTCGTAGACCTCGGTGCGGTGGCGGACGCCGGCGGCGGCGAGTGCCTTGTCGAATTGGGCGATGTGTTCCGGGGTCATGTGGTGGTCCTCGCCCGCGTGGGCGAAATACAGTTCCGCGGTGATGT
This sequence comes from Nocardia sp. NPDC004340, assembly GCF_053602575.1. NCBI lineage: Bacteria > Bacillati > Actinomycetota > Actinomycetes > Mycobacteriales > Nocardiaceae > Nocardia > Nocardia sp. NPDC004340. Next base: position 266,110 of record NZ_JBSGDW010000002.1, read on the forward strand.
TTCCGACCGTCAGGTGCGGGCTGTCCGGGGTGTCGGTGACGAGTGGTCCGCCATGGAATCCGGCGACGGCACCGATCCGATCGGGGAACATGGCGGCGGCCATGACCGCCAGCCGGGCACCCATGCAGTAGCCGGTGACGCCGACCTTCCCCGCCGCGACCCGGGGTGACGCTGCCAGCCAGTCGAGGTAGGCGCCGATATCGGAGCGCAGTACATCCGGGGTCAGCTCGCGGATCATCGGAAAGACCTGCTGGAAGATCTCCGGCCGCTGCGCGGGATCGATCAAGTCCGGCAGCTCGATCACCGGGGCCCGGCCGTGCCGGTAGTAGGCGTTCGGCACCAGCACCGTATAGCCGTGGGCGGCAATGCGATCGGCCATCTTCCGCAGGCTGGGTCGCAGCCCGAATCCGTCCTGGATCACCAGCACGCCCGGATGGGTGGCGCCATCGTCGGGGTAGGTGACATAGGCGTCGGCGACACCATCGGGGGTGTGCACGTCCACCGGCATTTCGTGTGTTGCGGTCATCGTCGAATCCTTTTGTCGTAGTTGATGTCCTGTGAATCAAAACGACGAGGCGGATCCCGCGCGGCGCTCAGGAGAGCACCGGGTAACCAATCCGTGTGCGGCGCAAGCCAGTCCCGGTAGTCATCACCGCACACTGTAACCGAACCAACGATCTTGGTCACTTGACCTCGAGTGGGGTTGGGGTTCGAAGATTGCTACATGACAACCACGGAGCTCGAGCAGACCGAAGACATCGCCGCCATCCACGCCGTCGTGGCCGCGGTGGCCAAGGCGCAGCGCGCCGAGGACGCCGACGCCTTCCTCGCCCTGTTCCACCCCGACGCCATCTGGACCACCGGCGGCGGCAAGTTCCTCAACGGCCTCACCGAGATCTCCGAGTTCACCCGCGCCGTCCTCCCCGGCGCCACCAAGGACGGCTACGCCACCTACGAGCCGTTCTTCATCCGCTTCATCCGCCCCGACGTGGCCGCGGTCAAGGTCCGCCAGCAGTACTTCAACCACGCCGACGAACTCCAGGCGGAGGGCTCGCCGCTGTACGGCATGACCAAGGAGGACGGCCGCTGGCTCCTCACCTTCTGCCAGAACACCCCGGTCGCCGACCACTGACACCCGGCGACACGATTGAGCCCTGCCCGGATCACCGGGCGGAGCTCAATCAGCCTGTGCGCGTGGCTGTTGTTCCGCGATGACCGCCCAGTCGTCCGCCCCACGACCCTCGGCGATGGCCTGATCGAAGACATCCCGCAGCAGTTGACCGATCGGGAGCGGAATGTCGTGGTCCGTCGCCGCCTGCAGCGCGAGGTGGAGATCCTTGCGGCCGAGAACCGTGGTGAATCCCGCTGGCTGGTAACGCCGTTCGGCGATCATCGACCCGTAGCCGGTGTACACGGGCCCGGGGAAGAGCGTCGACGTCAGCAGTTCGACGAACCGCCCGGAGTCGACACCGGCGCCTTCCGCGAGGCTGACGGCCTCGCCCAGCGACTGGATCGTGCAGGCGATCAGGTAGTTCCCGAGAATCTTCACGATATTGGCCTGCTCCGGACGGTCGCCGAGTCGCCAGGTCCGCGAGCCGATCACATCGAGGAACGGCTGCACGCGATCGATCAGCGCGCTCTCGCCGGCCGCGAGAATGTTGAGCGCTCCGGCTTCGGCGACCGGAACCCGGCCGAAAACCGGTGCCGCGACGTACCCGACACCGTGCTCGGCATGCGCCGCGCCCGCCTGGCGAGCCAGACCTGTACTGACTGTTGCGAGGTTGACGTGGACGGTCCCGCCCGGGGTTCCGGCGAGGACACCGGAGTCGATGAAGGTCTCGGCGACAGCCTGGTCGTCGGACAGGACCGAGAACACCACCGGCATCCGCATCGCCTCCGCGACGGAATCGGCCCGGCGGGCGCCCGCTGCCACGAGTTCATCCACAGGCCGATCGGATCGGTTCCACACCACGACGTCGTGGCCGGCTTTCACGAGGTTGTGCGCGATGGCGCTTCCCATAGCTCCCAGACCTATGACCGCGATGCCGCTCATGAGTACCCCTTCCGTGAACCGTCCAAGACGGTTCAACAATGCCATGGGGTTACCATCATGTCGAACCAGCCAAGACGGTTCGAGGTACTGCTGTGGATCTTTGGAGGCTGGAATGACCGACGACGTTCGGCAGGTGTTCCGAATGGACAACGAGGTCCTGGCATTCCGGTTCACGGCCACCGTCAGCGATCGCGTCGGCTCGATGCCGCACGAGCGACTGGACACCCCCGAACGACTCGAATCATGGCTGCGGGCAGCGGAGTTCGACGTCGCAGCGGTGTCGACGACCGATCTGCGGGACGCCCTCGAACTGCGCGAAGCGATCTATCGGATCGGATCGGCGATCGCCGCGGGTGAACCGCCGGATTCCGGAGATGTCCACACCCTCAACGCATTCGCCGCGGCCGGGCACGCGAAAGCCACGCTGGAACACGGCGAACACGCAACCTGGCGCTTGACGAAGACGGCCCCGGTCCGGGACGCTCTCGGGGTCCTGGCCACCAACGCCATCCACACCCTCGGGGGCCCCGACCGCGGCCGCGTCAAGAACTGCGAAGGCCCGGGCTGCGCCGGACTCTTCCTCGACACGAGCCGCGGATCCAACCGACGCTGGTGCTCCATGAACACCTGCGGCAACAAGGTCAAGAAGTCACGCCTCGCAGCGAACCGACCCGACAAAGCCGCGGTCAGGCACCAGAGCCGGTAGTGCTACAGACCATCGAAACAGCGCTGCACATCGTTCTGCACGAACTGGAGAAACTCGGCGAATCCGACGGTGGCGCTGGTTAATTCGATTGATGCGTTTGGCCGATCTCCGCCCGGGTAGGTCGAGAGCGGGTTGCGCTCGCCGCAGCCCATCCGCCGAAGCGAGAAAGGAGATGCTCATGAGCGCCACCGACAAGGCCAAGAACAAATCCGAAGAACTCCGCGGTAAGGCCAAGGAGAAGTTCGGTGCGGCCACGAACGACCCCGAGCGTGAGCAAGAAGGCAAGATCGACCAGGTGAAATCCGACCTGAAGTCGGCGGGAGAGAAGGTCAAGGACGCCTTCAAGCACTGACCTGGTACCGCGACCGTTCAGAGGGACGATCACTCGCAATGCCGTACGACAGCATGCTTGTCAGCGAAGCGATCATTCGGGTAAGCGGTGGTCAGAGGAGGTGCAAAGACATGGTTGCGCTACTGCTCGTGCTGCTGCTCGTCCTGGTTCTGTTCGGAGCGGGTTTCGCACTGAAAGCCTTGTGGTGGGTCGCGGTCGTGGTGCTGGTGCTGTGGATCCTCGGATTCTTCTTCGCCAGTTCGGACGCGGCCGGGACCCGAAAACGTTGGTACCGCTGGTGAATCAGCAGTATGGCCGGGGTTCGTGTGCCCGGCCGAAACAGTCAGAACGTGGCGCGATAATTCACCGGTGTTCGATACCGCCGACTTCTCGGTCAAGCCCACGCTGATCGGCTCGAAAGTGATCCTGCGGCCGTTCGTTTCCGACGATCTCGACGCGATCGTGGCAGCGCTGCGCGATCCCGACGTCCGCCGGCTCACCGGCACCGTCCACGACGAGACCGCCGAAACGACGCCGCAGGATCCGGCCGAACGACGGCGCCTCAGCGACTGGTACGCCACCCGCGCAACCCAGACCGACCGCCTGGACCTGGCCATCGTCGACCTCGCCACCGGCCACTGCGTCGGCGAAGCGGTCCTCAACAAGTGGGATCCGGGCAATGCCGCCTGCAACTTCCGCATCCTGATCGGCCCAGCCGGTCACGTCTCGCCGCGAGCCGACCCGACTAAGGCCGCGCTCGGCGAAGTCGACAACTATTACCGTGCTCCCCGCGCCACAGCCGAAGCACCACGGGTTGGGTGCACAGGAGTGGTTATCGCGGGTCTGGGGTTGTACCGGTCCCGTCGGCCAAACCACCGCCGTCGGCCGGGAAGCCGCCATCGTTGCCACCCCACGCGGGGCCATCGGGCCAGCCGCTGCCCCCGCTGACGCCACCCGCGTCATAACCCGCCCCGCCGTAACCACCGCTGGGATCGGCGGGCTGGTCGTTGTGGTGATGGCGGTGATGGTGGTGGTTCTGGTTGGACAGCATCGAATAGAGCATCCATTGCTCGATGCCCGATGATTCGGTGCGTCCCGCACTCCACGCTTCGTTTTCCGGAGTGCTTTCACGCGCTCGACGGCGCCGGGATTCGGAATTCATGGCCAGGATCGCGATGAGCCCCACTATGGCCAGACCAATGAAGAACACGATCGCCATATGCATTCAACCAGGATGACCTGTACAAACGTGGACAGGAAACCCACACGCCGGGTCCTCCGCAATCCATATGGTGTCCAGATCGCGGGCGCCAGTCTTCACATGCAGCTGACGCGGCCGGCCCCGCCTCCCGTGCCGAGGTCACAGCGGGCGGAAGGTCTTGGCCCGCCCAGAATCCACTGCTTCGCTCATGATGCCGCCGAGCACGGCGCGGGCGGTAGCCACCTGTTCGGCGCCGATGCGTCCGGCGAGCCGGCGCTCGTAGTCGGCGTGGAACTCGCGGACGACGCGAAGCATGTCGTCCCCTCTCGGGGCAAGGTGGAGCAGTTTGGCACGCTTGTCGATCGGGTCGGGTCGGCGCTCCACATACCCGTGCCGGACCATCTCGTCGACGACCTTGGCCGCGCCCTGGGCGGTGATGCCGAGCTGTTCACCCAGTTGACTTGCGGTACAGGGTGATTCGGCGAGCGCGCGCAGGACGTACCCGTAGGAAGCGCCGAGGATCACATGACCATGCTCGGCGAGGTGGGCGCGCAGCTGCTGCACGAACGACTGATAGGCCTGGCCCAGAAGTACGCCGAAATCCATGTGTTAAGGCTCCTTTCGCGAAGCAATATATTCAACTGTAGTTGAACACCTTGGTTGAACATCTAGGAGCCATCATGCCACTCATCAAATCCGCCGACGCCCCCACCTTCGAAGCCCCTCTCATGACCGCGACCGGCCTGGCCGCACCCAGTCGCGGCTCCGAGGAGAACAGCGTCTGGCGCTTCACCATGCACCCCGGCAACCCCGGTCACGCGCACGCCGTGTCCCGCGAAGAGATCTTCGTCGCGCTCGCCGGAGCCGCCCGCGTCGAGATGGACGGCCGGACATGCGATTTCCGCGCCGGCGACGCCCTGGTGATCCCGGCGAACACCGTTTTCAAGGTCTCCGTCCCCGGCGACGAGCCCTTCGAGGCCGTGGCCATCCTCCCCGTCGGCGCCTATGCCCAGGCCCCCGGCGGTGACGGCGTCAGCCCGCCCTGGGCCCGCTGACCAGAGCGGGTCAGGCGAGGGCGCTGCCGTGCTGCCCTGCTGGCTCCAGTGAGCTCGAGTGCGCGCTCATGCCGATGGCCGAGCGGGCTTGTCGCCCGGAAAGTCTTTTCAGCTACTGGTGGGCCAGCGTTGCTCGATTGCTGGACGAGCCATAGTCCAGACCGACTCGAATTCCTCGGGCGGCATTTGGTCGAGGACATCGACCTCGACGTCCCCCGAAATTCGGCGAACACTACGGCGACCCCTGCTGGAGCAGAGCACCAACAACGGGTATCGGATCGGCCAGGAATGGTTCTTCGACCACCCAGCGTGCACAGAGATCGCCCGCTGGCGGGCCGGGCGCTGAAACCTACCTCGCCACAACGCCTTCGGCGGCCATTACCTCTGCGGCGGCACGTTCCCCCGACCGCACCGCACCGTCGATCCAGCCGCACATGATCGCCGAGCTCTCAGTCCCGGCCCAGTGGATCCGCCCGCAGGGGGTGCGTAGCGCGTGACCGAACTCGGTGAGCACACCCGGTGGCGCATGACTGATCATTCCGCCGCCGGAGTAGCGCTCGACCGTCCAGTCCTGCTCGTGGTAGCTGACCGGGGACGAGGCCTTCGCCCCGAACCGGTCGACCAGTTCGTTGATCACCACCGCTTTGCGTTCCGCCGGATCGAGTAGCCCGAGCTTGCGAGCCGCGGGACCTTCGGTGATCACGCACATGATGCCGGGAATGCCGGTGTCCGTGCAGGCGTCGATGGTCAGAGTGGCCGGGCTGCCGGGCGCGGCCGACTGTCCACACAGGCCGTCAGCGCGCCAGAACGCGGTGTCGTAGACGACCGAGATCTTGTAGACGGCACCACTGGGCATTCGCCGGTGCAGGAAGGCGCGGTCGACGGGAAGCATTGGCTCGTAGGCGATTTGCGTGGCGACGGCCAACGGCACGGCGACGATCGCGTGCCGAGCGCGGACGGTGAGCCGCTCGGAACGGACGCTGACGCCGTCCTCGTCCTGCGCAATGAGATCCACCGGACTCGAAAGATGCAGCGCGTCACCGAGTTCGGCGGCCATCGGCCCATAGATCGCACCCATACCGCCGTGCACCCTGGCGTCCTGGGCGCCGTCCTTGTTGGAGATGACGAACACCGGCCCGCCGCCCGAGCCCATCTGGTGCAGCGCCCACAACAATGACACCTCCGAGGCGGCCGAGGTGTAAATGCCGGCGAACGCCATGTCGAGCATCTCGCGCGCCTGATGGGAGTGAATATTTCGACTCAGCCACTCCCCCAGGGAGATTCGATCCCACTCGCTGGCCTTCTCGGCCTCCCACGGAGCGTCGAACGGGATCGACTTGCACATCTGCCCGACCTCGAACAGGCCGGCTCCGAGGTTGGCGATCGCCCACGGGCTCATCGCCCAGGGAATGGTGCCGGAGTAACGGTGCTTCTTGCCGTCGACGATCATCATCGCGTCGCCGTCGACATACTCCTTGTATTCGGTCACGCCGAATTCAGCCATCAGGGCCTTGATACGGTCCTGCCCGGGGCCGACCCACGCGCCGCCGCGATCAATCCAGGTCCCGTCGGGCAGGAACTCGGTGAAGGTGCGACCTCCGACCCGGTCACGCGCCTCCAGCAGAGCGACCGAGCGGCCGGCCTGCTTCAGCCGCAGCGCGGCGGTCAATCCCGCAAAACCCGCACCCACAACACAAAAATCGACATCGCCTGCCATGAGTCGCTCCTTCGTCCGGAAGTTCCGCACTCGAGCTACGTGTTCTTCGACGGTGACGCTACTCCGCTTCGGAACTCGACCACGTTGACATCCGATATCTGCACGTCAAACGCCCTGCTCGGCCGCCGACTCACATTCCGAAGCCGAACACCCTCAGCGCCCGACCGACGGGTCCAGCTGCCGCCGGCTGATCGTCGAGTTCACCGGACTCGCTCGTACTTCGGGCCGTCGCAACGTTCGAGCCACCACCATCCGCCCGCCAACTCCATGGTGGGGCACACGGGAATTCCGAATCCGTTGTACGGCCCCGGCTCCGGCGTGCCGACGAAGTGCCCGTAACCGTAGGTGAACTCCCCGACGTCGACATAGTCGGCGACGTACCGGACCGGTGCTCCGTTGCTGTCGCCAAGGTTCGCGATCCGGCAGTTCGGCGCCACGACGCACAAATAACTCGGTAGCTCGACACCGTAGAGGTCACCTTCGCCGTGCTCGGGCACCTCCACCGTGGCCGCCACGGCGAACGCGGGATACTCGAGCCAGAACCGCGCCCACCCGCTGGCCTTGGTATCGACGAACAGGAACAACGACCCGCTGACACCCACGACCGCCAGTGCCGCGGTGGCCACCGCCAGCCCCAGGGAACCGCGAGTAGCACGCCGCAGCAACACCACGAAAACGCTGGCCAGGATCAGATACAGGATCAGATAACCGAAGGCGAACAACGGCAGGTACAGCACCCAGATCCAGTACAAGAAGAACTCGGCGTGCAGCGTCACGACAATCGAAACCACGACCGACGCGGCGGCCACTCCCAGCCCCAGAACCGAACTGCGCTTTTCAAACGGCATCCTGGAAACGTATTCGGACGATATGCAGAATCCGCGTGAGAAATGTGCGGATTCCGTAGCGGCCTCGGTTCGAAAACCCGTCCGTCCACAGGTCGTCTCGACACCGGTTGACGCTGATCTGCGGCCAGTCGAGTCCTACGACCGAGCCCCGCCCGGAACACCGGGCGGGGCTCAATGAGTCTGTGCGCGTGGCGGTTTGCCCACGAGTTGGACGGTGAAGCGGAATTCCACGACGTCGCCATCGAATACCTGCACGTCAAACGCCCTGTTCACCCCTCGACTCGCGTTCCGGACCCGAATAACCTCTGCACGCGCCGCCGAACCCCAACCACGGTCGGCCCACGCTCCGGAGACACCGCACAGCTGCGGCTGGCTCCAGCGGGCTCGAGTGCACGCCCACACCGATGAGCGGATGTCCGTTGCCTACCTCAACGTTCAGTGGCGCCGACTGCTCTGCGGTCCGCCAAGGGGGGTGAGCGGACCGTTCTCGGTCAGCGCATCCGGGGAGATGCTGACCCGCACCGGGCATACGCGGGATTGCTCGAACCGGAGATTGCTCTGGGCACGCTGGGTGCTCCCGCCGGACAATGGTCCTATGACCGCCAGTGTCGAACTGCGTGTGTATGCCGAGCTGAACGACTTCTTGCCCCCGGGAGTGCGGTACGCCGCGCAGCTGCGGCCGGTCCGGCCGCACCAGACCGTGAAGGACGTCGTCGAGGCTGCGGGTATTCCGCACACCGAGGTCGACCTGATGCTGGTGAACGGTGAGTCCGTCGACTTCGGCCGCCGTGTGCAGCCGGGCGATCGGGTTGTGGTCTACCCGATGTTCGAGACGCTCGACATCGGGCCGCTGACCCGGGTGCGTCCTTGTCCGCTGCGCGATCCGCGCTTCATCGTCGATGTCAACCTCGGCGGGCTCGCACGGCTGATGCGGCTGATGGGACTCGACGTGCGCGGGGACTGGGAAGCCGACGACGCAGAACTGGCGAAAACAGCCGCGGCCGAGCATCGAATCCTGCTCACCCGAGACCACGGACTTCTCGAGCGCCGCACCGTGACTCACGGCGTATTCGTCCGGTCGGACCACCCGCTCCAGCAGATGGTGGACCTCGTCCGCCGACTCGACCTGGCGGATCGGCTGGTGCCGTTCAGTCGCTGCCTGCGCTGTGGCGGCGCTGTCACCGGTGTGGCCAAGCAGGACATCATCGAGAGACTCGAACCACTCACCCGCCGCTACTATGACACCTTCCGGCAGTGCTCGGATTGCGGCCGAATCTATTGGGAGGGTTCGCATCAGCAACGTCTGGACGCCCTGGTGGCCCGGATCCGCGCGGCCATCTCGTCGTGATACGGCGACGGCGCTCCTCAGCACCGTGACGGCGGTCGGCCTTCTCGCAGAGGGCATTCACCGAAATCCATTCACCAGCTCCGCGCGCAGGGCATGAGCTGCATTCGTATGCACGGAAAGCCGACGATCGGCCACCGCGACCGGGCTGCCGACGGGCTTGCACTACGTCGCGATACTCCCAGCCCAGAAGTACCGCGTAGAGATGGTGTCGGCAACATCGGCCAACCGCTGGACAAGGGCCAGGCTATCCATCGGGGCCACAGGTACCAGAGCTTGGAAGCGGCTGGCCGCTCGGTCGCAAGATCAAACCGAACCATCTGGCGCACTTCAGACAACACGTACCGTAATGCCGCATACGGGGCGACGCGGACCGGCCGAGCCGCGGTCTGCTGAACGCACCCTCATGCCGAGTTGAGGGTGCGTTCAGGTACTGCCGTTAATCCGGACACCCGCGTACGCTTATGCGCTGGATCGATGACGAACGAAGGCGTAGCTGTTCGGCGGTACCCAACCGGCATAGGAGACGGATATGGACCAGCAGCAGTTCATTGCCACCCGGCGGGAGTTCGACGAGATCGATGCAGATCATGACGGTTTCATCACCTTCGATGACGCGCTCGTGTGGGGTATGGCCCAGGACCCGGAAGTGCGGGACATCGTTGGGCGCCGCATCAACGGGGACCACATCTGGGCGGAGGGGCAAGTCTCCTTCGATGAGTTCCTGAACTACAAGGAGCTGACCAACGGCTCATAGTTATGGCGAGTCGCGGAATCGCCCGGCCGCCCGATGGGCGCTGAACAAGGTTCCGATCGATGACCCATTTCGGTCGGCGAGGTGCGGTCGGCGCTACTGTTATCGCAGGTCAGAGGGATAACTACCTCCGTTTCGCTGACCTGCCATGTGCGGCTCCCAATGGCCGCGATCCGCACCATGGTGCACAGTGCCGCCAGGGTTGCCCTGACGGCACTGTCGCGTGACCACCCCGCACGAGCCAGTGGTCACGCTCGGGCGATGGGGTGCGGGCCGCCCGTCCGAGGGGGACTAAACGTTGAAGCGGAATTCCACGACGTCGCCGTCGGCCATGACATAGTCCTTGCCTTCGATGCGGACCTTGCCCGCGGCCTTGGCCGCTGCCATGGAACCCGCGTCGACGAGGTCGTTGAAGGCGACGATTTCGGCCTTGATGAAGCCGCGTTCGAAGTCGGTGTGGATGACGCCTGCCGCCTTGGGTGCGGTATCGCCCTGGTGGATGGTCCAGGCCCGGGATTCCTTGGGGCCTGCGGTCAGGTAGGTCTGGAGGCCGAGGGTGTGGAAGCCGGCGCGGGCCAGGGCGTGCAGGCCGGGCTCGGACTGGCCGATGGACTCGAGGAGTTCGAGGGCGGACTCGTCGTCGAGTTCGATGAGTTCGGACTCGATCTTGGCGTCGAGGAAGACGGCGTCGGCGGGGGCGACGGCGGCCTTGAGTTCGGCCTTCTTCGCCTCGTCGGTCAGGACCGATTCGTCGGCGTTGAAGACGTAGAGGAACGGCTTGATGGTGAGCAGGGAGAGTTCCTTGAGGAGCTCCACATCCAGCTCATTCTGCGCGGCGAACAAAGTGCGGCCGCCGTCGAGGATTTCCTGCGCCTGCTTGGCGGCATCGGCGACCGGCTTGCGGTCCTTCTTGATGCGGGCTTCCTTGTCGAGGCGCACGACCGCCTTCTCCAAGGTCTGCATATCGGCGAGGATCAGCTCGGTTTCGATGACCTCGATATCGGCGAAGGGATCGACCTTGCCGTCGACGTGCACCACGTCGTCGTCGGCGAACACACGCACGACCTGGCAGATGGCATCGGCCTCACGGATATTGGCCAGGAACTTGTTGCCCAGGCCTTCACCCACGGACGCGCCCTTGACGATGCCCGCGATATCGACGAACGTCACGACGGCGGGGAGCTGGCGCTCGGACCCGAAGATCTCGGCGAGCGTGGCCAGCCTCGGATCGGGCAGCGGGACGACGCCGGTATTCGGCTCGATGGTGGCGAACGGGTAGTTCGCTGCCAATACGTCGTTGCGGGTCAGCGCATTGAACAGCGTCGACTTTCCGACGTTGGGCAGGCCGACGATTCCGAGGGTGAGACTCACGAGAGTGGGAGTCTACCCGGCGCCCCGGACCGGGCGGTCACCCCAGGTCCGGGGCTGCCACGCCGGTCAGGCGCGCGGGGTGCGACCGAGGTAGGCGAGCAGTTCGGCGACGACTGGGGTATCGGTCGCGGGGGCGTCGGTGACGACGGGGGCGAAGACGCCGTAGTCGCGCAGCGGCTCGATGAGGCCGCGCGAGGCGGTGAGCAGGTGGGCGGCCAGTTCGTCGGTGAGGGGCGAGGGCTGGCCGGTGCCGATGGCGATGTCCCAGGCGTGGACGGCGGCGTCGAGGGCGCACATGACGGCGGCGACCGGGGTGGGGAGTTCGCCGTGCGGGAGCGGGGTGGGGACAGTCTCGGTGCCGTCGGTGACGGTGCCCCAGGCGGTCGCGGTGGGTTCGATTGCGGCGGACACCAATTCGGCCGCGCCGCCGTCGATGCTGCCGGACGGCTCGAAGGGGTTGTAGGCGGGGCCGTCGCCGATGCCGAGGAACTTGGCGTAGGCCAGCTGGTCGCCCGCGGCGTGCTGCACCACCTGGGTGACGGTCCACTCCGAGCAGGGCGTGGGGTTGTCCCACTGGTCGGGGCCGACTCCGGCGACGGCGTCGGCGAGGGCCCGGTGGGAGGCGGCGAGCACGTCGCGCCAGACCGGGGCGAGGGTGGCGGCGGGCGAGTTACCGGTCTGCGGGGTGACGTTCATTGTTCTTGCCTCTCAGGTCGTTTCGATCCGTTGAGATAAAGGTATGACCCGATTAGGCTGAATTCCTTCCTAATAAGTTCGGTCGAGCGAAGGGACTTCGTGTGACCTCCCCCACAACCCGTCTGCTTCGCCTGCTGACCCTCCTCCAGGAGGGCGCCCATACCGGCCGCGACCTGGCCGAACGCATGGACGTCACCGACCGCACCCTGCGACAGGACATCGCCCGGCTGCGCGATCTCGGCTACCCCGTGCACGCCGCCCGCGGGCCGATCGGCGGCTATCGACTCGGGCAAGGTGCCACCATGCCTCCGCTGCTGCTCGACGACGACGAGGCCGTCGCGGTGGCCGTCGCCATGAACGTGGCGGCCGACGGCAGCACGGGCATCACCGATATCCAGGCCAATCTCGAACGCGCCCAATCGAAGCTGGACCGCATCCTGCCGAAACGCCTGCAACGCAAGGTCACCGCCCTGCGCACCGTCACCGACATCGGCCCGGCCGTCACCGGTTCCCGCGAACCGGACGCACCCGTACCCGCCGAAACCCTCGCCACCTTGGCGACCGCGATCCGCGGCACCACCACCCTCCACGTCGACGGCTCGGAATTGGAGCCTTACCGGCTGATCAGCTGGCAACGCCGCTGGTACCTGGTCGCCTACAGCCTCGCCATTCACGCCTGGCAGGCGCTCCCCGTCGCGTCGATGTCCGAGATCCGGCCGGGTACACGACATTTCGCCGCACGAGCACTCCCCGAGTCCGATCTCGTCGCCTTCGTGCTGCGCGAAATAGCCTCCACCGGTTGGCAGGTACACGCCCGCGTCACGGTGCTGGCGCCCGCCGAGACCGTCATCGCCCGCATCAACCCGACGGTCGGCGTGGTGGAGCCGCTCGACGACTCCTCCTGCCTGCTGCTGACCGGAGCCGACCGGCTGGAAACGGTCGCCATCTACCTCAGCATGCTGATGATGGACTTCCGCGTCACCGAACCGCCCGAACTCGTCGCCCACCTGCGCACCCTCGCCCGCCGGTACGCGGAAGCAACCACCGTCGACGCGTCGGAGAAGTCATAGGGGCCCGACATCGCGGCCACGCGAGAATTCCCGAACGGTATCGGCTGCCGTATCGGTCGTTGCGAAGTAGCCGGATGTGGCCGTGCCCTCGACTGGGCTAGCGTGCTGTGGTTCTATCCATACTTCCAGCAAGGCAATTCGTGAATATTCATGCCCTTCGTTCGGCCGTCGTCGGCGCTGTCGGCGCCGCCGGAATCGCAGCCGCGTGCCTGGCCCCGGCGGCCGCCCACGCCGATGAGACGAGCTTCCTGATCGAGGCGAAGCGGCTCGGCCTGCTCGCCCAGGACGCGAACATGACGTCGCCGGGCGGTCCGGAGAGCAGCGAGTACAACGCCATGCGACTGGGCTGGTACATCTGCGCCGCGTACAAGGGCGGCTACTCCGACGCGACCATTCGCGAAAGAGTGAACCGTGTCTTCCCACCCGATGTCTCCAAGCAGTGGATCACCCTCGCGATCCAGGAAATCTGCCCCGAATACCTCTGATCGGTTCTCGGACTTACCTGGCGACCACCGACTCGGACAGCACCGTGAAATGACGGACCGTTCCGGACAGTTCCGGCAGTTCGCCGGGCGCTGTCCAGGTGCGGAAACCGTCGAAACTATCGCTGTAGAAGTACTTTCCCTCGGTGTACGCGTCGAAGTAGATCCGATGGCCGCCGCTCGGCAGTGCGACCACACACTGTCCTTCCCGGGGCGCGCCCCATCCGGCCCAGTCGCCGAGGCCGATGAACCGGTACGGCCCGAGCGGATGCGGGGCGATCGCGAGCTCGATGAACTTGGTCGATTCGTTCTTGGCGAACGCGTAGTAGCTCCCGTTGTTCGCCACGATGGTGGTGTCGATGAAGCCGAGGTGCCCGGGCTGCTGCGGGCCGATTCCGATCAGCGGAATCGGCGGGCTCCAGATCGGGCGAGCCGGGTCGTTCGCGATCATCAGGTAGGGGGTGAACCCGTGGCCCTGCGAGATGGAGACGAGTACGCCGACGAAGCCGGACATATGGGTGAACCACTTTGGCGCCCAGGCGGCTTCGGCCTTCGGCACCGGCACTGGGTAGTCGGACATATGGGTCCAGTTGATCCGATCGGTGCTGCGCGCGAATCCGATCGTATGACCGTCCCCGGCCGTGGTGTAGGTGATGTAGTACGACCCATCGGTATGTCTCAGCAGACTGGGGTCTCGAACCAGCCCGGCCGGGGGCCGATAGGCGTTCGCACCGAGTAGCTCGAAGTTGGTCGCGTCCTGGGATTCGTAGACGTACAGCTCGGAGTCACTGCTGTTGGTGAACGCGGTCATCGTGTACCGGGTCCCCGCTGCCGCCCGTGCTACCGCCGGCCGCGCCCCGACCCCGGCTCCGAGCGAGAACAAGGCGATCGAAGCCAGTACGGATCGACGATTCCAGCGGATCATGTCCATCCACCGGATTATTCAAGGCCTGATTGCCGACACGTAGCCGCCGCGCCGCGAAATTCGCGATCGCGGTCACCTTTCCATCGCGGGTACGAGCTCGGTTTCGGGTATCTCGGTGCCGTGCAGCGAGGTTCCGGCGGTTTCGCGGAGGAAAGCGCAGGCGACCAGTCCGATAAGAGAAGCCGCGACCATATAGCCCGCCGGGAACAGCGACCAACCGGTGTGTTCGATGACGGCCTCGTTCACCAGCGGCGCGGTACCGCCGAACAGCGCCGTGGACACGTTGTAGCCCAAGGCGAATCCGGCATACCGGACGTGAGTCGGGAAGATCGCCGGAAACGTGGAGCTGATCGTCGACAGCTGCGGCACATACAGCAGTCCGAGCACCACGAATCCGATGACAGCCCAGACGGTTCCGCGCCCCATCAGCCAATACATCGGTATGGCGGCGACCGCGAGCCCCACCAGCGAGACCAGCCACATCGGACGCCGGCCGACCCGGTCCGAGAGCCGGCCGAAGAACGGCAGCGACACCATCATCACCAGCTGGCCGATCAACATCATGGCGGTGGTGGTGGATTCACCCAGGCCGATGGTCCGCTGCAGGTAGGTGGGCTGGTACGTGAGCAGTGTGTAGTTCACTACGTTGAGGGCCACGACCAGGCCGATCAAAGTGAATAGTTCACGCCGGTAGGTGGTGAGCACCACGCGCAGCCCACCCGGCGGGGTCTCCTCCTCGGACAGCTCGGTGAACACCGGCGACTCGTCCAGCCTGCCGCGCAGGTACCAGCCGGTCAGGCCCAGCGGCACGGCCAGCAGGAACGGGATACGCCAGCCGCCCGCGTACATGGCGTCCGAGCCGAGGGCCAGCTGACAGGCCAGCACGACCGCCGAACCGCCGACGAATCCCGCGAGGGTGCCGAATTCGAGGAAGCTGCCCAGGAATCCGCGGCGGCGATCCTCCGCGCATTCGGCAAGATATGTTGCGGCGCCACCGTATTCGCCGCCCGTGGAGAAGCCCTGCACGACGCGCAGCAGAATCAGCAGAATCGGCGCGAACACCCCGGCCACGGCATGAGTCGGCAGCAGACCGATAGCCCCGGTAGCCGCCGACATGATCAGGATCGTGGTCGCCAGCACCGCTTTCCGCCCGATCCGATCCCCCAGCGGCCCCCACACCATGCCGCCCAGCGGCCGCAGCAGGAACGAGACCGCGAACCCCAGCATGGTCCCGAGCGTCCCCAGCGAACCCGGGAAGAAAGCGGACGTGAGATACCCGGCCGTGGCCGCATACACCCCGTAGTCGAACCACTCGGTGGCATTGCCCATGGCACTCGCGGCAACCGACCTCCGCAACGGAAGCCCGGCGTTGCTCGATTCCGTCTTCTCTCGCATGTAACAAACCGATACCCACGCTAAGCGTCCACAAACCGCGATGACCTCGAACTCACTTTCGCCGACCATCGCCACCAGCGCCTAAACCCGAACGTGATCGTTCCCATAACACCGATCGATTTCCTCAACCGCGAGCGCCGATTCCACTCTCGAGGAATGATTTCGACAGACGATTCGTCCTTGCTCGGAGGGGAAATGAGCGACGAAATCAGCGACGCGCCTATCGACTACCGCACGGATTCGCTCGGCGCGGCCCGCCAGGGCACCAACCCGACAGTCCTCACACGCATGCGAACCGGCTGGGCGGTAATCGGTTCCACCCAACACCTCCCCGGCTACTGCCTGCTGATCCACGACGGCCAGGCCGATCAACTCACCGAACTCCCCCGCACTGACCGCCTGGCCTTCATGCACGACCTGATCATTCTCGGCGAAGCAGTCGAAACAGCATGCCGCGCAGCCGACCCCGACTTCTGGCGCATCAACTACGAAGTCCTCGGCAACAGCTGGCACCACCTCCATGCCCATGTCCACGCCCGCTACCGCTGGGAACCGGACAACTTCCGCACCGGCCCGGTCCACCTCTACGGTTCAGCCCGCGACACCCCCGAACACCTCCTCGGCCCGCGGCACGACCCGCTACGACAGGCCATCGCGGCGGCATTGAAGGACCTCGTCGCCATCTAGAACCCGTCACTCGCCGACGCGTCTCCAGGCCGTGCTGAAGCGAGTAGCTCGCTCCATCGGCGCATGATCAGCTCCGTATAGCGGTCGGCGGTGATGGCGTACGCGCCCAGGGCGTAGCCGTCATTGGCCTCGACCAGTGCGTTTTCACCGGTGGACAGAACGCCGAAGTCGATGCCATATGCGCTGGGGGCGGTGCCCGAACGGTGCTTCAGCCCTTGTTCCAGCAGCATCTCCTTGGGCCGCATCGGGCCCTTCCCCGAGTACTGGAGAAACGCGGTGGCGAACATCAGCCAATCCTGCCCTACCGGACTGCCGGGATTCGTGCGCGAAAGCGAGCGGCATCCAGACGTGCAGCAGGACAATTGGTTTCGTGGAGGGTCGAATGCGGGCGTGGTCGTTTCCTGGCAGTTATGAGGATGGGCGGGGGCGGGTGGCGATCAAGTGGCGGATCGAACCGTACGAGGTGGCGGGGTGGGCGGGAGGGTACGAGATTTCGACGGTGGTTCGGGGGATACCGCTCAGCGGGGGTGATTTGGACTGCATCGAGCCGGATCCGCCGGATCCCCGGGCGCGGGAGGCGCTGTCGCTCGATGATCGGTTCGACGCGCTCACACGGTGCAGGCTCACCGGCGAGTTGCCGTGCACTGTCGTGGTCTCGGGGGTTCGGCGCGCGGAGGTCGTCCGGTTCACGTTGGATCTCACGCCGGATACACAACGCGACAAGCTGCGTCTCAGCTTGACGCTGAATGGCGCAACGTACGAAACCGATTGCCATGCTTTTGAAACCGGGCTACAGGAACTGATCGCGGCGTTGCCGGAGGGCACATCGCTGGTGTGCTGCTACACCTGCCTTTATGCCGATTACTCGCCGGTGAGCGGCCCGATCATGGGCATGCGCTGCTACCGCGAGGCCAAGGAGCAGTACCTCGCCGTCAGGACCGAACCCGATATCTGGAATGTCCCGGCGACCGAGGCAGTCCCCGAAACGTACCTATGTTCGCAGTACCGGGTCCGCATCCCCGGCACCG
Organism: Nocardia sp. NPDC004340; assembly: GCF_053602575.1. Classification (NCBI taxonomy): domain Bacteria; kingdom Bacillati; phylum Actinomycetota; class Actinomycetes; order Mycobacteriales; family Nocardiaceae; genus Nocardia; species Nocardia sp. NPDC004340. The sequence continues at coordinate 283,774 of NZ_JBSGDW010000002.1, forward strand.
GTTACCGCGGATAGCCGCCGCGACGACTACTGGGTGGGCATGGAGGCGGGGATCGAACCCGCGACCTTCACACTGACAGTGAGACCTCTACCAACTGAGCTACTCCATGCCCACGTTCACACTATCGGTGGCGTCAATCCAATATGCGCTGCTAACGCGGGGGGTCTGCGACGAAAACGACCGGCTGACGCGTGACGCGCGAGATGGTTGCGAAATCGTGGTCGTCACAGAGGATTGCGAGCCGGTGATGCTCCGCGGTGGCGGCGATCAGCAGGTCGACGGGGCCGGCCGACCGATGTGTCCCCTGCTCGGTCATCAGCTGCTGAACGGCTTCCGCGCGTTCGTACACCTTGTCCGGCATGGCAACCCAGGCGAACAGATCCCGCAGCAGTCGCTGCTTCTCCAGCCTGTCCGCCAAGGACCTTGCCGAATAGAGGAATTCGAGTTCGACGACAGGGCAGGTTGCGATGACACCCGCCGTCAGCTGATCCATCCACGACTGACGGAGCTTGTCCTGCAGGATTCGAAAGAGACCCGACGTGTCGATGAGATAGAGGGCTGGAGTCACTTCCGGTAGGCCGCCTTGTTGTCGAGGAATTCATCGAAGTCGCCGCGATCGGCCATCTCGCCGAGCCGAGCGAGCGCACGGACCCGTACCAGCCGCTGTCCCACTTCGCGAAGCGCGGCGTTGACCGTGTCCTTCTTGGTCTTCGTGCCTAGCACCTCGGCTGCGATCGCGAGAGCCTCTTCATCGATCTCGATCGGAGTCTTCGAGCCGGCCATTGCGCAACCTCCAGATATCCAGGAACTCCATGTCGGATACCCAAGGTTACCAACCGTCGCGACCAGGGACAATGATGCACTCCGACATGGGGTCGGACGGGCTAGCGGCCGCCGAGGCCGGAGAGGGCTATGCCTCGGACGAAGGCTCGTTGGGCCAGGGCGTAGATGAGGAGGAGGGGGAGGAGGATGACGGTGGCGGCGGCCATGAGGAGGGGCCAGTTGGTGGAGTATTGGCCTTGGAGGCGGACGAGGCCGAGGGTGGCGGTGGCGTAGTCGTTGCGTTGGATCATGATCAGGGGCCAGAGGAAGTCGTTCCAGACCGTGATCCAGGTGAGGACCGCGAGGACCATGACGGCGGGTTTGGTGTGCGGGAGGAGGACTCGCCAGTAGGTCTGCCAGGGGGTGCAGCCGTCGAGGGTGGCGGCCTCCTCCAGTTCTACTGGGAGGGTTCGGAAGAACTGGCGCATGAGGTAGGTGCCGAAGGCGCTGCCGAAGAGGCCGGGGACGATCATGGACCAGGGGGTGTCCATCCAGCCGAAGGCGCGCATCAGCAGGAATTGCGGGATGACGGTGACGGTCAGCGGGACCATGAGGGTGGCCAGGTAGCCGAGGAAGAGGGCCTCGCGGCCGGGGAACTCCAGGCGTGCGAAGGCGTAACCGGCCAGGGAGCAGAAGAAGACTTGGCCGATGGTCACGCAAGCCGCGTAGACGACGGTGTTCAGGAGCATGTGGCCGAGAGGGATGGAGGCGAAAGCTTCTCGGTAGTTGGACCATTGGGGATGGGACGGCAGCGGGGCGGCGTCGGTCAGTTCGCCGTCGGACTTCAGGGAGGCCGAGATGGACCAGAGGATCGGGGTGAGGGCGCACCAGGCCACGGCGATCAAGGCCAGGTAGGTGAGGACGGCGGAGGTCAGGCGGCGTTTCATCGGTCCACCTCGGCGCGACGGGCCAACCACTGCTGAATGAGGGTGAAGGCCAGCAGGATCGCGAAGATGATCCACGCAAGGGCCGAGGCGTAGCCGACTTCGTAGAAGCGGAAGGCGTTCTGGAACAGCATGATTCCCAGAACGTAGGTGCCGGTCTCGGGGCCACCGTTGCTGCCGGTCAGCGCGTACGCCTGGTCGAAGGCCTGGACGGAGTTGATGACCGTGATGACGAGGACGAAGGACAGCGCGCCTCGGATCAGCGGAATCGTGATGGAGACGAACCGCCGGAAGCCACCGGCGCCGTCGATCTTCGCTGCCTCGTAGAGGTTTTCGGGGACGCCCTGCATGGCGGCCAGCAGAATCACCGTCGCGAAGGGCACCGACTTCCACACCGTGACCAGGCTCAACGACACCATGGCCCAGTGCGGGTCGGTCAACCACGGGATCGGACCCACGCCGACCCAGCCCAGCAGGATATTGGCGAGACCGTCATCACTGGCGAAGATGAAGCGGAAGACCACCGCCATCGCCACGGTCGACGCCACCAACGGCAGGAACGCGATGGTGCGGAAGACCCCGATGCCCCGCAACTTCCGATTCAGCAGCGCGGCCACGGCAAGGCTGATCACCACCGTCGGCACCAGGGTCAGCACCGTGAACACCGCCGTATTCCGCAGCGCGATATAGAACAGCGGATCCTCGGAGAACAACCGCCGGTAATTCGTCACCCCCACGAACCGCGGCGGACTGAACAGATCCCACGAGTGAAAACTCAGATACAGCGAGAACCCCAGCGGGAACAGCATGAACACCAGGATCGCGGCCACATTCGGCGCCACGAACAGCTTCCCGGCCCGCGCCCGCCGCCGATCCAGCTCCGATCCCCGTCTCATACCGCCGCCCGCAACAACTGGTCGATATCGGAAGACGTCTGCCCGCCCAGCGATTCCGCCGACGCCGCACCCCGCAACACGCGGTTGCAGCCCCGCTCGAGCAGCGCTTCCACCTTGCCCCACAAGGGCGTCACCGCCAGCGGACGAGAATTCTCCGGCCCCTCGGTGAAGACCTCCAGATTCCGCACCCCCGGATGCGCCGCCGCGAACCCCGGCGACCGCATGGCCGACCGCAATACCGGCACGAACAGTCCCGATTCGGCGATGATGGCCTGCCCTTCCGGCCCGGTCGCGAATTTCACGAACTCCCACGCCTGTTCCCGCCGCGGGCTGCTCGCGGCGATGGCCAGCCCGGTGCTGCCGATATCGGTGATCGCCCCCGGTCCCCCGTGCGGCCCGACCGGCAACACCGTCACATCGAAGTCCAGCCCGTCCCGGTCGGTGAACTCCGAGTACAGCCAGTGCCCGCCCATGAGCATGGCGGCCTTCCCGCTGCGGAACAGGTCCTGCGCCGAAACGGACTGCCGGTCACCGACACTGGGCGCGACCCGATGCCGCACCGCGAGATCGGCATAGAACTGGAGCCCTGCCGCGAACTGAGGATCCCCCAGATTCGTGTGATCCGGCCGCACCGGCGGGCTGAACCATTCGGTGCCGTTGTTCATCCCGAAGCAGGCCGCCGAGAAGTACGGCACCCACGCGTCCACGAAACCCCATTGGCGAGTGCGCCCGTCGGGGTCCCGGTGGGTGAGCGTCCGCGCCGCGGCCAGGAACTCGTCGAAGTTCCACGCCTCCGACCAGCGCACCGGCGGCTGGATCCCGGCCTCGGCGAACAGCTTCCGGTTGTAGTAGAGGAACACCCCGGACCATTGCTCCGGCAGCGCGTACTGCCCGCCGCCCCACACGAACGTGTCACGCAGCGTGGCGTACCCGTCGGCCCGCAGCCGCGCCGCGTAATCCGGTTCCCGATCCAGGAATTCACGCAGGTCGGCCAGCACCCCGCGATCCGCGAGCCCCGCGTACAGCAGTTCCCACGCCATCAGCACGTCCGGGCATTTGCCGCCCGCGCAGTAGGTGAGCATCTGCTGCAACGGATCCGGCCCGGACATGATGGTGCGAATCCGGATATCGGGTCGCCGCCGCTGGAATTCGTCGATGATCCGCAGCCGTGTCCGCGCTTCCTCGGGTCGCGCCTGGAAGAAGAAGGTGACCGCGTCGTCGTCCCCGCCCGCGCAGCCGCCGGCGGCGAGCAGCGCAGCGGCCGCGGCCGAGCGCAGCAGGGTCCGCCGATCGAAACCGCCGCGCGCGCCGCCGATCTCCCGCGCGCCGGACGGGCGGAGGTGCTGCGGCATCGCGTCTCCTCTGGTCGCGGACGATCGCGGCGGGGTCATGACTCGGGCGACGGGGCGGCCGGAAGGATATATCCGTGAACTAAACGAACTAATGCCACCACCGTGACGTAGATCTCGAACCAGCATGGCAGCATACGGGGAGCTACCCGCGACACGTCGAAAACACGCGAACTCGCGGGCATGGCACCGGATCGCAACACCCCGCCGAGCCCGGTACAGCGTCCCCCGGGCCAACCGTACCCGGCGGTACGACCTGCAGGTGAACGGCTGGTCAAAGCCGGTTCAGAGGCATGTCGGTTGGGCTACGTTGTGACCATTTGAATCAGTGACCGTTGTACCGCACGGGAGAGTTGGCGCATGGCGACCATCGAGTACCTCCGGACGGATCCCGACCTGCCACCGGTGGGCGTCGTGGACCGGACACCCATGACAACGGCGAAGAAGGGCATCTTCCTCGCCATCGCCGTCGTCGGCGCGATCGCCTGGGCCATCCTCGCGTTCATGCGCGGCGAGAACGTGAACGCGGTGTGGATCGTCATCGCGGCCCTGTGCACGTACGTGCTCGCCTACCAGTTCTACGCGCGGCTCATCGAATACAAGATCACCAAGCCGCGTGACGATGTCGCCACTCCCGCCGAGGAGATGGAGAACGGCAAGGACTACATGCCGATGGACCGGCGGGTCCTGTTCGGCCACCACTTCGCCGCCATCGCCGGCGCGGGCCCGCTGGTCGGTCCGGTGCTCGCCGCCCAGATGGGCTACCTACCCGGCACCATCTGGATCATCGTCGGCGTGGTGCTGGCCGGTGCGGTGCAGGACTATTTGGTCCTGTGGGCGTCGGTGAAGCGCCGCGGCCGCTCGCTGGGCCAGATGGCGCGCGACGAACTCGGTGTGGTCGGCGGCGTGGCGGCCATCGTCGCCGTGCTCGTCATCATGATGATCCTGCTCGCCGTGCTCGGCATCGTCGTCGTGAATGCCCTTGCGGCGACCGAGAACAAGACCACCCACGTTCTCGAGGGCGGCAGTCCGTGGGGTGTGTTCTCCATCGCCATGACCATCCCGATCGCGCTGTTCATGGGCTTGTACCTGCGCTACCTGCGGCCCGGCAAGGTCGGCGAAGTGTCGATCATCGGTTTCGCGGCGCTGATGCTGGCCATCATCTCCGGCAACTGGGTCGCCGGATCCGGTTGGGGCCGTGACCTGTTCACGCTGTCGGGCACCACCATCTCCTGGATGCTGATCATCTACGGCTTCGTCGCCTCGGTGCTGCCGGTGTGGATGCTGCTCGCCCCGCGCGACTACCTGTCGACCTTCATGAAGATCGGCACCATCGGCCTGCTCGCCCTCGGCGTGCTCGCCACCATGCCGGTGCTGAAGGCCCCCGCGGTCTCCCAGTTCGCGAGCAACTCCAACGGACCGTCCTTCGCGGGCAGCCTGTTCCCGTTCCTGTTCATCACCATCGCGTGCGGCGCGCTGTCGGGCTTCCACTCGCTGGTGTCCTCGGGCACCACGCCCAAACTGCTGGAGAAGCAGTCGCAGGCGCGGATGATCGGCTACGGCGGCATGCTCATGGAGTCGTTCGTCGCGGTCATGGCCATCATCGCGGCGTCGATCCTGGACCAGCACCTGTACTTCGCGATCAACACCCCCAATATGACCTCCGCGCAGGCGGCCGCCGACAGCGTCAACAAGCTCGGCCTGAGCGGCAACCCGATCGACGCGCAGTACCTGAACGACGTGGCGGCGGGCACGGGCGAGTCCCGGGTCTACTCCCGCACCGGTGGCGCGCCCACCCTCGCCATCGGCATGACCGAGATCATGCACAAGTTCATCGGCGGCAACAGCCTCAAGGCGTTCTGGTACCACTTCGCCATCATGTTCGAGGCGCTGTTCATCCTCACCACCATCGACGCGGGCACCCGTGTCGCGCGGTTCATGCTCTCGGACTCGCTGGGCAACCTGGGCGGCGCCGCCAAGAAGTTCCGCGACCCGTCGTGGTGGCCGGGCGTGTTCATCTGCTCCGGACTCGTGGTGGCCGCGTGGGGTTCGGTGCTGCTGATGGGGGTCACCGACCCGCTGGGCGGCATCAACACGCTGTACCCGCTGTTCGGCATCTCCAACCAGCTGCTCGCGGCCATCGCGCTGACCGTCGTGCTGGTGATCGTGGTGAAGAAGGGCCTGCTGAAATGGGCCTGGATCCCGGCGGTTCCGCTGGTCTGGGACCTGATCGTCACCATGACGGCCTCGTTCCAGAAGATCTTCTCCGGTGACCCGAAGATCGGCTACTGGACGCTGCACTACAACACCATCGACAAGCAGAACGCCTACATCGCGGCCCGCGACACCGGTCAGCTGCCGAAGGGCATCAAGGATGTCGACGCGCTGAACACGCAGATCAGCAATATGGACAAGATCATCCGCAATACCTTCATCCAGGGCACGCTGTCGATCGTTTTCGCGGTGATGGTGCTGATCGTGGCGCTGGTCGGCATCTGGGTCTGCGTGAAGGCCATCCGCGCGGGCGGCAGCTCGACCACCGAGACCGAGGAAGTGCCGTCGAAGCTGTTCGGCCCCAAGGGGTTCATCACCAGCAAGGCGGAACGGGAGGTCCAGCAGGAATGGGACGCCCTGATCGCCGAGGGCAAGGTCGTCGCACCCGGCGCGAGGCATTGACGCGCCGATGACCACCCCCGACGCCCCGTCCACCGCAGATCCACTGCGGCGGACGGGGCTCGCCCTCATCCGGGCCGTGAAAGCCGTTGCCTGGTGGTTCAACTCGATCCTCGGCGGCAACGATTACGCCCGCTACGTGCAGCATCAGCGCCTGCACCACCCCGGCTGCGCGATTCCCAGCGAACGGGACTACTGGCGCGACCGGCACGCCGCCGCGGACAGGAATCCGGCAAACCGCTGCTGCTGAGCCCGGGTGGCGGTTTTCCGCCGACCCTGATGGCCGATTCCCGCTAGCGCGGGGGCGCTCGGGCTGCCATGGTGGTATGCGTGAGTGCGAACGACTTGGACTTCGAGCGTTGCTACCGCGCCGTGGCCACCCGGGACTCCCGGTTCGACGGTCACTTCGTGACCGCGGTACGCACCACCGGAATCTATTGCCGCCCTTCCTGTCCGGCCATCACCCCCAAACGGGCCAACGTCACCTTCCTGCCGACCGCGGCCGCCGCCCAGCAGGGCGGATTCCGGGCCTGCCGCCGCTGCCTGCCCGACGCCGCGCCCGGGTCACCGCTGTGGAACACCCGCGCCGACCTGGCCTCCCGGGCCATGCGGCTGATCGGCGACGGCGTCATCGAACGCGGCGGCGTCCCGGCCCTCGCCAACGCCCTCGGCTACTCGCAACGCCAGCTCACCCGGGTGCTCACCGGCGAACTCGGCGCGGGCCCACTGGCTTTGGCGCGCGCCCACCGCGCCCACACCGCGCGACTGCTCATCCAGACCACCCGGCTACCCATGTCCGACATCGCGTTCGCGGCCGGATTCGCCAGCATCCGGCAGTTCAACGACACCGTGCGCGAGGTCTTCGCGGTCAGCCCCACCGCGCTGCGCGAGGAATCCCGGCGCCGCAACGGCGACACCCTGCCCGCCACCAACGGGCTGCTCACCCTGCGGCTGCCCTACCGGGAACCGCTGGACCGGTCGTGGCTGGAATGGTTCCTGGCGGCGCACGCGGCGCCCGGGCTGGAGCTGTACGAGAGCGGGGTGTACACGCGCAGCCTGCGAACGCCGCACGGTCACACCACCATTCGGCTGTCGATTCAGCCGGGGCATGTGCGGGCGGCGTTGTCGTTGCAGGACATGCGGGATCTCGCGCCGACCGTGGCGCGCATCCGGCACTTCCTCGACCTCGACGCGGATCCGGTCGGTATCGACGAGGCGTTGACGGCGGGCATGGCGGGGATGCCGCTGCGTGTGGGCCTACCCTGCGAGGTACCCGGGGCGGATCCGACCGCGCAGCGCTCCAACGGTGCCGCTGCCGTGTCGCCTGCGAACGGTGTCGTGCCGCGCTCGAACGGCGATGGCCGGGCGAACGGCATCGTGCTGCCCGCGGGCATCCGGGTGCCCGGCTGCCTGGACGGTCCGGAGCTGTTGCTGCGCACCATGATCGGGCAGCAGATCTCGGTGGCGGCCGCCAATACCCACACCGCGCGACTGGTGCAGCAGCTCGGCGAGCCCATCGACGGGCCCATCCCGCACCTGTTCCCCACCGCCGAGGCCATCGCCGAACACGGCTCCGAGGTGCTCACCGGGCCCGGGCGGCGGATCGAGGCCATCGTCGGCGCGGCCAAGGCCCTCGCCTCCGGGGACCTCGTGCTGCACTCCGGCCGCACCGCCGCCGAACTCCGCCGCGACCTGCTCGCCCTCGACGGCGTAGGGCCGTGGACCGCCGACTACGTGACGATGCGCCTGCTCGCCGACCCCGACGTGCTGCTGCCGTCCGACCTGGTGGTGCGGCGCGGGGCCGCGCTACTCGGCGTGGATCTCACCGCGACGGCCCGCTGGTCGCCGTGGCGCTCCTACCTGACCATGCACCTGTGGAAGCACGCCCTGGCCAACCCCGAGCCGCGGGCCTCCGCGAAAATCGAACCGCTCGGCCGGCGCGCCGCCCAGTGAGCACGCCACCGACTCCCACCTGGAGGACATCCCTCATGAGCTCCGAAAACACGCACGCACCAGCGGATTACGCCACCATGACCACCGTGGCCGGGCCGTTCACGGCCGTGGTGGACGCCGACGGGGTGGTCCTGGCCTCAGGCTGGACCGCCTCGGCGGAGGAACTGCGCGCGCTCATCCACCCCAGCATCCGGCCCGCCGAACTGCGGGCCCGCGATTCGCTCGGACCGGTCTCGCGGGCCATCACCGACTATCACGCGGGTGATCTGACCGCCATCGACGCCATTCCCGTCCGGCAGGTCTCCGGGCCGTTCCTCACCCACGCCTGGGAGATCCTGCGCAAGGTGCCCGCGGGCGAGCCGGTCACCTACACCGACTTCGCGGTCATCTCCGGCCGCCCCGCCGCCACCCGCGCCGCCGCCAATGCCTGCGCCCGCAACGCGGCCGCCCTGTTCGTCCCCTGCCACCGCGTCATCCGCACCGATGGCAGCCTCGGCGGCTTCCGCTACGGGCTGCCCGTGAAACGCTGGCTGCTCGACCACGAATCCGCCTGACCCATACCCTCCCGACCAGCGACATCGCTCTGACCGGGGGTGTCGGAGCCCCGGCGTACGCTCGCAACCATGTGCCGCAACATCCACACCCTGCACAACTTCGAGCCGCCGGCCACCCCGGACGAGGTGCACGCGGCCGCCCTGCAATACGTCCGCAAGATCAGCGGAACCGCCAAACCCTCCCAGACCAACCAGGCCGCCTTCGACCTCGCCGTCGAGGAGATCACCGCGGCCACCACCCGCCTCCTCGAGGGCCTGACCACCAACGCGCCGCCCAAGGACCGCGAGGTCGAAGCTGCCAAGGCCCGAGCCCGAGCCGAAGTCCGGTTCGCCCGCAGCTGACCGGTCAGACGCCGACGGAGGTTTCCAGACGGGAGCCGGTGCGGCCGCGGATGACGTGGAGGCGGCTGGGGATGCGCTGGCGCATTTCGTCGACGTGGCTGACCACGCCGACCACGCGGCCGCCGGAGCGGAGCTCGTCGAGGACGCCCATGACCGAGTCGAGGGTGTCGGCGTCGAGACTGCCGAAACCCTCGTCGATGAAGAGGGTGTCCATGACCAGGCCGCCGGATTCGGCGGAGACGACGTCGGCCAGGCCGAGGGCCAGGGACAGCGAGGCCATGAAGGTCTCGCCGCCGGAGAGGGTTTTGGCGGGGCGGACCGCGCCGGTGTAGTCATCGCGGATGTCGAGGCCCAGGCCGCCGCGACGGCCGCGGGGGCCGGCGGCGTCGGTGTGGACGAATTCGTAGCGGCCGCCGGACATTCGGCGCAGACGGACCGATCCGGCCAGGGCCACCTCTTCCAGGCGGGCGGCCAGCACGTAGGAGCGCAGGGACATGCGGCGGTTGTTCTCGCCGCGGCCCGCGACCACCTCGGACAGGCGGGCCAGTTCGTCGTGAGCGCGCTGCAACGGGGCGATGTGTTCGACGTCGGTCTGCAACTGCGTGCAGAGGGCCGTCAGTTGCTTGACCCGCCGCTCCGCTTCGGCGTGCGCGGCCACCGCCCGGTTCAGTTCCGATTCCGACTGGGCCACAGCGTTTTCCAGCTCGCCCGGATCGCCCGGTTCCGTATCCCCGGCGGCGCGGATCTCCGGTTCGGCGAGGACGGCCTCGGCGTGGGCGCGAGCGCGGTCGGCGGCCACGAGCTCGTCCTCGATCTCCGACTGCTGCGCCGTCGTGCGTGAGGCGGCGTCGACCGTGCGGGCGTACTCGCCCAGCACGGCGTAATCCGGGCCGGACTCCCCCATCACCGGGGGCGCGGATTCCACCAAACCCGCTTCGTACGACAGCTTTTCGACCCGCACGGCGGCTGCGGACACCTGCTCGCGGGCGGTGACGGCTTCGACGCGGGCCGCGCGGACCACACTGGCTTCTTCGACCAGGGCCGCCAGCCGCGCACGCCGCCGCTCGACCGTGCCATCGGCTCCGGCGGCGGCACGCAGCCGCTCGGTGAGTTCGGCCAGCCGACGATCGGTGGCCACGATCCGCTCGGTCGTCGCGCTCACGCGGCTCTCGCACTCGCGCGCCTCGTTCTGGAGCCGGGTCTGATCGGCGCGCAGCGTGTTCAGTTCGGCGGTGAGGCCGTCCACCAGCCCCGCCGCTCGTTTGGACACAGTGAACTGCAGCGTCGAATCGTCCAGCGCCGCAGCCAGTTCCGCCTTGTCGACGTCGCCGCCCCGCTCGACCAGCACCTCGACGGCGCGCTCGAGCTCCGCCACCAGCTGACCCGCCCGCTCCCGGGCGGCCTCCGCCGCCCGTTCGGTGGCCAGCGCCGCGTCCTCGTCCGCCTTGGACACCGCGTGCTCGGCGGGCCGGGCCGGATTCGGGTGCGCGTCGGACCCGCACACCGCGCACGGCTCCCCCTCGACCAGCGCCTCCGCCAATTCCGCGGCCATCCCCGCCATCCGCTGTTCCCGCAGCGCCTGCGTCCGCTTCCACGCCTCCGCGTGCGCGGTCTTCGCCTGCTCGAAGGTGGTCCCCGCCCGCGCCAGTTCCCCCCGCTTCCGCTCCAGCTCGACCGCGGCCTCCGCCGACGTCCGCAACCGCAGGCACTCGGCCTCCAGCCCGGCCAGCGCGGCGGCTGCATCCGCGGACCCACGCAACCGAACCTCGACCCCCGCAACGGCTTCCGGCAACTCGCCCAGCCGCGCGATCAGCTTCGCCGCCCGAGCCGCCAGATCCTTCTGCTCGGTCCGCAGCCCCGACAATTCCCGGGTCAGCTGATTCGCCGACTCGGCATCGGCCCGCACCTCGTCCAGCGCCCCCACCTGCGCGCTCCACCGCTGTACCGCCGCCTCGAGCCCGCCGCCGGAGCCGGCCCGGGGCAGATCGTCCAGCCCACCCGTGCGCGCCGAACCCGTATCGATGTCCGCGCCAAGGTGGTTCGTGCGAAGGTGCGGAAGCTCGTCACCGGCATCCGTGGAGTCCGGCTGGATTCCGGGCGCGGGGAGGTCGGTCAGGTCGGTGGCGAGGTCGGTACCCGCGAGCTCGGTGGCGGCCAGGTCAGCTGCGGCCCAAGTGGTTCCGGGGAGTTCGGCGGTCGCGGGGTCGAGGAGGCGATCGGCGAGTTGTTCGGCGGCGCGGGTGGCGTCGTCGGTGCGGCGGCGCAGGGCGACGGCGGCGGTGCGGGCCTCGGCAAGGGCGGCGGCGACCGGTTCGGCGCGACGAGCGCGGTCGAGCTCGGACTGGCGGACCATGCGCTGGGTGGCGGTCGCCGTGAACTCGGCGAGCTGCGCCTGCGCCGTGGCGCGGCGGCGGAACAGGTCATGGCGGCGGCGCTCGGCCTCGGCGGCGGCGCGGACCTTCGACGAATCCTGCTGGCGCTGTTGGAGGTCCACGGAGGTGGCGGTCAGCGTGGTGCGGGCGGCGGTCAGCAGGGACTGCGACCAGGCGACCGATTCGAGGATGGTGGCGGAGTCGGTGGCGGGCAGACCGGCGGCGGTGCCGACACGGGCGATCAGAGCGTCGATGCCGTGCTTACGGGTGTCGAGCTCGGCGGTGCCGGCGCGGCGCTTGTCGATGAGCCACTGTTCGGCGGTGCCGAAACGTTCGGTGTCGAAGAGCTTTTCGAGGAGCTTCTCGCGTTCCTCGTTGTCGGCGCGCAGGAAGCGCGCGAAATCGCCCTGGGGCAGCAGGACGACCTGGAAGAACTGGTCGGCGCTCATGCCGAGCAGGCGCAGCACCTCGTCGCCGATGTCGGGGATGCGCGAGAGGTTCTGGCCACGGCCGTCCAGCCATTCCAGAGTGGCGACCGAGTTCTCCTTCACCCACCCGGATTTGGCGCGCTTGCTGGGGCGCTGGAATTCCGGGGAGCGGATCAGGCGCAGCGTCCGGCCGCCGACGGTGGCCTCGAGCAGCACCCGGGGCGGGGTCTGCTCGTCGGCGTGATCGGAGTGCAGGCGCTTGCCCTCCTCGCGCGCGCCGGGCACCTTCCCGTACAGCGCGAAGGCGATGGCGTCGAGCACCGTGGTCTTCCCGGCCCCGGTCTGCCCGTGCAGCAGGAACAGCCCGTCCGCGCCCAGCTCGTCGAAATCCACCACGGCCGTCTCGGCGAACGGCCCGAACGCCGTCAGCTCCAGCCGATGCAGCCGCATGCCGTGACCCCTTCCCGCAACGCCTCGACCCATTCGACAACCGATCGCACGCCCGCACCGGCGGGACACGCCGAAATGCCCCGCACCCCAACGCTCACGCGGTCATCCCGTCCGCGGTCTCGCCGGATTCACCCGTCCCGAGACCGAATTCCTCCACATCGAACAACCCGAGCGCCGCATCCGCCTCCGCCGCGTCCGCTCCGCGCACCGACCCGTCGAACCCGGCCGCGCTGACCACCCGCTCCGCCTCGGACGCCCCCGGCCGGGCAGCATCCGCCTCGGCCGGCACGGCAGCATGCTGAACGGCACTCACCTCGGCCGGCACCGCGACCGTCTGCGCGGAAACCGCCTCGGCCGGCACGGATGCACTCTCCACGGGAGCAGCCGCCGCCGCGGGGAACACCGTGCGCTCGTCCGGTGCGGAAACGCGGCGGGGGCCGTCCTTCTCACGGGTGGCGGCGGAGAGGGCGCGTTCGAGCCAGGTCATCTCACCCGCGGTCGGGACGCCCCGGACGTCGGAGAGGAAGGTCTGGGCGATCTCGGTGTCGCGGCGGCCGTGGACGCGTTCGCGGTAGCGGAGTTCCGGGTTGCCCTCCGGGCGTTGCCATTCCACGTGGACGGCGTGCGGGAAGCGGTCGCGCAGCCGGCGCAGCGCGTCCACGGGGCGCGCGGTGTCGGTCAGGGTGGCCGACACATAGTGGGCTTCGGCTTCGGCGTGCTCCGGCGATTCCAGGAGGGATTCCAGCGGTCCGGTGAGCTGGGACAGCCCCCGCACCACCGGGAGATCGTGGCGCCGCACCTCCGCGAGCCCCGAGGCGTCGAGATCCACGATCCACACGGCCTTGCGGTGCGAGCGCTCACCGAACGAGTACGGCAGCGGCGATCCCGAATACCGGACCGACTCCGACAGCGTCTGCGGCGAGTGCAGGTGCCCCAGGGCCGTGTAGTCGATCCCGTCGAACGCCGACAGCGACACCGTCTCCACCCCGCCGACGGAAATGGACCGCTCCGAACCAGTCGCCTCACCGCCCACCACAAACGCGTGCGCCAGCACCACCGAGCGGGCCCCGGTCCGCCCCGCCAGATCCGCACGCACCCGCCCCATGGCCGCGTCCAGAATCTCGGCGTGTGAACGCGCCTGCGGTACACCCAATTCCACCCGGGTGATCTCCGGCTCCAAGTACGGAATGCCGTAAAAGGCAATTTCACCGAACTCGTCGGAAAGCACGATCGGCCGCGCCACATCCGCGATCCGGCAGCGCAAATGCAATCCGCCCGCCGCCGCGAAACTCCCGAGCGCACCCAGCCGAGCCGGCGAGTCATGATTTCCGGAGGTCGCGATAATCGTCGCCCCCGCCGCCCGAATTGCCTCGAATCCTCGATTACACACCGCGATCGCATCCGCGCTGGGAATGGAACGGTCGTACACGTCCCCCGGCAGCACGACCACGTCCACCCCCTCCGCCCGCACCAATTCCGCGATGGCCAGCAGCGAGCACTCCTGATCCGTCAGCAGATCGACGCCGTGAAAGGTGCGCCCGATATGCCAGTCGGAGGTGTGCAGGATCCGCATGTCGGAGAACGCTAGGCGATCGCTCCGACAAATTCATCCGCCCTCGGCGCGTCCCCGGCAACTTCGCACCCCAAAGACACGGCACCGGTGCCGGATTCACGGGATTGTCGGTGTCGTACGGCACTATCACAGGCCATGACCGCACCGATGCTGTTCGCGCTGCTGTTGGTGTTCGTTTCGGGGCTGGCCCTGGGCTGGCTGGGGCATGCCGCGCGGGCGGGACAGCGGGGTGCGATGGCCGAGGCGAGACTGGCGGCCATGCGGGACAACGAGCGGTTGTTGCGGCAATCACTCGGGGCGGCCAGCGAGGACGCGGCGCGGCGGCAGTCGCATGCGATCGGCGCGCTGGTGGAACCGCTGCGCGACGCGGTCGGCAGCCTGGACCGTCATATCCAGGAAGTCGAGCACAACCGCATCAACGCGTATTCCGGCCTGCGCGAACAGGTCGCGGGCATGCAGCGGATGTCGCATCAGTTGTCCACGCAGACCGGTCAGTTGGTGGCCGCCCTGCGCGCACCCCAGGTGCGCGGCCGCTGGGGCGAGATCCAGCTGGAACGGGTGGTGGAGCTGGCCGGCATGGCCCGGCACTGCGATTTCGACACCCAGGTGACCCGCCGCGGCGACACGGTGGTGCGGCCGGATCTGGTGGTGCGGCTGTCCGGCGGCCGTCAGATCGTGGTGGACGCCAAGGTGCCGTGCACCGCGTTCCTCGACGCCGCGGGAACCGAGGACCCGCGCGAACGCGCCAATCATCTGGCCCTGCACGCGCGGCACCTGCGCAATCACGTCGATCAGCTGGCGGCCAAGGAGTACTGGGCGGCCTTCGACCCCTCCCCCGATTTCGTGGTGCTGTTCGTCCCCGGCGATCCGTTCCTCGACGCGGCGCTCACCGCCGATTCCGGATTGCTCGAGTACGCCTTCGGTCGCAATGTGGTCCTGGCGACGCCCACCACACTCATGGCGCTGCTGCGCACGGTGGCGCTGGGCTGGCGGCAGGAGGCGATGTCGGCGGACATGGCCCTGATACAACAACTGGGCCGCGAGCTCTACACCCGGCTCGGCACCACCGGCCGCCACCTGGACCGGCTGGGATCCCAGCTGGGCAAGGCGGTCGACGCCTACAACCACACGGTCGCGTCGATGGAGTCGCGGGTGCTGGTCACGGCCCGCAAGATGCACGATCTCGGTGTCGCGGACGCCGCCCCGCCGGAGGTCCGCAGTATCGACAGCTGGCCCCGCGCGGTCGGCTTCGCCGGAGACGAATATCGGTTCCGTGGCGACGAGGCGGGTGAGGCCTGAGCAACCGCTCGGTCCCAGGGCGCACGCGCCACAGCTAACTCCTGGTTCATGCGATTCGGAATACCTGCCTGATGTCGCCTGCCTCGTGAAACACCTGCATGCCTTAGTGTGCTTGACGTGGCAGTTACCCAACGCGAGCGAACCGAGGTGCCCCCGTCGCACCGTTCGATCCTGCCGTCGGTTCCCGGCGTCTCGGCCCCGATCGCGGTCCTGATCGCCGTGACGTGCACGTTCGTCGGGTTCCTGATCGATTCGATGGGCGGCGACGAGCTCACCGGCACGTTCGCCAGCCTGTACGTGATCGGCTGTCTGCTGGCCGTACTCGCGGTCCGCTTCCGGGGACTGTTCACCGCGCTGGTGCTGCCGCCGCTGCTGCTGTTCATCGCGGTGCCGGTGTCGTATCAACTCCTGCTGGGCTCGGCCCGCAGCTTCAAGCTGCGCGAGATCCTGCTGAATCTGGCCATCCCGCTGGTGAACCGGTTCCCGACGATGGCGCTGGCCACGACGCTGGTGCTGATCGTCGGCGCGGTCCGGATCGCCATGCACCGCAAGGAGGGCAAGGACGGGGTCGACGGCGAGGCCCGCACGCTCCGAGGTCGCGCCACCCGACCCGGCGGCGCGCGCGCCCAGCGCACCCGGCCCGCCGACTCCAAGGACCCCGCCAGACGCCGCTTCCGGCCCGGCGACGACACCACGGGTGCGGGCGTGACCGAACCCACCGAGACCGAGTCCACCCGTTCGTCCCGCCGCGCCGCCGGCCGGGTCGCCGCCGACCCGCCGCGGGTGGGCGCGAACCGGCAGTCCGGGGAGACCCGTCGCCGCTCCCGCGAGGCCGATCCGGCCGCCGCCGATCGCACCCCGCCCGCCACCGAGGGCCGCCGCCGCCCGGCGCGCCCGGACCAGTCCGCCGCCCCCGCCGAGGGCCGCCGCCGCGGCCAGAACGGCGAGCAGCAGCCGCCGCGCACCGGGGATCGCCGCGCGGCCCCCGCCGAGCCGCCCCGCGGCGGCGAGCGTCGCGCCGCCCCGGCCGACCGCACCCGCACCGGGGAACGCCGCGCCGCGCAGCCCGCGCCGGATCCCGCCGCGGGCGACGGCCGCCGCCGGCGCGCCCAGAGTCCCGAGCAGGCCGCGGGACGCGGCGCGGCTCCCGCCGCCAATCCGGCCCCCGCGGCCGAGGGTGGCCGCCGTCGTCGTCCGCAGCCGGGCGAGGTGCCCCCGCATCCGCGTCCGAATGTGCGCTATCGCGAACGCGATTCCGGCCGCATCGAACGCTGACCGCGACACCCGAGCGACGATCGCCGTAGATTTCCGGCAATCACGAAATTCGGGACGAAATAAGATCATCCGGATAGCAATTCGCGCCCGCCACAACGAATGTGGCAGGCGCGAATGTGTTTTCGGAGCCGGATAACCCGGCGGCGGGATTACCCGCGCGCGGCGCGCAGTTCGCGCGGCAGCGAGAAGACCAGCGTCTCGTTGGCGGTGGTGACCGGCACCACCTCACCGAAACCGTGCTCGGCCAGCAGTTCCAGCACACCCTCCACGAGGATCTCCGGAACGGAGGCGCCCGAGGTGACGCCGACCGTGCCGATGCCCTCCAGCCAGGCGGTATCCACCTCGCGGGCGTAGTCCACCAGGTACGCGGCGCGGGCGCCGGCGCTGAGCGCGACCTCCACCAGCCGCACCGAGTTGGACGAGTTGCGCGAGCCGACCACGATCACCAGATCGCATTCGGGGGCCATCGCCTTCACCGCGGTCTGGCGGTTGGAGGTGGCGTAGCAGATGTCGTCGCTGGGCGGATCCTGCAGCTTGGGGAACTTCTGCCGCAGCCGGTCGACGGTCTCCATGGTCTCGTCGACCGACAGCGTGGTCTGGGAGAGCCAGATCACCTTGTTCTCGTCGCGCACGGTGACGGCGTCGACGGCGTCCGGGCCGTCCACCAGCTGTACGTGCTCGGGCGCCTCACCGGCGGTGCCCTCGACCTCCTCGTGGCCCTCGTGGCCGATCAGCAGGATGTCGAAGTCGTCGCGGGCGAAGCGCTTGGCCTCCTGGTGCACCTTGGTGACCAGCGGGCAGGTGGCGTCGATGGTGTGCAGCTTGCGGGCGGCGGCGGATTCGTGCACGGCCGGGGAGACGCCGTGCGCGGAGAACACCACGAGCGCGCCCTCCGGCACCTCCTCGGTGTCGTCGACGAAGATCACACCGCGGTCCCGCAGTGTTTCCACCACATGCCGGTTGTGCACGATTTCTTTGCGGACATAGAGGGGGGCGCCGTGCTTTTCGAGCGCCTTCTCCACAGTTTCGACCGCCCGGTCCACACCGGCGCAATAACCGCGGGGTTCGGCGAGCAGTACGCGCTTGTGCGAAGGACTCAGCGGCGCGCCGGCATCACCCGCCGCGGACCGGACGATTCCGACGTTCAAAGGGATACCCGAGGACATGCCCCACAGAATACGTGTGCGGCCCGGCGCGCATTCGCGCGGAGGTTGGCATCACAATCACTTTTCGTGCGCTGTCACCTTTGCATCACACGGCGTTTCGGGCAGGCTAGGGGCATGTTCCGACCTCCGTTCCTGGCCCGGGTCGCCGCCGGGGCCGCCGTCTACGCCCTCGAGGAAACTCGTCGGCTACCGGCGACCGCGATCAACTTCCCGATCACCGCGATCAGCCAGATGCTGCAGACCACCATGCACCTCCAGCAGTTCGTGACCAGCCTCGCTCTCAAGGGCGACGCCGTCTTCGACCGTTTGCTCACCCAGTCCGAGGAGCAGCCCGCCTGGGCCACCTTCGATGAGGACGATGACGACGAGCAAACTTCCAGCTTCGGCTCCGAATCGGCGTACCGGAGCCGTTTCGACCTCTTCACCGAGCCCGAATTCGCTCCGGTGCCCGCCGAATCGGCCGCGCAGGAGGCTGCCGAACCGGAGGCCACCGAGACCGCCGCGCCCGTAACGGCTGCCAAGGCAGCAACCAACGGCCACAACGGCAGCGCCCCGGCCAAGCTGGAACTCGTGGCCGACGCCGAGCCCGCCCCGGCCGAGCCCGAGGTCGCCGCCGAGCCCGAGACCGCCGTCACCGAGCCCGAAGTGGCGACCCGCTTCGGGTACGCGGACATGACCATCGCCCAGCTGCGCGCGCGACTACGTCAGCTGTCGGTGGACGATCTGGCCGCGCTCCTCGCCTACGAGCAGGAGACCCGCGCCCGCGCACCGTTCGTCACGATGCTGACCAACCGCATCGCCACGGTGACCGCCCAGTAGAGTTCACACGTTCGTCGAAACGCCGGTCGAGGCTCAGGCCACGACCGGCGTTTTGAGACGTATGTCGACGCGACCACTGATCTCGCGCCGACCGGGGTAACTTCCCGGGTACGCCCAAAATCGGTCCGGCACCTGACCGCCGGCACGGGTGCGAAACCGGATACGGCTCTATGCCGCCCGCTAAATACTCGGAGAGGCGGAATTGTGTGAGCACCGAAACGACGCCGGGCGCCGCGAAGCCGCCGAGTTCGTCCGCCGAGAACCCGATGCCGGTGCGGACCATCGCCGTCAAGGTGGCGCAGTGGATCGACCGGCTGGGCGCGGTGTGGGTGGAGGGCCAGATCACCCAGATGAATCTGCGCCCGGGCACCCGTACCGCGTTTCTGGTGCTGCGGGACACGGCCGCGGACATGTCGCTGTCGGTGACCTGCGATCCGGAGCTGCTGCGCGGTTCCGCGGTGCCGTTGCAGGAGGGCAGCCGGGTCGTCGTGTACGGCAAGCTGTCGTTCTTCACCGGCCGCGGCACGGTGTCGTTGCGGGTCACCGAGATTCGCCCGGTGGGGATCGGCGAGCTGCTGGCCCGCATCGAGCGGTTGAAGGCGCTGCTGGCGGCGGAGGGCCTGTTCGATCCGCGGCTCAAGCGTCCGATCCCGTTCCTGCCCAATCGGATCGGCCTGATCACCGGCCGCGCCAGCGCCGCCGAGCACGATGTGGTGACGGTGGCGACGCAGCGCTGGCCCGCGGTGCGGTTCGAGATCCGCAATACCGCCGTGCAGGGCCCGACCGCGGTGCCGCAGATCCTCGAGGCCATCACGGCGCTGGACGCGAATCCCGAGGTGGATGTGATCGTGCTGGCGCGCGGCGGCGGCAGCACCGAGGATCTGCTGCCGTTCTCCGACGAGACCCTGTGCCGCGCCATCGTTTCCGCGAAGACCCCGATCGTCAGCGCCATCGGCCACGAACCGGACAATCCGATCTCGGACTACGTGGCTGACCTGCGCGCCGCCACCCCCACCGACGCCGCCAAGCGGATCGTCCCCGACGCGGCCGCGGAAACCGCGTTGCTGCAGGAGCTTCGGTCGCGCGCCAACGCGGCCCTGCGTGGCTGGGTGGACCGGGAGGCCCGCGCCCTGACCCAATTGCGTTCGCGCCCGGTGCTGGCCGACCCGCTGCGCCTGCTCGACCAGCGTCACGACGAGGTGGAGCGCCTGCGTGCCGCCGCCCAGCGCGCGGTGGATCATCGGCTCTCGGGCGAGTCCACCACCACCCGGCACCTGCGCGAGAAACTCGCGGCGGTCGGCCCGGCCGCCACGCTGGCCCGCGGTTACGCCGTGGTGCAGCGGGTGAACGGCAAGGACCGCGAGGTGGTCCGGGCCATCGAGGACTCGCCGCCCGGCACCCAGCTCCGTATCCGGGTGGCCGACGGCGCGATCTCCGCCGCGGCCCTCGGCTCCCAATCCCTGGCTCCCCGCCCGACCCGGAAGGACTCCTGATGAACGACGACGACCGCACCGAGATCGCCGGCCTCGGCTACGAGCGCGCTCGCGACGAACTGGTGAACGTGGTCAAGATGCTGGAGCAGGGCGGCATGGACCTGGACGAGTCGCTGGCGCTGTGGGAGCGCGGCGAGGCGCTGGCCACCCGCTGCGAACAGCATCTCGCGGGTGCGCGCAAACGCGTGGAAGACGCCCTCGCGCACCGCTCTTCGGCGGAGTAGACGCACCTACGCGGGACGCCCGGACCGGACAGCGGGCCCGGCGTCGCCGGGATCAGCTGCGCGGCAGCGGCTGGGCCTGGCCGATGGCGGTCGACAGTGTGTTGAAGGCCGCCCCGTTGCCCGCGCCCTTGATCAGGATTCGGACGTCGCCGAAGTCGGAGATCCAGGCGGGCTCGGAGCCGGGTTCGGCGAACACGCTCCACTTGTGGTCACCGCGCTGCTCGCTGCCGGTGGCGACCTTCACGGGCGCGTACTTCTTGGCGAGCGCGTCCACCGTGGCGTTGGACTGCGTCAGCTGCATGTAGGTGCCCTCGGGGCTGATGAACCCGACCGTGCTGAGTTCGCCGCCGCCGGTGCCGGTGATGGTGTCGTGGCTGCCGGAGTTGGGGGTCCACTTGTCCGGCCCGCTGTCGGGGAGCGCGGGCAGCCGGATCGGGAACGACAGGTGCCGCGCGTCGTCGGTGAGGGCGGTCTTCACTTCGAAGTTCGGAATCTGGCCCTGTGTCGGCCCCTTCGTGGTGAAGGAGCACTGGCTCGCGATGCCCGCGATGACCAGGCAGATCAGCACCAGCGGGAGCAAGGACCAGATGAGGTCCTTGTAGTCGTTCTGGCTGCGCGGCTTTTGGTACGACACGCACACAGTATCCACGGGCCCCGGATGCGACCCGGCTCACAGTGCCATCTACGAACCCGTCCGTGTGCGGCGTTTCCCGTAAACGTCCACGACCAGGGCGAAAGTGAAACGTCAGTACTTGCATGGAGCCCAAAACCGCAATGCGACAATTTACGCAGCAGTTGACAACAAGGAGGCTCCTCTCATGACCGCATCCAGCCGCCGCGAGGCACCGGACCGCAACCTCGCACTCGAGTTGGTCCGGGTCACCGAGGCCGGCGCCATGGCCGCGGGCCGCTGGGTAGGCCGGGGTGACAAGGAAGGCGGCGACGGCGCTGCCGTGGACGCCATGCGTCAGCTGGTCGCGACCGTCTCCATGCGCGGCATCGTGGTGATCGGTGAGGGCGAGAAGGACGAAGCGCCCATGCTGTACAACGGCGAGCTGGTCGGCGACGGCACCGGCGCCGAGCTGGACTTCGCGGTCGACCCGATCGACGGCACCACCCTGATGTCGAAGGGCTCCCCCGGCGCCATCTCCGTGCTGGCGGTCGCCGAGCGCGGCGCCATGTTCGACCCGTCGGCCGTGTTCTACATGGAGAAGATCGCCGTCGGCCCTGACGCCGCCGATGTCATCGACCTGAGCGCCCCGATCTCGGAGAACCTGCGCCGCGTCGCCAAGGCCAAGAACTCCGCGATCTCGGACCTCACCGTCTGCATCCTGGACCGTCCTCGCCACGCCGACCACATGAAGGCCGTGCGCGAGGCGGGCGCCCGCATCCGCCTCATCTCCGACGGTGACGTGGCCGGTGCGATCGCCACCGCTCGCCCGGAGTCCGGCGTCGACATGCTGATCGGCATCGGCGGCACCCCGGAGGGCATCATCGCCGCGGCCGCCATGCGCTGCATGGGCGGCGCGCTGCAGGCCAAGCTGGCCCCGAAGGACGATGCCGAGAAGCAGAAGGCTATCGACGCCGGCCACGACCTGGACCGGATCCTGTCGACCACCGACCTGGTCTCCGGCGACGACGTGTTCTTCAGCGCCACCGGCGTCACCGACGGTGACCTGCTCAAGGGCGTGCGCTACTACGGTGGCGGCGCCTACACCCAGTCCATCGTGATGCGCGCCAAGTCCGGCACCATCCGCATGATCGACGGCTTCCACCGTCTGACCAAGCTGCGCGAGTACGCGTCGGTGGACTTCGTGGGCGACGAGCACGCCACCCCGCCGCTGCCCTGATCGGCATCGCCAAACTGATTGCCGCCCCGGTGGATACATCCACCGGGGCGGCTTCTTTTCCGGCGCGCGGGTGGCCCTATTCCCGGCCCGCGTGTGCCGATTTCCTCAGGCGTGGCACTCCCGCGCGGCGCGGGACGGGCCTAGGGTCGAATTCATGACCGAGTACCGGATCGAGCACGACACGATGGGTGAGGTTCGTGTCCCCGTCGACGCCCTGTGGCGCGCGCAGACGCAGCGCGCGGTGGAGAACTTCCCGATCAGCGGACGTGGCCTGGAGCGCGCGCAGATTCGCGCGCTCGGCCTGCTGAAGGCGGCCTGCGCCGCGGTGAACCGCGATCTGGGGCTGCTGGACAAGACCAAGGCGGACGCCATCATCGCGGCCGCCAACGAGGTCGCCGACGGGCGCCACGACGACCAGTTCCCGATCGACGTGTTCCAGACCGGGTCCGGCACCAGTTCGAACATGAACGCCAACGAGGTGATCGCGAGCATCGCCGCCCGCGACGGCGTGACCGTGCACCCCAACGACGACGTGAACATGTCGCAGTCCTCCAATGACACCTTCCCCACCGCAACGCATCTCGCGGCCACCGAGGCCGTGGTCAAGGAGCTGATCCCGGCCCTGGATCATCTGCGGCTGGCGTTGCAGGACAAGTCGCGGGAGTGGAAGTCGGTGGTGAAGTCCGGCCGCACCCATCTGATGGACGCGGTCCCGGTCACCCTGGGCCAGGAGTTCGGCGGCTACACCCGCCAGGTGGGCGCGGGCGTCGAACGCCTGCTGGCGACTCTGCCGCGGGTCGGTGAGCTGGCCATCGGCGGCACCGCCGTCGGCACCGGTCTCAACGCCCCCGCCGGGTTCGGCGCGAAAGTCGTTGCGGAACTGACGAAGGCGACCGACCTCGACCACTTGTCCGAGGCCCGCGACCACTTCGAGGCCCAGGCCGCCCGCGACGCCCTGGTGGAGCTGTCCGGCGCCCTGCGCACGGTCGCGATCAGCCTCACCAAGATCGCCAACGACATTCGCTGGATGGGTTCGGGACCGCTCACCGGCCTCGCCGAACTCCAGCTCCCGGATCTCCAGCCCGGCTCCTCGATCATGCCCGGCAAGGTGAATCCGGTCCTCCCCGAGGCGGTTACGCAGGTGGCCGCGCAGGTCATCGGCAATGACGCCGCCATCGCCTGGGGCGGCGGCAACGGCGCGTTCGAGCTGAACGTCTACATCCCCGTGATGGCCCGCAACGTTCTCGAGTCGATCCGCCTGCTGGCCAATGTCTCCCGCCTGTTCGCCGACAAGTGCGTGTCCGGCCTGGTGGCCGACGTCGACCGCCTGCGGCACCTCGCGGAATCCTCCCCGTCCATCGTGACCCCGCTGAACTCGGCCATCGGCTACGAGGAAGCCGCCGCCGTGGCCAAGCAGGCCCTGAAGGAACACAAGACAATCCGCCAGACGGTCATCGACCGCGGCCTGATCGGCGACAACCTCTCGCTCGAGGAACTCGACCGCCGCCTGAACGTGCTCTCGATGGCCAAGGTCGACGGCAACTGACCTTCGGCACCAGCGGCACCGGTGTGAGACCCGGTGCCGGTGGCGCAATCCACCTTTCGCCGACCGACACCATCAGGCAGGATCGAATCATGAGCCTCGAGCAGCAAGCCGCCGACTTTCTCGCTCTGCACCAGCCCGGTAATCCCGTCATCCTGCCGACCGTGTGGGATGCCTGGTCCGCGACTCTCGTCCGGGAGGCCGGGTTCTCGGCGATCACCGTCGGGAGCCATCCGCTGGCGAATTCGCTGGGGAAGGCCGATCGGGAGGGGATGACCTTCTCCGAGGTGACCTCGCGGATTCGGGAGATCACGGCCGCCGTGGACATTCCCGTCTCGGTGGATATCGAGTCCGGGTATGCGCAGAAGCCCGCGACCCTGATCGAGGGTCTGCTGGAGGCCGGGGCGGTCGGTCTCAATATCGAGGACACCGTGCACAGCGAGGGTGGGCGGCTGCGGGAGCCGCAGGAGCACGCTGATCTGGTCGGTGAATTGCGGCGGGCCGCCGATGCGACCGGGGTGCATGTCGTGGTGAACGCGCGCACCGACGTATTCCTGCGTCCCGATACCGGGACTCCGGCGGAGCGGTTGGACAGCGCGCTCGAGCGGTTGCGGCTCGCCGCGGCCGCCGGGGCCGACGTGCTCTATCCGGTCGGCCGGCACGAGCCGGAGGTGTTGCGGCGGCTCACCGGGGAACTGCCGTTGCCGATCAATTCCATCGGCATCCCCACCCAGGGCGGGCGGGAGTACTTCGCCGAATTGGGTGTGGCCCGAGTGAGTTTCGGGCCGTTCCTGCAGAACGCGCTGACCGAGTACGCGAACGGGCTGTTCGGGCCCTGGCGTTGAACCCACGGCGGCCGGCTCAGTGGGAGACCAGGGCCGGGTAGTCCCGCAATTCGATGTCGTTCTTCGCGGAATCGGCGTACTTCAGCATCATGTCGAAGGCCCAGGATCCCAGGAACCAGTTGCGGAGACGCAGGCCCAGGGCGGTTTTCGGGGCCAGGAACGGGCCGGGGCGGGCGTCGTCGGCCTTGCGCAGGTAGCGCTTCATGATGTCCTCGTACCGGGCGAAGGCGACGGTGTGGTCGCCGTCGGCGACGGCCAGTTCCCCGGCCAGGACGTACGCGCCGACGACGGCGAGCCCGGTGCCGAATCCGGCGAGGGTGTTGCCGTACCCGGCGTCGCCGACCAGGGCCACGCGTCCGGACACGAAGTTCTTCATCGTCACCTTGCTCAGCGAGTCCAGGTAGAACCCGTCGAGGTGCGGGAGGTCGGCCAGCATGGCGGGCACGTCGCCGCCCATGCCGGCGAACTTCTCGGCGACGATCCGGCGCTGCTCGTCGAAATCGTCTCGCGAGTAATCGAGTTCGGGCGAGGCGAACATGTACATCTGCGCGGCCTTCGCCCCGCCGTTGACAGCGAGCAGCCCGGGCGCGGTCCAGCCGTGGGACACCGCCCGCTCGCGCGGGGCGTCGGCGTCCTCCCACAGCGACGCGCCCGCGAGCGCGTAGTAGTAACCCCGGTAGGCGAGGAATTCGGATTCGGGTCCGAAGGTCAGTTTCCGTACCCGCGAGTGGATTCCGTCGCAGCCGACGACCAGGTCGAAGCGCCGGGCCGGGGCGTGCGCGAATTCGACGTCCACGCCGTCGGCGGTCTCGGTGAGCGCGGTGACGGTGTCGCCGAACAGGTATTCGCAGGTGTCGGCGGTGTGCTCGTACATGATCGCGGCCAGGTCGCCGCGCAGTATCTCGATGTCGCCGCCGGTGAAGTCGCCGGAGATGAGGGCCCGCTGCTGCCCGGACTCGTCGAGCATGACCATGTCGGTCTTGCCGGTCTGGCGGCGTTCGATGTCGGCGAGCACGCCCATCCGCTCGAGCACGGTCATGTGGGTCTCGCCGGTGAAGTCGATGGCCTGTCCGCCGGTGCGCAGGGCGGGGGCCTTCTCGACCACGGTCACCTGGAAGCCGTAGCGGTGCAGCCAGTAGGCGAGGGCGGGACCGGCGACGCTGGCGCCGGAGACGAGGACGGTGGTGTTGCGCATGATGACCCCTTCAGTAACTGCGTCCATCGGACGCTGTTGATGATTAATAGAGTATGGTGGACGCAGTTAGGTGTCAACCCAGAAATCCGGAAGGATGGCGACCATGCCGGCACCCACCACCCGCGAACTGCTCTGGGGCACCCCCGACCGCCCCCGGCGCGGGCCCAAACCCTCGCTCACCCTCGAGCGGATCGTCGCCGAGGCGGTCGACCTCGCCGACGCCGAAGGCCTGGCCAGCCTGTCCATGGCCCGGCTCGCCGAACGGCTCGGCTGCGCCAAGATGGCCCTGTACCGCTACGTCCCCGGCAAGACCGAGCTCACCGCGCTCATGCTGGACGCAGCGCTGAGCTCGCCGCCGGAGAACCACACCGACCCCGCCGATCCGGAGTCGTGGCGGGCCTACCTGCGGGAGTGGTCCGGAACCTTCTTCGGCAATGCCGTCGCCCATCCGTGGCTCAATGAACTGGCCACCGGCGTCCGGGTGATGGGCCCCAACGAATTGGCCTGGCTGGAGACCGCTCTCGCCGTGCTGGACCGCAGCGGCCTGACCCACGCGGAACGCCTCGACACCGTCGTCCTGCTGCTCAACCACGTGCGCGGGATGGGCCTGCAGACCGGGACCGCGGGCGTGGACCTCGAGGGTGAACTGGCGCGGGAGATGACCGCGGTGTTCCTCACCCAGGCCGACCGCTTCCCGCACGCGGCGGTCGCGCTCGCCGAAGCGGTCCCCGGTACCGAGAGCGCGGCCACGGCGGGCCGCGACAATGCCCTCGACTACGGCATCGAGCGCATCCTGGACGGGGTGGCGTCGCTCATCGCGACACGGCGGTAGTTGCCGGGAATGTCTGTGCCGCGGCCCTGATTCGGCTTACGCTCGGCAGATGGCGGAGCTACCCGAGCTGAAGCAGGATCCGGTCACCACCGTGCGCGAATTCTTCGCCGCGCTGGAGATGAACATCGTGCCCGAGGCCCTCGAACTGGCCGACCCGGGCATCGTCTGGAAGAACACCTCACTGCCCGACGTACGCGGTATCGACCGGGTGCGCTGGGTGCTGGGCCTGTTCAACAACCCGCGCTTCGGCTTCCGGGCCGATATGCACCACATCGCCGCGACCGACGACGGGGTGGTGCTCACCGAGCGCACCGACTACCTGCGGGTGGGCCCGATCGAGATCGCGTTCTGGGTGTGCGGCACCTTCGAGTTCCGCAATGGCCGCATCACGCTGTGGCACGACCATTTCTCGTGGGAGAACGTCCTGCGCGGCACGGCGACCGGCGTGGTGCGCGCGATACTCCCGCACTGAACCGCGAAGGCGCAACGGCTGCCCCGTGAAAGCACAACGCCCGCCACGATTCTCGCGGCGGGCGTCGGCATCGAAACCGCGCACGAGGCGCGGCGTCAGGCTGGGTGCCCCGGCGATTCCGGGGCGCGGCAGGCGGTTCGGTCGCGGCCACCGTTCAGGCGCGTTGACCGATCCACCCGCGTCGGCTGGTTCAGGGGCGCAGGTGGGCCAGTTCGGCGCGCGCCTTCTCCCCGTCCTCGCCGAGGTCGGTGCGGGTGAACACCTTCCACTGCTCGAGCAGCGGTCCGAACACCAGCTCGGGCTCCCGGGCGCGGTCGTAGATCCCGGCCGCGGCTAGCACCTCGTCGCTGGAGCGGCCGTCGGACAGCTCGATCACCGGCACCTGGAAGTCGGCGACGCGATTGGCGATGGCCCGCAGGGTCTGGTCGGGGGCCAGGTCCAGGGCGGCGGAGATCAGGTTGGCGAAGAAGACGGCCTGCAGTTCGTCGTCGGCGGCCAGGCGGTCGGCGATGGACGCGACCATGATGTCGTCGGCGAGGCGGGCGGTATTGCGGTGCCGGACGGCGGCGGCGGCCTCTTCGAAGGCGGCCACGGCGAGCACCTCGAGCAGGTGCATGCCGGGACGGTTGAAGCTGGCGGTCATGGCCGCCATGCGCATGCGCTCCAGCGCGATGGGGTCGACGGCGCGGGTGACCATGAGGAAGTTGCGGATGAGGATCTCGTGCCGGTTCTCCTCGGCGGTCCAACGGCCGACCCACCGCCACCACGGGCCGGTGCGCAGGTACTTGCCCAGCTCACGGTGGTAGGAGGGCAGGTTGTCGGCGATCAGGACGCTCACCGTGAGGGCGGTCTTGGCGACCTCGCTCAGCTCGGATTGCGCCGGGTCCCAGTCGGTTCCGCCCATGGCCTGGAAGTTGCGGCCGTCGGACCACGGCACGTAGTCGTGGGGCTGCCACCCCGGGCTGGCGTCGATATGCCGCGTGAGGTTGTTCTCCACCTCCGTGGCGAGTGAATCCAGCAGGTCCCGATCGGCCAAAACGTTGTGCACGCGAACAACCTAGCGGCAGATCGGCTACCGCGGGGATATTCGCGAGTATTCGTCTTCGCTATGGCCGTTCCCGGGTCCGGGACGTCCGCGCGGGACGCCCCGGATCGGCCGGGCTACTTCTCGGTGACCGCACCCGGCCGGAGAGCGTCGCTCTCCGGCCGGGCGGGTCGACTACCTACCGAATGTCAGGCATTCGGTCCGAACTCCTCCAGCATCTCGGTGACCAGCGCCGCGATCGGCGACCGCTCACTGCGGGTGAGGGTGACGTGCGCGAACAGCGGGTGCCCCTTGAGCTTCTCGATGACCGCGGCCACGCCGTCGTGCCGGCCCACCCGCAGGTTGTCGCGCTGGGCCACGTCGTGGGTGAGCACCACCCGCGATCCGCTGCCCAACCGGCTCAGGACGGTGAGCAGCACATTGCGTTCCAGCGACTGCGCCTCGTCCACGATCACGAAGGAGTCGTGTAGCGAGCGCCCGCGAATGTGGGTGAGCGGCAACACTTCCAGCATGCCGCGCGCCTGCACCTCCTCCATCACCTCGGGGCTGGCCAGCCCCTCCAGGGTGTCGAAGACGGCCTGCGCCCACGGCCCCATCTTGTCGCTCTCCGAGCCCGGCAGATAGCCGAGCTCCTGCCCGCCCACCGCGTAGAGCGGGCGGAACACCACCACCTTCCGATGCGTGCGGCGCTCCAGCACCGCCTCCAGTCCGGCCGTCAGCGCCAGCGCGGATTTACCGGTACCGGCCCGCCCGCCGAGCGAGATGATGCCGACGCTCTCGTCCAGCAGCAGATCGAGCGCGATCCGCTGTTCGGCCGAGCGCCCGTGCAGTCCGAACGCCTCCCGGTCGCCGCGCACCAGCTGCACCCGTTTGTCCGGCGTGACCCGGGCCAGGGCGCTGCCGCGCGGGCTGACCATGCGAATCCCGGTGTGGCAGGGCATGTCCCGAGCCTCGTCGAGATCGATGATCGAATCGGCGTAGAGCTTGTCGACGGTGGCCGTGGCCACCTCGAGCTCCACCATGCCGGTCCACCCGGAGATCACGACATCCTGGGCGTGGTATTCCTCGGCCTGCAGGCCGACCGCACCGGCCTTGACCCGCAGCGGAATGTCCTTGGATACCAGTGCGACCCGCTGGCCCTCGGCGGCCAGGTTGAGCGCGCACGCCAGAATGCGGGAATCGTTGCTGTCGGTGCGGAATCCGACGGGCAGTACCGCGGGGTCGGTGTGGTTCAACTCCACCTGGAGTGTCCCGCCCTGGGTGCCGACCTGCACCCGTTGATCGAGCCGACCGTGCGCCAAGCGCATATCGTCCAGCATGCGCAGCGCCTCGCGAGCGAACCAGCCGAGTTCGTGGTGGTGGCGTTTGGCCTCGAGCTCACTGATCACCACGAGCGGCAGCACCACGTGGTGCTCGCCGAAGCGGGTCAGGGCCCAGGGGTCGGACAGCAACACCGACGTGTCGACTACGAAGGTTTTCGGTCCGGAATCGGACGACTGCGAGGCGCGAACTCCCCGTGTCGTGGGCCGCGGGCTCTGGTCAGAGCCGGCGTCCCTGGTGGGAGCGTTGACGGAGCGTGCATCAGTCACGGTGGGCTCCTTTGCCACTCGCGCGACACCGCGCGAGCGTTCTCGCTGGGCCGGTCAGCCTTGGGGTCGTACGACCCGAGGGCCGGGTGCCGGCCCCCTCGTACTGAGTTGCTCAGTCACGATCAGGACCTCCCGTACGAGCCACACCTACGCGGCCCGCACCCCCGACGCTACCGCCGAATTCGCGATCCGGCCGCCGGACTATCGGGCGCATTCGTGAAGATCGGGTTAACGGGAGTCCCGTTAGGGTGTTTCGCCCAATTCCGCGAGAAGTACCGGGACATGGCTGTGCTCCGGCTCTTTCGTAGCCGTGACCAGGGTCAACGGACCGGTTGCGGCCTCCTCCCGCAGGTGCGCCAGACCTTCGCGGGCCGCATCGGCCCCGAGCTCGATTCGATACTTGCGCTCGAACTCGGCACGGCGTGTCTCCGGCGCGGCGTGATACCACTTGCGAAGTTCGTTCGACGGGGTCACGTCTTTGGCCCATTCGTCAATGGCCGCTTGCTGTTTGCTGATGCCGCGCGGCCACAGCCGGTCCACCAGCACGCGGTGGCCGTCGGCGGCATCGGGGGCGTCGTAGACGCGCTTGACCCGGTATCCCGGTTGCTGTGTCATGTGCTCCATTACAGTCGAGACCATGGCCGAAACTCCGGATCTGGCGACGCTGTCCACCAAGGAATTGCACGACCGCGCCGTGAAGCTGGCCGCCCGCCGCGGCGACGTCAAATTCCTGTGGCAGCTGCTCAAGGCGATTCCCGGCGCCGAGGTGGCGGCGGGCAAGCAGGGTGAGGGCGAGGTCGACATCTGGAACACCGCGGCACTGCTCGACGACTACTTCCACGCCGGGGAAGGCAAACTGGGCGAGGTGCTGCGGCCGATGTACATGGACTACCTCACCAAGCACGCCTGAGGCGTCAGCGGAATTCAGCCGGTCGGCGTGCCGCGCAGTCCGATGAGCACGGCACGCACGAACGGCGCGAATCCCTGCGGCCCCGAGGCGAAGTCCTTCATGTGGACGGTGGTGCGGTCACTGGATTCGAAGACGGCGCGCACGATGCTCAGCCGGTCCTCGAGGTCCAGGCCCGCACCCATGATCACGTGGTCGATCGGGGTGCGCGCCAACATGTCCCGCAGATCGGCCGGCCCGGTGCCCGCGTGGATGTCGACCTCCGGTAGGCCGACGCGCTCGCGCACCTCGTCCACCACGGCCGACTTCAATCCCAGCAGCAAAACGGTGGTCGTCATCCCCGCCTCCGATCCCCTTGCAGCATAGGCCGTTCCGTCGCGGCGGTCCTACACTCCGAGAATGAGCGCTGATGCCACCGCGGAGCTGATCGTCTACCGGCGTCCCGGCTGCCCCTATTGTTCGCGCATGCGCCGGGTCCTCAACCGGCACGGCATCGTTCACCGTGAGATCGACATCTGGCAGGACCCCGACGCGGCGGCGTTCGTCCGCTCGGTGGCCGACGGCAACGAGACCGTGCCCACGGTCGTGTTCCGCGACGGTTCGACGGAGCGCAACTGGGTCAACCCGCATCCCAAGGAGTTGATCGCGACCGTCTCCGCCGACGCTCCCCAGCTCACCGGCGGCCCACGCAGGTTCTGGACCTTCTGAAACGACGAGCGCCCGCCGCGATCGTGAGATCGCGGCGGGCGCTCGGCCGTTCGGCGGGGATCAGCCCAGCAGACGCCAGTCCTCGAGGCCGTCGTACAGCGGGAA
Source organism: Nocardia sp. NPDC004340 (assembly GCF_053602575.1). Classification (NCBI taxonomy): domain Bacteria; kingdom Bacillati; phylum Actinomycetota; class Actinomycetes; order Mycobacteriales; family Nocardiaceae; genus Nocardia; species Nocardia sp. NPDC004340. The sequence goes on from NZ_JBSGDW010000002.1 coordinate 315,437, forward strand.
GTCCTGAGCCAGCTTGGAGACGCGCTGACGCAGGGAGTCCAGGTCGCCGGAGCCGGTCAGCGCGGCGGCGATGATCTCGGCGACCTCGGTGAACTGCTCGTCGCCGAAGCCGCGGGTGGCCAGGGCCGGGGTGCCGATGCGCAGACCGGAGGTGACCATCGGCGGGCGCGGGTCGAACGGAACCGCGTTGCGGTTCACGGTGATTCCGATCTCGTGCAGGAGGTCCTCGCCCTGCTGGCCGTCGAGCTGCGAGTTGCGCAGGTCGACCAGCACCAGGTGGACGTCGGTGCCGCCGGTCAGGACGGTGATGCCCTTGTCCTTGGCGTCGGTGGCGGTCAGGCGCTCGGCGAGGATCTTGGCGCCGGAGATGGTGCGGGCCTGACGCTCCGCGAACTCCGCGCTGCCGGCGATCTTGAAGGCCACGGCCTTGGCGGCGATGGCGTGCATGAGCGGGCCGCCCTGCTGGCCCGGGAAGACCGAGGAGTTCAGCTTCTTGGCGAACTCCTGCTTGGCCAGGATCAGGCCGGAGCGGGGGCCGCCCAGGGTCTTGTGCACGGTGGAGGACACGACGTCGGCGTGCGGGACCGGCGACGGGTGCAGCCCGGCGGCGACCAGACCGGCGAAGTGCGCCATGTCGACCCACAGGTACGCGCCGACCTCGTCCGCGATCTCACGGAAGGCGGCGAAGTCCAGGTGGCGCGGGTACGCCGACCAGCCGGCGACGATCACCTTCGGGCGGGTGTCGCGGGCGATCTTGCGGACCTCGTCCATGTCGACGCGGTGGTCTTCCTTGGACACGCCGTAGGCGTGCACCTCGTACAGCTTGCCCGAGAAGTTCAGGCGCATGCCGTGGGTGAGGTGGCCGCCGTGGGCCAGGTCCAGGCCGAGCAGCTTCTCGCCCGGGTTCATCAGCGCGGACAGGACGGCGGCGTTGGCCTGCGCGCCCGAGTGCGGCTGGACGTTGGCGAAGTCGGCGCCGAAGAGCTCCTTGACGCGGGCGCGGGCCAGATCCTCGACGATGTCGACGTTCTCGCAGCCGCCGTAGTAGCGGCGGCCCGGGTAGCCCTCGGCGTACTTGTTGGTGAGCACGCTGCCCTGCGCCTGCAGGACCGCGCGCGGCACGAAGTTCTCCGAGGCGATCATCTCGAGGGTGTCGCGCTGGCGAGCGAGTTCGCCGCCCATCGCGGCCGCGACCTCGGGGTCGAGTTCGGCGAGGGACTGGCTGTTCACAGAGGCGCTCGTCTGGGTCGTCACGCCGCCGAGTGTATTGGCCGCCGCCGCGGAGTCGGTCAGTGGGTTCAGGGAATCGTGCATGGCGCACCTCCGTCGTCCGGGTACCCCGAATCGGGATTCGGGGATCGCCAGGCACCCAGGCGCGCGGTGCCGGACTTGGGGTGCTTCCCGGTGGTTACTTCCACCTCGAGTGCGCCAGTCGCGGTCCTCCCATCCTAGCCAACCGCGTTAACAGTCCTTCGAGTGGACAGAATCACAGATCCAGGCTATGGCGGAGCAACAAATCTCGGTAAGGTGACGCACGACTGACCCAGATGGGTCAGTGTCCTTGCCCCTACCCACATTTCGAGGATTCATCACATGCTGTTCAACATCGCGACCGGTGGCCCGACCGACATCCTGTTCACCCTGCTCCGCACCCTGTGCACCGCCTCCAGCGGCGGCGCGTCCTGCAACGCCTGGGGTGCCTGACCCTTCCGGACTTTTCGGGGAGTACCCCTCACATGCGGCGGATCGCGCCGGGTGTGAGGGGTTCGTCCAACAGACGGCGGAACCGCTCGGACCGCTCGGCGGCATCGCCCGCCCGATCCAGCCAGCCGCCCAGCAGTCGATAGCCCTCCACATAGGTGGAGATGTAGGCCCGCCACAGCGGTGAGGACAGGAAGCGCAGCGACTGCGTGGCCCGCTCCGGCGTGACCAGGCTCCAGCGCTGCAGATACTCCGCGACCTCGGTCGAATCACGCTTGCGGTCGTGCAGCAACAGCGCCGCATCCTGGCGGACGCTCAACAGGTTCGCCGACGCCGTCGAAATCCGCTCGGCGCGTTCACCATCGAAACGCAGTCCGAGATCGGCGTAGATCTCCTGCGCCCAGCGGCCCCAGCCCGGGCCCACGATCGACTTCAGGGCCAGATCGGCCAGCCCCTCCGCCATCAGGCACTGCGGGGTGTTCACCACGAACAGCGTCTGCTCGTCCTGCCCGGCGCCGACCAGTCCGGCCTCCTTGCGGCAGTGCTCGGTGTGGTGGCCCGGGTAGGACTCGTGCGCGATCAGCCCGGGCAGATGCGACAGGTGCTGCTTGAGATCGGAGTTGATGGCCACCCGGGACTGGTAGTCACCCAGGTAGTAGTTGAAGCCCGACCACGGCTTGTCGCCCACCACTTCGTATTCCACGTGCTCGTTGTCGGGCAGCGGGTAGCGGTCGCGGACCAGCTCGCGCAGCGCGCCGGAGAAGGCGGCCACGCATTCCCGCAGGCGTTCGGGCGGGATCTCGTCCTGGCGGCGGTGCGCGGAGATGCGATCCAGCAGCGGGCCGTCGCCCGGCAGCACCTCGTCGAGCTGCCGGTGCGCCTCGCGGTAGTCCTCGGTGTCGCCCGGGGCGATGTCCACGTCGAAGTAGGCGCTCACCTCGTCGACGAAGGAGATGTCCTCCCCCGCGAACTTGCGCCCGGAGCACTCCAGCGCCCGCAGGTGGACGTCGAGGAATTCGACCCGTTCGCCGGACAGGCCCGCGTCGGGCAGTTCCTTGCGCAGGCCCGCGGCCCGGTGCGCGAGCTCGCGCGGTTCGGGCACGGGCGCGTTCTCGACCTCGCGCCGCAGGGCCGGGTCACCGGTGTAGGCGTCGACGAACCCCTCCTCCAGCCGGTCGAAGGCCAGTCCCAGCCGCAGATACTCGGTCACCAGGGGATGCGCTGCCATATCTCGACCCTAGGGGATGCGGTGCGCGCGAGCGGCCCGGATCCCGGTGCCGCGCAGCCTCACCCGACACGCCCGACGGCTGTGATGTCGCCTATCTCACTCTGGTTACCGGCCAGTAGCAACACCTGGTGTTCACCTCGATGTTGGAGCCGAGCACAATTCGGCTATGCGTGGAGTGTTGGCGACGCGGAGCGAGTGTCAGATCCGAGGACACGAGTGTCGAATGCAAGGACACGAGTAATGGCACGGATGAGCGAGCCCAGCCCCTACGTGGAATTCGACCGCAAGCAGTGGCGCACCCTGCGCAAGGCGACTCCCCTGGTGCTGACCGAAGAAGAACTGGTCGGCCTGCGCGGTCTCGGGGAGCAGATCGACCTCGAAGAGGTCGCCGAGGTCTACCTCCCACTGGCCCGACTCATCCACCTGCAGGTCGCGGCGAGGCAGCGCTTGTTCGCCGCCACCGCCACCTTCCTCGGCGAGACCCACCCCGACCGTCAGGTGCCGTTCGTCATCGGCGTGGCGGGCTCGGTCGCGGTCGGCAAGTCCACCACCGCGCGTGTGCTGCAGGCGCTGCTGGCACGCTGGGACCACCATCCGCGGGTGGATCTGGTCACCACCGACGGATTCCTGTACCCGACAGCCGAACTCACCCGGCGCGGCATCATGCACCGCAAGGGCTTCCCGGAGTCCTACGACCGGCGCAAGCTGCTGCGATTCGTCACCGAGGTGAAATCCGGTGCGTCCGAGGTGTGCGCGCCCGTCTACTCGCACATCGCCTACGACATCGTGCCCGGCGAATACCACTGCGTGCGCCAGCCCGACATCCTCATCGTCGAGGGCCTCAACGTGCTGCAGACCGGTCCGCGCCTGATGGTGTCCGACCTGTTCGACTTCTCGGTCTACGTCGACGCCCGCATCGAGGACATCGAGAAGTGGTACGTGCAGCGCTTCCTGTCGCTGCGCAAGACCGCCTTCCAGGACCCGAACTCGCACTTCCACCACTACGCGAACTTCAACGACCAGGAAGCCACCAACCAGGCCAAGGAGATCTGGCACAACACCAACCGGCCGAACCTGGTGGAGAACATCCTGCCGACCCGGCCGCGCGCGACCCTGGTGCTGCGCAAGGACTCCGACCACACCATCAACCGGCTGCGGCTCAGGAAGCTCTGAATCTCGTGCCTCGCTGCGTGTCCGCAGCGAGGCACAGGGTGGGGGGCGGTGAGTCCGAACGTCCAGGTGATGGGTCAGAGCGTCCAGGCGGCGTCCAGGCGCGCGCCCACATCGATGTCGGTGGCGGCCTTGATGTGCGGCTTCTCGATCTCGGTGGCGATGTAGCGCGCCACGAATCGGCGGATCTCGTGATCCACGCTGGCGATGATGCGCAGCAGCTCGCCGCGGCGGGTGGCGCTGGCCACATTGATCCGCACATTGCTGGGCTGCGGGTCGGCGATCTCGATGAGGACCCGCAGAGGTTCGGCGGTGCGGACCGTCAGATGCAGGTGGATGGTGCCGTCCACCCGGAACGGGTAGCGGTCCACCGCGAGGTCGATGAGCAGGTCGACCTTGAGCGGGATCACCAGGTCGAACGAGATGATGTCGTCCATTTCGCGATCGAGCCGGGGCTGCCCGAGCCGCACGGTCGCCGAGAGTTTGGCCAGTTTGCCCGGTCCCGCGCCGATCGGCCCGAATTCGAAGGCCTCCCCGGTGAGCTTCCCGAACGCCCCGGCGATCCGCTCCGGCGAGGCGGCGTACTCGAGGAATCTCCGCCCGAATTCCTCGTAGCTCAGGTACGGCACCGCGACGACCTGGGATTCCGCTAGACCACTCGAGTCCTCACGCAGCTCGCTCATACCACCAGACGGTACGGCAGCGACCGTCCCGCGAACGTCGAAGCCGTTGCACTGCAACGGAACCGTTGACCGACTGTTGTCTACACGCCGAAGCGGCGGTGCCGGGCCGCGTAATCACGCAGGGCCCGCAGGAAATCCACCCGCCGGAACTCCGGCCAGTACGCCTCGGTGAACCAGATCTCCGAATAGGCGCTCTGCCACAACAGGAATCCGGACAAGCGCTGCTCACCGGAGGTGCGGATGACCAGATCCGGGTCGGGCTGGCCCGAGGTGTAGAGGTGCTGGCCGATGGCGTCGACGGTGATCGACTGCACCAGATCCTCGCCGGTCTCGCCCGCGTCCATCTCCTGGCGGACCAGGGAGCGGACGGCGTCGGCGATCTCCTGGCGGCCGCCGTAGCCGATAGCCACATTGACGTGCACGCCGGTGCGGCCCTCGGTGCTCTTGGCCGCCTCGCTCAGTCGCCGCGCGAACTCGGCGGGGAGCTGATCGAGCGCGCCCACGATGCGGACGCTCCAATCCTGTTCCGGCGCAGACAGTTCGTCGACGACGTCGGTGATGACCTCGAAGAGGGTCTCCAGCTCGTCGGAATCGCGGCCCAGATTCTCGGTGGAGAGCAGGTAGAGGGTCACCATCTCGATGCCGGCCTCACCGCACCAGCCGACCAGCTCAGCGATCTTCAGCGCACCGACCCGATGGCCGTGCGAGATGTCGCTGAACCCGTTCTCCCTGGCCCAGCGGCGATTACCGTCACACATCACGGCGACGTGCCGCGGATGTTGCTTACCCGCCAGCTGCCTGGCCAGCCGTGCCTCGTATACGCGATATGGGAGTCCACGCACCTGACCCACAAACTTCACGGCCGCAACCCTACGCCCCCGGAACGGTTGGCGGAGCGACCGGGACATAGCCGCGAAACATGGGAGGCCCTTGGTGACGACACCCACTCGACGGGCGTGAACGATCCAACCTACGGTACCGTAGGTTACCGAGGAGGAAACTAATGGCCGAGGCAGTGCAGCCCGTCGAACCGGTGGGTCTCATCGAAACCGTCCGCGACGAACTGACCCTGATCAAGCCCCGCCTACGCGGCTGGATCCATGCCTGGGCCGTCGGTGTCGCCGCCATCGCGGTGATCGTGCTGGTGTCGGTGGCGAGCACGGTGTCCGGGAAGGCCGCGTGGTCGACGCTGGTCTACGGCATCACCGTGTGCGGGGTGTTCGGGATCAGCGCCACCTATCACCGGGTGAACTGGAAGACCGCGCGCGCCCGCATGTGGATGAAGCGGGCCGACCACTCGATGATCTTCCTGTTCATCGCGGGCAGCTACACGCCGTTCGCGCTGCTCGGGGTGCGCGGGACCGCCGGGAACGTGCTGCTCGCCATCGTGTGGGCGGGCGCGCTGGCCGGGGTGGCGCTGAAGATGCTGTGGCCCACCGCCCCTCGCTGGGTCGGGGTGCCGCTGTATCTCTTGCTCGGGTGGGCGATAGTCCCGGTGGCCGGGACGCTCATCGGCAATGTCGGCTGGACGCCGGTGATTCTGCTGCTCGCGGGCGGCATCGCCTACAGCGTGGGCGGCATCCTGTACGCCGCGCGCTGGCCCGATCCGTGGCCCGAGGTGTTCGGCCATCACGAGTTCTTCCACGCCGCAACGGTGATCGCGGCACTGTGCCACTACGTCGCGGTCTGGCTGGTCCTGCTGAGCTGATCGAGTAATTCCCCACAAAGGTGCAATCTCGGCCGAAAGTTCCCTAGAGTCTGCGACGTGACCAGCAGACTCATCCTGTGGGCGCTGCGGGCGCCGGGGGGTCTGTCTGCTGTCGTCATGGCGTGCAACCTCGGCGGCCTGGCGGTGATCACCACCGAACTGTTCCTGAGCGGCTTCCTGAGCCGGCTCGGTTCGAACTGGATCTCCACCTTCATCGGGGTGTCGATCTATCCGGCCATCGGCGCCCTCGCGGGCATTGTGCTCGCGGTGCGCGACCGGCGGCACTACTTCGGCTGGCTGGACCAGCATCGGCCGCCCACCGAACACGAGGCCCGGCGACTGCTGCGACTACCGCTGGCGATCACCATCCGGGCGCTGGCCATCTGGCTGCCGGGCGTGATCGTGGCGGCCGCCATCTTCGCCCACGCCACCGAGGACCGCAGTTTCCCGGTGGTGCTGTCGATGTTCACCCTCGGCGGGCTGGAGTCGGCGGCGCTCACCTATCTGATCGTGGACCGGCTGATCCGGCCGACCATTCCGGTGGTGGCCGAGGTGCTCGACGAGACCGCGCACTGGAGCAATACCGTGCTGGCGCGAGTGCTGGTCACCTTCGCGGTGGCGGGCGCGGTGCCGCTGCTCATGCTGATCACCGTGCTCGCCGATCCGTCGACCGACAGTGACGACCGCATCCGGACCGGCATCTATCTGGCCATCGTCGGGCTGTCCGCGGGCGTGGTGGCGACGGCGGCGCTGGCGCGCGCGGTGGCCACGCCCATGCACACCTTGCGTGACGCGCTCGACCGGATCGCGCACGGCGATCTCGAGGCGCGGGTGACCATCAACAGCACCAGCGAGATCGGTCGGCTCGAGCATTCGGTGAACGAGCTGGCCGCCAATCTCAGTGAGCGCGAGCGCATGCGGACCGTCTTCGGGCGGCACGTGGGCGACGAGGTGGCGGAGCGGGCGCTGTCCGGCAGCCCCAGCCTCACCGGCGACATGAGGGAGGCGACGGCCCTGTTCGTGGACGTCACCGGTTCGGTGGCGCTGGCCACCGAGCTCGCCCCGCACGACTTCGTGGCCAAGCTCAACCGGCTGCTGACCATCGTGGTCGCGGCCACCGAGGACAACCACGGTCTGGTCAACAAGTTCGAAGGCGATGCGGCGCTGTGCATCTTCGGCGCGCCCATCGCCCTCGACGACAATGCCACCCCCGCGCTGAAGGCGGCCCGCCGCATCCGCGACGAGGTGGCCGCGCTCGGCGAACTCGAGGTGGGCATCGGCATCGCCCGCGGCTGCGTGTTCGCCGGTGACGTCGGCACCGACACCCGCCTGGAATTCACGGTCATCGGCGACGCGGTCAACGAGGCCGCCCGCCTGACCACCGAGGCGAAACTGGTCCCCCGCCGGATTCTGGCCTCTCAGGCGGTCATAGAAGCCGCCTCCGACGCCGAGCGCACACAGTGGATCCTGCACGACACTCTCCACCTCCGCGGCCGCAAGGAACCCACTCCGGGCTGGACCGATGTACCGGCCGTCGTGCCCGCGTCCCCCGCGTCGATCCACCGCAACGGCACCGCCCCGCAGGACGACCCCCGGCCGGCCGCACCCCAACCCCCGGAACCCGCCGATCGCTGATCATTCATTCCGCGCGAACGTGGGGTGCGAACTCGACGGGACCTGGCAATACTTCGATGAAACAGATGACCTCAACACGCACCGGACTGTAAGACCGCCCAGTACCTCCGGGCAACGGAATATGCGCGTTGGCTATACCAGGCCCATCCGCCGGGCCCTTCGATCCCACTGTCGTACTACCGGATCGGCGAGGACTCGTACCCGAGGGTGATTCCCAGCGAGACCGAGAGCCCGACAGTGAGTGCATGGAGGAGATCGGCGCGTTCGAGCGGAAGTCGGCGGCGGGATGGGAGCGGCCCGAGCGGGCGGTGCTCGCGTATCGGGCGGTGGTGGTGGCCCTGGTCGCCGGAGTGGCGGAGACGCTGGTGCGGGCGGCCCAGGTGCTCGAGGATCCCGGGATCGGACTGTCGGGTGTCGCGGCCGGGCTGGGGGTTCGGGCGGCGATCTATTTGACGGTGTTCTGGCTCGCGGCACGCATGTTGTTCGGAAGCCGATGGGCGCGCGCGATTCTCGTGGTCGGACTGGGTACCGTCGGGTTGGCTTCGCTGGTGGCGGAGCCGCTGAGCGCGCTGCTCGACGCTGATTCCACGGGTGCGCTGTTCACCGGCTGGACCCCGGCCTCCGTGCTGATCGGGCTTTTTCGCGCCGCACACGTCCTCGCGGTGCTGGTCGCCGTTCCGGCCGCCGTGCTGGCGGGAAACCGCGTCCAGCCCATGCGATCTCGCGTGGCCTGACAATCCAAACCCGCGCCCGCTCCTCAACTCGGCGGCGCGGGCGCGGGAGGACTGCGGGCGAACCGTCAGGCCGATTGCGGCGGAAGCAGACCGGCGCGGACGTCTTCGACCGTGGTGACCGGGAGGTCGCAGACCGAGCCGCGGCAGATGTAGGCGGCGGAGGTGTCGCGCACCGGCGGGCGGTCGGCCAGCAGGGGCTGGGAGTCGACGGCGCCGGAGACGATGACCGAGCCACCCGGAGCAGCGGCACGGGCAGCGGCCACCAGCGTTGCGGCCCAGCCGGATTCGCCGTCCGGGCCCGCCGAGATCGCCACCTGGATGGGCCCGCGCAGCGCGGCCTCGGCCACCGCGAGCCAGTGCCCCGCCGAGCGGGGCGCACGAGCCAGCAGAACCGCACCCCGCGCGAGGGTTTCGTCGGCGAGCTGCCGGTAGCGGGAAGCCCGATCCGGGTCGGCGAGCGCGGAGGCCGTGAGCAGGGCCTCGGCGAGAACCGAGGTCCCCGAAGGGGTTGCGCCGTCCAGCGGATCGCGCGGCCGGGTCAGCAGGGTCTCGGCGTCGTCGGCGGTGTCGAACCAGCTCCCCAGGGTGTCCGCGTCGGCGAAGTGCGTGATGGCCGCGTCGAGGACGCGCTGCGCCTCGGCGAGCCAGTCCCCGCCGGCGGTCTGATGCAGCGCGAGCAGTCCCAGCGCGAGCCAGGCGTAGTCCTCGAGCACGCCCGCCGCCGTACCGGGCACACCGCCCAGCGAGGCGCGGCAGACCCGGCCGGCGGTCACATGGGTGTCCAGCAGGAACCGCGCGCACCGGACCGCCGCCGCGATCCACTCCGGATGCCCGTGCGCGGCACCGGCTTCCGCGAGCGCGACGATGGCCATCCCGTTCCAGGCGGTGACCACCTTGTCGTCCCGCTCGGGTTGCGGCCGCTTTTCCCGCGCCGCCGACATGGCCGCCCGGATGGCCTCGAATCGCTCGTGGTCCACGGGTTTCGGGTCGGTGTACCGCGTCAGCACCGAGGTGCCGTGCTCGAACGTCCCGGCCGTGGTGACGCCGAAGATCTCCGCGGCCCAAGCCCCGTCGAGCGCTCCGAGTACCCCGTTGAGTTCCGCGGGCGTCCAGACGTAGGTGGCGCCTTCCACCCCGGGCTGCCCCGGTTCGAGGTGGGTGTCGGCGTCCAGCGCGGACGCGAACGCCCCCTGCTCGGTCCCCAGATCGGTCATGAGGAACTGCACGGTCTCGCGAGTCACCCGCAGCGCCAAGGATTCTCCGCCGCGCTCGCTGCCGGGCGCGTCGAGCCCGCGTCGGGCCAGGTGCGCGTACACCCGCACCAACTGCGCGTTGTCGTACAGCATCTTCTCGAAGTGCGGCACCACCCAGGCCGCGTCCACCGAGTATCGCGCGAACCCGCCCCGCAGCTGGTCGTAGATCCCGCCTCGGGCCATCGCCTCGCAGGTGAACGAAACAGTCTGCAGCACACCGAGATCCCCGGTCAGTTCATGGTGCCGCAGCAACCCCTCCAGCAATGCCGACGGCGGGAATTTGGGCGCACCCCCGAACCCGCCGTGCTGAGCGTCCACATCCTTCGACACGGCCGAGACCGCGTGCTGCACCAGGTCGGCGCCGATCCCGACCCCGGCGTCCGGCAACCCCGCCGTCTGCTGCCGCAACGCCTCCCCCACCTGCGCCGCCGCCGTATTCACCTCGTCCCGCCGATTCCGCCACGTCTCCCCCACCGCGGTCAGCACCTGCGCGAACGACGGCATCCCGTGCCGCGGCGTCTTCGGGTAGTAGGTCCCGCAGTAGAACGGCTCCCCCTCCGGCGTCAGGAAGCACGTCATCGGCCACCCGCCCTGCCCGGTCATGGCGACGGTGGCGTTCATGTACACCGCGTCCAGATCGGGTCGTTCCTCCCGATCCACCTTGATGCACACGAAGTTCTCGTTCATGAGCTCGGCGGTGGCGTCGTCCTCGAACGACTCGTGCGCCATCACATGGCACCAGTGGCAGCTGGCGTACCCGATCGACAGCAGGATCGGCACGTCCCGCGCGGCCGCCTCGGCCAGCGCCTCCGCATCCCATTCCCGCCAATGCACCGGATTCCCGGCATGTTGACGCAGGTAGGGCGACGTCGCGATCCCCAGTCGGTTCATGACCCCAGCCTTCCACACCCCACCGGGAGCACAAGGGCCCCGCTCGGCCTTTCATCGGCGCGATAAATCGGCACACCATCGAACGGGCAGCCCGCTCCATCTCATCCCTCCCACCCGGAGCAGCAGGTCGAGCTGCTGGAAGCGCTCGCGAGCGAGTTCGAGCTGTCGAATCCAGAACGTCACGGTCCAGTCAGGCCCGGTCATGGCACCCTGACATCGGTAAAACCTTTGTGCACGAACATATTTGGACTGAATATCAGCAATGACGGCGCATCTGAATATGGGGGAAAACCCCGATTGTCGCGCTTCGCGGTTCCGAATAACGTCAGGAATTGTGTTGGAAGACCACCGATTCCGCACTCGATCAGTGCGAGCAGCCGGAATCTCGGGGTTGATCGCCGCCACGGTGGTATCCAGGTCGGCCCGCGCGGTACCGAAGCATTTCGAGTCGCCTGCCCGCCGCGGTACAAGCCCGGCTATACCGAGGACTTCAGCGAGTGGATCCCCGGCTCCCCGTGGGGATTGTTGACCCCAACAGCCGATGACGCGATCGCATCCGTGGAATCGTCGACCGCTGTGGTGTGCGGTGACGTCGAAGCGCAGCGCGACCCCGGATGGTATTGGCGCAATGTCGAATTCAGTCGCGTCGACCAGCCGGTATTCGGACCACTGGTCAACAACATCTCCCCCTGTGCCTTCTGGCCCGCGCCCGTCGAACCACGCACCGACGTGCACAACGCCACCCCTGTGCTCATCGTGCAGGCCACCGGCGATCCGGTCGCGGCATACCAAGAAGGCGTCGGCCTGCACCGAGCCATGACCGCGTCACGGTTGGTGACGCTTCAAGACGCCATCGTGCACGGAGCATTCACCGTCCCGAGTAGCTGCGTGAGCCAGGCCGTCGAAACCTATCTCCGCGACGGCGGGCTGCCTGCGACTGATCTCGCTTGTCCCGCCGACTGATGTTCGATACGACCATATCCACGGCTCCCACACCCCGCAGGAGGAGACCGCGATCCACCCTGGAGGTGATGCCCCCACCCGATAAGATCCCAGGGTGAGCGCGACTGCTGACCACCTCTCGGCGCTGCGCATCGAGCGACAGGCCGTGCTCGACTACTGCGCCGATCTCACCGATGCCGAATGGCGGACCGACAGCCGGGCGGCGGGCTGGAGCGTGAAAGACGTTGTCGCGCATATGGCCGCCGACCTGCGTACCGTCGTCACCCCGGCCGCGCTCACGTTCATGGCCACCAGGGACGTGGAGAGCCTCAACGAGCGGGCGGTGGCGGCGTCGCGTCGGCGGTCGCCGGCGGAAGTCGCCGAGGGCTTCGCGACCTGGACCCGAGTCGGCACCGCCGCCCTCGCCGTCATGAGCGCGCCCGGTCTCGGCCGCGTCCGGCTGCGGGTCGGTGAGCTCGGCCGCTACCCGACGCGCCTCTTCCCGGCGATGTTCCTCTTCGACTGGCACACCCACCTGCGCCACGACATCGCCCCGGCGCTGGACCGCCCGCACCCGCCGACCGACGAACGGCGGGTGGCCTCGATCCTGGCCTGGTTGACCAGCCTGCTGGAGCAGTCGCACCGCGACCGCCTGGCCTGGCTCGACGCCCCCGTCGCGATCACCTTCAACGGCCCGGGCGGCGGCACTTGGCGCATCGAACCGGATCCGGGCCGCGGCGTGCGCGTGCGGCGCGGGGAGCAGGAGGGCGCGGCTACGCGAATTACCGCTCTCGCCACGGAATTTCCCCTCTGGGGCACGACTCGCGCCGCCTGGCGCGACTGCGAGGTGTCGCTCACCGGCGACACCGATCTCGGCACTCGCCTACTCGACGACATCGATCTCGTCTGAACCGACCAGCCGGTCGTCTACCGCAAACCCCACAGGTTCGCGCGGATCCTGCGGGACAATTCTCGGGAAGCCGCGCCCGCGGAATCGCGATCGAGACCGTGCGCGACCACATCGGTGAAAGCCGGGGAACAATGCGCGTATTCGACCACCGCGGCACTATCCGGCTGCCCCTGGTCGTTCTCCTGATCGGCCTGCTGATCGCGACCGCGTCCCCATCGACCGCCGGGCCCGACGAACCCGGCCGGATCGACACCGGCATCTACACCTCCGGCGTACTGACGTACAGCTACGAGGCTTTCGTGCCGGGCGACCTGCCGGAGAACCCCGCGCTCGTGGTGATGATCCACGGGTGCAAGACCACCGCCGAACAGCAGCATCGCGCCAATCTCCTGGATCCGATCGCTCGCGGCGGCGGGTTCGTGGTCCTCTATGTCGACGGCAGCCCGTTCCATCTGCTGCAACAGCGCTGCTGGTCGGGGCTGCTCGCGCCCGCTGTCGAGAGCCGGGCTTCCGGTGATGCCGCCGCGATCGCGGCGATGACCCGGCTCGCCATCGAGCGCTACCACGTCGATTCCGATCGGGTCTACGCGTTGGGGATGTCCTCCGGGGCCTACGAAACCACGCTGCTGGGCGCGTATTTCCCGGACCTGTTCGCCGCCATCGGCGTGCACTCGGGTGCGGCGTTCGATCATGGCGCGCTCGGCTGCGTGGGCCCGTATCTGCCGACCGTGTCCACCGGACAACTGGCCGCACAGGCATTCTCCGCCGAGAGGCAGCATCGCAGGGTGCTCCCGGTCATCGGATTCCATGGCGATGCCGATCCAGCGGTGCCGTACGAATGCGGGCGCGAGGTCATCGAGCAGTGGCGACAGACCGACAACCTGGTACTCACCGCCCAGGCCGACCCGCATGGGATTCCCCCGCAGCCGACCGGCATCACCGATGGCGTCGCCGACAGACCCGAGGGCCTTTCCTACACCGTCGAGTCCTGGCAACAGCACGAAACGAACTGTCCCACACTGCAATTGTGGACGATCCACGGTATGGCGCACTACTGGTCGGGCGGTTCCGCCGATCCCGACTCCGCCGAGTTCACCGACGCCCGTGGCCCGAACGCCTCGCGGGCGGCGTGGGACTTCTTCTCCCGCATCCACCGCACCGATATGGGCTTCCGCTGCGCGTGAGCCGCGGCCGCTGTGATGCGTTGCGGCAGTTGTCAGATGGCGCTGCGGCTGAATCGGTAGGTGGCGTTGCTCGTGCTGGGAGCGGCGTTGTCGGTGCTCGGAGTGTCCGCGCCCGGGCCGGTGTAGGAGAAGGAGCCGGATTCGTTGGTCCGGCACCGCAAGGTGACCGAGTAGGTGACCGGTCCCGCGGCGGCCGCCTCGGTGGCGTCGATGACGGCGACGCCGGGCTCCGGTGAGGTGTAGGTGTAGGTGCTGTCGTGCCACACCCCGGTCCCGGCCACCAAGTACTGCAGGGAGCTCTGGCTGGGGAACCGCACGATGGCCATGGATTCACCGTTGGCGGCGGCGGGGACGGACCGTGAGCCGCCGTACAGGATCAGGTACTGGTTCGTGGTGTCGGCGGGGACGGTACACCCAGCGGGATCCGCGTGTAGCGGACCGGTAGCGGGAAGAATCCACGCGAGAGCGGTGACGCCGAACGCGGCGACACGGACGCCGGCCTGCATAGCTGCTCCTCTCCGTTGAATGACCGCACCGCACGACGAAGCGCGCACGGCGCGGAGGTGTCGAATCTCGTTCGGGCACAGCGGATCGGCTACGGGAAGCACCAGTTCAGAGTGGCCGATCCCGGAGTCGGGATGTGGACACAGATGTTCACCCAGATGTAAGGGGCGTCCACGTTCTGCACCGCAACGGGCCGGTTCACGGGCGATGCCGTGGTCTCACTCGCGGACGCCGGCGCGGCCGCCAAGGCGACGAGCGGGACGGCTACCGCGGCGACCACCGCTGAGCGGGCGATTCCTGCAAGCATCTCATCAGCTCCTACGAATCGAGAACGATGATGACGAGCTCGGACAGACTGCGACGAGGACCGACGCTAGGCCACCGAGGCAGTGATTTGCCACCTCTTTGCTACCGACTTGTCCGTTTCGTTATCGCCCAATCTTTCCCACTCACCGACTCGGCCCGCCCCCAGAGCCACGTGCCGCGCCGGGCTCACCTGTGGCGATGCTCGGCGAACAACACCCAGGTCGCCAGGGCGGCGAGAGCGAACAGCAGGATCGCGGTCCCGATGGCCACCGCGGGACCGGAGTAGGTCGGAACCGTCTCCGATGCCATCACGGCCGCCACGCTGTCGAACGACATTCCGATCACCTCGTTCCTCGGCCGACATCGCTTCCGAAGATCCATGATCCGCGCCGAATCCACGGCCGGCACACATCTTTACGGGATGCTGACGGCCGCGGCGGCTTCGCCGAAACGATCAGTTGGCCGCGTCCTTGCCGACAGACTCCTGATAGATGTCGGCGTAGGTCTGCGAGTCCCGGATCAGATCATCACAGAATGCCGCGACGTCGGGGCCGATCAGCTCCATGACTCCGGTGCCGGCCGCGGCGCCTTCCTCGAAGAAATCGAGAAGTCCCGAAAGCAGATTTCCGCCGACCAGATCGACCGGGCCGACCTTGAAGAAGTACTTCTGTATCTCCTTGTAGACGATCTGATAGTCCGCCGGGAGCGCCTTGACCCGCGCGACGTGCGCTCGCCACTCCCGCTTACCTTCGATGATGTCGCGGATGCCCACGTTATCCTCCTAGCCGGCCGAGTTTCTTGGCGACGTTGTCGTTGAGCTGCTGACGCCATTTGTCGCGATAGCCCTTGGATCCTTCGCCGCCCGCGATCGCCGCGCAGAAGCCCTTGATGTCGTCGCCCACCACCTCGCGAACACTCTGACCGTCCGCCGCCGCCGCCTCGAGCAGCCCCAGGGCGCCGTCGAGGATCGGCATCAGGTTGCGGCCCGAGAAGTCCGAGTAGGGGTAGAGCTGAATCTTGATCGCGTCCCATGCCGTTCGATACTCGGCGGGGAGCGCCTCGGCCCGAGCGTCGAAGGATTTGTACTCCTTGGTGAGATCGCCGCCGGTGACCGTTTCCCAGAACTTCATTTCCCACTCCCCTTGAGCTCGTCGATCCGCGCCGAGACGTATTCCCATTTCTCCCAGAACGTCGAGAGTTCCTTACGCCCTGCTTCGTTGAGCGAGTAGAACTTTCGCGGCGGACCGACTTCGGACGGCCGCTTGGAAACATCGACCAGGCCGTTCTTCTCCAAGCGCACCAGGATGGCGTAGACGGTGCCTTCGATGACGTCCACGAATCCCAGTTCATTCAGCCGCCGCGTAATCGCGTAACCGTATGTCTCCTGGTTGCCGATGATCTCGAGAACACACCCTTCGAGCGTCCCCTTGAGCATCTCGGTCAAGTTGTCCGTAGCCGCCTCCTCTCCTCGGACCACGCTATTCGGTGGTACTGACTACCACTAGACTGTAACGCAGAGTAGCGGTAGTCAGCAATACCAAGTAGCACCGAGGCGGCGAGCCCGCCCAGCCCTCACCGTTCCGGCGATGCCTCAGCGCCCATCAGCCGGCGAAGCGCGGCGGCGCGACTTACTCGGGCCGCTACGCGGGGACGATGCGCTCGGAGACCGCGTCTTCATAGCGCGCGCCCCAACCTGTTCGGCGTAGCGACGCTGACATTCCCGAATCGACTACGAGGACAGCGGAATTGGGGCGATTCGGGAGGGTCGTCATGGTGTCGATGTCAGGACCCGGCCACCCCGAGACTCAGGAATTCGGTCAGGGCAGCGGCGACGGCGTCGGGGTTCTCCAGTTGCGGGTAATGCCCGGTGACCGGTGGTTCGTCGAGGACGGTGATCGTCGCGTGCGGGAGGCGCTCACGCAGCCGGGGCAGCACGTGGGCGCCGCTGACCGGGTCGGCCGGGCCCCAGACGAACAGCAGTGGGCCGGGGTACTGCTCGAGCGCTTCGCGCCACCGGTCGGCGTGCTGGCGGCGCTCGTCGATGTAGTGGAGCAGTCGATGTTGGACGCGTTTGCCCTCGCTCATGGTGGTGGCGAGCCACATGTCGTGGAGCAGTTCATCGCTCACCGGGCGACCGAGGATCTCTCGCAAGGACTTTCGGTACATCCGCTCGGAGGCCAGGTGCTGGACCACGGCGCCGAGTGGACTGTGCAGCAGCTTCTGCACACGCGTGGGCCGGTGCAGGTCGGGGTACAGCCCGCCGTTGAGGAAGGCTGCCGAGGTGATCCGGTTCGGGTCGCGGTGCAGTAGTTCCTGCGCGACCGAGACCCCGTAATCGTGCGCCACCAGCGAGGTCGGCCCGATCCCGAGCCGCTCCCACAGCGCCTCCACGATCGACGCCTGCTCGGTGATCAGATAGTCGTGCCGCACCGGTTTCGCACTGGCCCCGAACCCGAGTAGATCCAGAGTGGTCACCCGGCAACCGGATTCGACCAGCCGCGGCACGATCGGCGCCCAATCGTGCGACGAGGTCGGGAAGCCGTGCAACAGCGTCACCGGACGGCCGTCGACCGGCCCGTCCTGCCGGTGGAAGATGTCGTGACCGCTGATTCCACCGGCGATCCATTCATCGAGCCTGGGCTGCATCGTCGCGGGTCCTCCTGGGTTCGGCCGCCGGGGCGCGCGCGGCCGTTCCAGTGTGCCCGACCGCTCAGCGGATGGGCTCGGCCTGGGGGAAGGTCCAGGTGCCGTCGAGGATGTTCTGGTGGGGGCGGTAGAGGCGGACCATGTAGTTCCAGCCCGGCATGATGGGCAGGCAGTTGGGGATCTGGCCGTCGCAGCCGCCGAACTGGATGTCGACCGAACCGTCGGGGTTCTTCTTGGCCGTGGTGCCGTTGACGGTGTACGAGTTCTGCGGGTTGGCCTCGTAATAGCCCTGGGCGTTGTACAGGCTTACCGACCAGAAGCCGTCCACGGGAACGTCTTTCACGTGCAGCTTGTAGTTGACCTGGCCGTTGTTCTCCGCCGGGGTGCCGTACACGTAGAGGGCGTCCTTCTCCGGGTTGCCACCCCAGCCGGACGCGGCATTGATCAGGTGGCGGACCTCGTCGACCTGGCCGCGCGGACCGAAGGCGGCCTTGGTGTCGGGCATAGTGGAGGCCAGGGCGAGCAGTGCGTTGCGGACCATGTCCTGGCTTGCCTTGTCCCACTGCGGAATCTCGAACGTGCCGGGGCCGCCGGACTGTTCGAAGCCGACCTGGTCCTGCAGCTTGTGGACGGCGTCGATATCGGCCGGGTTGTTGGGGTCGACGAAGGTCCGGATGCCGAGCATCACGTACCGGGTGCCGACCTTGTCCTTGTCGAAGGTGTACTTGCCCGCCGTGTAGCTGACATGCGAGGTGTATTCGTCCTCGTCGATGGCCTGCAACGACATGAATCGACTGCCCGCGTCGGGCATGGTGACGGTGACCGGACCGGCGTCGAGGTCGACGATCACGTTGGAGTACAACGTGTCCCGGTTGGCACGCACCACGGCCTGCGCATCGATGGGCATCAGCTCGCGGAAGTGGTTCCACTTGCCGAACGCGCCCTCCTTGACGCCGATGTCGAACTGGCGGTCGCTCTCGGCGCGCACGAAATTGTCCGCGGTGACGGTGATCGGCTTGCCCAGCGGGTATTCCGCGGCCTTCGTCGCCGACGCGCCCGCGGCGGTCGAGGACGGGGAGCTGCTCTTCGAATCGGACGAGCTGTCACACCCGGTGAGCGCGAAGGCGGTCAGCGCGGCCAGGCCGATCGGCAGCGCCGATGCGACACGCAGCTTGCCTCGCCGAGATTGTCCTGCACGGGTATTCACCATCGGTCCTTCCGGTCAGGAGAGCTGTTCGAGTTTCGGCGGCTGCCAACCACCGTCCGCGGCCTGGGATTTGGGCGCGTACAGCCGCATGGTCAGGGAGAACTGCCCCGAGGCGGGGATGGGCAGCCAGTTGCCCTTGGGGACCAAGTCGCCCGGATCAGCGCTCTGGACCGCGATTTCGAGAGATCCGTCCGGCCCCTCGGTCGGCTTGATCTGATGACCGACCGAGTAGATCTGCGCCGGGTTGTCGACGAGGTGACTCGCGCCGTCATAGGCCGTGATCGACCAGAACGCGTCGACCGGCGGCTGCTGCCCGGCGGCGAAGCGAATCCGGAATCGGCGCGGAGTGCCTCTGTCATCGGCCACGCCGTAGACGGTCGGATACAGCGCGTCCTTGGACAGATTCGCGCCCAGCCCCTGCATGGCGACCAGCGCGCGCTGACCGTAGTTGGTGCCGTACGCACCGATGGTGGGGTCGAAGATCCAGCCGTTGGCGTCCTCGGCCGCCGGATTCTTGTAGGTCGGAATCCGCTCCGACCCGGTCTTGACGGCCGTGTTCAGCACCTCGGCGGACACGCCATTCACGCTGCCGCCCTTGGTGATTCCGATGCTCGCGAACCGCTTCAGCGCGTCGGCGTCGGCGGCCGCGGGCGGATTGGCCGCCATCAGCTTGGTCATGCGGTCGAAGAAGGCCGGTCCGTCCATCTGCGCGACCGTCTTGGCGGCGTCACCGCTGTTGGCATTGGGCAGACCCGGATCGCCCTGCACCGCGGCCGGATCCTTGACCCAGGTGCTGAGCGGAACCAGCTTCAGCTGCCGCTGCAATTCGCGCACGCGGTCGACATCCGACCCGCCATTGAACTGCAGACGTCCGGCGACCCACACGGTCCCGGTCGGCACCTGTAGCTGGGTCACCCCCTCGGGCAGCTGCCCCGACCATCCAGGACCGGTGATGGCGTAGGTGAACGGCGGCGAGTCCGAGCCCGACTTCACTTGCGGGTGCACGCTACTGGGGTCCTGCACGGTGTTGGACCAGGCATCCATGATCTGCATCAGCCAGTAGCGGTCGGACTCCATGGCCGGGACCTGCAACACCATCGGCTCGGCCCGTACATCGAGCCAGGCGAACGAGTAGAGGGTGTCCAGATTGAGCCGCACCACCGACTTGTCCTCGGGCGTCGGCGGTTCGCCGTGGAAGAAGCGGTTGGTCGGAGCCGCGTTCTCCCGGGTCACGTCCATGACGACCAGCGGATAGCCGAACACGTAGGCGTCGGTGGCGATCGCGGCCGGATCGCTCGAGGCGGCGCTGGTCGAACTCGCGACCGAACCGCTGCTGTCCGAGCTGGAGCAGGCTGCCAGCCCGACCGCGCTGATCGCGGCGATCCCGAGCCCCAGGGCGGACCGTCGCGACACGAGGGCAAACTCCCGATGCTCGCTACTCTTCTCGAAGTTCACGGACACACGACCCTTCTGCGACGTCAACGAACGGGCGTCGATAACCGATAGAGCTGGACTTTTCCCTGTACCAAGGAGAGAGTCTAGGAGAGACTAGTTCCAACTGGTTGTATTTTTTCGCACCGAAATCATCTAAACAGGGTGAGTGGCAATTGATCAGCTACCGACACTCTCGCACTACCGTCGGACCCGTCGGCAGTCGCCACATCCCGATGTCGTGAGCTACAAGGAGAGCCCCCGTGCGCCCGCTACGCGTCCCGATCACCCTGGCCGTCTCCGCCGCCGCGTCGTGCGTGCTCGCCGCCGCGCCCGCGACGGCCCAACCCCGGTTCACCCCCGAACCCGGAGGCGTGATCAAGGTCGAGTCCGCGCCCGGCGAATGGTGGAAGTGCGGGCTCTACAGCGTCGACCCGCCGACGGTGCGCGGCCTGCCGCCGGTCGTCAACTATCCGCCCGGTTCCTGGTCACCCCCCGGCGGCGACCCTGCCGTTTCGGCCACCGACTTCACGACCGGCCCCGCCTACGCCCAATTCCAGCCCGGCGCAACGGTGCTCGCCGACTGCGTCAGCCAGTATCTGCCGGTGTTCTGGCTCCAGGTCCTGCACGCCGGCGAATAAGGAGACTCGCATGTTGATCCTGCTGGGCATTCTCGCCTCGCCCCTGATCGCCCTCACCGCGCCCATCTGGGCGCCGATCCTGCTCATCACCGAATTCGGCGGCGCTCTCGCCGTCACGCCCTGACACCCGCTCCGCGAAAGCGAAACACCGATCTCGCCGGATCCGCCCGGCGGAACAGGAGGCAAGCAGTGAGCACGACGACCGAACCGAGCCAGTTCATCATCGATCAGAACAAGCGACTGAGCGCCGATCTGCCCTTCGGCGACACCACCGACCAGCAGGACGCCGACCGCGGCTTCATCGCCGCGCTCGAGCCCGGCGTGGTCAAGGACGCCGACGGGAATGTGGTGTGGGACAACGACTCCTACAGCTTCCTGAACGGCGCCTGCCCGTCCTCGGTGAATCCGAGCCTGTGGCGGCAGGCCGGGCTGAACATCCGGCAGGGCCTGTACGAGGTGACCCCGGGGATCTACCAGATCCGCGGCCTCGACCTGTCGAACATGACCCTGATCGAGGGCGACACCGGCGTGATCGTGATCGACCCGCTCATCTCGGCCGAGACCGCGAAGGCGGGACTCGACCTGTACCGCGCGCACCGCGGCGACAAGCCGGTGACCGGCCTGATCTACACCCACTCGCACGTCGACCACTTCGGTGGCGCGGACGGCGTCACCACCCAGGAGGACGTGGACGCGGGTCGCCTCCCGGTGATCGCGCCCGCCGGATTCCTCGAGCACGCGGTCGCCGAGAACGTCTATGCCGGAACGGCGATGGCCCGCCGCGCCGCCTACATGTACGGCGCGGCGCTCCCCCGCGGCCCCAAGGGCCAGGTGGGCGCGGGCCTCGGGCAGACCACCTCCACCGGCACGGTCACCCTGATCGCGCCGACCCACGACATCACCGAGACCGGTCAGGAGATGACGGTCGACGGGGTCCGCGTCGTCTTCCAGATCACGCCGGGAACCGAAGCGCCGTCGGAGATGAACTTCTACTTCCCCGGCCACCGCGCACTCTGCATGGCGGAGAACGCCACCCACACCCTGCACAATCTGCTCACCCTGCGCGGTGCGCTGGTGCGCGACCCGCACGTCTGGTCGCAGTACCTGACCGAGTCGATCAACCTGTTCGGCTACGAGTCCGACGTCGTGTTCGCCTCCCACCACTGGCCGACCTGGGACACCGAGCGCCTGGTGGAATACCTTGCGCTGCAACGGGACCTGTACGCGTACCTGCACGACCAGACGCTGCGGCGCCTGAACCAGGGTTATGTCGGCAGTGAGATCGCCGAAGCCATCGAGCTACCCCCGGCCATCGCCGGGTCCTGGCACGCGCACGGCTACTACGGCTCGGTCAGCCACAATGTGAAGGCCATCTACCAGCGCTACATGGGCTGGTTCGACGGCAATCCCGCGCACCTGTGGGAGCACCCGCCGGTCGAATCGGCCACCCGCCATGTGGAATTCATGGGCGGCGCCGACGAGGTGCTGCGCAAGGCGCGCGCGGCCTACGACGCGGGCGACTACCGCTGGGTCGCGCAGGTGGTCAACTACGTCGTCTTCGCCGACCCCGCGAACACCGCCGCGAAGTCGCTGCTCGCCGACACCTACGAACAGCTCGGCTACGGCGCCGAGAACGGCACCTGGCGCAACTTCTTCCTGATGGGCGCCTACGAACTCCGCAACGGCAATATCGGCACGCCCACCCAGACCACCTCCCCGTCCATGATGGCGGCCCTGACCATCGACCAGGTCTTCGACGCCCTCTCCCTGCGGCTCGACGGCCCCAAGTCCTGGCACGAAAAGGCCATCAGCGACTGGGTTTTCACCGACGAGAAGCGCACCCACCGCCTCGAACTGCGCAACGGCGTCCTCATCCACTTCGACCGCCGCGAGGGCGACAAACTCCCGCCCGCCGACGTCACCTTCACCCTCACCCGCGCCACCCTGATCGGCGTCCTGCTCGGCGGTCAGGACATCAGCACGGCCGTCAAGTCCGGCGCGCTCACCATCGACGGTGACGCCCAGAGCTTCGTCAAACTCACCGCCCTGTTCGACGAACCCAACCCGGATTTCGCCATCGTCACCCCCGAATAAGCGGTTCCGCCGTACGGGTCGCGCTAGGATCTGGCGACCCGTACGGGCGCCCGAATCTCTACCGCACGAAATGCCGAGGACCATGAGCCGTTTTCTCTCCGCCGTCGCGATGGTCTTCGGAGGGGCGGCGCTGATCAGCGGCCTCACCGCACCGGTGGCCGGGGCCGACACCGATCCGGCGGCCTCGAACGGCGGGAAGACGCTGGTCGTCATGGGCGATTCGAATACGGCCAATGCCACCTGGTCGACCATGCAGCCGCAGCCCGCCGGGGTGGCCTGCCCGCATCTGCCCACCTCCTGGCCGAATCAGCTGGCGGATCGAATGGGGTTGTCGGCGACCCAGGATGTCGCGGACGTGTCCTGCGTCGGCGCGTACATGTGGCGGCACGGGGAGGACCACTTCTGGACCGCGCTCACCGAGGCGCGACAGGCGGCCGCGGACGGGGCGTTCGGGCCGCGGACCAAAGCGGTGCTGCTGCAGTTCGGTCTGAACGATGCCTGGGGCGCGGACCATGCGGCACAGAACGAGCTGGTGCCGTGCCTGCTCGATGTGCTGCGCGGGTGCAGCACGGCCGACGCCGCCACCAACGCCAATCCGCCCGCGCTGCTGACCGGGCAGGACTACGTCGACCACCTGCGCGACATCGTCACCTACATCCGCTACTACGCGCCGAACGCCCGGATCGTGCTGGTCGGCTACCAGGAGCTGCACACGCCGGGTGACCAGGCGATCTGCATGGGCGTACTGGGCGTTCCGGTCGGCCTGCCCCGGGCGGGAGCCGTCACCGACGTGTTCGACAGCCTCCGCACCGCTCCGCGGGACGGGGCCGCCGCGCTCGGGGTCGAGTACTTCGATGCCGCCGCGGTCACCGCGGGCCACGGACTGTGCTCCCCCGACCCGTGGCTGAACGGCATCTTCACCCCGGGTCCGGACTGGTACGGGCAGCCGGGCCACCCGACCGTCCAGGGCGACGCCGCCGTCGCCCAGGGCTTGCACCAGTTCCTGACGGCCCGATGAACGAAGGCTCCCACCCGAATCCGAGATTCGAGTGGGAGCCCGATCGTGGCCGAATTCGACGCTAGGGCACGACGACGTCGAGGTTGACCGGGACGTTCGGGCGGTCCGTGCGGATGGTCAGGTGCACGCGGCCCGGTCCGGTGTCGACCGGGAAGATGGCCGGATAGGTGCTGTTCTGCCCCGCGGCGATGAAGCGGGTGACGCTGCCCTGCTGGCCGGTGTCGGCATTGGTCCAGTCGATGACGGCATTGACGTCACAGGCCAGCAGTGTCGGGGCCCAATTGCCCAGCAGGGAGAAGCCCTGGCTGATGCGCAGGATCACCGAGTGTGAGGCGCCCGGCGCCTCGGAGTACTGGTAGAGCGGGCCGTCGAAGGCCGTGCCGCCGACCGAGAACATGCCCGCGCAGACACCGTTTCCGACGGTGAAGACCGGGCCGGTGTTGAAGCTGTTCTGCACGCAGGAACGCGGTTCGGTGTTCGACCAGCCCAGCTGACAGGGGCCGCCGGGTTCGGCGCCGGCCGGTGCCGCGGCGACGGCCGCGCCGGCTCCGAGGATGGCAACGGCGGTCAAGCTATTGATCGTTCGTTTCATCATCGGCCAATCCTCACAGCCCACACCGGGTCGATGTCAACTGTCTCCGGCGCGTGTCCCCGCCCGAATTCGCCGAAAGTTCCGGCGCCGACGGCCTTTTCGCGCAGGCCAACACCCGGATATATACCCATACCCCCTATATGTATGAGAAGGGTCACACTGCTCCGGGCTGTTCTTCACATACCCCACGGGGGTACCAATGGACGGGTTGGAACAGCCAGTGGCCACCCGGCCGCCCGATACCTCTGCCAGGGAGTGATTCCTATGTCCACCCACACCACCGCGCCACCCCCGTCGCGGCGCTGGATCGCCTTGGGGCTCATCGCCCTCGCCCAGTTCATCGTCATCATGGACACCTCGATCATCGGCGTCGCACTGCCGGAAATGCAGGACGCGCTGGGCTTCTCGCAGGAGAACCTGTCCTGGGTCTTCAACGCCTACGTGGTCGTGTTCGGCGGCCTGCTGCTGCTCGGCGGCAAGCTGTCCGACATCGTCGGCGCCCGACGGATCTTCCAGACCGGCTGGGGCATCCTCGCGGTCGGTTCACTGGTCGCCGGGCTCGCCGGAAACGCCGCGGTGGAACTGATCGGACGCGGCGTCCAGGGCGCGGGCGCGGCCCTCATCGCACCCTCCGCCCTGACCCTGCTCATGATGCTGTTCGGCGGCAATCCCGGCGAACTGACCAAGGCCTTCGCCGTCTACGGTGCGGCCGCGCCCGCGGGCGGCACCGCCGGTGTGTTCCTGGGTGGGCTCATCACCCAATACGCCTCGTGGCCTTGGGTTTTCTACATCAATATCCCGATCGCGCTGGTAGCCCTGCTCGCCGCCCCGGCCCTGGTGCCCGACGGCGCGATGGCCCCGCACGCCTCGGTGGATCTGCTCGGCGCGGTGACAGCGACGCTCGGACTGGGCGCGGCGGTCTTCGGTGTGGTGCGCGGAGATTGGTCCGCCACCTCCACCTGGGTGGTGCTGGCCGCGGCCGTCGCCCTGCTCGGCGCGTTCATCGCGATCCAGGCCCGCCGCCGCGAACCGCTCATGCCGCTGAGCATCTTCCGCGCACCCGACCTCGGCGCGGCCAACCTCGCCCAGGTACTGCTGGGCGCGGCGTGGGTGCCGATGTGGTTCTTCCTGAACCTGTATCTGCAACAGGTGCTGGGCTATTCGGCCTTCCCGTCGGGCGCGGCGCTGCTGCCCATGACCGCGCTCATCATGGTCGGCATGATCGCGATCTCGCCGAAACTGTTCGCGCGCTTCGGCGCTCGCACCATGACGGTCGCGGGCCTGGTCATCCTGGCCGCCGGACTGGCGTGGCTGTCGTTCATCCGTCCCGACGGCAACTTCTGGATCGACGTGCTGCCCGGTTCGCTGGTGGCGGCGCTGGGCATGTCGCTGGCCTTCATTCCCACACTGCAGACGGCCATTTCGGCCGCGCCGCCGCAGGAGGGCGGCCTCGCCTCGGGCATCGTGAACACCGGCTACCAGATCGGTTCGGCCCTGGGCCTGGCCGCGGTCACCGCCATCGCGGCGAACGCGGGCGCCGACCGGCTCGGTGACACCGCCGCCCTGACCGACGGCTTCTCGGCGGCGTTCGTCACCGCCGGCATCGTCGCCGTCGGCGCGGCGGCGCTCGCCCTGGCGACCTTCCGGTCCCCGGCCCGGCGTGACCAGGAGGTCTCGGCTGCCGCCTGACATCCGAACAGCCGCGACCGAATCGGCGATGGCTCGGTGGGATTCTTCCCACCGAGCCATCGCCGGAACTACTTCCTCTCGATCGTGCCGCTCGGCATCCCGCTGCGCCTGGTCACCGCGTCCTTCTCGTCGACTCGATCACGAACGGCTGATCTCCGGCGTCAGGGATTCCCGCGCCATGGTGGCGAGAGTCCCCGCCTGCTGGATGATCTCGGCCAGCGCCGAGGTCACGCCCTGAGCCCCGTTGAGCACCGTGAACTGCCCGACGTGCTCGAACGGCTTCGCCGCCGCGGCCACGATCTCCGGCAGGTGCTCGGCGATCTGCTGGGCGATCACCGCCTCCTGGTTCTGGCTCATCGCCTCGGCGCGCTGCTGGATGCCCGCCGCCTCCGCGGCCATCCGGGCGCGCACGGCGTCGGCCTCGGCCAGACCGCGCGCCTTGATCGCGTCCGCCTCGGCCTGACCGGTGAGCCGGGTCGCCTCGGCCTGCGCCGCCGCCCGCGCCTTGATCGATTCGGCCTCGGCGAGGGCCTGCAACTTCGTCTGCGCCGCAGCGGCTTCCGCGCGCAGCCGGGTCTCCGCGGCGTCGGCCTCGGCCTGACTGATGCGGGCGTCACGGGCCGCGGTGGCCAGAGTCGTCTGCTTGTAGGCCTCGGCGTCGGCGGGCTTGCGCACCTCCACCTGGAGTTGCTGTTCCTTCTGCTGCGCCTCGAGCTGCGCGACCTTGGTCGCCACCTCGACCACCGCCTGCCGGGCGGTCGCCTCGGCCAGCGGGCCCTGCTGCTGGGCGTCCTTGGTGGCCCGATCCACCTCGGCCTGATATCCGGCCTTCTTGATCTGGGTGTCGCGCACCGACAACGCGACCTCCGCCTGCGCCGCCTGCTCCTGCGCGATGGCCTCGCGTTCGGCATTGGCGCGCGCGATGCGGGCGTGCTGCTCCACCTCCGCCTGGTGCGGAATGGCCAGATTGGCGATGTAATTCGATTCGCTGGCGATGGACTGGATCTGGAACGAGTCGATCACCAGGCCGAAAGACTCCATCTCGTGCGAGCAGCGGTCCCGCACCTGCTCGGAGAACTTGTCCTGATCACTGATCATGTCCTCCACGGTCATCGAGCCCGCGATGGCGCGCAGATGACCGATGAACACGTTCTGCACCTTGGTCTCGAGCTCGTCGGTGGGCCGGTCCAGGAACCGCCGCGCCGCATTGGCGATCGAGGTGTAGTCGTCGCCGACCTTGTACATCACCACACCGGTCAGCTGCAGATTGATCTTCTGCCGGCTCACGCACGGCACCACGATCTGGGATTCGTGCGCCTCCAGCGAGATTCGCCGCACCTTGGTCAACCCCGGCGCGACCAGGCACCCGCGCCCGGTGACGATCCGGAACCCCATACTCTCTCCCGACCCGCCCGGCCCCGATCCGGCTCGGAAACCCGAGATGATCAGCGCCTCATCGGGTTCGGCCACGCGCCACGCGAGCCGCAGCAACCCGATTCCGGCCAACAGAACAACGAACACCAACCCGACCAAACCAATGACCAGGATGTCCACGATGCACCTTCATTTCACGGGAACGACTTCGACGGTCCGGCCACCCAGACTGCCGACCACGAGCACCTGAGCGTGCTTGGGAATCGTCGACTCGCTGTCGGCGGCGCGCGCCAGGAACCGTTCGGACCCGGCCCGCACCTCGATCAACACCTCGCCGAGGTGGTCGGGGGTGATCGCGGCCGTCACCCGCGCGAACTTGCCGATCACGTCCGCCGCCATCAACCCCACCCCCCGGAACCGCAGCTGTTCGACACCACAAACGCTAATCCCGCGCCGGACAACCGGAAATTTCCTTTACGAAAAACTAACGGGTGCAACCGGTCAGCGGGCTCCGATACGGACCCTGCATGATGGGTTCATGCTCCCCACCGACCATCTCGCTCAGGTAGACCGTCGTCCCGCCGTGATCGACACCCCGCTCGGGATCGTGGGGTTCGGCGTCACCATCGGGTCGGAGCTGCTGCCCGCCGGTCCGAACACGCTGTGGCGCTTGCCGAACGGGTCGCATCTGCACCGGTGGCGGCATCGGGACGCCACCGTCGACCTGCTGGTCGGGAGCATCGAGATGCCCGCCTGGGACGGGGGCGCGCCAGTCGCGCTGTGGGCCGGGATCTGGCAGGTGAAGGCGCACAGCGCGGTCCCGGGACTGGTCTTCACGGCCGAATTGACCGATCTGCCCGCCGGGACCACCAGCGGACCGGACACCGGGGAGTGCCTCGCGGCGGTGAGCATCGAGAACGACCACTTCATGGTGTGCATCGGCGGCCCCGACTCCGAACTGCTGGCCATGCAGGCCGAGGACGCGCGCCTCATGCCCGGCAGCTGGGCGCACCGGATCCACGCCGACGACCACGACGCCGAATACGGTGTCCGCTACCGGGATCCGGCCCGGATCGAATGGCACCTGCCCGGCCTGGCCACCGATGAGGCCGCTCGCCTGTGCGTGGCCACCGCCTGGTGCCCGCGCGACGACGACCGCCCGGCCGCCTGGTTCGCCGTCGACATCCCCCTCGACACCGCCTACCTCCACCTCACCGCCGACCCGGCCTGATCCGGCCCGGTCACCGCACCAGGCCGCGGCGGAAACCCGCGGGCGACTGGCCGGTCCAGCGGCGGAAGGCCCGGGCCAGGACACGGTGATCGCGATAGCCCAGACGCAGGGCCACCACGCGCACCGGCACGGCCGGGTCGCGCAGCAGAGCGAGCGCCGTATCGCGCCTGAGGGTTTCGAGTTCGGTGCGCCAGCCGGTGCCGTGCTCGGCCAGGCGGCGTTGCAGGGTGCGTTCACTCAGACGGAGAGCGCGGGCGACCTTCTCCAGGCGGACGCCGTCCCCGCCGGAGTCCGGCAGCGTCGCGTACAGAGCCGCGCGGAAAGCGTCCAGCCACCCCGGTTCGGGCGCGATCGAGTTGATGACCTGCTGGGCGTGCGAGCGCAGGATCGCTTGCAGGACAGGGTCACTCGCGGTCTGACCGGCATCGGAGCCCATGAAGGTGATGGCGTCCGCTGCCCGGCCGAAGTGGAGGTTCGCGGTGCCGAGGGCGCGGACCAGGTAGCCGCGGTCCGCCGGGGCCGGGTGGGTGAAGTCGACGCGGACGGGAAGCCCCGCCGCGCCGAAACTCTCGGCGGCGCGGCGCACGATCACGGCCATCACGAATTCCCGGTGCACAGCCTGCGCGGCGCCGGCGTGCGGGAAGATGCCGTAGCGCACGGTCAGCAGCGCGCCGTCCTCGATCACCTCGAGGTCGACGCGGCGGTCGCAGATGGCGTTGTTGTAGCGCGCGGCATCCCGCAGGCCCTCGGCGAGCGTGGGCGCGGTGCCGATCAGGTAGTCCCACACATTGAGCCGTCCGCGCTCGGCCCGCTCGGCGGCCAGCACCCCGGCCTCGGGACCGGCCAGCCCGTACAGCAACTCCCACAGCCGCGACACCTTCAGGGTCGAGATGCGCAGCGCGTCGTCGGACAGCAGCGCCGGATCCTGGCCGAGCAGCCGGGCGAGCTGCTCCTTGTCGGCCCCGGCCCGCAGGGCCGCCTCCACCATCACCCCCACCACATGGGAGGAAACGGTATTGGCCGCGTCGGCGGACCGGTCCAGGGTCGGCGTAGCCATGAATGCCACCTTCTGACGAGATCGAGCGTGGACTCACCGCAACCACATACCCCCCAGAGGTATTCCGACACCGGCGTTTCGAGCGCCATTCCACGCCACGGCGGCCGGGAAGTGGCATCCTTGCGGGGTTCCCGCCCGACGACACCGCGCGCACCGAATCAGGAGCCACCCATGGCCGGACTCGTCCGCATCCGCCACGTCAAGCTGCCGGTCAGCGACCTGGCGCGCAGCGTCGCCTGGTACACCGACCTACTCGACCTGCGCCTGGCCGGGGAATTCCGGGAAGAGGGCGACCTGCGCGGCGCGCAGCTCATGCACCCCAGCGGATTCGGCATCGCGCTGCGCGAACGCGAATACTGCCCCGGGCAACCGGACCTCGGCGGGTTCGACGTCTTCGCGCTGGAAGTCGACTCCGTCGACGACCTGCACGCCTTCGCCGCCCGCGCCGACGAACTCGACTACACCCGCGGCGAGGTCTTCGACCGCGGCGAATACGGCGCGGTCCTCGACCTCTTCGATCCGGACAACACGGTGGTCCGGCTGCTCGCCAACAACCCCTTCCACGCCGGGCGATTCCTCGGCGTGGACACGGACGGCAAGGGCGGATTCACCCTCTACGACCAGCCGACCCTGGAGTGATCCCGCGACCCGGAACGAGACCGGCTCAGCCCAGGCGCTTGCGGACAAAGCCCGCGATCCCCTCGGTCGTCCCGGCGGGCTCGGCATCGCGATTTCCCTTTCCACTCCGGCGTTTTCGCTCTCCGGTGCGGAAACGGCAGCGTGACCGGAATTGTTCCGAGTACCGGGAAACGACAGCGCCCCCGGTCCGTGGACCGGGGGCGCTGCGCATCGTCAGGGTCAGGCCGTGCCGTTGGTGGCTTCCGGCTTGGACTCGCTGCGCGGCGACGCGTCGTCGTCCTCCTGCGCGGCGATTCCGTGCTCGGTGCCCTCGTCGGCTTCCTGATCCGCCTCCGGGTGCTCCGGGGAGAACTCGGCGGGCAGGTTCTTGATGTGCTTGTTCATGTTCCGGATGAGCAGGATCGTGCCCGCCAGCAACACCAGCACGATGACCAGGCCCAGCGGCGACGCCTTGCCGAACTCCGGGCCGGTCGGCGAGTTGTTGGTCTGGGCGAGCAGGGTGAGCATCATCGGGCGGCGTCCTCGGTGTCGGCGTCGTCGATGCCCGCGAACAGGTCGGTCTCCGGGATCGCGGTCTTGACGCGGGTCTTGGCCAGCTCGAACTCCTCGGTCGGCCACAGCCGCTGCTGCATCTCCGTCGGCACCGCGAAGAAGGCGCCGTTGGGGTCGATCTGGGTGGCGTGGGCGCGCAGCGCGTCGTCCCGCGCCGGGAAGTACTTGGCGCACTCGACCTGGGTGGTCACCCGGGCCATGATGTCGCCACGCTCGGCGGCGTACTTGCGCATCCGGTCCATCCACTCCTGCATGGGGAACGGTTCACCGATGCGCTCGTACTCGGCGGCGAAGATCTCGAGCCGGGCCAGGCTGAAGCCGTGGTCGTAGTACAACTTCAGCGGCGTCCAGGGCTCACCCGCGTCGGGGAACCGCTCCGGATCGCCGGCGGCCTCGTACGCCGCGACCGACACCTGGTGGCACCTGATGTGGTCCGGGTGCGGGTAGCCGCCCATCTCGTCATAGGTGGTGATGACGTGCGGCCGGAACTCGCGCACCACCCGCACCAGCGCCTCGGCGGCCTCCGCCAGCGGCACCAGCGCGAAGCAGCCATCGGGCAGCGGCGGCAGCGGATCGCCTTCCGGCAGACCGGAATCCACGAAACCCAGCCAGGTCTGGCGGACGCCCAGCGCCTCGGCGGCGGCGGCCATCTCCTCGCGGCGGACCTCGGTGATGCGGTCCTTGATGCCGGGGGTGTCCATGGCGGGGTTCAGGATGTCGCCGCGCTCCCCGCCGGTGAGGGTGACGACCAGCACCTCGTTGCCTTCGGCGGCATAGCGCGCGGTGGTGGCCGCGCCCTTGCTGGATTCGTCGTCGGGATGGGCGTGCACCGCCATGAGGCGAAGACCACTCACTTCTCGTTCACCTCACCGATCACGTTTTCACCTCGTAGCGTCGAGCTGTATCAATTGGCACGTGCCGAGTCCAGACACAGGCATCGGATATCCATTCCCTATAGTTCCATCCGATCGTTGTTTGTTCCGACCTACCCCCCGGGAGCGTCCCCGATATGAGCGAAAGACCGGCCGACAGGTACGGGATCAAGCCGCGGAAGAACCGCCGCTGGCTGCCCTGGGCCCTCGGACCGATCGTTCTCGTCGGCGGACTCGTGGTCGCCTACCTGGGCTTCCGCACCTACGGGCCGCAGGACATCGAACCGGAACGCCTCGGCTACACCGTCGTCGACGACTCCACCACCACCATCGAATTCAAGGTGACCCGCAAGGATCCCGGCACCGCGGTCGCCTGCATCGTGCGCGCCATGGACGGCGACACCGACGAGGTCGGCCGCCGCGAGATCCTGGTTCCCGGCTCCGACGCTGGCACCGTCCGCATGGACACCACCATCAAGACCGCCCGCCGGGCCGGCGCGGCCAATGTCTACGGCTGCACCGAGCATGTGCCGGCCTACCTGCGCGCCGGGTGAAAAGTCGGGTATGCGACCCGCATTGCCGCTTCTACCAGCGCATTTTCAAATCGTGCTAAAATGACGCGATACACGGTTCCGGCGTTCGGAGCCGTGTTTGCTGCATTGACGGCCGGCGCTGTCGGGACTCTCCCCAGGGATCGCTCTGGCTGTCCACTGCTGCTGTGTGCCCATCTCCGGATGGGTTTCAGCAACGGGCATCAGGGAATCCCGGCTTGCCGGGGACAACTACTAGGGAGTGATCGAGATGACTGAGACCGTGACTTGGCTGACCCCGGAGTCGCACGAGAGGCTCACGAGCGAACTCGGCGCGCTCATCGCCAACCGTCCCGTCATCGCGGCCGAAATCAACGAGCGCCGTGAAGAGGGCGACCTCAAGGAGAACGGCGGTTACCACGCGGCGCGTGAAGAGCAGGGCCAGCAGGAGGCGCGTATCCGCCAGCTGCAGGAACTGCTGAACAACGCCAAGGTCGGCGTCGCGCCCACCAAGTCCGGCGTCGCCCTGCCCGGCTCGGTCGTCAAGGTCTACTACGACGGTGACGAGTCCGACACCGAGACCTTCCTCATCGCCACCCGCGAAGAGGGCCTCGGCAGCGCCGACCTCGAGACCTACTCCCCCAGCTCCCCGTTGGGCGGCGCCCTCATCGACGCCAAGGTCGGCGACACCCGCGAATACACCCTGCCCAATGGCAAGACCATGAAGGTGACCCTGGTCTCCGCGGAGCCCTACCACAGCTGATCAACCGCTGTATCGGCCGAGATGCAAAGGAAGCGCCGCACCGGAATCCGGTGCGGCGCTTCTTTGTGCTGAGACCTAGGCCAGGGCCTGCTCGATGTCCGAGAGCAGGTCGCTGATGTCCTCGATGCCGACCGAGAGGCGGACCAGGTCGGCCGGGACCTCGAGCGCGGAGCCCTCGGTGGAGGCGTGGGTCATGGCGCCCGGGTGCTCGATCAGCGATTCCACGCCGCCGAGGGACTCGGCCAGGGTGAAGATCTTGGTCTTGGAGCAGAACTCCAGCGCCGCTTCCTTGCCGCCGTGCACACGCACAGAGATCATGCCGCCGAAGCGTCGCATCTGCTTCTGCGCGACGGTGTGGCCCGGGTGCTCGGGCAGGCCGGGGTAGATGACCTGGGCGATCTTGGGGTGGTTGGCCAGGAACTCGGCGATGGTCTCGGCGTTGTCGCAGTGCCGGTCCATGCGCAGGGCCAGGGTCTTGATGCCGCGCAGGGTGAGGAAGGCGTCCATCGGGCCGGGGACCGCGCCCGCGCCGTTCTGCAGGAACGCGAACTTGGTGTCCAGCTCCTGATCGTTGGTGATGAGCGCGCCGCCGACCACGTCGGAGTGGCCGCCCAGGTACTTGGTGGTCGAGTGCAGCACGATGTCCGCGCCCAGCAGCAGCGGCTGCTGCAGGTACGGGGAGGCGAAGGTGTTGTCCACGACCAGCTTCGCGCCGCCCGCGTGGGCGACCTCGGCCAGCGCCGCGATGTCACCGACGTTCAGCAGCGGGTTGGTGGGGGTCTCCACCCACACCAGCTTGGTGTTGGGGCGCATGGCCGCGGCCACGGCGTCCACGTCCGAGATCGGCGCGACCGAGTACTCGATGCCCCACTGGGTGAACACCTTGTCGATGAGCCGGAAGGTGCCGCCGTAGGCGTCGTTCGGGATCACCATGTGGTCGCCGGGGCGCAGGTTGGCCCGGATCGCGCAGTCGGTGGCCGCCATACCGGAGGCGAAAGCCCGCCCGTAGGTGCCGGATTCGAGCGCGGCCAGGTTGGCCTCCAGCGCGGTCCGGGTCGGGTTGCCGGTGCGCGCGTACTCGTAGCCGCCGCGCATGCCGCCGACCCCGTCCTGGGCGAAGGTCGAACTCGCGTAGATCGGCACGTTCACCGCACCGGTCTGAGGGTCCGGATCGAACCCGGCGTGCACCGCCCGTGTGGAGAAACCCAGCTGATCGCTCATGCGAACAGCCTAAGGACGCGGCCGGTCCGCCCCGCCTCCGGGTCGGTATCGGCGCGGCGTTGTGGGCGTCGCGCGGGCGGTCCTATCGTGGGCGCATGGTCACCGTAGACGAGCTGTTCGCCATCGACTCCCTGCTCAGTGACGAGGAACGCGCCATCCGCGAGACGGTGCGCGCGTTCGCGGCGGAACGGTTGCGGCCGCGGGTGACCGAATGGTTCGAGGAGGGGACCTTCCCGGCGCGGGAGCTGGCTCCGGAGCTGGGCAAGCTCGGGCTGCTGGGGATGCACCTGGAGGGATACGGGTGCGCGGGCACCTCGGCGACGGCGTACGGGCTGGCCTGCCTGGAGCTGGAGGCCGTCGACTCCGGAGTGCGCAGCATGGTGTCGGTGCAGGGCTCGCTGGCCATGACCGCCATCCACAAGTACGGGTCCGAGGAACAGAAGCTGCGGTGGCTGCCGGAGATGGCGGCCGGGCGGGTGATCGGCTGCTTCGGGCTCACCGAACCCGACTTCGGATCCAATCCGGGCGGCATGCGGACGCGGGCGCGGCGCGACGGGGACGACTGGATCCTCGACGGCTCGAAGATGTGGATCACCAACGGGTCGGTGGCCGATGTCGCCATCGTGTGGGCGCAGTCGCGCGAGGGCGAGCGGGACGTGATCCGCGGCTTCGTGGTGCCCACGGACACACAGGGATTCAGTGCCCGGGAGATGAAACACAAACTGTCCCTGCGGGCTTCGATCACCGCGGAACTCTCTCTCGACGGCGTCCGGCTGCCCGCCGACGCGCAGCTGCCGGAGGCGCGGGGATTGGCGGCGCCGCTGGGCTGCCTGTCGGAGGCGCGATTCGGGATCATCTTCGGCGCGCTCGGCGCGGCCCGCGACTGCCTGTCCGCCGCGATCGAATACTCACGCACCCGTGAGGTTTTCGACAAGCCCCTCGCCGCCTACCAGCTCACCCAGGCCAAACTCGCCGACATGGCGCTCGAACTCGGCAAGGGTGAACTGCTGGCCGTGCACCTCGGGCGGCTCAAGGACCGGCACGTGATCTCCAACGAGCAGATCAGCGCGGGCAAGCTGAACAGCACCCGGGAGGCCATCCAGATCGCGCGCGAATGCCGGACCATTCTGGGCGCGAACGGCATCACCCTCGAGTACCCGGTGCTGCGGCACGCCAACAACCTGGAATCCGTGCTCACCTACGAGGGCACCGCGGAGGTGCACCAGCTGGTGCTGGGCGAGGCGCTGACCGGCTCGAAAGCCTTCCGCTGAGCGGGACTTCCGGAGGAATGCGTGATATATCACACTCGATCCGCGGGCCGCGGGCGGGTTGCTAGCATCGCCGGGTGTTTGTGCCCGGCTCCGCTCTGCTCGTCGTCTCGGCGCGTAAAACCCTGAATCGACTGCAGCGCACCCACGGAGCCCCCGCCCTGGAAGCCGCGGCAGTCTTCCCCGGCGTCAGCGCGGTCATCGACCAGCACGCCGCCGCCGTCCGCGACATCCTCGACCTGGGCGTGGAGAACTCCGGCCTGGTCCCGGTCAGCGTGCTGCTCGCCGGGTACGCCCGCGGCATCCTCGAGGACCTCCGCGAAGCCGAACACGCCGCGCTCCCGCGCTCTCCGCTGGACTGGCAGGACGCCGACTGGCTGCACCTCCGCCTGGCCGCCGTCTGCTCCCTCGCCCGCGCCTCCTGAACCCCGAAACGAGATCAGGGAGCCGCTGAGAGCTCCCTGATCCCGAAAGAGCGTCGGCTACATGTCGCCGCGATCCTGGTCGCCGTGCCGCGGTAGCTGGCCGCCCCGATCGGGGCGCTGCGCCGGGGGCGTCGGCTGATCGTTCTGGGGCGTCTGGCCGGATTGCGGTGGCATCTGGCCGCTCTGCGGTGACGGCATCCGGCCGGTTCCGGGCGCGGGCATCTGACCGGTCTGTTGCGGAGGCATCTGCCCGGTCTGCGGCGGAGGCATCTGACCCGGCTGTTGCTGGGGCATCTGACCCGGCTGTTGCTGGGGCATCTGACCCGGCTGTTGCTGGGGCATCTGGCCGCCGCCCTGCCCGTATCCGCCCTGCTGCTGATACCCCTGCGGTCCGTAACCCATTGCGCCACTGCCGGGTTCGGCCCATTTACCCGGAGGCATCTGGCCCATGCCCTGACCCGCCATGGTCGGCTGCTGCGCCATGGCGGCCCGTTGCGCGGCCATGGCCTCCTGCTGGGCCTGGCGCTGGCGCGCGGCGTCCTCGCGGCCGCGCTGATACGCCTGGGCGTGGCCCTTCACCTCGGGCATCTCGCCCTCGATGGTGTCCAGCCAGCCCGACCATCGCTGCTGCATGGGCCGGATCAGTCCGCCGCCGACACCGACGACGAGGATGCCGCCCACGGTGGCCAGGACGGTGATGAGGATCGGCATGGTGACCGAGGTTCCGACGCCTATCTGATTGAGCGCGGCGATGATGCCGATGCCCCAGATGAACACGGCCGCGATGCGTCCCAGCATGCGGCCGTAGTCGAGGCCGCTCAGCATGTTCGACACCATGTCCTGGACGACGCGGGCGATGGCGCCGGCGATACAGATGATGATGATGCCGACGGCTAGTCGCGGCAGCCAGGCCACGACGGCGTTCAGCATGGTGCTCACCGGATTCGGGCCGAAGACGCCGAAGCCGAGTTGCAGGGTGATCAACAGCACCGCGTAGTACGCCAGCTTGGCGATGATGCCGGTGGCGTCGTAGCTGCCGCGGGCGAGCATGTCCTTGATGCCGCCGCGTTCGACGAGGCGATCGAAGCCGACTCGGTGCAGGATTCGGGTCACCAGCCGGGCCACGAGTTTCGCCACGAACCAGCCGATGAGCAGGATGACCAGGAACCCGACGAATTTGGGCACCCAGGTGGCGATGGAACTCCACGCGTCGGAGAGCCCTCGCCCGATCTGGATATCGATAGCCGAACTCGAGGTGTGCATGACCCCGTCCCTTCGCTATCTGTTCCGGCCGGGTTGCCGGAACTGCTCCACGGGGCCGTTATACGCCGAGTCGATCCTCGGATCCGGCTGTTTGCGAAAGTGTTGCCCAATCGGATCGGACAGCCGCCCAAAGACGACGAATGGCCCGCCCCTCATCGGGCGGGCCATCGTGTGTCGTCGAACGCCGGAGCGGTGGATCAGTACGCGCTGTTGACGTTGTCCATCGAGCCGTAGCGGTGCGCCGCGTAGTTGCAAGCGGCGACGATGTTGGCGACCGGATCCCAGACGTCGAAGGGGGTGCCGTCGACGTGGTAGGCGGCGAAGGTCGGGTCGATCACCTGCAGCAGGCCCTTGGACGGGATGCCCATGGCGGCGTTCGAGTCGTACAGGTTGATCGCCTGCGGGTTGCCGCTGGACTCCCGGATGATATTGCGGAAGATGCCGTCGTAGCTGCCGGGGATGCCGCGCTGGGCCATGATGTCCAGCGCCTGGCGGATCCAGCCGTCCAGGTTGTCGGCGTAGACCGGCGGCGCGGGGGCCGGGGCCGGGGCCGCCTCGGGAGCGGGAGCGGGCGCGGGGGCCACCTCGGGCTGCGGGGCCGGCATGGGGGCCGGAGCCGGAGCGGCGGCCTGGTGCTCGCCGGCCGACGCGAACTTGACGGCCGCGGCGGGCGCGGTGGCGGCGGCCAGGGTCTGCTTCAGCGCAGCGGGCTCGACATCACCGTTGGCGGCGCCGGCGGCGGTGAAGATGGAGCCGAACACGCCGAGGGCGAGAGCGGCGGCACCGGCCGTCCGAGCGGTGGCAACTACCTTGCTACGTTTGGCAGGGTCACTGAGAGCAGACATAACATTCTTGGGCATGGCGAATTTGGATTCCTGTTCGGTTTCGGGCTCGCGGGCCTGAAATGGCAGCGCTTGGTCACGCGGGCGTCTACCGACGCTCACCTGCACACTGCGGGCTGTTGTGGATGCTGTTGTGAAACCCGTTACGGGTCAATTGAATTGGCGCCCTACCTAGAGGGCTGCAGCGAGGACGACGGCCTCCCGGCCGTGGCCCTCAGCGCACCGATGTGGTGATCACGTTCCGCATGTGTGTTCACATCTCCTTGCGCCATCCAGACTTGCGGTCTGTTTCCGACAAGGTCACAGCTTGGTTGCGCATAGTGAACACAGCTTGAATCAAAGGTTAACGAAAAGTGAACTGGCCTCAGATGCACGTCCGGGACCTGCATTAATACATGCGGTGACCTGGTGATTCAATTGAAACCGTTAAGTGTTTCAGATCACAGAACAATTTCGCCCTCCGATCGCGATATACCGACATTTGGCATATTTCGCGGCGTTTACCGTCGTTTCGGATGCGTTTGGTAACGGTCCAGCAAATCACATCAGTTATCTCAAATCACACACGTCGCAGTTCTCACGGCCGATAAAGACCCCGCAACGATGTACCGCGCCGATTAGCGTCGGAACATGGCATCCATCCAGGTCACCGAGGTGCTGGCGGCCCTGTCGCTCACCGTTATGCGACCGAATCGCCCGAGGGCGCGCCCGTCGCGGTCCGCTCGGTCTGCGAGGTGAGCCGGGCGCTGGGACCACGCCTGGGGCGGCCGGAGGCGGCCGTCCTGGCCTCACCGAGGTCAAGGCACGCTGGGACCGGCCTCGGCGCACCCGATCGGCGCCGCGGGGACCAGCTCTCGCTGCCGGGCCGCATCCTGCACCTGGCCGAACAGGCCATGCTCGCCTGCCGCGGCCGCGACCGCGACCGGGCGGCGAGTCTGGCAGAGCTGCGCCGCCGCGCGGGCGGACACCTGGATCCCGACCTCGTGGCGGTGTTCGCCGCCGACCCGGACGCCGTCTGGGGCGTACTGGACCAACCGGACCTGCTGACCGCGGTGGTGAGCGCCGAACCCGGGCTGCCCACCGTGATCCGGCCGCAGGACCGCGATCATCTGTGTCGGTCCCTGTCCATCGTGGTGGATCTGAAAGGCCGCTACCTGCTGGGACATTCGGCGCACGTGGCCGAACTCGCCGACGCCGCAGGCGAACTCGCGGGCCTGACCGCCGCCGATCGGGCGAGCCTGCGCGCCGCCGCCCTGCTGCACGACCTCGGCCGCGCGGGTGGATCTGCTTGTCCCGCACCATAATTCACCAGCAGCCGCATTACTGGTCGAGCACAAGACGAACCGCCCGCCGGAACCTTCACGGTTCCGGCGGGCGGTGAGACTTCGCGGTCGGCTAGACCAGCACGTCGGTGCTCAGGAAGCCCAGCAGGTCGTGGCGGGTGATGACGCCGACCGGCTTGCCGTCCTCGACCACCATCAGGGCGTCGGTGCTCTCGAGCAGCTTGGTCGCGGCCGAGACCAGCTCGCCCGCGCCGATCAGCGGGAAGGCCGGGCTCATGTGCATGGAGACCGGGTCGGTCAGCTTGGCGCGGCCCTCGAACACGGCCGAGAGCAGATCGCGCTCGGTGACCGAGCCGGCGACCTCGCCCGCCATCACCGGCGGCTCCGCGCCGACGACCGGCATCTGCGAGACGCCGTACTCGCGCAGGATCTCGATGGCGTCGCGCAGGGTCTCCTGCGGGTGGGTGTGCACCAGGTCCGGCAGCTCACCGGACTTGCCACGCAGCACGTCGCCCACGTGCACCTCGCTGGCGGTGCCGTCCAGGCGCGAACGCAGGAAGCCGTAGGAGCTCATCCACTGGTCGTTGAAGATCTTCGACAGGTAGCCGCGGCCGCCGTCCGGCAGCAGCACGACCACCACGGCGTCCGGGTCGCGCTCGGCGACCTTGAGCGCCGCGACCACGGCCATACCGCAGGAGCCGCCGACCAGCAGGCCCTCCTCGCGGGCCAGGCGGCGGGTCATCTCGAAGGAGTCGGCGTCGGAGACGGCGATGATCTCGTCCGGGATGGCCGGGTCGTAGGCGGTCGGCCAGAAGTCCTCACCGACACCCTCGACCAGGTACGGGCGGCCGGTGCCGCCGGAGTAGACCGAGCCCTCCGGGTCCGCGCCGACGATCTTGACCTTGCCGCCGGAGATCTCCTTGAGGTACCGGCCGGTGCCGGTGATGGTGCCGCCGGTGCCGACGCCCGCCACGAAGTGGGTGATCTTGCCCTCGGTGTCGCGCCAGATCTCGGGACCGGTGGTCTCGTAGTGCGATTCCGGGCCGCCCGGGTTGGAGTACTGGTCCGGCTTCCAGGCGCCCGGGATCTCGCGGACCAGGCGGTCGGAGACGTTGTAGTAGCTGTCCGGGTCCTCCGGCGCGACCGCGGTCGGGCAGACCACGACCTCGGCGCCGTAGGCGCGCAGCACGTTGCGCTTGTCCTCGCTGACCTTGTCCGGGCAGACGAACACGGTCTTGTAGCCGCGCTGCTGCGCGACCAGGGCCAGGCCCACACCGGTATTGCCGGAGGTCGGTTCGACGATCGTGCCGCCGGGCTTCAGCAGCCCGGCCTTCTCGGCGGCGTCGATCATCTTGACGGCGATGCGGTCCTTCGAGCTGCCGCCCGGGTTGAGGTATTCGACCTTCGCCGCCACCAGTCCCGAGTTCGGCCCCACCACGGAGTTCAACCGGACGAGCGGGGTGTTTCCGATCAGATCGACGACATGGTTAGCGATGCGCATACCCATCATCGTTGCAGAAAGGAGATGCGGGCCTTCGCGCACGTCGGCGATATCACGCTTGCCGGAAATTACCATCGCCCCATGAGGATGCCGACGAGCTTGGCCGCCGCCTCCCTGCTGACCGTTCTCGGCAGCACGACCATGATCATCTCCGCCGCTCCCGCCCACGCCGGAACCATCGAGTTTCCGCAGGTCCCGAGCATGTACCACGATGCGATGCTGTGCGGCGGCAATATCCGATCCTGGGCCGACACCAGCCCGCAGTGGCCGGGCCGGGCGATCTTGAGCGTGCAGGCGCTGCCGGTCGCCGGGTTCGATCCGGGCGAGTTCTCCTTCGCTCCGATGTGTGAGACCACCGCCACCGTCGCCTGGCGCAATATGAACACCGGCGCCGCCGGCGAATATCGAGTTCCCGTCCTCGCCGGCTTCTACGGCAGCGAGCACTACGCGTTGTTCCAGGACACCGGACCCGGCCACATCGTCGTCACCGTCTACACCGACATGGCGAACATCCCGTCCCACAGCGCTTTCGACGTGCCCGCCTGACCGAGTGAGCGATATCCCACAGACCAGTGGATGGGATACGGGCATACCGGATGTAGGACGCTCAACACACCCGTCGTAAATTCGAAGAGGATCACCCCAGCAAAAAAGGAGTCCTCATGGCTGAGGCCGTCATCGTTTCGTACGCCCGCTCGCCGATCGGCCGCGCCGGCAAGGGTTCTCTGGTGAGCATGCGACCGGACGATCTGGCCGCGCAGATGGTGCAGGCCGCCCTGGACAAGGTGCCGGGCCTGGACGTCAACGATGTGAACGACCTGCTGCTGGGCTGCGGCCAGCCCGCCGGTTACGCCGGTTTCAACATCGCGCGCTCGGTCGCCGTGCAGCTCGGCTACGACTCCCTGCCGGGCGTCACCGTCAACCGCTACTGCTCCTCCTCGCTGATGACCACCCGCATGGCGTTCCACGCCATCAAGGCGGGCGAGGGCGACGTGTTCATCTCGGCCGGTGTCGAGACCGTCTCCAACTTCCCGAAGGGCACCGCGGACGGCTGGCCGGACAGCCACAACCCGCGCTTCGCCGACGCCGAGGCCCGCACCCAGGCGACCAAGGCCTCCAACGCCACCTGGACCGACCCGCGCGCCGAGGGCCTGCTCCCGGACGTCTACATCGCCATGGGTGAGACCGCCGAGAACGTCGCCACCTTCACCGGCATCTCCCGCGAGGACCAGGACCACTGGGGCGTGCGTTCGCAGAACCGCGCCGAGGAGGCCATCAAGGCCGGCTTCTTCGAGCGTGAGATCACCCCGGTGACCCTGCCCGACGGCACCGTCGTCACCACCGACGACGGCCCGCGCGCCGGCACCTCCTACGAGAAGATCTCGCAGCTGAAGCCGGTCTTCCGCGAGAACGGCACCATCACCGCCGGTAACGCCTGTCCGCTGAACGACGGTGCGGCGGCGCTGGTCGTCATGTCCGACACCAAGGCCAAGGCCCTGGGTCTGACCCCGCTGGCCCGCGTCGTGGCCACCGGCGTCTCCGGCCTGTCGCCCGAGGTCATGGGCCTGGGCCCGATCGAGGCTGTGCGCAACACCCTGAAGAACGCGAACATGACCATCAACGACCTCGACCTGTACGAGATCAACGAGGCCTTCGCCGTTCAGGTCCTGGGTTCGGCTCGCGAGCTGAACATGGACGAGGACAAGCTGAACGTGTCCGGTGGCGCCATCGCCCTGGGCCACCCGTTCGGTATGACCGGCGCCCGCATCACCGCGACCCTCATCAACAACCTGCAGACCCACGACAAGCAGTTCGGTCTGGAGACCATGTGTGTCGGTGGCGGCCAGGGCATGGCGATGATCATCGAGCGCCTGAGCTGATCACTCGGCACTGACGCGGGCCGCTCGACCTCACGGTCGGGCGGCCCGTTTCGTTTTCCCGGGCCGGACCGGCGGCATTACCCGGCAGGTAATCGACTTCGTTCCGCGTTGGCGGAAACATCAAGGGCAGCACAGCAATCCGATCGAGGAGCTCGAAATGCCCGGTTACGCCATCGCCAATCTGTGGGACGTGGACCTCAACGCCGACATCGTGGAATACCTGGAGCGCATCGACTCCACGCTGGAACCGTTCGGCGGCAGGTTCATCGTCCACGGCGGCACCCAGCGGGTCATCGAGGGCCCGGTCGACGCGATCGCCATCGTCATCGAATTCCCCGACCACCAGGCCGTTGTCGACTGGTACGAGTCGGACGCCTATCAGGCGATCCTGCCGCTGCGCGTGCGGAACTGCTCCAGCATCGCGATCCTCGCCGACCACTGCGGCGCGGATCACGTCGCCACCGACGTGCTGAAGGAGGTGGTGACCAACGAGTGAAGCTGTTCTCAGGCTTGGCTACACAGCAGTGGGCGGGCACCGGATTCCCGATGCCCGCCCACTCGCGTATTCAGCTGTCCGTCAGCCCTTCCGGACTACCGGTCCTGGAAGTAGCTCAGCAGGCGCAGGATCTCGAGGTACAGCCAGACCAGGGTGACGGTCAGGCCGAACGCCACGCCCCAGGCCGCCTTCTCCGGAGCCTGGGCCCGGATGAGCTGGTCGGCGGCGTCGAAGTCCAGCAGGAAGCTGAAGGCCGCGACACCGATGACCACGAGGCTGAAGACGATGGCCAGCGGGCCGCCGTCACGCAGGCCGAAGCCGCCCGAGGTGAAGAAGCCTGCGACCAGATTGCCGAGCATGAGCACCAGGATGCCGATCATGGCGCCGACGATCATGCGGGTGAAGCGCGGGGTGAC
Source organism: Nocardia sp. NPDC004340 (assembly GCF_053602575.1). NCBI lineage: Bacteria > Bacillati > Actinomycetota > Actinomycetes > Mycobacteriales > Nocardiaceae > Nocardia > Nocardia sp. NPDC004340. The sequence goes on from NZ_JBSGDW010000002.1 coordinate 359,217, forward strand.
GCGGATCGCGCCGGTCTTGTAGACCACGAGCATGCCGAAGAACACGCCGAAGGTGCCGAGCACCGCCTGCGCGATCAGGCCCGAGCCACCGACTCCGCCGATCTGCACATTGGTGAACAGGAACGAGAACGAGCCCAGCAGCAGGCCTTCCAGCGCCGCGTAGCTGAGCACCAGCGCCGGGTTGTCCTGCTTGCGGCCGAAGGTCATGATCATGGCGAGCGCGAAGCCGCCGAGACCGCCGACCAACAGGAACAGCATGGCGAGGCCGTGGTTGGCCGAGGTGAGCGCGTAGGACAGGATCGCCGTCAGGGTGACCACGCCGAGGGTGATGCCGGTCTTCTGGACGACATCGTCGATGGTCATCGGACGGGTGGTCGGCACGGCCGGCTGGTAGGGCTGCTGGTACCCGCCCGGGTACTGCGGCGGCTGCTGGCCGTACTGGTTGTTGGGGAACTGTCCGGCTCCAGGCGCCGAGCCGAAGCCGGCATAGCCGCCCTGCTGCGGCTGCAAGTTCCGGAAGACCGGGTTGGATGTGGAGCGCATTTCCGTGCGTCCCTTTCTGGAGTCGCGGCTCACGTCGGTCGTGGCCAGTGAAGCTACTCGTCCAACGCGTGGTGGGGGCCCGGAGTTCCCGAACCCCACCAGATCAGACCAAACGGACTTTACCTCAGCTTTACCGAAGGATCAGTTCAGTTGACCCATCACACGAGTGGCGATCAGCTCCAGGTGATCCAGATCCGACAGGTCCAGCACCTGCAGGTAGACCCGGCGCGTCCCGGCGATCTCCGCGTAGCGGCCGAGCTTGTCGACCACCTCGTCCGGGCTGCCCGCCAGGCCGTTGGCCCGCAGCTCGTCCACCTCGCGCCCGATGGCGGCCGCCCGCCGCGCCACCTCGGCGTCACTCGCGCTGACACAGGCGACCAGGGCGTTGGAGAAGGTGATGTCCGCGGGATCGCGGCCGATGTCCTTGGCCGCCATGCGGACCCGATCGAACTGGTCGGCGCTGGCCTCGGCGGACTGGAACGGCACATTGAACTCGGTCGCGTACCGCGCGGCCAGGCGCGGGGTCCGCTTGGCGCCCATGCCGCCGATGATGACCGGGACCCGGTCCTGCGCGGGCTTGGGCAGCGCCGGGGAATCGGTGAGGGTGTAGTGCTCGCCCGCGAAGGAGAAGGTCTCCCCCACCGGCGTCGACCACAGGCCGGTGACGATGGCCAGCTGCTCCTCGAAGCGCGGGAACTTCGCGGCCGGGAACGGGATGCCGTAGGCGGCGTGTTCGGCCTCGAACCAGCCCGCGCCGAAACCGAATTCGACGCGGCCGCCGGACATGGCGTCGACCTGGGCCACCTCGATGGCCAGCACGCCCGGGTGCCGGAAGGTCGCCGAGGTGACCAGGGTGCCCAGCCGGATGCGGCTTGTCTCGCGGGCCAGCCCGGCCAGGGTGATCCAGGCGTCGGTGGGGCCGGGCAGGCCGTCCGCGTCGCCCATCTTCAGGTAGTGGTCCGAGCGGAAGAAGGCGTCATAGCCGAGGTCCTCGGCGGCCTTGGCGACCGTGCGCAGGGTGTCGTAGGACGCGCCCTGCTGGGGTTCGGTGAAGATTCGAAGATCGATTCGTCCCATGAACCCTATTGTTCGGCGTCGCGCAGACCACACACCGACCGGGTCACGGTGAATTTGCGATTGCGGCCCATCACATCGGTTCTGCCGACCATGCGCTCCATGACGCTGCGGTAGTTCAGGTGCGTGTTGTAGACGGTCCAGAGTTCGCCGCCGGGGCGCAGGACGCGGCCGGCCTGCTGGAACATCTTGATGGCCGAACCGGTGTGCACGGCCGCGCCGATGTGGAAGGGCGGATTGCACAGCACCAGGTCGGCGCTGTTGTCCGGGGCGCTGGACATGGCGTCGTCGCGCAGCACGGTGACCCGGTCGGCGACATCGTTGGCGGCGACGGTGGCGCGGGTGGAGGCGATGGCGGCGGCGGACTGGTCGGTCGCTGTAACCCGAATGCCGGGGCGGGCCTTGGCCAGGGCGACCGCGAGAATGCCGGTGCCGCAACCCAGATCGATGGCGTCACGGGCATCGGGCTTCATCCGGCGCAGGTGGTCGAGCAGGAAGCGGGTGCCGATGTCCAGGCGCGGGCCGGAGAAGGCCGCACCGTGCGCGACCACCTCCAGGTCCTGTTCGTCGAGGCGGTTGCGCACCGGAAAGCGGGGTTCACCAACGGGTTTGGGATCGGCCGCGAGCAGGATGCGGGACTTCTGACGGCCGCGGCTGGCGCGCACCGAGCCGAAGGATTCGGCCAGCACCTCGTTCATGGCCGGGGTCAGGTACTTGTCGCGGCCGCCGGCGAAGACCTCCACCTCGGGCAGCGCGAAACGCGCGATGGCGTCGGCGGTCTCGGCCAGGCCGGACAGGGCGCGCGGCAGCCGCCACAGCACCACGCGCACATCGGTGAGGAGGTCCGGGCCCAATTCCTCGACGGAATAGCGCTCGGATAGTCCGACAATTCGGGCATTGTTGGCGAGCGCCAATTCTCCGGTCAGCAAATCCTGATGCACGCGCACGCCGCGCAGGTCGTGCGCGGCGATCGCGCCGAGCGTCAACGCGCCGTAGCCGTCGTCGATCACCGCCACCCGCTGGTCTCCCACGGCGGCCAGCGAATCGGCGGCGACATCCAGCATGAGCCGGTCAGCGGCATCGACCGCGTACAGGTTCACCGCTTCGACATCCGGATACCGCCGCAGCCGGCGCAATACGTCCTCGACCTCAACCACACCTACAGTGTGCTAGATCATTGCCGGGCTATTCCATTCGGCACCGCCGGTGGCCTTTTACCGAAATGAAATGACCTGTGCGCAATTCTCGTTCACGCCGAATGGATTTCCGCCGCGCTCCCGTCGCCCCGCGGCATGAACGCGGCCGCCCCGATCATGACCGCCGCCATCATGGCCACGCCGACGAAGACCAGATGCACCGCGGGCGCGAGATCGGCCGCGGCCGGATGGTCGGCGTCGCCCAGGCGCGCGTTGACGACCGCGCCGAACACGGCCACCCCGACCGCGCTGCCCAGCGAACGGGCGAACATATTGGTGGCGGTCACCACACCGCGCTCGGACCATTCGCTCTGCGACTGCGCCGCGATCAGGGTCGGGGTGGCGACCAGGCCCATGCCCATCCCGACGATGAAGCAGCCGATGGCCACCTGCGCCAGGCTCGAGCCGGCGCCCACCAGCAGCAGTGACGCCGCGCCCACGGTGGCGAGGACGGTGCCGATCATGGCGGTCGATCGGAAGCCTATGCGCAGGTACACCTTCCCGGCCTGGGACGCCGCCAGCGGCCAGCCGAGCGTGAGCGCGCCCACGGTGAGTCCGGCGATCATCGCGCCGCTGCCCAGCACGCCCTGGGCGAAGGTCGGCACATACGAGGTGAGCCCCAGCAGGATCGCGCCGACCAGCAGGGAGACCAGGCTGCTGGCCATCACCACGCGGCGGGTGAAGATCCACAGCGGCAGAATCGGATTCGCGGCCCGCCGCTCCACCCGCGCGAACGCCACCAGCGTCGCCGCGCCGCCGCCGAACAGCGCCAGGCTCACGGCCGAACCCCAGGCCCAGGCCTGCCCGCCCTCGAGCAGCGCCAGAATCAGCGCGCCCGCACCGACCGTCAGCAGCCCGGCTCCGAGATAGTCGATCCGATGGCTCTGCCGCGGAGCGCGTTCGGTGAACTTGCGCTGGATCATCCAACCGGCCAACGCTGCCAGCGGCAGGTTGACCAGGAAGATCCACCGCCAGCTGACGTATTCGGAGAACACCCCGCCCAGCAGCGGACCCACCACCGAGGAGGTCGCCCACACACTGGCCAGGTACGCCTGCACCTTGGCCCGCTCCTGCACGGTGTAGACGTCGCCGGCGATGGTCATCGCGATCGGGCTGACCGCGCCCGCCCCGATGCCCTGCACCGCCCGGAACACGATGAGCCCGAGCATGCTGGTGGCGAGCCCGCACAGCAGCGACCCGAGCGCGAAAACCCCGATCCCGAACAACATCACCGGTTTCCGCCCCACCATGTCGGCGAGCTTGCCGTAGATCGGCACGGTCACCGCCTGCGCCAGCAGATAGATGCTGAACAGCCAAGGGAACTGCGCGAATCCGCCGAGCTGGTCGGTGATGGTGAGCACCGCGGTGGCGATCACCGTGGAGTCCAGCGCCACCAGCGACGTCGACAACATCAACGCGGCCAGGATCGGCCCACGCTCCGACCGCAATCCGATCGACGACTTCACATCCGTAGCCGTCACCGGCAACCCCTCTCCACAACCCGACTCACCATGGAGTCGAACGCACCGCCCGGTCCGCTATTCCCCCTCCCGGTTCCCGGCGCGAATGCCCCGCCACATCTGGCGGATCAGAGGGTGGCCGCCAGGTCGCGGAGGACCGGCAGGCTGACCGAGCCGGCGCCGAGGACCTTGTCGTGGAAGGCCTTGATGTCGAAGGCGGTTCCCAGGCGGTCGGCGACCTGCGCGCGCTGGCGGCGGATCTCGAGCTGACCGACCTTGTAGGCGACGGCCTGGCCGGGCATGGCGATGTAGCGGTCGATCTCGACGCGGATCTCCTCGACGCCGACGGGGGCGTTGGCGACCATGAAGTCGATGGCCTGCTGGCGGGTCCAGCCCTTGGCGTGCAGGCCGGTGTCCACCACCAGGCGGCAGGAGCGCCAGGAGTCGGCGGCCAGCATGCCGATGCGGGCGAGGTCGTCGGGATAGAGGCCCATTTCGTCGGCGAGGCGTTCGGTGTAGAGCGCCCAGCCTTCGACGAAGGCGGTGTTGGAGAACGACATTCGCTGGAAGGGCGGGAGGTGATCGAGCTCGTTGGCGATGGTGAGCTGAAGGTGGTGGCCCGGAATCGCCTCGTGGTAGGCGACAGCCGCGGTCTCGTAGCGGTTGCGGGTGCCGGGCTCGCGCAGGTTGACGTAGTACGCGCCGGGACGCGAGCCGTCGGCGGCCGGGGGGAAGTAGTAGGCCGCGGGCGCGTCGGCGGCCAGGAAGTCGGGAACGGGCAGGATGTCGCAGGATTGGCGCGGCAACCGGCCGAACCAGCGGGGCATCTCGGCCTCGGCGGCCGCCAGGCAGGCGCGGGCGTCGGACATGATGTCCGCGGCGTCGGTGTAGCGCAGCGCCGTGTCCTCGCGCAGCCGGGCGAAGATGGCGGTCTGGTCGGTGAGACCGAACTCGCGCCCGCCGATCTCCTCGTATTCGGCCCGCAGCCTGGCCAATTCGTCCAGGCCCAGCTGGTGGATCTCGTCCGCGCCGAGGTCTGGCAGGGTGGTGTGCCGTTGCAGCAGGCGGCGGTAGATGTCCGCGCCGTCGTCGCCGAGCCAGCACAGACCGGGCCGCTCGTCGGGGCGGGCGACCGGCCGGAGCTCGGTGTCGAGCGCCTCCCGATAGGCGGCGAACGCGGGACGGATGACATCGCGCGCGACCTCGGTCAGCTCGGCGCGCCAAGCGTTTTCACCATCCCAGTCCGCGGGCCCGGCGAGGGTGACGAAGGGATCGTCGGCCAGATTTGCGGACAGATACCCGTCGAGCTGATTGATCGACCGCTCGATGGTGATGTGCGCGGGCGTGCGCCCCGCGGCGAGCCCCGCCCGGAACCGCTCCACAGCCTGCCCCATCAGGGTCCCGAACTGCCGATACCGCAGCACCAGATTGCGCGCGTTCTCCGGCGCGGGCGCGTTCACCTGCGGCGCCATGGTCAACATGGACGAGTGCACCCCGGTCATCTGATCCGAGGCCATCTCCACCGGCCGCCACTCCAGATACGAGACCGCCGAAGCCAATTCGGTCCGCAGCAGACTCCGCGTGGTGCGGTCCTCCGCACTCAGCCCCGCCGCGTCCAGCGCGTCCACCTCGGCGAGCAGCCCCCGCCAGGTGCCGAGCAACCGCTCCTCCGACCCCGCCGACAGATCCTCGATCCGATCATCGAATCGCCTGTCCCCCAACAGGGTCGCCTCACTGGGCGCGGACTCCAGCATGGCGTCCCAGTACCGGTCGGCGAGTGCGATGAGCTCCTTGTGCGCGTCCATGCCGACCATCATGCCCGCGCCTGCCCCCGCGGCGGGGCCGCCGCGAAACTTCGCACCCCTCAGCGGCGGGGCGGCACCGGGATTCGCATGAGGTCCTCTGCCACCACGATCTCGCCGTCGAAATGGGCTCGGGCGTCGGCGAGATGCTGGTCGAGGGTGCGGTAGCGCTGGGAGTAGTGGGTGAGGACGAGGGTGCGGACGCCGGCACGGGCCGCGACCCGAGCGGCCTGACCCGCGGTGAGATGGCCGTATTCGACGGCGAGCTTCTCGTCGGCGTCGACGAAGGTGGCCTCGATGACGAGCATGTCGACACCCTGGGCCAGGTCGTACACGCCGTCGCAGAGGCGGGTGTCCATGACGAAGGCGAAGCTCTGGCCCGGTCTGGCCTCGCTCACCTCGTCGAGAGTGACGATGCGGCCGCCGATCTCGACTTCACCGCGGCGCTGTAGTTCGCCGACGACCGGACCCGACAGGCCCAGTTCGCGCAGCCGTTCGGGGATGAAGCGCAGACTGTCGGGCTCGTCGAGGCGGTAACCGAACGCCTCCACCGGATGCGAGAGTCGCGCGGCCCGCAGAGTGAAATCGGCTCCCGGTGGCGGTAGTTCGCCGTTGTCGGTGATCGGGTGCGGGTGCAGTTCGACCTGGCGGTTGTGGGCGGAGGAGTCGACCAGCCGCTCGTAGAAGACTTCACCCGAGGCGGGGAAGTAGACGTCCACCGGGTGCAGCGCGCCGTCGAGGCTGATGCGGCCGAGCACACCGGGCAGCCCGAAGCAGTGGTCGCCGTGGAAGTGGGTGACGCAGATGCGGGTGATACCGCTGGCGGCCACGCCCGCGAAGCTCATCTGCCGCTGGGTGCCCTCCCCCGGGTCGAACAGCAGGCCCTCGCGGTCCCAGCGCAGCAGGTAGCCGTTGTGGTTGCGCTGTTTGGTCGGTACTTGGCTGGCCGTTCCGAGAATGACCAGTTCGCGCTGTGACACGGCCGCCAGGCTACCGGCCGCCCCGCCGATCCTCGCGGCGGCGAGTCCGGCGCGTCCCGGCGGAGATACCGAGAGGGGGTATGACCGGCGTGAGTAGAATGTCCGGGTGGTCGAGCAACGGTCCCCCGGCACCCGGTTCATCCGGGCCTTCGGGCTGCTCGCACTGCTGGCCGGATTGGTGGCCATGCACGCCCTCGTGTTCGGCATGAACCACGACGGCACGAGCCACGATTCCGGTTCCGCCATGAGCGCGATGGCCGATTCGCACGATGCTCCGATCTCTCTGCCCGACGCGCTGCTGGAGGCCGCACCGATCGCCGTGGTGTCGGCAATGGATCAGTCCATGTCCATGCCGGGCTGCGGCGGTGACTGCGGCAATGGTCACGCCGGTATGCACGGCTGCCTGTTCGTCCTGACGGCCTTGCTGCTCGGCCTCGGGCTGGCGCTGCTGGCCTGGGCCGGACCCGGCCGCCGCGACACGCTCGTCTCGCCCCCGCGCCATCCGCGCGGATTCCCCGCCCGTCCACCTCCGTGGACGGTTCTCTCCCTGGCCGACCTGGCGATTCTGCGGATCTGATGGGCCCGCCGCGCCGCGTTACCTCGCGCGGACGCGGAGTTCGGCATGCCCGGATCCGGATCACTCACCACACCCCAAGGAGTTCAACCATGTTCAGCACCCGTCTCGAGTTCGCCCTGATCGCCGCCACCGCCGCCACCGCGCTCGTCGCGGCGGGCTGTAGCAGCAATGACAACGAGGGCTCGAAGGCCACCACCACGACCGCGGCCGTGGATCACGGGACCATGCCCGGCATGGATCACGGCAAGACCAGCACCTCGGCGCAGGCGGCCACCCGCAGCGATTTCAACGACGCCGACGTGACCTTCCTGCAGATGATGTACCCGCATCACGCGCAGGCCGTGGAGATGGCGAAGCTGGTGCCGACCCGCTCGCAGAACCAGGAGCTGCTCACCCTGGCCAAGGCCGTGGAGGCGGCGCAGACCCCGGAGATGCAGCAGATCACCACGCTGCTGCAGAGTTTCGGCAAGCCCGCCCCGTCCGCCGACATGGGCGGCCACGCGGGCATGGACGGCATGATGACCAAGGATCAGATGGCGAAGCTGGAGAGCCTGTCCGGCCCCGAGTTCGACAAGCTGTGGATGCAGATGATGATCGAGCACCACAAGGGCGCGATCACCATGGCGAACACCGAACTGACGCAAGGCACCAACGCCGATTCGAAGGCCATGGCGCAGGCCATCGTCGATGCCCAGCAGCAGGAGATCGATCAGATGAACAAGATGCTGGCCCAGGGCTAGGTGTCGAAACGCGAACGGGTGCGCCGGTTTTCCGGCGCACCCGTCGGGGGCGTCTCGCAGGCGTTCGGGGCGGAGGACCCGAGCTACGAGATTTGTCCTGCTAGCTGCCTATGACAGCGTTCATGATGGTGCCGGCGCTGGTGGCGGTCGCGCCGCCGATCATGGCTCCGGCCACCATCTTCGGTGACTCGAGCCCGCCGCCGCTCCACTTCTCCCAGGCGAACCGGCCGCCGCCGTAGGTGATGGCGGTGACGCCGGACAGCATGGTGAACCAGGTGAAGTAGCGGACCAGCTTCATCAGCTTGTCCGCCACCGGCGGCGTCTCCGGGGTGGGGTTGCCGATCTGCGCGACAACCGAGGTGTAAGCGTCATGCACGGCGAGGAGCATGCTCACGATCGGTTCCTCTCGGGATGCTGAAGCGGTGCTGATGGGCGGAACTTGTGGCACAACTCTCACTATTCGAGAGCAATTGAACCGCATTCCGGGAGGTGAATCCGTGACGACACACCACCGGCACCGAACCTGAGCACCCGATCAGCTACCGGTTTTCACATCTCGGCTGTTCAGCAGGGAGTGCCGGCGCCCGTAGGCGAAGTACACGACCATGCCGATCGCCATCCAGATGACGAACCGCAGCCAGGTCTCCACCGACAGGTTGAGCATCAGCCACGCGCAGGCCAGCACCGACAGGATCGGGATGAGCGGCACCAGCGGCACCCGGAATCCGCGCGGCAGGTCGGGGCGGGTGCGGCGCAGCACGACCACGCCGATGGACACCAGCACGAAGGCGAAAAGCGTGCCGATATTGACCATTTCCTCGAGCGTGCCGAAGTCGACGAACCCGGCCAGCACGGCGCAGACCACGCCGACGATGGCGGTGATCCGGACCGGGGTGCCCTTGGAGCCGGTGTGGGCGAGCTTGCGCGGCATCAGGCCGTCGCGGGCCATGGCGAACAGCACGCGGGTCTGGCCCAGGAACAGCACCATGACGACGGTGGTGAGACCGGCCAGCGCGCCGATGGAGATGAGGTTCTTGGCCCAGGTGACGCCGTGGATGGCGAAAGCCGTCGCGAGCGTGGCGTCGTTGCCCTGCAGGTCCTTGTAGGACACCATGCCGGTGAGCACCAGCGACACGGCCACGTACAGCACGGTCACGATGGCCAGCGAGCCCAGGATGCCGCGCGGCACATTGCGGGCGGGGTCCTTGGTCTCCTCGGCGGCGGTGGCGACCACGTCGAAGCCGATGAACGCGAAGAACACGATGGAGGCCGCGGCGAGCAGGCCGTACCAGCCGAAGTGACTGTTGCCGCCACCGGTGACCAGCTGGAACAGGGTCTGGTGCACCGCGCTCGCGCCGCTGTCGGCATTGGGGACCGATTCGGGGACGAACGGCTTCAGGTTGGAGGCCTTGAAGTAGGTCGCGCCGACCACGACCACCAGGGCGATGACGGCCAGTTTGATGGCGACCGCGACCGCGGACACGCGCGAGGACAGCTTGGTGCCCATGGCCAGCAGCACGCCGAGGATGGCGATGAGCAGCACCGCGCCCCAGTCGAACTTGACCGATCCGATGTGCCAGATGGGCTGGGTGTTCAGGACCGTGCCGAGATACTGCGACCAGCCCTTGGCCACGACCGAGGTGCCGAGCGCGAATTCCAGGATCAGGTCCCAGCCGATGATCCAGGCGACGAGCTCACCGAAGGTGGCGTAGGAGAAGGTGTACGCGCTGCCCGCGACCGGGACGGTCGAGGCGAACTCGGCGTAGCAGAGGGCGGCCAGGCCGCAGGCCACGGCGGCGAACACGAAGGCCAGCGAGACGGCGGGCCCGGCCATGTTGCCCGCGGTGCGCGCGGTGAGGGTGAAGATGCCCGCGCCGACCACGACCGCGACGCCGAAGACCGTGAGGTCCCACGAGGTCAGATCCTTGCGGAGCTTGGCGTCCGGATCGTCGGTGTCGCGGATCGATTGTTCGACCGACTTGGTCCGGAACAATCCGCTTCCGCGCGGGGCAGCGGGACCGGCAGTGTCTCGCGGGGAGTCCGATAGCGCCACTATCTCTCCTAAATCTGGCTTCTCGGCAACAAAGCAGTTCTCACCGATCGGTCACCGGCAGGCTCCCGACCGGTATGCCGTCGCTGGTGGCCGGAGTTATCGGCATCACACGAAACCGTAGCATCGGCTGGTACGTACCAGTTCAGCAACCGGCTGGACAACACCAAGGTCCCTGCGTGCCGTCACCGCGCCACGCCGGGAACCGTCGGGTCGGATTACTGTTTCGGTATGGGTGTCGGGGGCCAGGCCACGGGCGGTGATCCCGAAGCGCTGGACCGGGTGCTGGCCGGCGCCCGGGGAGTCCGGGTCCGCGAGATGCCGGGCGACGCGCCGACCCTGATCGAGGAGCGCGACCCGGTTGCCGTGCGAGCGCTGCGGGAGGCGCTGCGCGTCTCCGACCTGCCCGGCTTCGTGTGCATGTGCTGGGGCGATGTGGTCCTCGACTTCTTCGACGCCGGCGAACGCCCCCTCACCTCCGTGACCCTGCATCACGGCTACTCGATCCGCTGGCCCGGCTGGCCGCAGGACGCGCGGCTCGCGGACGGGATGCGCTCACTGGAATGGCTGGCGGTGCGCGGCGTCGCGGTGCCGCTGCAGGAGTTCCGCGCGGCCGAGCGGCGCCAGGCCGAGAGCGACCGCATCGCATACCGCTGGGTGGCCGAGATTCCCGATCCGCTCATCCCCTTCGCCGGACTCTTCCTGGATACGTCCACCACCGGCGGCGGTCTGACCGGGCCCCAGGTGGAGGAGGCCCGCGCCCTGCTCCTCATGACGTACCCGGATCCCGTCGATCGAATCCTCCGACTGTGCGCCTGGTTCGCCGGAGGCACCGGGAGGTACTCGGGATACCCTGCGCACGAACGCATTCCGGCGCAGTTCCTACTGCTGGAGGACCACGCCGATTTCGCGCGGGCGGTGGAGCTGGCCGACGAACACGCCACCGCTGGCGCCGTCCGCTACCTGCTCAGCTGGGATACCCGGAAGCGCTTGGCCCACCTGCTGGCCGCGCTCTCCCCGGGCGGCCGCCGCAAGATTCTGGTGCACGCCCGGGACACGGAAGCCCGCCGCTGGCTACAACGCCGCATCGCGGGATTGCAGTAGATCAGCCGACCGGGGCCGGGCGCAGCAGCTGCTCACCGCAGAAGCGCCGGACCACTTCCTCATCGCTGAATTCGGACTCGGGAACGCCCTTTTCGTCGTCGACGCGGCAGGTGCTGTGACCGTCCTTGTCGTAGGTCCGGATGATCTCGGCGACGAACACCAGCTTCGATCCGACGAACTTCTGGAATTCGATGTACTTGTCCGCGGGACCGTTCTTGGCCTCCCCCGCGATGTAGCCGCTCGCCGTGCGATCGACTCCGATGCCGAAAACGCGTCCGGCCTCGACGAATTCGAGCTTGTCGGTCTTGGGCCGGAAGATGACGTAGTTCGAGTTCCCCACGATCGCCGTGGAGATGGGCACGATCAGCTCGTCGCGACCGTCGACGTCCAGGTCGGCCAGGTAGGGCTCGGAGGGCACCTCGGTGTCCTGGACGTACAGGTTCTGAAGGGACTTTCCGTCGCTCCCCGTGACTTCGATGTTCGTCCGGTTGTGCCCGCCGGCACTCGCCTTGTGCCGCACGATGAACGAGAGCCCCGCGCTGTCGCGAGAGGTCAATCGGCAATCCGACAGCACATCGTGTGCGCCCGCGCCCGCGCCGGGGATATCACCGCATATCGGCAGGGCTGCCGCGTCCACCGTCGTGGTCGGAGCCGGTTTGGTGGTCGTCTTCCCCGCGACCGGCGTCGAAGTCGACGCCGGAGCCTGCCGATCCGCGATGGTGTCGCCGGACCCGCAGGCGGTGAGCAGCATGCATGTCGTGATGGCCAGCATCGGCCAGATCCTCCCCATGCCGTGGAGATTAGCCTGGATTCCATGGTCGAGTTTCCCGAGAGCAACGTGGGTCCGAAGTTCAAGGGCAAGCGGGTCGGGTACTTCCGCGAGTCGGCGGGGTATCGGCGGTACGCGCAGGCGTACCAGGACGGGTTCGAGCAGTTGCCGCCGGCACGCGAGACGGTCGATGTGCCGACGAGTTTCGGCGTCGTGCGGGCCTATCGGTTCGGCGACGGGGACGCGACGCCGCTGGTGCTGTTGCCGGGACGGCAGGCCGCGACCCCGCTGTGGGCGGCGAATCTGCCCGGGTTGATGGCGGTGCGTCCGGTGATCACGCTGGATCTACTGGGTGAGCCGGGATTGAGCGTGCAGTCCAAGCAGTTGACCGACGACGCGGATCAGGCGACCTGGCTCTCGGAAGCGCTGGCCGAGTTGGAGTCTCGGCCCGTGCACGTGCTGGGGGTGTCGATCGGCGGGTGGTCGGCAGTGAATCTGGCGGTGCGCCACCCGGAGCGGGTCGCGTCGCTGATCACCTTGGACGCGCCGTTCGTGTTCGGCGCGATGACCTGGAAGATGATCGTCATCTCGCTGGGCTCGGTGCTGCCCGGCATGCCGGAGAAGTGGCGCAATGCTTTGCTGAGCTGGATCTCGGGTGGCGTGTCGGCGCCGCAGGACATGCCGGAGGGGCGGTTGATCGCGTCGGGCATGAAGGACTTCGCCGCGTATCTGCCGATGACGAATCGGATTTCCCGGGAACAGCTTTCGGCGCTCGCGCAGCCGTATCTGGGCATCTTCGCGGGCCGCAGCATCGTGCACAATTCCCGCAAGCTGGCAGACCGGGCACGAAAGCTGGTGCCCGGCGGCCAGTTCGAGGTGTGGCCGGACGCGTCGCACGCCATCAATGGCGAGTACCCCGACGAGATCGCGGCGCGGGTCGCGAAGTTCCTCGGCGAGATCGAGCCCGCCGAGGACTGATTTCGTCTACGGCACCAGGACGGCGCGACCCCGGATGTGCCCGGCGTCCAGGCGGCGCAGAGCTTCGGGGCCGTCGTTGAGGTCGAAGCGCTCGACCTCCATGTGGATCTTGCCCGCCTGCGCGAGGGCCACGCAGGCGTGCAGGTCGCCACGGGTGCCGCCGAGCGACTTGCGCACGGTCGCGCCCCAGGGCCAGCCCGGGCCGCCCGCCGGTCCGGCGGTGATCTCCGGTGCGCCGCCACCGATTCCGACCATGCGATAGGCGCCGTTGGGGGCGACGGTCTCGCAGGCCAGTTTGGCCGTGGCGTCGACGCCGACGAAGTCGAACACGGCGTCCGCGCCGCGTCCGTCGGTGAGGTCGAGGATCTGCTTGGCGGTGTCGGCGCCGGAGAGGAAGCCGATGTCGGCGCCGCAGTCGCGGGCCAGGTCCAGCTTCTCCTGGGCCTGGTCGACCGCGATCACCCGGACGCCCGAGGTGGCCTGCAGGATCTGCACGCCCACGTGTCCGAGTCCGCCGATGCCGATGGCGACGACGGTGCCGCCGGGCCGCAGGGCTTCCCGGGCGCCGCGAATCGCGTGGTACGCGGTGAGGGCGGCGTCGGCGACGGGGGCGGCTTGCACGAAGTCGAGGTCGCCGATGGGCACGAAGGCGCTGGCCGGGATCCGCATGTATTCGGCCATGCCGCCATCGAGGACCAGGCCGGGGGTGGGCGGCATGGCGACGCGGCCGGCGGCGAGGCAGACGTTCTCGTTGCCGCTCACGCATTCGCGGCAGACGCCGCAGGTCCAGAACAGGTAGACCAGGCCGCGTTCGCCGATCTCGCGGCCGTTGACGTCGGAGCCGATGGCCTCGATGGTGCCCGCGACCTCGTGGCCGAGGGTGAGCGGGTCCTCGCGCAGCTGGATGGGGAAGTTGACCAGCGTCAGGTCCGAATGGCACACGCCCGCCGCGCCGACCTTGATCAGCAGGTCGGTGGGTCCGATGTCCGGTACCGGGATGTCGTTGATCTGCACCTTTTCCGGGCCGGTCCACTGGAGTGCGCGCATCGTGTTTCCTTGCCTAGACGTTGTGACCTGGCACACACGGTAACACTCACTTTACATTGCGTCTAGCGAATGACGGAATGTCTACCGATATTCGCCAAACCCTTCCCGACCCGAAAGACACGTGTCTAGGCTGCCGTCCCATGAACTCACCGCGGATCGCCATCGTGGGCGCCGGAATCTCCGGCATCTGCATGGCCGTGGCCCTGCAACGCGCCGGATTCCCCGAATTCACCATCTTCGAGAAGGCCCACGACTACGGCGGGACCTGGCGCGACAACAGCTATCCGGGCCTGGTGTGCGATGTGCCGTCGCGGTACTACCAGTTCCGATTCGCTATGAATCCCGAATGGACGCAGCTGTACTCGGCCGGACCGGAGATCAAGGACTACCTGGTCGGGGTGGCGCGCGAACACGGTCTGCACCGCAACACCCGCTTCGGCGCCGAGGTCACCGGCGCGGTGTTCGACGACGACGGCTGGCAGGTCACCACCGGTGACGGCGTCACGGAACGCTTCGACTTCGTGCTGTGCGCAACGGGTTTCCTGCATCACCCGACCCGGCCCGACATTCCCGGGATGGACGACTTCGACGGCCCGGTCATGCATTCGTCGCGCTGGCGGCACGAGGTCGAGCCGCGCGGTAAGCGGGTGGGCGTCATCGGGACCGGGTCCACCGGCACCCAGCTGGTGGGCGCGCTGGCGGGGGTGGCCTCGGAAGTCGTCCTGTTCCAGCGCACGCCGCAGTGGATCCTGCCGACCGTGAACCGCCCGTACACCACGGTGTCCAAGCGGCTGTACAGGCTGGCGCCCGCCCTGGGCCTGGTCCCCTACTGGTTCAATCGCGCGGCGTTCGCGGTGTTCTCGCAGGGCCTGGTGCGTCCCGGGCGGGTGCGCAAGCTGATCCAGTGGGTGGTGGAACGCCATCTGCGCTCGGTCGAGGATCCCGAACTGCGCCGCAAGCTGACCCCCGACTACCAGGCCATGTGCAAGCGGCTGGTGGTCTCCGACCGCTTCTACAAGGCGGTGCAGCGTCCCGATGTCACGCTGGTGACCGAGCACATCGACAGCGTCGAGGCGCGCGGTGTGGTCACCGCGGACGGCTGTCTGCGCGAACTCGACATCCTCGTGCTGGCAACGGGATTCGACTCACACGCGTTCATGCGCCCGATGGCGATCACCGGCGCCCACGGCCGCACCCTGGACCAGGCGTGGGCGGACGGGCCGCGCGCCTTCGAGGGCGTCATGATGCCGGACTTCCCCAACCTGTTCATGCTGGTGGGCCCGCACAGCCCCTTTGCCAACCACCCGCTGACCGCGGTCGCCGAGGCGCAGTCCGCGCGCATCGTGGGCTGGCTGCGACGCTGGCGCGCAGGCGAATTCACGACCATCGAGCCGACCCACGCCGCCACCGACCGCTACAACGCGCGGATGCGCGCCGCCGCTCCGAGCACGGTGTGGACCACCGGCTGCACCAGCTGGTACCTGGGCAAGGACGGGCTGCCGGAGCTGTGGCCGTGGACGCCGGGCCGTTACGAGAAGCTGATCCGCGGCACGCCCGATCCGGTGGATTACCATCTGAGGCACAGTGTTCCGAGCGGGAAGTGATGATCGTGGAGAAAGCAGTCTGGCGCTTCGTTTCCCGCCTGATCGGCCACTGGATGTTCGGCCCGGCCCCGGATTGGAACCGGGTACGCGCCCGGGTCGGTGCGAGCACCACCTTCGCCCGCGCGCCGCGCGGTGTCGCCGTCACGGCCGGTCGGCTCGGCGACGTACCGGTCGAGACCCTCACGCCGCGTGGGGCTCCCGCCGACGCGGCGGTGCTGTATCTGCACGGCAGCGGCTATGTGATCGGCAACTCGAGCATGGTCCGGCCCCTGACCGGCGCGCTGGCGGCGGCCATGGGCACGACGGTCCACTCCCTCGACTACCGCTTGGCTCCCGAGCACCCGTACCCCGCACCCATCGAGGACACGGTGGCGGCCTATCGAGCGCTCCTGGAGCAGGGCATTCCGGCCGAACGCATTGCCGTGGTGGGCGATTCGGCCGGTGGCGGGCTGGCGCTGGATCTGGCGATGCGGTTGCGCGACGAAGGTCAGGCGCAGCCCGCGATCCTGGGACTGATCTGCCCGGTGCTGGATCTGTCCGCGAGTTCTTCGGCGTTCCACTGTGATCCGAGCGGGGAGCCGCTGCTGAATCCGCCGTTGATGGCGCAGTTCATGGACGCTTACCTGCCCGGTGTTCCCGAGCAGGAGCGGCACGCTCGTTCCCCGCTGTATCGGGACATCACCGGTCTCGCGCCGATCGTGATGCACTCGGCGGGTGACGATCTGCTCGCCGGCGACGCGCGGGAGTTCGCCGCGCTCGCCGCGAAAGTCGCCGCGCCCCTGCGGCATCGCGAGTTCCCGCATCTGTGGCACGTCTTCCATGTCCTGCCGATGCGGGTAGCGCGCGAGGCGGTGGACGATCTCGCGACCATGCTGTCGGACCGGCTCTTCGGCCATCACCTCGGCCACCGGACGGGCCGCTGACCGCAGCCGAAGCCGGGCTCAGACGAAGGCGCGGCTGACCACCGGCACGACGAATTCCTCGAGCATGGCGCGTTCCTCGGCGTCGTCCCGGCCGGGGGCGGCGAGGAAGGACACGATGATCCGGGTCAGCCAGCGCGCCAGGCGGCTGCGCTCTGGGTCGGTGAGCGGCGTGGGCGCGAACAGCCCCGCGGCGATGGATTCGATGACGTCGGAGTCCTGACTGATGCGCCCGGCCGCACCGGATTCGCCGGGCCGGAACCAGGCGATGAGCATGGGGTCGGCGCGGACCGCGTGGATCGAGCCGAGCATGGCGGCCACCACCCGTTCGCCCGGATCCTCGACGGCGGCGACCTGCTCGAACACGCCCGCGGCGATGCGGCGGGTGGCGCGGTGCACGAAGGCCAGGCGCACGGCCTGCCGGTTCTCGAAGTAGCGGTAGAGGGTCGCGCGGGAGCATCCGGCGGCCTTGGCGATATCGCCCATGCCGACCGCGGCGACGCCCCGCTCGGCGAACAGGCGCGCGGCCGCGTCGAGAATGCGTTCGGCGGCCAGGTCGGCCCGTCCGTCGGCCAGCCAGTCTCGGCTCATGCGGTGTCCCTTCCCATCCGGTCCGGACCCGTTCGCGTGTCCCGTGTTCCGGTCACGGGTCCGGTGGCGACATTGACGCCGGACCCGTTCCCACACACTCTGCCCGCGCGATACGAGGGCGGTGCAACCGGGCCGTCCGAGGCTGCGGACGGCCCGGAGTCTCAGGCCTGTGCGCGGAACGGCACCGAGATCGGCCAGCGCACGTAGTTGCCGTGCGCCCACTGCACCGCGTCGAGGTCGACGGTGAAGTCGGGGCAGCGCGACAGCAGTTCCTCCAGCGCGACCCGGGCGACCATGCGCGCGGCGGCCGCGCCCAGGCAGTGGTGGTGGCCGTGGCTGAAGGTCATGATCCGCTTGGGGTTGCGGCGCACGTCGAGTTCGCCTGCGGTGGGGCCGAATTCGCGTTCGTCGCGGTTGGCCGACCCGTAGCACAGCAGCACGCGCCGACCCTCGGGGATGGTGACGCCGTGCAGTTCGATGTCGTGGGTGGCGGTGCGGGCCAGGCCCTGCACCGGGGAGGTCATGCGCAGGAATTCCTCGACCGCGTCGGTGATCAGGGCCGGGTTCTCGACCAGCAGGCGACGCTGTTCGGGGTAGGCGGTGAGCAGTTGCACCGCGCCGCCGAGGTTTCCGGTGGTGGTGTCGTTGCCGCCGGTGATCATGGTGAAGGCGAAGCCCAGGATGGCGAGCAGGCCCTCGTTGTCGCCGTCCTCGCCCAGCCCGGAGGCCAGCAGGTGCGAGATGGTGTCGTCGCCGGGTTCCTTGCGGCGGCGGTCGATGAGTTCGCTGAAGTAGCCGACCATCTCCCCGACCGCGGTGAAGGCGTTCTGGTCGCCTGCCGCCAGTCCGGCCCCGGCGACCGCGCCGCCGACGATGTTCTCGGTCCAGTCGTCGAAGCGGCCCCGATCCTGTTCCGGCACACCGAGGTAGTGCGCCACCACCATGGTGGGCAGCGGCTTGAACAGCTCCTTGACGATGTCGCCGCCGCCGGCCGCGCGCAGCCGTTCGATGCGTTCGATGACGAAGGCGCGCACCTCGGGCTCCACCGAATTCACCTGGCGGGGAGTGAATCCCGGCGAGACGCGGCGACGGAAGTCGGTGTGGTCGGGCGGGTCCATGAACACGAACGGCTTGGCCGCGCCGAAGCCGGCGGCCACCAGGTCCACGTAGTCGACGGTCAGTCCGGAGGCCGAGGAGTAGTTCTCGGGTTCCCGGGCGGCCGCGTACACGTCCGCGTGCCGGGTCAGGACGTAGAAGTCGTCGGATTCGCGGCCTTCGGGGACGACCCGGTGGACCGGATCATGGTCGCGCAGTTGGGAATACATGGGATACGGATCGCGCCAGGTCTCCCCGGATCGCAATTCGAATCGCACCGCATGAGACGCCATTGAACTCATGAACCGACCGTAAGACAAAACACACAGTATGTCTAGAACCTGTTGCAAAGTTGTCCTGATGTACCAGGCGGTCGGATCCGTTCCTAGAGCACCCGGAAACGCACCGGATGCGCGAGCGGACGACCCCCGTCATCGAGGTGATGCAGCAGGTAGGAGCCGGTGGGCAGCGGTCCCGGCCGTGGGACGGGATCGACCGCCGCCACCTGCCGCACACCGGCCATGGGAGGGCTTCCGGCGTCCGGGGCCGCCTGCTCGGTGACGCCGAGGACCACCTGATCCCGGGTCACCCCGTTCCCCAGGGCGAGGCCGCGCAGCACCGGTGTCGCGGGGACGGCGGTGGTGAATCCGCCGGGATCGGCGTAGACGGCGAGCCGGTGCCCGGCCACCGCCTCGGCGAGGCCGTAGCTCACGACGAGATCGCGGCCGGGCTCGTACAGGGATCGGTCCAGCAGCAGCCGGGTGAAGGGCGCGGCATCGTCGGCGGTCTTCCCGGCCGCGCCGGTCTCCACGAAACCGCGGACGCGGCACAGGAATCCGGCGTCGGCGGAGGCGGACACCGACAGGTCGTACCAGCCCGCGCCCTCGGCGGCGCTCTCGCAGAGCATGTCCCGGCGCTCCGTCGACCCGGCGGCGATATCGATGGTCCAGGGTCCGTCACCTCGGTACGCGTTCGAGACCACCCGCACCGAAACAGGCTGCTTCCCAGGGTTTTCGAATGTCCACGCCAGTGCGCGCTTCCCGGAGCCCGCGGCGGTGGCGGTGACCCGCAGTCCGCCGCACGGCCCGCCGAGGTCTCCGGCGAATCGGCGCTGGAAGCCGTCCGGGCCGTAGAGGGTGTAGTCGTAGTGGCCGTTCACCGCCGGCAGGTCGTGGGTGACCGAGCCACCGCCGGCGAGGTCGAAGCGGGTCGGCGTGAAATCGGTGGCGAAAGCGTTGGGGTACACCAGGCAGTGCGCCGCCGCGGTCCCGCCATTGTCGATGGTCAGCGTGATCCCGCCATCGGCCCCCGGTGCGCAGCGCGCCTGTAGTCGGTACGGCAGCGGCACCCGCGACCGGCTGCCGCTCTGCTGCTTCGGCATTCGCTGTACGAACGGAAGCGGTTGCGCCACACCGGACATCGGCTGTTCGGCGCGGGGTGAGGCGTTCGGCAGGATGAGGGTGCGCCGGGAGCCGAAGTCGAACAGCGAGGAGAGGTCGCCGCACATCTGCCGCCGCCACGGGCTGATATTCGGTTCGGCGACGCCGGTGACGCGTTCCAGGAACTTCAGAACCGAGGTGTGGTCGAACAATTCGGAGGAGACCGCCTGCTTGCTCCACGGCGACACGACGATCGCTGGTGTCCGCGCGCCCAGGCCGACATTGTGGCGGCCGAAGTACTCGCCCGGGGTGCCCGGCGGCGGGGTCGGGGCCGGGATGTGGTCGAAGTACCCGTCGTTCTCGTCGTAGTTGAGGATGAAGACGGTCTTGTTCCACACGTCCGGGTGTTCGGCGAGCGCCTCCAGCACCCCGCGGACCAGGGCTTGACCATTGCGCGGGCCCATCACCGGATGCTCGCAGTCGACGTAGGGCGCGACGATCCAGGACACTGTGGGCAGTCGCCCGGTGGCCACGTCGGTGCGGAACGACTCCACCAGGGTGCCGGTGCGCGAACGCAACAGCCCCCGCTCCACCAGTGCGCGCTGCCCGGCCGACAGCTCGTCCATGCCCCGTTTCAGGGCGGCGACGTAGGCGGGTTCCAGGCTCGGATCCCGTTCCAGGTCGGAGTAGTAGCGGAAGAAGTTCTCGAAAGCGACGCCACGGCCGCCGTTGGTGTACTTCAGCGCGGTGCGCGCGGCCTCGCGGAACGGCAGGAAGAAGTCGAGCGCGTTGTCGGTGTAGTTGTCCCACTCCTGGTAGACGCGCCAGCCGATGCCGCGGTCCTGGAGTCGTTCGGCGTAGGTGGTCCAGGGCAGGCCGAAGATGATGTCGTTGACGTAGCGCCCGGCGTCAGGGCTGAGCAGGGCGTCGTAGAGGAACAGATTGCCGGTGCGCGGCCCGACCAGTCCGGCCAGCGCGGCGGCCACCGGCGGCGGGAGCGCGCCGGTCAGGCCGTGCACCAGGCCCAGGACCGCGTCCACGATGCCGGTGACCGGCAGGCTGCGCATCCAGCGCAGTTTCAGGTCGTCGGAGAACAGCGAGACCTGCAGGTTCTCCGCGTAATTGTCCAGGGCGAGCGGGTTTTCCACGGTACCGGTGAACAGGTACATGCGATTGGGGTCGGTGGGCCCGTTCACCGAGCAGTGGTAGCCGTCGCACAACGTGAACGCCTCGGCGAGCTGGTAGTAGAAGCCCAGGCTGTCGCGGTCGTAGCCGACCATGGTGCCCTCGCCCTTGGCCTTGATCCAGCCGTCGTTGCGGCCGTCGGCGAAAGCATCGTGGCCGGTGCGGGTTCCATGGTCGGTGCCGTCGATGTTCTGCAGCGTGGTGGTGTACGGCAGGACGACCCGGCCCCCGTCGGGCTGGTGGAAGACCGAGCGGCCGGTGGGCAGTTGCAGCGCGTTCAGGTCGGCGTATCCGCGGACGCCGGGCATGGACCCGAAGTAGTGGTCGAAGGAGCGGTTCTCCTGCATCAGGATCACCACGTGCTCGATGCGGTCCCAGCCGCCGGGCGGGGCGGGTTCGGCCCAGGCCTGGGCCAGGCTCGGCGGGAGCATGGACATGGCTCCGGCCGCACCACCAGCATGCGCGGCGTGCTTCAGAAAACGCCTCCGATCCATGGCATCCCCTAATGAGCATCGGAACGGCTATCACGAGGATCGCCGACCGACCTTGGGGATTCGTGGCGGTGAGGGGGCTCACCGGTGAAGGGTCAGTTAATTCAACCGGTGCTGTCATCGGTGCGGACCAGCACGAACACCAGTTCCGTGTCGCCGATGCGCAACACCGCTCCGTCGGACAATAACCCGCTGTCCACGATGCGCGCACCATCGACATACACGCCGTTGGAGGAGTGCAGGTCCTTGATCACCCAGGTGTGACCGTTGTCGATGAGCAGGGCGTGATGGCGGCTGACCCGGCCGTCGGCGAGCGCGATGTCGTTGTCGGACAGGCGACCGATCCGGGTGGTGGAACCGACCACCGGGTGGACGTGCCCGGACCGGTCGCGCAGCAGCGCCTGCGGTTCGTGCCAGCTGCGGTCCACGATGGTGGTGGCGCGGGTGGCCGAGGCGGCGGCGACCTGGCGCACGCTGAGCGGGTCCTGGCGCAGGATGCGCGATTCCAGTTCCCGGATGCGGTGGCCGGGATCGATGCCGAGCTCCTCGGCGAGGATGCCGCGCAGACGGCGGGCCGCCTCGAGAGCGTCGGATTGGCGGCCGGTCATGTAGAGCGCGGTGATCAGCTGCTCCCACAGCGATTCCCGCAGCGGATGGTCGCGGACCAGCAGGTTCAGTTCGGCGACCACGCCCTCGGCGCGGCCCTGCGCGATATCGGCCTCGGCGCGGGACTCGATGACGCCGATCCGCTCGTCGTCGAGGGCGACCGCGTAGGCGTCGGCGAAGCCGAGTCCGCGCAGGTCCGACAGCACCGGGCCGCGCCACTGCGCGAGGGCGTCGGAGAGCGCCTCGGTGGCGGCGCCGAAGCGTCCGGCGGCCAGCGCGCGCATGCCGTTCTCACGGCGGGTCCGGAAGCGGAAGACGTCGCAAGCCGAGTCCTCGACCACGATGCGGTAGCCGGTGCCCATGTGCTGGAGCATGGTCCGGGCGTCGATGCCGCCGTCGCGCAGCGGTTTGCGCAGGTTGGAGACGATGGCGTGCAGGCTGACCCGCACGTCGGGCGGCGGATTGTCCTCCCAGACGGCGCTGGCCAGCGCGTCCACCGAGACCGGCCGGTTGGCGTTGATGGCCAGGTAGGCCAGCACCGCCCGCTGCTTGGGCCCGCCCAGCTGCTGTGCCACCCCGTCGATGGTCAGCTGCACCGGACCGAGCACGCCCACCCGCGCCCGCACCCCATCCATCGCCGACCTCCCGTCGGACCCGATTTCTCGCCCGTCACTGTAACTTCGCACGGCCGCCCCCGCCCTTCGCATCCACCGAATTCGTCTTACCGAACTGGTCGGTCCCGGTCGCGATTTCGTTCCATCGGCCGGGTACTCAGAAGCATGCACCGGTGCGGGCGGCTTTCGGGAGGGTGCCTGCACCAGTGCATGCGAGCGATAGGGAAGGGCGGTCGGGGTCAGGGGTTGAGGTCGTAGACCTCCACCGAGCCGACCATCGTCACCGGATAGTTGGCCTTCACCCAGGCGGTGATCTCGGCGCCGGTGGTTCCGTTGGATTCGGAGCCCTGCCCGCCGGGGTTCTGCCCGCTCGGCTGCTGACCACCCGGCTGTTGGCCGTTCTGGTCCTGGCGGGGCTGGTGTCCGCCACCGGTGTGGGTATTGCCGCCGGGCTGGGGGTTGGTCGGCTGCTCCTGGTTCGAGGTGCCGCCGGGCTCGGACTCGTTGCCCTGACGGGGGCGGATCAGCAGGTAACCGATCTGATGGTCGGCGACGTACTGCTGGAACTGGGCCAGCGTCGGCGACGGGTCGCGGCCGCTGAAGCCGCCGATCGCGAGCAGCGCCTTGCCGGTGGTCAATTCGAGGGTGCCGACATCCTGCGCGCCGATCGCGGCCGCCGCCCAGCGGGCATCGCTGCCGTCGACGAGCGAGACGATCTGCGGATCGGCGACCCCGCCGCGCTGTCCACCGCCGTATTGGCCTGGGCCACCGGCATTCTGGCCGGGACCGCCGCGCTGGCTCCGGGCCGGGCCCGCGATCGGGCTGCCGCCATTGTGCACGCCGGCCACGGTCTCGAGGGTGTAGGCGGTGGGGCCGAGCAGCCCGGCCAGCAGCGCGAACACACCGATGGCGAGGGTGAACCGCGGCAGTTTCGGGGCGATCAGCAGCGTGGCCGCGGTGACCACCGCCAAGGCCATGAGCGTCCAGCGCAGCCACGGCAGCCATTCGGGTGTGCGGTGCAGGAGCACGAACGACCAGATGCCGGTGGCCAGAGCCATGACCGCGAGGGTGACGCGTGCCGCGAGATGGGTTCGGCGCTGCCACAATTGGGTCGCGCCGATGCCGAGGACGGCGGCCAGCGCGGGGACCAGTTCCATCGAGTAGTAGGAGTGGAAGCTGCGGCTCATGTAGCTGAGCACGATTCCGGTGACCAGCAGCCAGCCGCCCCACAGCAGCAGGCCCGCGCGGACGCGATCGGTGCGCGGCTGCCGACGGGTCAGCCACAACCCGGCGATCAGTGCGATGAGCGCGGCGGGCAGCAGCCACGAGAACTCGGTGGCCAGTTCGCCGGAGAACAGACGGGTGATGCCGGGCTGCGAACCGAATCCGCCGAAGCCGCCGCGCATTTGGGAGGGATCGGGGTGCGCGCCCGGAGTGGGCAGGGCGGAGGCATTCGGCACCGCCGACGGGGTAGGCACGGCGGACGGTGTGGGCACGGTCGACGGCATGTTTCGAGGTCCGCCGCCGCCACCGTTGTGGTTGCCCAGGATCCGGCCGAGACCGTTGTAGTCGACGGCCAGCTCCCACAGGCTGTTACTGGTGGATCCGCCGATGAACGGCCGCGAGCTCGCGGGCCACAGTTCGACCAGCGCCACGTACCAGCCCGCGGAAAGCACCAGCGCCACGCCCGCGGACGCCAATCGCGTGATGCGCGTGAGCCATCCGCCCGCACCGGCCACCAGCACCACCAGCGCCAGGCCGGGCAGGACCAGGAACGCCTGCATCATCTTGGCGAGGAAGCCGAACCCCATGAGCACGCCCGCGCCGACCAGCCAGCCGGTGCCGCTGGACCAGAAGCGTTGTCCCGGTGCGTCGATGGACCGCACCGTGCAGTACGCGGCGGCCACCAGCAGCAGCACCATGAGGGCGTCGGGGTTGTTGAAGCGGAACATCATGGCCGCCACCGGGGTGACCGCCAGCGCCGCACCCGCGATGAGCGCGGCCGCGGGTCCGGCCCAGCGCCGCACCGCCGCGATGAGCAGCGCGACCGACGCGACGCCCATCAGCGCCTGCGGCACGAACATCGACCAGGCGTTGAAGCCGAAGATCCTGCCGGACAAGGCCATCACCCACATGGCGGCGGGCGGCTTGTCGACGGTGATGGAGTTCTGCGGGTCCAGTGATGCGAACAGCAGCGCCTTCCAGCTCTGGGTACCCGACTGCACGGCCGCGGCGTAATACCCGTTGCCCCAGCCCGCGCCGCCGAGTCCCCACAGGTAGACGACGGCGGTGGCGATCAGCAGCGCGGCGGTGGCCGGTAGTTCCCAGCGCGGCCGCCCACCGGCCGGGGACACGTCACCGTCCTTGGGTACGGCCGCATCGTCCGCAACACCGGTGATGGTCGACATGCCACCCGCTTTCTGCTGTTCCAGCCCGATTTTGTCTCTGTCGTCGCGGAGCCTATGCGGCGGGTTTTGACCACAGCTTCGAGACGGCTGGGAGTTCCCTGTGAGGGCCTGAACTGCGAGAAGAGGCGCAGAAAAGCCGGAAGGGCACCCGCTGTGGCGGGTGCCCTTTCCAGGTATCCGGTCGTGCTTGTCAGTGACGGGCTGCCTCGAGAGTGCTGGGAACCTCGAGGATCAGACCGTCGGGAGGGTGAAGGCGGCGGTGCGGACCTTGTCGCCGTGCTTGAAGTCCAGGAACAGGCGGTAGGTGCCGCGTCCGGGAACCGCGGTGTGGAAGGTGACGTCCGGGCCGGGCGCGGTGACGCCGTCGCCGGGCTCGCCGTTCGGGTGCACGTGGACGTAGGCCAGGTCCCCGGCGCGCAGGATCACCAGGTGGCCGTACGCGGCCAGGTAGGGCTGCAGGTCGGTGACCAGCTCGCCGTCCTTGCGCACGGTGAGGGTGAGCAGGCGGCCCTCCCCCGCGACCAGGTCGCCGTCCAGGGTGACCTCGTAGCCGTCGACCGCGAAGGTGCGGTCGGGCTGCGGCGCGGTGCCCGGCCGGTAGTCACCGGCGATGGCGAAATCCGCTCCGAGCGTGATGGTCCGGCCCAGGGCGCGGGGCGCGATGTCGGTGAAGGCGCGGTAGGCGCCCGCCTCGGGGAGATTCAGGCGGACCGTCCAGGTGCCGTCGGCCTGCCGTTCGGGGTGCACGTGCCAGAAGCCGGTGAGCTCGCGCTGCACGACGATCAGGTGCAGTTCCTTGTCGTGGATGGCGTCGAACTCGGTGACGGGTGCGCCGTCCGGGCCGAGGATGCGGAAGCGGAACTCGGTTTCGCCTGCGGCGACGACCTTTTCGGCGAGATCGAGGGTGTAGCCGTCCTGGGTGACCTGGAGGCCACCGGGGACTCCGGCGTCGTGGCCGCCGTGCGCGTGACCGCCGTGCCCGGGGTGGTCGCCGTGTCCGGCATGCGCGTTGTGATCGGCGTGAGCCGCGTGCTCGGTGTGTCCGGCGTGCGCGCCGTGGGCCGCGTGGTTGCCGTGTCCGGTGTGGGCCTGGGTGGTCATTTTCTCGTCCCTCTCAACTGCTTTCACTGCCTTACGGAAGATCAAGTTAATACCCCCCAGGGGTATCTGCAAGAGGTGTCGATGTGAACTGGGTCACCGCGATGGCAACCCCCGCGCCCAGGACCGCGCGGGCAACTCCCCCGTCGCGTAGCGGGCGTACGTGTTCTCCGGCGTCACCGTGATGACATCGGTGACCGCCACCAATTCCGCGGGCACGCAACCGCCTTCGAAATGCTCCACACTGGGCACGATCACGGCCTCCAGGGCGAGCCGCGAGACGAGCACCCGCAAACGGTGGACCGGCCGGTCGGTCCATGGCCCGAAGACCACCGTTTTGCGCAGGTCATACCCCAGCCGGTGGGCCATGATACGAATCCGGGCCTCATCCCATTCGCGACGTTCGCCCGAAATGTCGCTCCGCAACCATCCGATGGCGTGGGGTTCCGATGTCATGGCTATTCCTCAGGTGTGCTCACTGACGGCGACTGTGCCGACTTCAACGTTGGTCCGCCGAATCCGATTGATCGATGGCGTGCGATGGGGAAAGTACGGGGCAAATCAGGGTCAGGGCGGCACGGCAAATCCGTGGAAGACCTATTCTCGGGAGAGGTCCAGCAGAGAGGCCGCATGCCGTGACCGGACGGAACGAGCTGCTCATCGAGGCTCGACTGCGCATGGAATCCCCCGGTGCGCCGGGACATTCGATGACCCGACAGGAGTTGGCGAACGCCGTCAACGATCACGTCTTCCGGGCCACCAGCAAGCGCGGGGCCGTCGACGAACGACACGTCGGCAAGTGGGAGCGAGGCGAAACGACATGGCCCAGAAAGCATTACCGGTCCGCGTTGCGGGCCGTCCTGAATGTGGCGACCGATGCCGAACTCGGGTTCAGCACTCCGCGTCGCGCGGCGGATGACGCGGGCGTGAACCGCAAGCAGTTCCTGTCCAGCGCGCTCGTGGTGACCACGAACGCGGTGTTGTCGAATTCCGCGCCAACCGAATCCGAGCTCATCGACACCCTGGCCGGGCCGACCGCCAACTACCGGCGGATGGAATCCTCGGTGCCCTCGGATCGGCTGGCACCCGTGGTGGACGCGCACCTCGCGCTGGTGGCGGGTGTGGTGCGAGATCGACTACGCACCTCCGGCGGGTTCCGGGCGCTGTCCGAGATCGCCGGACTGGCAGCGTGGCTGGCGGCCGACCGCGGGGACGACGCGGCGGCGCGGCGGCGATACGTGGAGGCCATCCGGCACGCCGAGCGGACCCATCATCCGCTGCTGGTCTCGTACATGACGGCGAGTCTCGGGCACTACGCGGTCGAAATGGGTGACGGCCGAGCGGGTTTGACCTTGTTGCGCACGGCCGCCGGGCAGTTGGGGTCGGATGCTCCCGACAGTGCCGGGGCATGGATGTCGTCGTTGCTGGCCGTTGCGTACGCGGAGACGGGTGATCGGGCGGCGGCGCTGGGCGCGTTGCGGCGGGCCGAGCGGCTGGTGGATCGGCAGCGCGGGGAACCGCGGTGGCCGTGGGTGTTCGTGTTCGACGGGCCCAAGGCGGCGCGGTATCAGGCCGGTGCGCTGGCCCGGCTGGGTGATCATCGGGCGGCGCGGGTGGCGTTCGAGACCGCGGACGCCGCGTTCACCGCGGAGAAGCCGCGGGCGCTGGCCAAGGTGGAGCACGCGCGGGTGCTGGCCCGCGGCGGCGACATCGAGGCGGGCTGCGCGCTGGCCGCCGAGGCGCTGACCGTGGGGCTCACCTATCACAGTGAGCGAATCACCAGGCTGGCCAGGACATTCCGCGCCGATCTGCCCGCGCGTACCGTCGAGGCCAGGGCGCTCGACAACGCGCTCGCGACTCTGTACGGACGTGACGATCGATGACGAGCGTCGCCATCACCGGTCACCGCGGGTTGCCCGCGGCCACCCTGGCGCTGGTGGATCGGGCGCTGCGGCTGGAGGTCGCGGCGCGCGTCCGGCCGGGCGGGCCGGGGCTGACCGGCGTGAGTTGCCTGGCGGACGGACCGGATTCGCTGCTCGCCCAAGCGATTCTGGATGTGGGCGGGCGGTTGATCGCGGTTATTCCGGCGTGGCGGTATCGGGCGAGTCTGCCCGCTGCCCACCATCCGGTGTACGACCGGCTACTCGCCGCGGCGGATCGGGTGATCGCCCTGGATCGGGAGGAGTCGAATTCCGCGGCGCACCAGGCCGGGAGTCTGCGCATGCTGGACGAGGCGGATGAACTGCTCGCGGTGTGGGACGGGCTGCCGGCGCGGGGTTTCGGCGGCACCGCCGATGTGGTGGCGACGGCTCGGGCCCGAGGGCTGCCGATCACGGTGTTGTGGCCGCCCGGCGCCGAGCATCCCTGAGCGCGGCTTGACCTCAACAGCGGTTCAGGTATCAGGCTGTCCCCGGGTCGCCTCGCGACCCGCGCCCGCGGCCGCGCCGAGCCCGTACACCCCTCGTCGCGGCCGCGGGTTCTTCGGTGAGGCATGTCGCGGTGCCGCTCGGACGCTCCCCGGCGAGGGCGGCGTAGGGTCGGTAGCGATCGTTCAGCTATCCCGCAGCCGCACCGTGTGATTCGCCGGTGGGAGAGGACGTAGCAATGTCGACCGGGGAAACCGTGATCGTCGCCGTGGACGAATCGGCGGGCTCCGCCGTGGCCTGGGCCGCGCACACCGCCGCCCTGCACCACGCGCCGCTGCACCTGCTGCGGGTCCTGGAGATCACCCCCGATCAGGGTCTGGGCCTGGGCACCGCGATCACCACCCAGGACTACGACCGCCTGGAGGAGCACGGCACCTGGCTGCTGCAGACCGCGGCCCAGGCGGCCGCCGAAGCCTCCCCCGGCCTCACCGTCACCACCGAACTGACCACCGGCGCGGTCGTTCCGACGCTGCTGGAGCGCACCCACGGGGCCCGCATGCTGGTCGGCGGCGCCCGCGGCGGCGGCACCCTGCGCCGCGCCCTGCTCGGCTCGGTCAGCTCGGTCCTGGCCCGCCGCGCCCACTGCCCGTTCGTGGTGGTCCGCGACGGCGTCCCGCTACCCCCCGACCTCCCGACCCGCCCCATCCTGGTCGGCGTCGACGGCACCCGGATCAGCGAGCCCGCCATCCGAGCCGCCCTCGAGGAGGCCTCCATCCGCGGTGTGGCCGTTATCGCCCTGCACGCCGAAGGTGCCTCCGACGACCCCGAAATGGACGCCCTCGACGACTACGTCCTCGCCGAATCCCTCGCCGGCTGGCAGGAGCGCTACCCCTCTGTCCGCATCGACCGCGAAACCACCCACGACACCCCCGAACGATCCCTCCTCGCCCTCTCCTCCGGAACCCAACTCCTGGTGGTCGGCACCCGAGGCCGAGGTGGCTTCGCCTCCAAGGTCTTCGGCTCCACCAGCCAGTCCCTCCTCCTCTCCGTCCAAACCCCCATCATGATCGCTCCCACCCCATAGCCCCCGCCCCTGTGAACCCTCCCCCACCCGAATACCTGCTACCCGTACGGACGTACGGCTCGGTAGTCTGACCCAGACGCCCCCGTAGCCCAATTGGCAGAGGCAGCGGACTTAAAATCCGCCAAGTGTCGGTTCGAGCCCGACCGGGGGCACAGACCTGTTATCGGAATCGGCCCAAGCCATATCCGGTGCGGCGTAATATCTCAGCCGGGCTGGTAGCCCACGTCTTCGCATGCTGTCCGAAGTAGGCCTTACCGCTGAACCGAGAGCTTTCCCATCGAAATGATCTGACGGCACCTGCCATGGGAGAGGCGACCATGCTGCTCGATCACACGAAACAACACATCACAGCCGTGACGCGAGCGTCCGGGCATCTGGATCTGTTCGCGATCGGGAACGACGACAGACCCGTCACCACATTCTGGAGCGCCACCGACGGCTGGCGCGGCGAGTGGATGACCTTGCCGGGCAACACCCTCATCGACCACCGGACACAACAGATCACCGCGATCGCGCGCCAACCCGGGGTTCTCGATCTGTTCGCGATCGACAGTCAGGGGCGGCCGATCACCACGTTCTGGAGTGCCGCGAGTGGATCTCCGGATAATCCGACCGGCTGGCGCGGCGACTGGATGACGTTGCCCGGCAACACCTTTCTGGATCACACCACGCAGCGCATCACGGCGGTGGCGCGCAAACCCGGAAACCTCGACCTGTTCGCCATCGGCAACGACGGCAGGCCCGTCACCACGTTCTGGACCGCGACGGACGGATGGCGGGGTGACTGGATGACGTTGCCCGGCAACACTTTTCTCGACCACACCACCCAGCGCATCACCGCCGTCGCCCGCAAACCAGGCAACCTCGACCTGTTCGCCGTCGGCAATGACGACAAGCCCATCACCACGTTCTGGACCGCCACCGACGGCTGGCGCGGCGACTGGATGACACTGCCGGGCAACCCCCTGATCGACCACCGGACACAGCAGATCAGCGCGGTGGCCCGCAAGCCCGGCAACCTGGACCTGTTCGCCATCAACAACAACGACAGGGTCATCAGCACGTTCTGGAACGCCGCCGACGGCTGGCGAGAGGACTGGGTGACCTTGCCCGCTACCCTGGGCGGCGATACCCGGCTGGTCCTCGACCACACCACCCAGCAGTTGACGGTGCTCGCGTCGAAGCCGGCCGGCGTCATGTTCGTCACGGCGGTCGCTCCCGACGGGCGGCAACTCGGCAACGGCTGGAGTGCCCGGGGCGGCTGGGGCGCCTGCTGGGGCCCGGTGCCAGGGACCACGCTGCTCGATCACCGGACCCAACAGCTCGCCGTCGTCAGCCGAAAGCCGTTCCTCCTCGACTTCTTCTCCATCGGCAACGATGACAGGCCGATCTCCATAGCCTTCAGCGGCGCGGGCGAAACTGGTTGGAGCGGAGACTGGTTCGCATTGCCCTCCCATTGACCACCACACCGGCAGGCAGGTATCGACCATGTCCGAGTGGAACGAAATCGACAAGAACCCGGCGACCCGCGCGATCACCGTCGGGAGCAGGCTGTATCAACTGCACGACACCGGCGCTGTCTTCCGCTTCACCGGTCCCGCGCTGACCGGCTGGGAGCAGCTGGACAGAAATCCCCTCACCACGGCGATCGCCGCGAATGACACCGACCTGTACCAAATGCATGAGACGGGTGCACTTTTCGTGCTCGGGCCCGACGCGGCCCCCTTCACCGGTTGGCAGGCAATCGACGCCAACCCGGTGACATGCGCGATCGCCGCCTCCGCCGACCGGCTCTATCAGCGTCATCAGACCGGTGCGATCTTCCGCTACACGGGAACGCCGTTCACCGGCTGGGAATTACTGGACCGCAACCCCGCAACAGTCGCCATCGCGGCCGGCGGCCACGACCTCTACCAGCTGCACGAAACGGGAGCGATCTTCCGCTACACCGGAACCCCACTCACCGGCTGGGAACTACTCGACCGCAACCCCGCAACAGTCGCCATCGCCGCCGGTGCCAACAAGTTCTACCAATTACACGAAACAGGCGCGATCTTCCACTACACCGGAACCCCACTCACCGGCTGGGAACAACTCGACCGCAACCCCGCAACAGTCGCCATCGCCGCCACCGCTGGCGAGCTGTACCAATTGCACGATACCGGAGCGACATTCCGTTACACCGGAACACCTTTCACCGGCTGGTCCACAATGGGCCAGACCCCCACCCCGACATCCGACACCTGGTGTACCGCGATCGCCGCAAGCCATCCACCCGACTTGTTCGTCGACATCGTGTTCCAGCTCGCCGGATTCGGCCCGATCCTCCAATTCCACGAGTAACCCGCGAGTCAGGCCCTGAACGGCGGCCTCAGTACGTTCTGAGTCCTCCGCTTTTGGCGTTCAGCATGGTTTCGTGGGTCAACTCCGCCGTCAGCGCCTTGCTCGAGCCGAGCGGCTCCGGCTCACTGTCGAGGCGGATTTCGGATTGACATGCTTTCGCGGCAGGCTTGTCAGGTTTGGCGGCGCATCCGGCCAGCAGTGGAGCGATCAAGATGCCGACAATGAACGTGGCTGGTTTCACTTGCCTCGCACTCACTTTCCCCTGCCCGGAAGCCGCCGAGTGTCGGTTCGAGCCCGACCGGGCACACCAGTTTTCGATGAAGCGTGACGTCGGTGAGGGCCTCAGTAAGTTGCGAGTCCTCCGCCTTTGGCGTTCAGCGTGGTTTCGTGAGTCAGCCGCTCGCCGGGAAGGAGTAGCAGGGGCATGCTCCCGGTGTGCCACATCACGGACTGCACCACCTGCCGGTCTTTGAGGAAGACGTAGTAGCCGAAAGGCGCAGGATCGGAATTGATGGTGGGCGGCAGCCCCTTCCAGCAGGTGCCCGCTGGGGTTTGCGCGGTCTTGTTCATCCAGTCATCGTTGTAGGCTTCGGCGGCCTCGATCATCGTGTCCCAGTCATCGGACCAACCTGCCGTGTGAGTGATCTCGCCGAGGCTAATGGGTTGATGCCCTCGACCGGCGGTTTCGAGTTCCTTCGTCAGCGCCTTGCTCGAGCCGAGCGGCTCCGGCTCCTGGTCGAGGCGGATTTCGGATTGGCAGGTTTTCGCAGCGGGCTTCGCCGGTTTGGCAGCGCATCCGGCCAGCAGTGGAACCATCAGAATGCCGACAACGATCGGAGCTGGTTTCACTTGCCTCGCACTCACTTTCCCTTGCCCGGCAGTGGGATGTCCACTTGCTCGGGACTCGTCGTCGCTGTCCAAGGAACGGTATTGCTGAAGGCGATCTGGGCGGGAGCATTGTCGCCATTGGGGCTGTGGATGACGACGGTGTCGCCCTTGTCGACCGCGGCGATGACCGCTGACTTCAGGTCGTCCTTCGATGCGTTCATGTTCGCCAGACCGATCTGACGACCGACATCGTTGTTCTTGAGGTCCATCGCCTCGCGCTGCGGACCGTTTCCACCGACACCTTCATGAGCGGTGGCGTACTGCTTCGCCCAGTCGGCGCCGAACTCCTGGGTCATACGTGCGTTCCAGTAGGCATGCCGGGCCGCATCCCCATGACCGTCATCCTTCGATTTCGGATTCACGTCGGTGTACTTGTTGTTCTTCCCGAACTCTTCGGCCTCGTCCTTGATGTCGTTGAACTTCATGTAGTTCATCGGATTGCCGCCGTAGGCCGGGTTGCAGAGTTTGTCCATCGCGGCCTTTTCCTCGACCGTCATCTCTACCGGCTGCATGTCGGGCTTGTACAACCTGATCAGGTTCAGCGTGGTCGAGTCGGGCCAGACCACGATCTCGGACTTCGTCGCGTCCACCTGGTATTTCAGGAGGATATCCCGGAGCGCGGCGTCCTCCGGGATACCGGCCAGCACCAGCTTGACAGCATCGGACACGTGCTCGAGTTGCGTGGCGAGGTCGCGCGCGCCGATCTTGTCGGTTGCCTGCACATCCCAGAATGCCTGCTTGAGACTCGCACCCAAGCTGAGGCAGGCGGCGGTCTTCCAAGCGACGGAAGCCGGGTTGCCCCAGGTCTTTTTGATGGTCTCCCAGTTCGAGTCGTATGACTTCACGTCGCCGGTCTCGTCGTCGTAGAAGAGGTTCCACTCCGAGTCTTTGACGTCGTCGACGGCCGACTGCAAACTCTTGATATCCGATTGCAGTGCGGCAGCGGTGGTGTCGATCTGCTTGTGGATGGCATCGAGAACGTCACCGCTGGTGACTGCCTCGTTCTTCAACTTGGTCGACATGGTCCGGGCGGCGTTACCGCCGGCTTCACCGAAGTACGGGTCGGAACCCTGAATTGCCTTGTCGGCATTGAGGGATTCGGCCTCGAGGGTGATACCGGCGTTCATCGCGTCCGCGCCGGCGAAGCGCGCCGAATCGAGCTTCCACCCGAGCACCGTGGAGATGGTGATCTTCTCCCCGCTCACTTGATCCCCTTGAATCCGGCCACATTCGCCTCTTCCATCCCATCGACGGTGCCGGCCGCGTTATCGGTCAGAGTCGCGAACTGGTCGAGCCTGCCTTGATGGAGCGTCACCACCCGATCCATCGCCTTGAGCACGCTCTGGACGTTTTTCGCGAAGGCGGAGAACGGCATCGCGCCGGGAGCGGCGTCACGGTTGTGCTCGCCGATCGGGTTCAGTTTGCCGATCGCACCGGCATGGGTGCGGGTATCGGTCGCGAGCCCACGCAACTTTTCGGGATCGAAGGCAACCATGTCTACCGTCCCACCAACAGCTTTCGCTTCATGAATCCCCCAGCACTAGCCATGCGCTGCTGAATAGTAGCGGTCGGTATGTACTGGGAACAATCCGACGCTCGGTGTCGGTACAGTGTCGGGCAGTCGGGGGGAGACATCCCGGCATGGACGATCCGGAAAAAGGGGAGCGAAGCACGTGGACCAGCGTCGCGCGCGGGCCGAGAAGATCGATGAGGCCATCGGGGTGGTCCGAGCCCAGGCTCGCGCCGCGGACCGGAGCATGGCGATCGAGGTGGATGCCTACGGCCAGATCACCCAGATCAGGCTGGCACCGCACGCCGCCGCGGAGGGGACCCAGCAGCTCGAGCGGACCATCATCGAGCAGTACCGGGCGGCGCGCGCCGATGCGGAAGCGCAGGCCCACAAGGTGTACGAACAGTTCCTCCGCGACGAGAAGAAGAACGCCGTACAGGCGACGCCGCCGCCGCAACCCGAATGGGCCGACCAGGACGACCTGCAGCCGGTCAGGCTCTGGACCAACTGAGGCGGCTACCGGCGGGCTCTGGGGCGTCGCCCGGTTCCGGCGATGCGGGACAGCAGAGTTTGGCGGGCGGCTGATCCGGTCTTGGCGGGAACGGCTTTCACATTCCAGTGGGCCTTAAGGATTCGGCAAGCGGGGGCGGCGAGAGTTCCTCGCAT
Source organism: Nocardia sp. NPDC004340 (assembly GCF_053602575.1). NCBI lineage: Bacteria > Bacillati > Actinomycetota > Actinomycetes > Mycobacteriales > Nocardiaceae > Nocardia > Nocardia sp. NPDC004340. The sequence goes on from NZ_JBSGDW010000002.1 coordinate 394,385, forward strand.
GAACGGGAATCGTGGGGCCGTGCTGGAAGCGGTCGGGGGCTTTGCGGGTGGAATCGTCGGGGCGGTAATGGGTTTCGCCTACCCGTGCGCGATCATCGTGCTTCAGCGGAGCGTGGGGATTACCGACCCGCACCGGGCCGCTACCGTCACGGAGGACGGGCCGGTGGAGTACGGGGTGGGGTCGGTTGGGTATTGGGCCAGTTGGGTCGCGACGTTCGCCGTGATCATCGCGATCGGGGTGCTGGGGTCGCGGTATCGGTATACGCGGGCCGCGGCTGCGCCCGCGACGCTGTGGTTCGCGATCGTCGCCCTTCCGCTGGCCCTGCTGTTCATCGCGTTCGACTTCGGTGGTGCGCCGCATCCGAGTTGATCAGGCGGTTTGCTGGGCTTGTTGTTTGATCACCAGGGCGACGTGGAGGCGAGAGGGGCAGTCGAGTTTGGTCATGACCTGGCGGAGGTGGTTGACGACTGTCCATTCGGCGATGCCGAGGCGGCTGGCGATCATGCGGTTGGTCATGCCCTCGGTGACGAGGCGGGCGATTTCCAGTTGGCGTTTCGTCAGGCGGGAGACGGGGGAATCGGGGAGTTCGGCAGGAAGGGGCGGGGTGGAGAGGGCGTAGGCGATGGCCTCGTCGATGTCGAGGACGGAGCCGACGGTGGAGATGGCGGGGTCGTCGGAGTCGAGGGCGGGTTCGGGGATGCCGACGTGGTCGGTCAGTTGGGGGAGGGCATAGGCGTCGCGGATCCAATGGGCCGCGGCCGATAGTCGGTGCACATGGTCGGAATAGTGTTCGCCCGCAACGTGATAGGCGCGGGCGCAGCCCTCCAGGGCGACAACCATCTCGACGGCATTGCGGGCGGGGTCGGGGGTGCGGAGGGCGAGGCGGAAGACCTCGTGGGCGTGCTGGGGTGCGCCGGCGCGCAGGAGGGTGCGGCCGAGGGCGGCGAGGAGGCCGAGGCGGTCCCGGCGGTGGGGCAGGGCGGCGGCGCGGTCACGTAGGGTCTGCCAGCCGCCTTCGCCGTCCTGGGATCGGTCGAAGTGGATCAGCGCTTCGACCAGTTCGCCCGCTTCGCGTTCGCGGGGTGTGCGGGCGGTGGCGGGTGGGGCGCTGTCGACCAGGGTTCGGGCCCGCTGCGTGTCCCCCACTTCGTAGCAGGCCAGGGCTAGTCGCCAGACTGCCGAACCGGTCGGTTCGACGGCGGAGGTCAGCAGGCCGACGGCGTCCGCGAATCGGCCGGAGCGTAAAGCCCAGTGGCCCAGCAGTTCCCGGCCCAGAGCCGCCGCGACCGGATCCGCGGTCTTCGACATCCGGATGAGCGTCGCCTCCGCCCAGGTGAACGCGCGCCGCTCGATCCAGACGTCCTCGAGTTCGCGCAGCATGCGCACCGCGCGGGCCGCCTCGCCCTGGATCGTGAAGTAGTCGATGGTCGCGACCAGGTCGCCGTGCCAGCGCTCGGCCAGCCGCACCGCGGCGGGGCGACGGGCCGGATCGTCGAGCATGCGCGCGATACGGGCGGCGAGCTGACTCATACCGGCCGCGCGCATGGCCCGAATACGCAGTGCGCGTTCGGGATCCGCGGAGAGCAGCTGCCGCAGCCAGGTGCGCGTGAACCCGGACATGGCGTAGGTGTAGTGCCCGTTGCCGGCGACCGCGTGGTCGAGCAGGCTGCGGTTGACCAGGTCCGCGAGCCGATCCACGATGGCGTCACGCTGCTGACCGCACAGCAGCAACAGCACTTCCTCCAGATCGGTGAGCACGTCGGAGGTCGCGATCTGCAGCAGCAGATCGGTGGACAGCGGGTCGAGATCGCCGGTCCCCCACTCCAGGCACTCGCGGACGGTGCGATGCCGGGCGGGCGTGTCGACGAACGGCGACGGCGGCAGCGGCTGCCCGGATTCGATGCGTCGCAGCGTCCGCTCGGCCCCGAACCGCGCGATGGCGGCCGCGGCCAGTTCCAGCGCGAGGGGCACGCCGCCCAAGGCGGCCGCGATCTCCTCGACGATCGCGAGGTCCGCGGATGTGGCTCCCCGGAAACGGGTTTCGATGCTGTCGAGCAGCAGCCGCGCGGCCGGGCTCGGTGTCTCGGGGTCCGGAGAGATCGTTGTGGGCAGCGGGTGCACCTGGAAGAGGCATTCCTGGTAGAGCCCGAAGGCCCGGCGACTGGTGGTTACGACGGTCAGATCGGGACAGCGATTCAACACCGCCGGAAGCTCGTCCGCGAGCGCGCGAACGAGACGATCACAGTTGTCCAGGAACAGAATCGAGGGAACAGGCCCGGCCTCGATCGCGGCCCCGACCGCTGACGCATCCTCCAGCTCCGCCAGATCCACCGCGACCACCCGCGACACCCCATCCTGCACGGCTTCGGCGGCCAGTCGACTCTTGCCCACCCCCGCGATCCCGGTCACCGTCAATACCCGGACCCGAGAGTCCGCGATGAGCCGCCGAACCTCGTCGACCTGCCCTTTCCGCTCGAGTAGCGCGGGGATTCTGTAGCTGTCAGGCATCGCGAAGGCATCCCATCCGATCGAAATCCGGCAGTCGTCCCCCCGAAGCCGCAGTCTAGGACCGGTTCCGCAGGCCCGCGCCTCGACAGTGCCCCTGATTTCACCGGCACGGACCTGGCAGAAACTTGCCGGTGGCCGCCGCGACCGCAGGTCGGATACGTTGGCCGGTTACCGATTTCGCGCGTGGCCGGGATATCCGGCGGTGGCGCCGCGCACCTTTTCATCCGCGGGCAAGGAGGCGTATCCGGGATGCACGCCGGGGGTCAGGCCGCGAGCGGCGACCAGGCGATCCAGTAGGTCGGCGAGCTGCCGATACTCGTCGTCCGACAGCGCCGCGGTCTGTTCCCGTTCGTGCGCGAAGGCGATCGCGCCGAGCTGGGCGAGGAGTTCGCCCGCCGCCGGCGTGAGATGCAGTTCGTGGTTGCGGCGGTCGGCGGGGCTGCGGCGGCGTTCGATCAGGCCCTTGGTGTCGAGGGGGTCGATGAGGGCGACCACACGGCTGGGGACGACACCGAGTTCGGCGGCCAGGGAACGCTGACTGCGGCCCGGCTCCGCGGCGATCATCCGCAGGATGCCGACTTCGGGTGGGGTGAGCCCGATTTCGGCGATTCGCTCCGAGAACCGTTGCGTGGCCCGGGCGCCCAGCTGAGCGAGCTGGAAGGCGACCGCGCGCATGGGGCGGGTCGGCTGCGCTCGCCCGGATTCCTCTTGCTTCGCCTCGGCCACGGCGTTATCGTACACGGCAGGCAATCGTTCACAGAAGAGAACGATTCATGCAAGAGAACGGAATCATCCGTCATGTCTGCCGAATCCCCCGCCATTCCGAAGCCCGAGGCACTCGAGCCACCCCTGGGCAGCCTCGGCGTCGCCGTCGCCGGACTGTTCGTCGCCGGACTCGTCATCAGCACCGTTCAAGCAGGTGGCAGCCCATTTCCGTCACCCTTCGCGGATGCCGGGGACGCGCTCGCCTACTTCCGCGACCACTCCTCGGCCGTGCGCACCGGCGCGGTGTTGCAGTACGCGAGCGCCATCCCCTTGACCCTCTACACAGCCGCCGCCGCGGCCCGGCTGCGACGGGTCGCCGACGGCTTCGGGCCCACGCTCGCCGCGATCGGCGGCGCGCTCGCTGTCGTCTTCCTGATCTGCTCCGGACTCGTCAGCTGGGCGCTCACCGTGCCCGAGGTGGTGAGCGATCCGGCCCTGGTCCGCGGGTTGCACACGCTCGCGTTCCTGTGCGGCGGCCCGGCCAATGTGATGGCCACCGGCTTGCTCATCGCGGGAATCGCCGTGAGCGCCACGCCGCGACGGCTGCTCGCCCCGTGGCTGATCAGCGCGGGCCTGGTGATCGCGGTGATCGCCCTGTGCACCACCGCGGCGCTGGCCGTCACCGCGGCGGCTTTCCTGCTGCCGATCGCGCGCTTCACCGGCATGGCCTGGTTGATCGCCGCCGGATTCCTGCTTCCCCGTTCGTAATTCACACTCCCAGGAGAAATCCGATGACCACCCCGATGATCACCAAACTGGTGCGGTTCCAGCGGCCCGAACTGTCGCTCCCCTATCTGAACGGCATCGATGACGCCCATGTGGCCGCGCTGTTCGGCCTCGAATCCGACGGATATCGCTCGCTGTGTGAGGAATTCACGACGCAGGCGCGAGCCGCGGCGGCGGATCTGCTGACCGAGGACGCGGTCGCCGAGCAGGTCGACAGGCTCCCGTTCGCCCCCGGCGCGCGTGTGGTCGCGCTCGGTGAGAGCAGCACCGCGGATCGCCTGTCCTGGTTCGAGATCCTGCGCCACCTGCTCGAACTACGACGGCCGGGAGACGCGATCACCCTGCTCAATCTGGCGGTCACCGGTGCCACCACCACGAACACCCTGAAAGGCATTGCGGCGCTGGGCTTCCAACGCCCCGACTGGGTCCTGTGCCAGCTCGGCGCGAACGACGCGCAGCGCCTCGGCCCCGACGGGCCCCGCGTGGTCAGCGCCGAGGAGACCACACGCAATCTGGGCGTCCTGCACGACGAAGGGGTGCGGCTCAGCGGCGCGCGCTGGGTCTGGCTCACCCCGACCGACGCGGACGAGTCGCTGATCGCGACCTTCCCGCCGTTCCAGCAGGCCGGAATCAGCTGGCGCGCGGCCGATCACGAGGACACCGCGCGGTCGCTGCGCGAGCGGCCGGAACCGGTGATCGACACGCTCAACGTCACCCGCCCCGGCTCCGGTCATCGGCTCTACGAGCCGGACGGCGTGCACCTCACCCCGGTGGGCCAGGTCGCCGTCGCCCGGGCCGCGGTGTCGGCGCTCGCGGCGATGGCGTGAGGAAAAGCCCATGCGAATGACCATGATCGCCCTCGCTCCCCTGCTGGTCGCGGGCGTGTGCGCGACCCAGCCGACCGCTTCCGCCGCATCCGATGACGCCGTCGCGGTCACCGCTGCCCAGATCGGCGATGCCGCGGTCATCACCGTGCAGGACGGCGTCCTCGCCCTGCGGGATGGCGTGCTCACCATCGCGTCGCCCGGCGGCACCGTGCTCGCCGGAGCCGAAATGTCCTTCCGCGTGGACGATTTCGTCTTCCCGATCGCGGCCGCCATCACCGACCGGACCGCGACGCTGGTCCCCGACCTCGATCCCGCGCACGCCGTCTACGCTCCGGTCGCGCTGCCGTTCGAGGACTCCGCCGGATTCCAGACGCCCTATCAACGCGAGCAGGCCGCCTGGAATCGAATGAACAGCACCATCGGCATGGGCGCGGTCCTGGGCACGCTGGTCGGGGGTGTCGGCGGGGCGGCGGTCGGTTGCGTGCTGGGCGCGGCGGTCGGGGCCACGGTCGCCGCGGCCACCATCGTCGGGCTCTTCGGCCCGTTCCTGCCCGGCGCGGTGGTCGGGTGCCTGGGCGGTGTGGTCGCGATCGGGACGCTGGGCACCATCGCCGGCCAATTGCTGGTGACCGCGCCCGTGGCGGTCCTGGCGGCGGTCCAGTACTTCACCACCATCACCGCTCCCCTCTGACGACCGGGGCGGGTGTGCGGTGTACCTCACAATGTCCGCCCAGCTGAGAGTAGGTGCGGGCGGTCCAGGAAGATGGTGCCCGAGTAACTCGAGTACAAGGAGATTTCGTGGAACGCATTGGCGTGATCGGCGGCGGCACCATGGGTGCCGGTATCGCCGAGGTGGCGGCCCGCGCGGGCGGGTCGGTCCTGATCCTGGAGCGCGACACCCAGGCGGCGGACGCCGCGGTGGAGCGGATCGAGAAGTCGCTGGCGCGCGCGGTGAAGTCCGGGCGGCTCGAGCAGGCCGCGGCCGACGAGGCCCGCGCCCGCATCGCCCTGACCACCTCGATCGACGACTTCGCCGATCGCGAGCTGGTTATCGAGGCCGCGCCGGAGATCGAGTCGCTCAAGGCCGACTTCTTCACCAAGCTCGACGGCATCGTCTCCCCCGAGACCATCCTGGCCACCAACACCTCCTCCATCCCGGTGATCCGGCTGGCCAACGCCACCGCCCACCCGGAGCGCGTGGTCGGCGTCCACTTCTTCAACCCGGTGCCGGTGCTGCCGCTGGTCGAGATCGTGGTCACCCTCAAGACCGACCGCGCCGTGGTCGACAAGGTCACCGGCTACGCCCGCGACGTGCTGGGCAAGCGCACCATCGAGTCCAAGGATCAGGCGGGCTTCATCGTCAACGCCCTGCTGATCCCGTACCTGTGCAGCGCGATCCGCATGTTCGAGACCGGCTTCGCCAGCGCCGAGGACATCGACGAGGGCATGGTCAGCGGCTGCGCCCACCCCATGGGCCCGCTGCGTCTGTGCGACACCGTCGGCCTGGACGTCACCCTCGCGGTCGCCGAGTCGCTGTTCGCCGAGTTCGGTGAGCCGCAGTACGCGCCGCCGGTGCTGCTGCGCCGCATGGTGGACGCGGGCTACCTGGGCCGCAAGACCGGCCGCGGTTTCTACACCTACTGATTCACCCCGAATTCGGCCGCCCGCACTCGAAGTGCGGGCGGCCGTTTCGTGTCCGGCTGTGCGCGAACGAATGACGGTCACGAACTTATCAATTGTCCAACATGGTTGGTTTGTTATGCACTACCCTGACCCGCGATGCGCCGCTGACTTCCTGAAATCTGGTGCAGGAAACAGTGAATCGGTTCCGGAACAGCAAGGAAACAACCGTGCACGCACGCAGCCTCGTCACCGCCCTCGGCGCGTTCGCCGCCGCCGTCACCCTGGCCGCCGGTAACGCGCAGGCCATTCCCGCGCTGGCCGTCGACAGCGCGCGCGAGACCAATGGCAATGCCGTGATCACGGTTTCGTATTTGTGTACCGGACCCGCCGCCGCCCTGTCGGTGACCGTGCGGGCGACGCCCTACCAGGGGTCCGGGGTCAATGGCAGCACCCTCGCACCGGTCGTGTGCGCCGGGCAGCCGCAGCAGGCCACGGTCACGGTCAATCCGGTGCAGCTGTTCGGGGAATCGGCCAAGTTCCAGTCGGGGGCGCTCACCGACGTGACGGTCACCGTGCTGGACCTGACCCTGAATTCGCCGGTCAACACCACCAAGAGGCGGATCGAACACCTCGGCTGAGCGAGACCGGTCGTCAGTACCTAATGACGACAGATTCCCGGTCGCCGCGATCTTCATAACGTTGTCCTCATCAAGTTCACACGAACCGAGGAGAACGACAATGAGTGACATCACCGAACTCGTGCAGCGCTACCTGACCGCCTGGAACACCACCGACGCCGGGCAGCGGGCCGCACTGGTCGCCGAACTGTTCACCGAGGACGCCGAATACACCGACCCGCTGGTGTCGGTGCGCGGGCACGCCGGACTCGACGCCACCATCGCCGCCGTGCAGGCGCAGTTCGCCGGGCTCGAGTTCACCCTCGGCGGGGCCGTGGACGCCAACCACCACATCGCCCGATTCACCTGGCACCTGGGCGCTCCCGGCGCGGAACCGCTGGTGATCGGCTTCGACGTGGCCGCCCTCGCCGCCGACGGACGCATCGAGCGCGTCTACGGCTTCCTCGACCAGGTCCCGGCCGGACTCTGATCCACGACCGGCCGGGCGGGACGCGATACCGCCCGGCCCTCCACCGAAACTTCGGTACGACAAGGGGATTCCCATGTTCTTCACCACTCCCGCCGACAGCACCGTTCTCGCCTACGAGGACTACGGCACCGGCGCACCGCTGGTCTTCATCTCCGGCTGGGCCCTGCCCACCGACATGTGGGAGTGCCAGGTGCCCTTCTTCCTCGAGCAGGGCTACCGCTGTGTCCTGCTCGACCGCCGCGGCCACGGCCGTTCAGACCGACCGTCCTCCGGCTACGACACCGACACCCGCGCCGACGATCTCGCCGCACTGCTCGAACACCTGGACCTGCGGGACGCGACCCTGATCGCGCACTCCACCGGCGCGGCGGAAGCCGTCCGGTACCTCGCCCGCCACGGCGCGGACCGGGTATCGCGAATCGCCTTGCTGGGCCCCGCGATTCCGTACCTGCTCCAAACCGAGGACAACCCGATCGGCATTCCCGCCGCGATGATCGACGCCTCCACCGCGGACCTGCGCGCCGACCGCGCCCAGTGGCTGGCCGACCGCGCCCAGGGCTACTTCGCCACTCACCTGGGCACCCGGGTCTCCCCCGCCGCCATCGAGGCCGAGGTGCAGCGCAGCATGAGCTGCTCCCCGATCGCGGCGCTCGAGGTCCAGAAGGCGGTGGCCCGCACCGACCACCGCGCCGACGTCGCCGCACTGACGGTGCCCACCCTGCTGCTGCACGGCCTGCACGACCAGTCCATCCCGATCGAGGTCAGCAGCCACCAGGCCGTGCGGCTCTACCCCGCGGCGGTGCTGAAGGAGTACCCGACCGCCGGCCACGGGCTGTACCGCAGCCACGCCGACCAGGTGAACGCCGACCTCCTCGAGTTCGTCAAGGCGTGACGGCGCCGCGATCAATGCAGCTGCGCGGCAATTCCTTTCAACTCGCCGCGGGAAGTCACCCCGAGCTTCGGGTACGCCTTGTACAGGTGGTAGCCGACGGTGCGGTGACTGAGGAACAGCTGGGCCGCGATATCGCGATTGGACAGGCCCTCGGCGGCCAGGCGGACGATCTGCAACTCCTGCGGGGTCAGGCCGGTAGCGGTCGTCCGCGCACCGGAGGGATCGGCGGCGGGAGCGCCCGCCGCCGACAGCTCGTGGCGGGCCCGCTCGGCCCACGGGCGCAGGTCCAGGCGGTCGAAGACCTCGAGCGCCTCGGTCAGGTGGGTGCGGGCCTCGGACTTGCGGCGGGCGCGACGCAGCCATTCGCCGTACAGCAGTGCGGTGCGGGCGAATTCGATGGGGCGGGCCTCGCGATCATGGATCGCCAGAGCTCGGATGTAGAGGTACTCGGCGTGATCGTCGTCGAGCAGAGCGCGGCAGCGCAGTACCAAGGCCTCGGCCCACGGCTGGCCCACCGATTCCGCCCAGCCTGCCAGCTTCGCGAACGGGGCGGCGGCGCGGTCCGGGGCTCCGAGCCGGACGGCGGCCTCGACCAGATCCGGAATCGAGCGGGTGGCGCAGATGTGGTGGCTGAAGGGGACTTTCGTCAAACGCTCGAAGCGGGACAGGGCGGACTCGGCGCGGCCGGCGCCGAGGTCGAGCAAGCCCAGCGACCAGTGCGCCCAGGGCGCGCCGGGGGCGATCGATCCGGGAGTGTCGCCTTCCAGACCGAGGTCGGCGTGCGCACGGCATTCGGCCTCATCGCCGCGCAGGGCGTCGAGATGCGCCAGCACACTGCTGAGTTGGCGCACCCACTGCTGCTGGCCGGTGTCGCGGGCGAGGTCGCGGGCTTCGACGGTGGCGGTGCGCGCGTCGGTCAGGCGGCCGGTGAAGATATCGGCTTCGGCGGCGAAGAACAGCACGGTCGGCAAGCGGCCCGCGGCACCGGCGGCACGGTGCCGGGCCGCCAGGGATACGGCCAGATCGAAGGCGGGGCCGTCCTGGCCGCGGGCCAAGGCCACGCCACACAGGATCAGCAGAACCTGGTCGGAAACCTCACCACGGGAACGGATCTCGGCGAGTGTCTCGGTGAGTGACAGCGGTGTGCCGGGGCCGCTATCGAACAGTCGGCCCAGGAACCGCACGACGGGTGCCACGGCGGGTTCGTCCGTCAGGCGTAGGTCGCCGAGGCGCTTCAGTACCTCGGTCAGTTCCGGCTCACCCAGGTACCAGCCGGTATGGATGGCCTGCACCAGCATTCCCGCGGCCTGCTCCGGATCGTCGGCGGCGATGCTCGCGGCCGCGTCGATCAGCAGCCGATGCGCCTCGGGGAACTCGCCCTGCCAGAACTTGGCCAGGGCCTGAACCTGGGAAAGACCGGCGCGCAACGATTCCGAACTCACCTCCCGGGCGGTGCGGCGGGCCAGCTCTCCGGCCCGCTCGACATCACCCGATTCCAGGGATGCCTGAGCGGCCAGGGCCTGTCGGCGCGTACGGTCCTCGGGCCCATCGCTCAGCCGCGCCGCGCGATCGTAGGCAGCGGCCGCCGCCGTGTGACCGCCACGCTCACGAGCCCGAACGGCGGTGCGCTCCAACGCATCCGCCACCTCGGCATCGGGACCCAGCGCCGCCGACGCCAGATGCCAGGCCCGCCGATCCGACTGTTCCGGCGCATCGAGAGCCTCGGCCAGTGCCCGGTGCGCGGCCAAACGCTGTCCCAGCGGCGCACGTTGGTAGACGGCCGCGCGAATCAGCGGGTGGCGGAAGGTGATCGAGGTCCCGGAGTCGGGGCGCAGCAGATCCGCCGCCTCCGCGGGTGCGAGATCGTCGATCCCCGCGCCCAGGCTCGCCGACGCGCGCAGAATGACGGCGGGTTCACCGGATTCATCCGTGGCGAGCACGGTCAGCAGTGTTCGGGTCGCCTCCGGCAGGCGGCTGATCCGGCCGTGGAAGGCCAGCCGCAGCCGATCGGTCAGCGGCAGCGCGCCCGCGGCGAGATCGGGGGTGGCCTCGGCGGCCATGGCCAGCGGCAGTTCCCGCAGGGCGAGGGGGTTGCCGTGCGCTTCGGCCAGCAGCCGGTAGCGGACGGCCGGGGTGAGCTCGTGCTCGTCGAGCAGGGCGGCGGCGGCCTCGGGTGACAGACCGGTCAGTCGCCGCTCGGTCAGACCGACCGCCTCGAACGTGCCCTCCCCGTCCCGCACGCCGAACACCATCACCACGCCCTCTGCCCGCAGCCGCCGGGCCGCGAACAGCAGCGCGTCCCGTGACGCCCGGTCCAGCCACTGCGCGTCGTCGACGACGACCAGCAGACCCGATCCGTCCGCGTACTCGGTGAGCAGCGACAACACCGCCAGTCCGGTGAGCATGGGTTCGCGACCGCCGGGGCCGAGTCCGAGGGCAGCCGACAAGGCCTCACGCTGCGGGTCTGGCAGGCCGGGCAGCCGATCCAACGCCGGGGACAGGAGTAATTGCAGACCGGCGAACGGCAGTTCCGCCTCCGCCTCCAGGCCGGTGCCGCGCAGCACCCGCAATCCCTCGGCACGCGCGGCGGCGTCCTCCAGCAGCGCGGTCTTGCCGATCCCGGCCTCGCCGCGCACCACCAGGACCGCGCTGCGGCCCTCGCGCGCACCGTCGATCAGCGCGCCGAGCGCCTGTTGCTCCTGCTCGCGTCCACGCAGCGGCGGAAGCTGTTCGGCCACGGTCGTTCTCACACCGTCCATCATGGCGGGTAACAGAACATGCGCCGCCGGGCCGGTGGATACGAGAAAACGTGACCTGCCTCACTTTTCAATCTTTCCGGCCGTCATAAGCACTGGTGAGAGCACATATTCAGCATCCCGCTCAGCGGTGAGACGGCCGATAATCGGATGAATCCTGTCGGACCCCGCCGGAATACTTGTCGCCGACCGATGAGTTGAGCGATCAGTACCCGTCTGCATCGATGTGGCACCCGGACGGCGATCACCGATTCCGCGGACCACCCACCCCTCGAACACGAACACCCCGGAGGTTTACCGATGCCCGCCGACCTATCCGCGAGCTCGACCAAGCAGCGGACACCAACGGTCATCCGGTTGCTGGTGCTCGCGACATTCACGGTGATCCTCAACGAGACCATCATGATCAACGCGATTCCGCGGCTCATGAACGATCTCCACGTGACCGAGCGGTCCGCGCAGTGGGTGTCCACCGTCTTCATGCTCACCATGGCCGCCGTCATTCCGGTGACCGGCTGGTTCCTGCAGCGGGTCTCCACCCGCCGCGCGTACGCCATCGCCATGGGTGTCTTCCTGGTCGGCACCGCGCTCGCCGCGGTCGCGCCCTCGTTCGCCGTGCTGCTGATCGCGCGCGTCATCCAGGCCGGCGGCACCGCCGTCATGATGCCGCTGCTGATGACCACGCTGATGACCGTGGTTCCCGAGCAGGATCGCGGCCGCGTGATGGGCAATGTCACCCTCGCCATCTCGGTGGCCCCGGCCATGGGACCGGTCATCTCCGGCGCGGTGCTCAACTACGGCTCCTGGCGCTGGCTGTTCGTGCTGGTGCTGCCGATCGCCGGTGCGGTGACCGTGTTCGGTCTGCGCAACCTGGAGAATGTCGGTGAGCCGCAGACCGGTTCGATCGACTGGTTCAGTGTGGTGTTCGCGGGCTTCGGTTTCGGCGGTCTGGTGTACGGCCTGAGCAAGTTCGGTTCCGGCAGCGTCGCGACCCCCGCCCTGTTCGTGGCCGGTGGTCTGGCCCTGGTCGCCATCTTCGTGGTCCGTCAGATCTCGCTGCAGCGCAACGGCACCCCGCTGCTGGACCTGCGCGTCCTGCTGTCGGGCACCTACGCCAAGGCGCTGGTCCTGATGGCCGTGGCCTTCCTGGCCATGATGGGCTCGATGATCCTGCTGCCGCTGTACCTGCAGACCCTGCGGGAACTCACCCCGCTGCAGACCGGTCTGCTGGTCATGCCCGGTGGCCTGGCCATGGGTCTGCTCGGTCCCACCGTGGGCAAGATCTTCGACCGCTTCGGCGGACGGATCCTGGTGATCCCCGGCTCGATCGGCATCACCGCCGCCCTGGTCGGCTTCACCCAGATCTCGCTCACCACGCCCTACGCCGCCCTGGTCGCCCTGCACATCCTGCTGATGGTGTCCCTGGCCGCCGCCTTCACCCCGGTCTTCACCCTGGGCCTGGGCGCGCTCCCCATGCACCTGTACTCCCACGGCAGCTCGATGCTCGGCACCCTCCAGCAGGTGGCCGCCGCCTTCGGCACCGCCCTGGTCATCACCGTCATGACCTCCCGCGCCACCCATCTGGTCGACGGCGGCGAGAACCCGCTCAACGCCCACCTCGACGGCATGCGCCTGGCCTTCCTGGTCTCGGCGGGCCTGGCGCTGGTCGTCATCGTCATGGCGGTCCTGCTCCCCAACCGCTCCGACGCCCCGGCGCACGGCGAGCAGATCCCGGACACCCTGGACGAGCTCGACGACGCCCCGCAGCTGGTCAAGGACTGAATCCCGGCACCGAAAGCGCCCACGGCCGAACGCCGTGGGCGCTTTCGTATACCCGCACCGTGTCGCGGGATCTCGGCATACGATTGGCGAACAGTCGGAGAGACAGGAGCCACCGATGACCAAGTTCCTCGTGCTCTACAAATCCGATCAGTCCGCTCGCGAACAGATCGCGCAGAGCACCCCCGAAGCGCTCGCGGCCGGGATGCAGGCCTGGATGGATTGGGCCGGGCGCGCCGGCGCCGCGCTCGTCGATCTCGGTTCACCCCTCGGACCGGGCTCGGTGAACGCCGATGGCGGGGTCGGCGGCTTCTCGATCCTGCAGGCCGATTCGGCCGGAGACCTCCAGAAGGTCCTGGACGGCCATCCGCACACCGAATCGGGCGGCACCATCGAAGTCTACGAATTCCTCGCCATGCCCGGCATGTGACGCTCGGCCGTTCAGCCGACGGCGCGGCCCGCGCTGCCGGTGACGGCCGCGCGCTCGATCTCGACGGTCACCGTGTCGGGGTCCTCCAGTCTGGTGCAGTGACCCAGGCGGGGTAGTTCGATATAGCGGGGCTGGAATCCGTTGGCGCGCAACCCTTCGGCGATCCTTCGGGAGGCTGAGGGCGGGGTGAGGCGGTCCGCGCCGCCGACCAGGACGCGTCCAGGCCGCGCCGTTCACCGTCGCGCAGGACGCGGAGCACGAAATGGATGGGTACGGTGCGCGCCACAGGCACGAACCTAGCAACCCGCGGCCGGCGCGAGGGTCAGTGCACGCCCTCCATGTGGCGGCTGATCCACGGGGAGAGAGCCCAGACGACGATGCCGACGACGATGGCCACCAGGCCGGTGATGCCGAAGTAGGCGAGCTCGTGGGAGGGGTCGTAGTACTTGGCGAGGACGCCGGACATGGAGGTGCCGATGCCGACCGAGAAGAAGTAGAGGGCCATCATCTGGGCGCGGAAGGCGTTGGGGGCCAGCTTGGTTGTGACCGACAGGCCGATCGGGGACAGCATGAGCTCGGAGACGGCGAAGGCGCCGAGGATGAAGAAGACGATGACGAAGGACACCGATTTGCCCTCGGTGCCGGAGAACAGGGTGAAGAGGAGGAAGGCGGCGCCCATGCCGACGACGCCGAGGGAGAACTTGCGCGGGGTGCTGGGGGCGCGCATGCCGAGGCGGGTCCACATGATGGCGAACAGCGGCGACAGGGCGATGATCCAGACCGGTTCCATCGAGCCGATCCAGTTGGAGGGCGCGGTCCAGCCGAAGATGGACCAGGTCATGCGCTTGTCGGAGTAGGCCGACAGGACCGTGAAGATCTGCTGGAACAGCGACCAGAAGACGGCGTTGGCAATGAAGAGGGGCATGTAGGCGCGGACCCGGGTGCGCTCCACCGGGTTGACCTTGGCGCTGGTCAGCATGATGCCGAAGTAGACGATCGAGGCGGCGGTGATGACGCCGGTGGTGACGTTGGGCAGGTTGGACAGGGTCACCAGCCCGGTGGCGGCGGCGATCGCGACGATCACCGCGAAGGCGGCCAGAACCGCGATCACCTTCGGGATCTCGGTGCGCGGCAACGGGTTCGGGATGTCGCGACCGTGCTCGCCGAGGTTCTTGCGGAAGATGACGTACTGGGTGAGGCCGATCGCCATACCGACCGCCGCGGCGCCGAAGCCGTAGTGGAAGCCGATGTGGTCCTGCAGCAGGCCGGTGATCAGCGGGCCCGCGAAGGCGCCCAGGTTGATGCCCAGATAGAAGAGGGTGAAGCCGCCGTCCGCGCGCGGGTCGTCCTTGTCGTAGAGGGTGCCCAGCAGCGAGGAGGCGTTCGCCTTCAGACCACCCGAACCCAGCGCGACCAGCACCAGACCGACGCCGACACCGGCGAGTCCGGGCAGGATGGCCAGCGCGATGTGACCGGCCATGACGATGACGCCGCCGTAGAAGACGGTCCGCTCGGAACCGAGCAGCCGGTCGGCCACCCACGCGCCCAGCACCGTCGACAGGTAGACCAGACCGCCGTACGCGCCGACGATGCCGAGACCGGTCGACTCGGCCATGCCCAGGCCGCCGTCGGTGGTCGAGTAGTACAGGTAGTAGCCGAGAATGGTGAGCATCCCGTAGAACGAGAACCGTTCCCACAATTCGACGCCGAACAAATTCGCGATACCGATGGGATGGCCGAACAGGGTCCGTTCAGTGGCCGGTTTCGCGTCCTGTGCTACTCCTGACATACCGAGACCCTCCCATATCGGGCAATCTGACAGCAACCTCGCAAGTTAACTTACGTCACATTTTCCCAGGGGAAAGTCAGCCCGACCTCGGCATCGGGCAAATGGCCTTGAAAGCCCTCGAAGAATGTCCTTATGAGGCAATCGAAAGCGCGATGCCGTCCAGGATGTCGTGCTCGCTGACAATCAGTTCGGAGATCCCGGCCCGCCGCGCCAGCTCATCCGCCAGCACCTCGGCAACCACCGCGCCACCACCGATCACATCCACCCGGCCGGGGTGCATGGGCCCGAGCGCGGCCCGCTCGTCGTGGTTCATGCCGATCAGCCGATCGCACACCTTGCGCAGGTCCGACAGCGGCATGCGGGTGAGATGCACTCGCTCCGAATCGTATTCGGGCAGATCCAGCGCGACCGCCGCGATCGTGGTCATGGTTCCGGCCACGCCCACCCAGGTGCGCGCCCGCTCCACCGGCACCACGCCGAAGGCCTGCGCCAGCCGCTCGGAGGCGAAGAACCGCGCGGACGCGACCTCCTCGCGGGTGGGCGGATTGCCGTGCAGGCAGCGCTCGGTGATCCGCACGCACCCGATATCGGCCGAATACGCCGACTGCACACCGGCCGCGTCGCCGAGCACCACCTCGGTGGACCCGCCGCCGAGATCAACCACCACGAAAGGCCCTGCGGCACTGGAGAGTTCCCCGACCGCACCCGCGAACGACAGCCGCGCCTCCTCGTCACCGGTGATGACCTCGGCCTGCGCGCCGGTCACCACCCGGCCCAGTTCCTCGCCGGTCATGCCGAAGAAGTCCTCGCGGTTCGAGGCGTCGCGGGTGGCGGAGGTGGCGACCATCCGCACCCGGGTCACCCCGTGCTTCAGCATCAGGTCCACGTAGTCGCGCAGCGCGACCCGGGTCCGTTCGATCGCTTCGGGATTCAGCGAGCCGGTGGCGTCGACGCCCTGCCCCAAGCGCACGATCCGCATCTCGCGGTGCACGTCGGTGAGGTGCGGCGCGCCCGCCTCGTCGCGGGTGGCGTCGGCGATCAGCAGACGAATCGAATTGGTGCCGCAGTCGATCGCCGCGATCCGCTCGTGTCCTTCGGCCGCCGTGTCGCCGGCAGCCGCCGAGCTCTGGGCGAATTCCGCATTGCTCATCAATGACCTCTGAATTCGAGTGGTGCCGAACGACTCCGGCGAACGCGCCGGGTCAGGCGTCGCCGGTGGCCGAATCGGTGCGGTACTGGTCGTATTTCGGCCAGTCGGCGGGGATGGCGGTGCCGCGCAGGCCGTGTTCGGCCGCCAGGGCGACGGCCTCGTCACCGAGCGTATTGAGCCCCGGCCCCTTGGCCAAGGAATGAGCGATCAGGACGTGCAGGCACTTCACCCGGTCGGGCATGCCGCCCCCGGCGAAATCGGTGCCCAGGTCCTCGATGGCATTGCGTTCGGCCAGGTAGCTGTCGTACGCGGCACGGTAGGCGGCGGCCAGTTCCGGATCGCGGGTGAGGCGTTCGGACATGTCGCGCATCAGGCCCGTGGTCTCGAGCCGGCTCGCTTCCGCGGTCAGCCGCGGGTCGGTCAGGTAGTACAGGGTCGGGAAGGGCGTGCCGTCGGGCAGCTTGGGCGCGGTCTTCACGACCGCGGGCAGGCCGTCGGGGGTGTGATACGCGATGGCGAGCACGCCGCGCGGAGCCCGGCCCAGTTGCTCGGCGACGATCGCGAGATCGCGCTCGCTGGGTTCGTTCTCGGCTGCGGTCACCTGGGTTGTCCTTCCTCGGACGGTATGGGCGGCGGGGGCGGCGCCGGGGTGGTGGTGGGTGCGGGGGCGGCGACCGGTTGCGGCGACGAGATGCTGCGCCACACCTGCGTGTACCAGGGGTCGGGCTCCCGCGGTTTGGCGGGCTGGGTCGGGATGGCCGGCTGCTCGATCTCGGGGATCTGCACGATGTAGGGGGTGTCCCCCGGCATCACCAGGCGCAGGCGGTCCCGGGCCTCGGCCTTGATGTAGTTCGGATCCTGTTGCTGCGCACGGCGATCACGCAGCACCGAGACTTCCTCTTCCAGCTGATTGTGCTGGGTGGCCAGTTCGGCGGCATCGGTGCGCTGGGTGAAATAGGTGCGCAGCGGGACCGCCAGGGTGAGCGCCAGGCCCGCCAGCACCGCGGCCAGCAGGACCGCGCGACCCGTGGACAGGCCCAGGATCTTGCGTTCGTGCCGTTCGGAATTCGCGGCGGACGTGGTGCGGCGCTTGGCCGTGGCCTTGGCCGCGGTCCGGGTCTTGCTCGCGACCTTGGCGGCCGCGCCCGACTTGGATGCCGCGGTGGCGGTTTCGGTCCGCTTCCCGCCCGAGGCGGTCTTGGACCGGGTGGAGCGCGACGGGCGCCGGTCACTTCGTCCCGCAGGACTGGTACCGCGCGCCCGTCGCTCCGTCATCTCACACCTCGAAAGTCAGCTGATCGATTGCCTTCTCAGCCTTCGACTATGTCAGCCTTCGAACGCGAAACGCGGGAAGGCCGCGTCACCGGCGTAGCGCGCCGAGTCGCCCAGGGCGTCCTCGATACGCAGCAGCTGGTTGTACTTGGCGACACGCTCGGAACGAGCCGGGGCGCCGGTCTTGATCTGGCCGGAACCGACGGCCACGGCCAGGTCGGCGATGGTGGTGTCCTCGGTCTCGCCGGACCGGTGGCTCATCATCGTCTTGTAGCCGTTGCGGTGGGCCAGGTCGACCGCGTCCAGGGTCTCGGTCAGGGTGCCGATCTGGTTGACCTTCACCAGCAGCGCGTTGGCCGCGCCCTTGGCGATGCCCTCTTCCAGGCGGTCCGGGTTGGTGACGAACAGGTCGTCGCCGACCAGCTGCACCTTGTCGCCGATCTGGTCGGTCAGCGAGACCCAGCCGTCCCAGTCGTCCTCGGACAGCGGGTCCTCGATCGAGACGATCGGGTAGTTGCCCAGCAGGCCGGCGTAGAAGTCCGACATCTCGGCCGCGGTGTGCAGCTTGCCCTCGAACTTGTAACCCTCACCGGTGGTGTAGAACTCGGTGGCGGCCACGTCGAGCGCCAGCGCGATCTCGCTGCCCAGCTTGAAACCGGTCTTCTCGATCGCGGAGACGATCAGGTCCAGGGCGGCGCGGGTGTTGGCGACCGACGGCGCGAAACCGCCCTCGTCGCCCAGGCCGGTGGACAGGCCCTGAGCCTTCAGCACCGACTTCAGGGTGTGGTAGACCTCGGCACCCCAGCGCAGCGACTCCTTGAAGGTCGGCGCGCCGATGGGGGCGATCATGAACTCCTGGACGTCGACGCCGGAGTCGGCGTGCGCGCCACCGTTGAGGATGTTCATCATCGGGACGGGCAGTACGTGGGCGTTCGGGCCGCCGACGTAGCGGAACAGCTCCAGGCCCGAGGACTCGGCGGCGGCGCGGGCCACGGCCAGCGACACGCCGAGCAGGGCGTTCGCACCCAGGCGCGACTTGTCCGGGGTGCCATCCAGATCCAGCAGGGTCTGGTCGACGGTGCGCTGCTCGACGGCGTCGAGACCGATCACGGCCGGGGCGATCTCGTCGAGGACGCCCTCGACGGCCTTCTGCACACCCTTGCCCTGGTAGCGGTCGCCACCGTCACGCAGCTCGACGGCCTCGTGCTCACCGGTGGACGCGCCGGAGGGCACGGCCGCGCGGGTGAGGGTGCCGTCGTCGAGAGCGATCTCGACCTCGACAGTGGGGTTGCCACGAGAATCCAGGATCTCGCGAGCTCCGACCTGTTCGATGATGGCCACGAAACGACACTCCTTCGGCTGCTGACTCGGCAGGTCGCACGGCTATCCCGTGCTGCCGAAAAGCCTAGCAGTGCGCTATTCGACCTCTGGGCATCACTCCGAGACCGGTCAGACGGT
This sequence comes from Nocardia sp. NPDC004340, assembly GCF_053602575.1. Lineage (NCBI taxonomy): Bacteria > Bacillati > Actinomycetota > Actinomycetes > Mycobacteriales > Nocardiaceae > Nocardia > Nocardia sp. NPDC004340. The sequence continues at coordinate 413,468 of NZ_JBSGDW010000002.1, forward strand.
GCGGCCCACGCTGTAGGCGGCGGCTCGATACCGGACGGTATTCATATAGCTGGTGGATTGGTTGTAGGTGAGCAGGGCCTGCTGCCAGCCTGGGGCCGCGGTCAGGTCGCCGCCCATGGCGCAGAGGTAGCGGGCGGCGGTGAGGGCCGCGTCGTCGATGTTGTCGGGATCGATTTTGCCGTCGCCGTTGGCGTCCACGCCCCAGCGCTGCCAGGTCTCGGGGATGAACTGGAACGGGCCCATGGCGCGGGCGTAGACCGGGTTCGCGTCGGTGGCGCCGACATCGAGGATGCGGGCGCGGCCCGGTGAGCCGTCCAGGGCCAGGCCGCGGATCGGGGGCGACACCGTGCCGTCGTCGGCGATGCGGGATCCGGCGTGGGTGCCGTGCTGACTCTCGACGCTGGCGATGCCCGCCAGGGTGGTCCAGCCGATCCCGCACTCGGGCCTGGAGCGGGCCATCACCGCGGCCGCGTACCCGTACGCCTCGAGCGCGAGCACCGGGATGCCGGTCGATTCGCGCTGTTCCTTCGCCCAGTCGCGGAGCTGAATCGCGGTGCGGCCCGGGGCATCCAGATCGATCGCGGGCACCGGCGCCCCCGCTCGGGGCGGCATGTCGTCGGGCACCGGCGTGAGATGGGTTGTCCCGCAACCGGTCAGCACGAGCAGGGCGACGGCCGCGCCCACCAGGCCGGCGCGGGTCAGCGGGGCCCGGAGGCCGGCCATTCGGATACGCACACCGTTCATCATCCAGATGGATCGGCACGCGGGCGAGAAACGTCAACGCGGTTCGCCCGAACGAGACCGATTCGATTACCCTCCGCGCGGGAATCCTATACGCATTCGCTATTTCTACGACACACCCTTAGGTAAGCCTTGCCAAATTAATGCGGGGGCAATACCGTCTTCGGTCGAGCCGAGATCACCATGTCACCGCCCCAGCCAGGAAGGCCCCTCCCTTGGTGAAAAGCGTTCTCTCCGAACGTCACCCGCTCCACCCCGACCACCCCGACCAGCTCGAACGGCGCGACCTGCCGGAATCCGCGACCCGGGCCATCCGCTACCTCGCCGCTGAGATCGCGGTCACAGTGGGCGCCACGCCGGAGATCGCAGCCACCCTCTCGCATCCGGTCCTGTTGCGCCACATCGACGCCAAATACGGCAGGTTGCCCGACGTCGTGCACGAGGCGATGCGCCCGCCCGCCACCGCCGCGGGCGTCGCGGTGATCGGCCGGCTACCGATCGACGAGGACGTGCTCGGCCCGACCCCGTTCAACTGGGAGGAGGCCGCGCGCTGGGCCGGCGAACGCTCGCGGCGAGCCGGGTCGTTCGAACTCGACATCGCCATGCTGCTGCTGGCCCGGTGCGCCGGTGAGCCGTTCGGCTGGCACGGGCAGCAGGCCGGGCGGCTGGTGAACAACATCCTGCCCACCCCCGGCCACGAGCACGAGCAGTCCGGGGCCAGCAGCACCGCGCTGCTCAGCCCGCACACCGAGGACGCCTTCCACCCCGAGCGCGCCAACCTGCTGATGCTGGGCTGTCTGCGCAACCCCGACCGGGTCGCCACCACCGTGTCCTCGATCCGGCAGGTGGAACTCGATGCGGCGCACTGGGACATCCTGCGCGCCGCCCGGCTGCCGATCCTGCCCGACGTCTCCTACGGCGACGACTTCGGCGACCGGACCGCGCCGCCGATCCCCACCGTCGGGGCCGACACCGACGGGCCGACACTGCGTTTCGACCCCGCGTACACCCCGCTCGACCGGGCCGACGACGAATTTCGTTGCGCCTACCAGCATTTGACCAGCGAATTGCATCGCGTAAGTCGCGCGGTCGCTTTGGCTCCCGGCGAGCTATTGCTGGTGGACAATGATTCCGTGGTCCACGGCAGGGTGCCTTTCGCGCCGCGTTACGACGGCAGCGACCGCTGGCTCAAGCGGGTGAATATCCGTCTGCCCCAACGCCGCCGCGCCGCGGCCGAAGCCGACGAGGACGGCTACGGTCAGCGCGTGGTCGCTCCCTTCAGCACGACCAGAGGACAGTGCCCGTGAACTACCGCCCCACCCCGCTCCGGGTGCTCAGCCGCAGCGATCTGGCGGATGTCCCGATCAGCCCCGCCGAGGTGGTGCGCGCCGTCGAGGACGCGTATCTCGCACTGGCGGGCGGTGATTCGGACAACCCGCGGAAGCTGAGCGTGGCGCACCCGGACGGCTGGTCGGTCGCGTACGCCATGCTGGGCCGCGACGGCCGCCGCCGGGTGGTGGCGATGAAGACCAGCTACAAGTTCGATCCGCACCACGACCGCTCCAACAAGCGGTACTTCACCACCATCTCGCTCTACGACGACTCCACGGGAACGCCCATCGCGCTGATGGACTGCGCCCGCGTCGGCGCGCTGCGCACACCCGCGGTCTCGGCTCTGCTGGTGCGCGAATGCGTCCGGCCGGGCGCGCGCAGCGCGCTGCTGATCGGCACCGGCACCCAGGGGCGCAACGCGCTGCCCCACCTGCTGGCGGCGAACCCGCAACTGAACCGACTCATGCTCTATGGCACCCACCCCGAAGGCCTGGAAGCCGTGTATCAGCAACTGCTGCACCACCATCCGCACGCGGAACTGGAGACCGTCGACGACCCCAACGCGGCGGCGCGGGAGGCGGACGTGGTCCTCGCCACCGCGGGTCCGGGCACCCAGGTCGCCATCGACTCCGAGGATCTCGCGCCCGGCTCGACCGTGGTGCTGGTCGGCTACGGCCTGGCCCCCTCCACGCTGGTGCACGCCGACCGCGTGATCGCCACCAGCGCCGAGCAGATGGCGCTCACCGGAACCGATATGGCGGGCCCGGACGGCCGACTACGCCGGGTCGACGCCGAGCTACCCCAGATCCTGGGACATCGCGCCGTCGGCCGAATCTCCGATGACGAACGAATCTTCGTGTACAACAGCGGGCTGGTGCTCACCGATATCGCCGTCGCCCACGCGCTGGCCAATCGCGCCATCGCCGAGGGACGGGGCACCGAGGTTTCGCTCTGGGACTGATCGCCGGAATTGACCGGCTGGATTCGCCTCAGAAATTCACCCGAAACGGTTATTCGCGACATTGATCCAATCGATAACCGCTCGGGTCTAACGTTTCGAACGACACATTCTCATGCATGTTGGCTATCGCCGCGCCCGAGAGGCAGCCCCCGCGCGCCCGAAAGGAAAAATGTCCGCCTCCACCGAGACCGTGGTCGCCCCTCCCGGTATCTCCACCATTACCGCCAGCCCGATGCCCGCGCACCGACACGCCTGGGAACAGGGGCTACTCGACCACCCGGAGGCGCTGCGGCAAATCGCCCGGCAGATCGACGGACCGTTCCACGTCATGTATCCCGACCAGGTCGTGGAGAACATTCGAGGATTCCAGCGGGAATTCACCCGGGCCGGAGTGCGGGGCTCCGTCTACTACGGGAAGAAGGCCAACAAGGCCGACTGCGTCGTCCGCGCCTGCGCCGAGGCCGGCTGCGGCGTCGATGTCGCCAGCGTCGACGAGCTGAACGACGCCCTCCGGGGCGGCATCCCCGGCACCGACCTGATGGTCACCGGACCGGCGAAATCGGATCGGCTGCTCGAACTCGCGGCCCGGGCGCGGGCGCTGATCGCGGTCGACGGCCTGGACGAGCTCACGCGACTGAGCAAGTTCCCGGAACCGAGCCGGGTCCTGCTGCGCGTGCTGCCGCCGGGCTCCACCAGCCGGTTCGGGCTGACCGAGCCGGAATTGGACCTCGCCCTCACCGACATCGATCGCAACGTTGTCCACCTGCACGGCTTCAGTTTTCACCTCTCCGGCTACGAGGCGGCCCCGCGCGCGGCGCTCACCCACGCGCTGATCGAACGCTGCCGCAAGGCCCGGGTACTCGACCATCCGATCAGCACCATTTCGATCGGCGGCGGCTTCGGCGTGGACTACGTCTCCGGGGACGACTGGGAGGCCTTCCGCAAGGGCGTGAATCCGCGCTGGTTCCACGGTGACCGGGCCCCCGGCGCGGGCTCCTACTACCCGTATCACTGCCCGGTGCCCGGGCCCGCCATGCTCGCCACCATCCTCGGAACCGACGACCTCGCGGACACGCTGCGCGAAACCGGCATTCGGCTGGCGATCGAACCCGGGCGGGCGCTGCTGGACCGCGCGGGCAGCACAGTATTCGGGATCCAGGGCGTCAAAACGCGGTACGCGCACGGCGTCCCGTACGACATTCTCACCGCCAACGGGACCAGCCTCAGCCTTTCCGAACAATGGTTCAACAGTGAATACCTGCCCGACCCGGTGCTGTGGCCGCAACGCCCGGGAAATCTCACCCCGACCTGCGTCGGCGGGTCGTCCTGCCTCGAAGATGACATGCTGAGCTGGCGCCGGATCCCGCTCCCCCGGCCCGCCACCACCGATGATCTGCTCATTTACCCGAATACCGCCGGTTATCAGATGGACAGCAACGAGTCCTCATTTCACGGGCTCCCCATTCCGCCGAAGGTAGTCTTGCGAAGCTCGCCGGATCGACGACAATTCAATTGGCGCCTCGATACCGCTCTCGACGCGTTCTGAACCGTTTTCAGTCACCGCCCCGCTCCCCGCTCCAGCGACCTTCCCGAGGAGAAACACTCGATGCCGGTTATCGCCAGGCGAGTGTCCGAGCTGATCGGCCGGACCCCGCTGTTCGAGCTGGCCGTCAGCCCGGCCACCGGGACACGGCTGTTCCTGAAACTCGAGACCATGAACCCGACCGGGACCGCCAAGATCCGGATGGCCCGGGCCATGGTGCTGGACGCGGAGCGGCGCGGGCAGTTGGGGCCGGGCGGGCACATCATCGAATCGACCTCCGGCAATACAGGTTTGGGGCTGGCGGTGGTCGCGCGCGAACGCGGGTACCGCTTCACCGCGGTGGTCGACCATCACGCGTGCAAGGCCAAGCTGAACGCCATGCGGGCCATGGGCGCGACGCTCGAATTCGTCTCCGACGAGGGTGACGACGGGCTGTCCACCTCCGCGCGGGAGGAGCGGGCGGCGGAGATGGCCGAGCAGACCGGCGCGTACTTCCCGGCGCAGCACGCCAATCCGGCCAATGGCGTCGGATATGTCGCGCTCGCCGGGGAATTGGTGGCCGACCTCGGGCACGTCGACGTGCTGGTCGCGGCGGTCGGGACCGGCGGTTCCCTGTTCGGGACGGCGCGGGGACTGCGGGAGAAGGGTTGTGATCCGCGGCTGATCGGGGTCGAACCGGAAGGGTCCATCGCCTTCGGCGGGCCCGGGCACGACTACTGGCAGTCCGGCACCGGGACGCCGATCGGCGCGGAACCCGGGGTGCACGTGGATCAGGACCTCCATCTGATCGACGAGCGGGACCGGGTGAAGGTGTCGGACGTGGACGCCTTCGCCACCACCCGCGCGCTGGCCGCCCGGCTGGGACTGCTGATCGGCGGGTCGTCGGGCAGCTCGGTGTACGCGGCGCTCACCCGGATCGACGAATTCCCCTGCCACTCCACCGTTGTCGTGATCATCAACGACGACGGCGAGAAGTACCTCGACACCGTCTTCGACGGCGAGTGGATGAGCGACCGCGACCTGCTCGACACCGAACGCGAGACCGAGATCGCGCGACTGCTCGAGACCCACCGGCCCGCCGCCCGCCCCGACCCGCGCGAGCGCTCGGCGCTGCGGCACCTGCACTACGCGCTGCCCGACGACTACGCCGTCGAACGCGGCCTCACCGGACGGCCGCTGCGCGATTACGCCGACCAGATGGTGCCCGAGGCCACCCTGATCCACCAGCTGGAACTGGCCGACATGCCCGCCCACGAGATCGGGGAGCTGCTCGCCGCCGGCGACACCGGACTGGTCTGCCTCGCCCTCGACAAGTACCGGCAGCGGCTCGAGGACCAGGCCGCCATGGTCGCGCAACTGCTCTCGAAACTCCGTGGCACCGCGCCCGAACCGCCCGGCACCCACACCATCCTGGTGCCGGACGCCACGCCCGTCGCGGACGCGGCGACCACACCCGCGGACGGGGCTGCCACGACATGATCGGGGCGCTTCGGCAATCCGATGGGCGGCAGCTGACCTCGCTGGCCACGCCCATCGCCCTGACCCAGCTCGCCCAGGTCGCGGTGTCCACCACCAATATCGCGCTGATGGGGACGCTCGGCGTGCGGGAAGTCGCCGCGGGCGGGCTGGCGCTGGTGCTGTTCAACCAGATTCGGACCATGTGCGTCGGGCTGATCACCGGGACCGGGAATCAGGTGGCCACCGTGGTGAGCCGCGCCGAGAAGCAGGAGCGGCGGGCCGAGGCTCTGGTCCGGGAGGTGGTGCGGTCGAGTTTCCTGATCGCCACCGTGGCCGGATTGCTCGGCGGCGCACTGCTGATCGGGCTCGGCTGGGCGTTGCGGTGGCTGGGGCAGGACGCCGCCGTGCTGGCGCAGGCGCGGCCGATGATGGTGGCGCTCGCGCCGGGACTGGTGCCGTGCCTGTGGTTCCAGGTGCTGCGGCAGTACACGGTCGGGATGCAACGGCCGCAGGCGCTGCTGCTGGTGACGCTCGGATCGGTGGCGCTGAATCTGGTGCTGGCGCTGACCTTCATGCACGGCTGGGCCGGGCTGCCCGCACTCGGGTTGACGGGTGTCGGCGTGGCGACCTCGCTGGTCTTCCTGATCACCTTCGGGGTGTTCTGGGCGATGGTGCGGCGGGATCCGAAACTGCGTGCGACGCTGCCGGTTCGGATGTGGCCGGTGCACGCGGCGACGGTGCGGGAGGAACTGCGGCTGGGGACGCCGATCGCGCTCACCTATGGGTCCGAGGCGGGCATGTTCTCGGTGCTGGCGCTGGTCATGGGGAGTCTCGGGGCGGCGGCGCTGGCGGCGCACAATGTCGTCTACCAGATCGTGTACATCGTGTTCCAGGTGGCGATCGGGCTCTCGCACGGGGCGTCGATCCTGGTGAGCCGGGCGGTGGCGCGCGACGAGTACTCGCACGCGCGCTCGGTGGCGTGGCTGGCGCTGCGCTACGCGGGACTGATCGCGGCGCTCACCGGCCTGGCGTATGTGCTCGCGCCGGACTGGGTGTTGAAGCCGTTCCTGGCCGACAGTGATTCCGCCACCGTGGCTTTGGCGCACACGCTGCTGCTGATCGCGATCGTGCTGCAGTTCTTCGACGCCGCCCAGAACATCGGGGTGGGGTTGCTGCGCGGGCTCAAGGACACCAAGGCCGGGTTCCGGCTCTCGCTGGTGGGGTATTGGGGTGTGGGATTGCCCACGGCGCTGCTGCTCGCGTTCCCCGTAGGATTGGGCGCGGCCGGGGTCTGGTGGGGACTGACGGCCGGACTGGCCACCACCGCTGTCCTGATGCTGCGTCGCTACTTCGCCCTGCTGCACGCACGTGAGCAGGAACATCCGCGAGTGCTGGCCGGTAGCCTCGGGCATTAGCCCGACACCCAAACCTCACCTTCCCGCAAGCATGCCGTCATTGTGCGCGGGCAGTCTGGAAGAAACGGCCTTACGAACATGCCGGGGAGGATGTCCGTGCACATCTCGCGAGTCGCCGAATACGCCAGGGCGGACCATGTCCTGTTCCACTTCAGCGACACCCACCTGATCGCCGCCGACACCGAGCTGTACGGCGCGGTCGACGCGGAGGCGCGACTGTCGACGCTGCTGGGCCAGGCCGAGGCCAGTGGCATCGCCCCGACCGCCATCGTCTTCACCGGCGACCTCACCGACCAGGGCGAGCCCGGCGCGTACCGCAAACTGCGGGACCTGGTGGAGCCGTGGGCCGAACGCATCGGCGCCCCCGTCGTCTGGGTGGCGGGCAACCACGACGAGCGCGGCGCCCTCCGCGAGCACCTGCTCGACGAAACCCCTTCCGCCGCACCGTTCGACGCCGTCCACCTGTTCGACGGCCTGCGCGTCATCGCCCTCGACACCACCGTCCCCGGCCACCACTGGGGCGAGATCACCGATGCCCAATTGACCTGGCTGCGTGACGTTCTCGCCGAACCGGCCCCCTTCGGCACCATCCTCGCCATGCACCACCCGCCCATCCCCTGCGTCCAGGACCTGGCCGTCCTGGTGGAGCTCCGCGACCAGCGCCGCCTGGCCGACGTCCTCGACGGCACCGACGTCCGCGCCATCCTCGCCGGCCACCTACACCTGTCGAGCACCGCCACCTTCGCCGGAATCCCCGTCTCCGTGGCATCGGCGACCTGCTACAGCCAGGACATGTCCGCCCGCGACGGCGGTCAGCGCGGCCGAGACGCCGCCCAAGCCTTCAACTACGTCCACATCTACCCGGACACCATCGTCCACTCGGTAGTCCCCATCGGCCAGGGCCCCACCGTCGGCCAACCCGCCGACCCCGACCAGGCCGCCGCCAAACTCGCCGCCGCCGGCATCGTCATCCCACCCGCGGCCCGCATCCCCCACGTCCTCCGCCACCCCTCCGAAGCCCCCGAATCCGACGGAGAATCAATCCTCTGACCGCTCCCCGCGAGCCATCGGGCAAGGATTTCGAGTAGTCGGGTACTCGCGCTAGCCGGGCGCCTCGACACGAGGATTACCCGCAATCGGGTTGGCAGTACGCGATGCGTTGCCTTACTTCACAGATTGCGGGGGAACATCCATGACCAAGAACATGCGCCTCGGCATCATCCGGGCTCGACACGACACCGCCGTTCCGGTCATCCCCGATGCCGCGTGCATCGCCATGCTCATGACCGGTGAGCACGCGGTGCTGAAGTACTGGATCAACACCACCCGTGGCCATCTGGACTTCATCGACTCACCGATGTTTCCGTGGGTCGACATGACACTGGGCGCCGACACCAGCCGGGCGGCACAGGCCAAGGCCGCGGTGGACGCACTGGTCGCCAAGTTCCCCGATCCCAACCCGCTGGCCGGATTGGACGGTCTGATCGTGCTCACCCACCCCGGAGCGGCCACCTTCGGGGCAGGCGCCACCAGCGCCGCCGGTTTGCCCGTCGCGGTCCTGTCGGCCGCCTTCAGCAATCACACCTTCATGTGCCACGAGACCGGTCACGTGCTCGGGTTCCAGCACAGCTTCGGGCTGGACAACAATGGCACCGACTGGAACCCCAACGACGCCACGATCATCGTCGGGCCCGAATACGGTTCCCCCTACGACCTGATGTCCTCGGCGTCGTTCGGCAGCCGGTGGCTGGGCGCGGGGCCGACCTACTCGGCGTCGCCGACCTTCGTCGGACCGAGCATCGCCGCCTGGCCCAATGCCGGCGCCTTCTCCATGGGACCGCATCTATCGCGGGCGAACCTGCACCTGCACATGCCCGATGCCTTGGCCGGCCGGGTCATCGAGAAGGCCTTCCCGCCGCCCGGGGCGACTGTCGCCGCCCGGCTGGTGCCGGCCTCGGCCGCCACCGGCACGTGCCTGCTCATCCTGCATCCGCCGGGTGAGCCCCCGACCGGCGCGGGCCGGGTGTATGTGGAGTACCGCGTCCCGGAGGGGTGGGACGCGGGACTGGATCCGGTCGGCCCCAGCCTGTCTCGCTCCGGTGTGGTCGTGCACTCGCTCGTCGATCAGCCGAACGCGGGTCCCCGCGTCTGGTACCGCGGCAGCATCCCGACGGTGTCGGTGGACCGTGACGTCACCGTCGCCATGACCCCGTTGGTCGTGCGCGCCGACGGCGTCGACGACGGCTGGGTCGACGTCGCGGTCACCGTCGGCGCCGAGCGCCGGGTCGAGATCGTGCGGGGATATCACTCCGACGACATGGTCGGTGTCATCGGAGAACTCCAGCAGTCGATCAGCCCCTGCGGCGACCCGATCCGGAAAGGCTCGTTCGCGACCGCGACAACCGACCAGTTCGACGTGCGCACAACCGGTTTCGGCGGGGCCGGCGTTCCTGTCGCCGCGGCGCCCACCGTCACCTGGACGGTGGGCGGGGTGCCGGTGACGGGGCCGAACGGACAGGTCGACGTTCCCGTCGGCGACGTGACCTACCCGGTCGACTACACCATCGACCCGGTGGTGTTCGAGTTGCAACTGACCTCCCGGGGTGGGGAGCGCTACGAAACCCCGGTCGTGGTCACCGTCGCCGGTGACGGCGCCAGCGCCACGGCGAGCACGACGTTCAGCGCCCTGGGTTGGTTCGACGGCATCCACCCCGAGGACGTCGAGATTCTGGGCGACTGCCTGCGGCGGATCGCCGACCGCTATCACGTCGCGCCGCCGCCGTTCCGCAAGCCCAGTCCCGATCCGCCGTGGGCGCCACCGATGCTGCGACGCCTGGCCGACGTGCGCTGGTTCGACAAGGCGGTGCGACTGCTCGAGGAGCTGCCCGTCCTGGAGGCCGAGGGCCGCGACGCACTTCTGCAGATCGTGTCGTCACAAGTCCAGCCCGTCCCCAGCATGCTGGATCGGCTGGGAGCGGACAGCATCGATTTCAGCGTGCCGGAAGTCGAGCTGACCGATTGGCTCGGCAATCCCGACTTCACGCCGTACCCGGCGCTGGCCGGAGCACTGCTGAAACTGTTGGACGGCAACCAACTTCGACGCCCGGTGTACCTGGATGTCATCGTCTTCAACTACGAGCAGACGCCGGGAATCGCCTCACCGCGAAGGGTGGAGGACGTCGACATGCACGTGTTGGAGACGGCCGTCGTCGACGGGTCGAACGATCGCTACGGCGAGGTGGTGTCGAATTTCGGGGAGCTGCTCGGCTCCGGAGGCGGGTAGCCGGACCCCGAGGGCTCGATGGTCAGGGGGTCGGGCGGGGCCATTCGATGTGGGTCGGCTGGGACGGTCCGTCGTCGTCGGTGCTGAAGTCGGCGCTGGGGTTGAAGAAGCTCCAGATGATGCCGAGGACGAGGATGACCCAGAGGAGGATTTTGCCTGCTTGGGAGACCAGGAGCGGGCGGGTCGGGGAGGCGGGGGTGAAGCCGGGGGGCAGAGTGGCGCCGCCCTCGGGGGTGGGGCCGTCGCCGAAGACCTGCTTGAGGTAGGTGGGGGTAAGCATGAGCCAGTACGCCTCGGTGCGGATCTGGACTCGGAGGACCGCCGACGTCGCTTGGAAGAGGGCGGCGGGCATGCGGCCGGTGATGAGGACGATCAGCCAGACGATCGGGGAGATGACCATCCAGCCGGTCGAGAGCCAGGTGGCGAGGAGCTGGATCGGGAAGCCCAGGATGAAGCGGAAGAGGACGGCCCAGCGGTTGAGGCGGGTGGGGGCCGGGAAGAGTACGCGCACCGGGTAGTTCACGTCGACGTCGACGGTGAACGGGGGGTACTCGTCGACCAGCAGGTAGAGGTAGCCCTCCACGCGGGCCGCGTAGGCGACCGTCCAGCGGAGGTAGTCGGCGCACCACTGGGGCAGGGCGCCGGTGATCAGGGCAGCGAACCAGCCGATGATGGCCACCACGAACTGGCCGAGGAACAGGATGAACAGCACGAACAGGTGCGGGATGGCGAGGATGAAGCGGATCAGGACGGTCCAGCGGCGCTGCTGCGCGGGCGGGAAGACATCCAGGTCGACGCTGGGCTCGAGCATCGGCTGCGGCGGCGGCATCGACGCCGGCGGCATCGGCGGGTATTCGACCATGATCGCGCCCTCGCTTCCAGATCCGTGATCGGCGGAAAGTGACGTTTCCTGGTCAGCGTCCCACATGAATCAAGGAGCGCGCCGAGGGCGCGCTCCACGAATTCAGGGCAATGGAATGGGAATCGGAACGATCAGTTGATCTTGACGCCGAGGCCGTAGTCGAGGGTGCGGTGCTGCGGCGAGGTCACCACGACCTCGTAGGAGCCGTTCACCGGCAGGGTGAACTTGGCCCACTGCTGCCCGGAGGTCAGGGTGCCGGTCGGGCCCTTCACCGTGACCACCACGTCCGACCAGTACGGGGCCGCGCTGACGATCATCGTCTGCCCGCCCCGGGCGTCGAGCTTGTAGTGGTCACTGTCGAACCCCTGCAGGTGGCCGCTGACGAAACCGTTGTCGGAGCCGTAGGCGAAATGGATCTGACGGGTCTCGTCCGCGGCGGCCGACCCGGTGCCCAGAATGGTGGCGGTGGAAGCGGCGGCGAGAACGGCGGAGGCGATGAACTTCTTTTTCATGCCGTAAGCGTCGACCCCGGCACCAATCGGATTCCAACAGAAGACTATTGGCCCGAGATCCCGCCGCCACCGGTCACCAGTTGGGCGGCGCGGAGATCCTCGACCCGAACTCCTCCTCGTACCAGTCCTCGTGAGTCAGCGAGTCCGGATGCCCGGCCTGCTCCTCCGCTGCTCGCGACTCCGACCACGCCCGCTGCGCATCGAGCTCCTGCCGCTCACCTCGCGCCCACATCTCCGCGTACTCGGGAGGGAGCGGTTCACCACCGCTCAATGGTCACTCCCGCAGATACGAGTTCGCTTGTCGAGGTAGTCGTTCTGCAGTTGTTTGCCGATATCGGCGCCTCCATCCGCCTTATTCAGCAGCTCGGTGACGCTCGCCCGGTTGACGTTGGCCTGACTTTCAGTCCCGTTGTTGATCACATCCCATGGTTTGAGGTTTTCGCCGTCGAACAGGTTGGGGTACTGCTGCTTCAGGTTCGGCTGTATCTGCTGTTGGGCCAGGGCGTCATAGTTCCAGTGCACGAAATCCGGCCAAGGCTCGGAACACAACGGCGGATGCTCGGCGACCGGTGTTTCCTTCTTCTCGGTGCACGCTGCCGTCACCGCCGGGATCAGCACGATCACCATCGTGGCGATGATTCGGCAGGTCGACTTCGCTCGTCTCATATCCCTTCACTCCTACTTGTCGGGGCGACCGGGTAGGCCCGCGGCTGCTTTGCCGTATGCATCGCGCATCTGCTGACCGCTGTCGACTTCTCCGTCCAGCTTGTTCAGGAGCTCAGTGAGGCCAGCTCTGTTGCGATTTGCCTCGCTGTCGGTCCCGTTGTTCAAGATGTCCCATGATTTGAGTCGACCATCGTCGAAGAGGCTCGGATACTGTTGCTGCAGTTGCGCAGGAATCTGCGCCTGGCTGAGGATATTGTGGGTACGGAATACATCGTCCGGCCGCGTGAGCATGGGGTTTTCACCCGCATGGGGTTTGGGTCCGATCATCGATTCCTTGACCGGATCCGTTTGCCCGTCCATAAGATCCCAGGTGATGTCACCGGCCAATGGCAGCCGCTTGACCGAAATCGCAGCAACAGACTTACCGGTATTGAACCATCGTTCCTTGCGATCATAAGCATCTTGGGCTGCCTGGTTCTGGTCTGCGACGCGATCCTTCGCCTCGTCGAGGAGTCCGCCATCGATGAGACCGTCGATCCGACCCGCAGTCTCCAGATGCGTAGTTGCTTGTGGCACACCAATGTTGTGTGCAAACTCAACCTCGTTGGCGCGCGCCAGTTTTGCCGCGTTTTCGGTGAAGGTCTTGCCCGCCTCGTCATCTGTGTACATCAACGAGAAGACGTGCCGCGAACCGCGATAAGAGCCATTCCCGTCAGGATCGAGCCAGCTTCTCCCATCGTGCCTGGACTGGTCGAATCCGATCACGTCCGGCCGATCCGCCCCTGCCAGTTCTTCGATGTACGGGCTCATGCTGGTCGAGAGCTGGCGGACCAGCAGGGGGTTGCGTTCACCGGCGGACTGACTGTTGTCGCCAGCCAGGTTCGCGAGGTGCTTCCAATGTTCTTCGTCGGCAGTGTATTTTGCGACAGCGCTCATGATGTTGCCCTCTCGCTCAGCGGATTTGACATCGATCTTGTCGTTCGGGTTCTCGACGGTTGCGGCGTTGTCGTCGAAGGCGAAGAGCTTGGCCGCTGCCTGGCCGTCGTCGTACCAGTCGCGGCTGAGGGTGTTGCCGATGAAGCGCTGGCCCTTGTCGCCGTCGGTGACTATGTCGCGGACGGCGTCATCACCGCCATCACCTCGACCGGCCGAGTCACCCTCTGCAATGGCGAGTGCTTCTCCCCCACCCACCTGACACCCGGAACCAAAGACGCCGCACGCTACTTCGAGAAGCTCAACCGCCTGTCCGGCGTGACGAAGTCGGCCCGCAAACCATGAAGCGGAACAAACCCGGTCCGCAGGACTACGCGTGTCGCACCGCGAGTACGAATGAAATCGACTGTCAGCCATGGACGCGCCATAGGTTGCCCCAATATGGCTGAGCCGCCGAACAATCCGCACGACGCCTACTTCCGGCGAGTCCTCGAGCAACCCGCCAACGCTGCCGGGGAGCTGCGGGCCGTACTCCCGGCCTCCGTGTCAGCCCGCGTGGACCGGGACGCACTGCGCCTGCAGCCGTGCAGCTATGTCTCACCAGCGCTGCGCCCACGCTTCAGCGATCTACTGTTCCGCACCTGGAACCGCTCATCGAACGACTCGGTCCCCACGCTAGGGAGGTCATCATGACAACCGCAGATCGCCTCCGCGCGGAGGGCGAAGCGCTGGGTGAGGCCAGAGGAGAGGCGAGAGGTGAGCTCCGGGGGCGAGCCGAGGCCCTGCTCGAGCAATTGTCTCTGAAGTTCGGGAAGTTGCCGGCGGCCGTGGTTGCCACGGTGCGCGCAGCGGATTCGGCACAGCTGCGTGCGTGGTCGGCACGCGTGCTGACCGCCCGCAGCCTCGACGAAGCGATTCGGTGATGGCTCAGTCCGCCGCGAGGTAGCGTTCCACGGTTTCGACCTTGCCGGTCATCGCGCCGGTGACGCCCGGGCGGATATCGGCCTTGAGTACGAGGCTGCAGCGTGGGGCGACCGCGGTGATGGCGTCGGTCGCCTGTTTCACCACGGCCATCACTTCGTCCCATTCACCCTCGATGATCGTGAACATCGAGTTGGTTTCGTTGGGGAGGCCGCTCGCGCGAACGATGCGGACGGCCTCGGCGACGGCGCGGCCCACGTCCGCGCCGACGCCCATGGGTGTCACCGAAAAGGCGACGATCATACGTTCACGCCATAGTCGCGGGCGATCCCGGCCAGGCCGGAGGCGTAGCCCTGGCCGATGGCGCGGAACTTCCACTCGGGGCCGTGGCGGTAGAGCTCGCCGAAGACCATGGCGGTTTCGGTGGAGGCGTCCTCGGTGAGGTCGAAGCGGGCCAGCTCGGCGTTGGTGACCGCGTCGATGACGCGGATGTAGGCGTTGCGGACCTGGCCGAAGGACTGGCGGCGGACATCGGCCTCGTGGATGGAGACGGGGAAGAAGATGTTGGTGATGGTCGGCGGCATGGCGGCCAGGTCGACATTGATCACCTCGTCGTCACCGTCGCCCGCGCCGGTGAGGTTGTCACCGGTGTGCTCGATGGTGCCTTCGGGCGAGCGCAGGTTGTTGTAGAAGATGAAGTGCGCGTCCGACAGCACCCGCTGATTGGATCCGCAGGCCATGGCACTCGCGTCGAGGTCATAGTCGGCACCGGTGGTGGTGCGCACATCCCAGCCCAGCGCCACCGCGACCTTGGTCAGATTCGGGGCCTGTTTGGACAGCGAGACATTTCCGCCCTTGGCCAAGCTGACAGACACACGATCTCCTTCGATCTCAGTTGCGGTCGGCCGCCATTGCTTTGAGCGTCGCGACCCGATTCTCCAGATAGCGTAGTTCGGTGTCGTCGAGGACGGTGCGCTGAATTCCCGAGATCACCGCGAAAGCCGACTGACGGTGGTCGTCGATCACGTCGACGGTCAATTCCACCGCCACGTAATCGTCCGCGCCGGGCAGCGGATCCGCGACCACCTTGCCGGTGCCGCGGGCGCACAACGCCACATTGCCGCCGCCCAGGATGAGCAGCGCCAGCTCCGGCCGCTCCCGCAGCCGGGCCAGCGAGCCGCGGTCCGACTTGAGGCTGAGCAGGATTCGCCGGTCGCCGGCGCGCACCGGCCAGGAGACGGGAATGGCGTGCGGGGCGGGATCGGTGGTCACCAGCACCGCGATGGTGTCCAGCGGCCACTCGGGTAGAACGTCCAGTTCGGGGTGGTCGGGTTGCGTGTCCGTCGAGGGCTCCTGACGTTCCCGGGCGTCGGCTACCATCTGTGTCCCCTCACCATCTGGGTTCGCACAGCGGGCTGGACTGCGCTGCCCGCAAGTGTATGCCGTTGCCGCACTGGCCCGCTGGTCTCCGAAGCGGGCCCCGGGCCTGCCGGATAAGGGTGTTTCGTCCGTTACGACTGTGAAAACACCTCTGGACCTGCGGGGAAACAGATTGACGAGAAGCGATAACGGTTGCATCATTCGTAACAGTCCCTCGACTCGACGAGGTCACGCGAGTAGCCGGCCGATGACCGCCCGGTGAAGTTCGCCTGTGGAAACACGCCCCGCATCACCCGTCCGCCCCGTTCTTCTGACTGCGCAACAGATTTCACGGCGTGTACCGGCCCGGGCGTGTCCCGGGCCGGTAGGCGGCTGTGCCGGCGTGGCCGCCGCAAGACGTGAGGTGAACGGCCCCGAAGAGAGCGGAGATGGCGATGGTGGACATGGGTGCGGGACAGCAGCCGGAGATGACGGAGACGGTGGGGCGCGCGACGGTGGCGAATCTGGCGGTGTCCGAGGCGGTCATCGACGATCTGCGCTACCTGCGCTCCGAATTGACCGCCGCCGAGGTTCCCTACCTGCTGGTTCGTGACGCCGACCATCGCCTGGTGCTGGCCGTGGACACCGGTCACAGATCCGCGCTCAGGCGGGTGCTGGGAGCGGCCATGGTTGCCGGATTTTCCTGTAATGAGAAGCCACACAACGTCTTCCGGCTCGGCCGAGACCTGGACCCGGCCCATCACGTGGAGATCGAGCTGTGGGAATACCACGGCGACACTGTCGAGTGCCCGCGCCCGAATGCGCTGACCCGCATGGTCTTCGACCTCGCCGACGTGGAGCCCACGACCGTGCTGCTCTACGACGCCAGCTGGCCCACCCTGGCCGGGATGTTCACCCCCAACCCCGCCGATGTCGGCTTCGACATCGACATCGTCTTCTCCTGGGTGGACGGTTCCGACCCCGAATTCCGGGCCCGCCGTGCGGGAATGCTGGCGCAGGTGGTGGTCGGTGAGGGCGACGAGGCCGACGCCCGCATCCGTCAGATCGACGAACTGCGCTACGCGCTGCGCTCGGTCCGCAAGAACGCGCCGTGGATCCGCCGCATCTTCATCGCCACCGATTCCCGCGTCCCCGACTGGCTCGGCGACGATCCGCAGGTCACCATCGTCCGCGCGGTGGACCACTTCTCGGATATCAGCGGCCTGCCGATCTTCAATTCCCATGCGGTGGAATGCCAATTGCAGCACATCGACGGTTTGTCGGAGCATTTCCTCTATTCCAACGACGACATGTTCTTCGCGCGCCCGGTACGCCCGTCCATGTTCTTCACCCCCGCGGGCATCAGTCGCTACATCGAGGCGGGCACCCGCATCGGCCCGGGCACGAACAACGAACGGCGCAGCGGTTTCGAGAACGCGGCCCGCGTCAACCGCGCCCTGCTGTCGGCGCGCTTCGGCCACGTCATCACCCGTCACCTCGAGCACACCCCGGTTCCCTTGCGCCGCAGCGTGCTGCTGGAGATGGAGCAGGTCTTCGCCGAGGACTTCGCCCGCACCCGCGCCAGCCGCTTCCGCGCCGCCACCGACATCTCGGTCACCAATTCCCTCTACCACTACTACGCCCTGCTCACCGGCCGCGCCGTCCCGCAGGAAGCGGCGAAGATGCGCTACGTCGACACCACCAGCTACACCGGTCTGGCCCTGCTCGACGGGCTGGAGAAACGCCGGAACGTGGATTTCTTCTGCCTCAACGACGGCAGTTTCCCGGAGGTCCCGGAGGCCGAACGGGTGCGGGCGGTCTCGGAATTCCTGGAATCGTATTTCCCGGAGCCGGCGCCGTGGGAGAAGCCGGACGCGGTCACCCTGACGGCCTTCGAATCGGGCGCGGCCTGACCGGGCCGGCGGCCGCGCCCGAGACGGTCAGAGCACGTACGGGTTGAAGGCGCACACCAGGTTCGGATGGCCGGCCGGGTCCAGGGCGCGCAGCGCGATGGAGACCGCCCGCGGGGAGTACATCATCGACAGGTGGTCGGAGAAGTCGATCCCGCAGCCGTCCTGCAGGGTCACATTGCTGACCGTCGCGCCGGGCCCGGCGGTCAGGAAGGTGGCGTCGTACGGCGTCGAGACCTCGTCGTTCTTGGTGGCGACACTGGTGTAGTGAACCCCCGAGACGGTATCGCCGCCCGCGTTGAGTTTCGCGTAGAAGCTGGATCCGGCGACCTGCTCGATGAGCCCTTCACCGACGAGCAGCTGGCTGAATCCCAGTGCGTTGAAACCCATATCGGTGATGCGCCGTCCCAGGGTGGCGATGCCGTCGAGGCTGGTGCCGTGGTGGGTCGCGCCGAAGGTGATCAACTGATCCACCTTCGCCGCGCCGCCGCCGAACTTCAGGTATTGGTCGGCCACGGTGCCGCCCTGGGAATGCCCGATGATGTCGACCTTCGTGGCCCCGGTCGACGCGAGCACCTTGTCGACGAACACGGCCACTTCCTTGGCCGACTCCTCCATGGGCGCGACGCCGTTGACGCCGGGCACCAGCGCGCCCAACCCGCCCTGCTGCACCAAACCCTCCTGGCCGTAATTCAGTGCATAGACACAGAATCCGGCCTGCTTGATCTTCGGTGACATCCGAGCAAAGCCGTCGTAGGCGTTCATCCAGGACCCGTGCAGCAGCACCACCGGCTCGGGATGCGCGGCCGTGGGCTTGCAGTTCCAGTCGTTGGCGCCCGCCGGGGCCATGTTCTCGTTGGCCAGCGAGAAGGTGAAAGCGGCCAGGGTGTCGGTCATCTCGGGGCCGTTGCCCGAGGGAATGGTGGAGTGCGGCGCGCTGGCGATCCCGGTGTCCGCGAGCGCTTTACCGGCGGTCTTCACGCCGGAATTGATGGCGTCGACGAGATTCTGGATAGTCCGCGGGGTATCGGCGCGGGCATCCATCGCACCGGTGCCGGTCCCGACGGCGAGGGCGGCCACGCCCATGATCGCCGCGGCGACGCGCATCCGTATCCGTTTGCTCGTAGTCATCTGTCGTCCTTCCTGCAGGTGCCGGGCTTCGCTGCCCGAACCTGGATGCAGAAAGTAGAGGGGTGACCACGGCGGCTACGCGTGCTTGCGGACAGGTTCTCCGTTCCAACAACGCCGCGAAACCGGCGGTGTGAGAATCGTCAACCCGTCGAAAGACCGAGGCCGGTCAGGAGATGCGCTGGCGCAGCCAGGCGGGGATCTCGTCGCCGGCTCGCGGGTAGGTGGCGAGTTCGCGGCGGCATTCGTCGGGCTCGGGAATCGGGAGCCAGTCGGGAATTTCCTTGAAGGACAAGGTGAATTGCGCCTTGGTGGAGTCGGCGCGGAGCAGGACCTGGCCGCTGAGCCAGGTGCCGGTCATCTGGTCATAGCAGACTTCCTTGAGGCGGTTGAGCAGCATGAGCACTTCCTCGGAGGGTTGTAGCTCCTCGGAGGGGACGCCGGACTCGGGGACCTCGGGGACGGGTTTGCCGGACAGCTCCAGTTGCAGTCCCGCGTGGCCGTCGTCTCCGACCAGGGAGAACCACAGCACCGCGAGGGTCCAGCCGGTGGGTAGCTCATCGGTGAGGGCGCTGACCAGGGCGCTCTCCACCATGTCGCGATCGGCCGAGCGGGGCGCGACGGGCGGTTCGGGGGCAGCGCCGGGAACGTCCTCGACGGTTCTGACCACCAGGCCGGGACAGTTTTCGCGCATGACCTCCACGACCGCGGGCACCGGCACGGGTAGGCGTTCGGCGACGATGTACAGCGGGCGGTCGACCTGGCGGCGGGCGATCACATCGCCGAGCGCCCGGACCCGGTGCCGGAACTCCTCCGGATCACGCAGCACCACTTCGGCGAAGAGTTCGGTGCGCCCGCCCTTGCGTAATCGGCCGACGCCCAGCCGGATCCGCTCCACCTCGCTCCACGCCACGTGCGGGAAACCGCGATACGTGAAGCCGTGATCATTGAGCAGCAGCGTCGGCTGCGGGCGGAACAGATCGTCGGCCATGGTGTAGACGCCGAAACCGAACACCGCCATGAGCACTCCGGCCACGACCCGCATGACCGGATGTTCCGCGTCGTTGAACACCACGAAACCCGGTAGCACCGTCATCACCAGGAAGAACACCAGCGCGACGATCGCACCCGTTCTCCGCGGGTAGTACTCGGTGATCGATTCGCGCCCCGAAGCATGCACCCCTGTGACGCTAGCCGAAACCGGCCCCGCGCAACACCGCCGTTATCGCCCGGCATCGCCACCGCTATGCCGAATTTGCCGGGAATCACCATGATTCCAGGTCCGTCCGCTCGGCGGGTCAGCCGCGCGGCCAGTACCGATGCCAATCCTCGGCGGTCAGCGCGTCGCGCGTGCCTCGATCGAATTCCGCGGCGTCCTCGGCGGCGCGCACCGTGGCGGCGAAGTCGAGAGTGGCCTTGCGCAGGCGTTCTTCGGCGCTGTCGGGCCCGCCGAGCTTCACCACCCGCAACGCGGCCGGAATCAGCTCCTCCGGTAAACCCGCCTTGATGCCGCGCGAGCGCACCTTCTCGGCGAGCGCCAGCGCGGGCTGCGCCATGGCGATCCCGTCGAGGCAGGAGCGCCGCGCCTTCTCGGCGGATTTCTGCTCCTCCCAAGCCTTTTCCTGCGCCGCGATCTTCTCCGCCACCGACGCGCCGGGAGCGGTGAAAGCGTCGAGCGCGTCGCTCAGGTGCGGGCTGCGGTGCACCAGCTTGGCGACCAGCGCCGCCGCCACCTCCGCGACCGTGAATTCGCCTGCGGCCTCGGCGATCCGGGAGTGGAACAGCACCTGCAGCAGCAGATCGCCGAGCTCCTCCTTGATGGTCTCGGCGTCCTCGTCCTGGATGGCGTCGAGCAGCTCGTAGGTCTCCTCCAGCAGGTAGGGGCGCAGCGAATCGTGGGTCTGCGTCACCTCCCAGCCGCCGAAGTTCCACAGCCGGTCCATCACCTCGACGGCCTCGCCCAGCGCCTCGGTCATGCGCGCGGTATCGGCCGCGGTCTCGGCGGCGACGCCCTCCCCCGATGTCATCGGTCGGCCATCACCTCGGCCGGAACCCGGACATCCACGGCGCCGGGCGCCTTTCCATCCAGGGCCAGCAGCAGATCGGCCACGAACTGCAGCACCTGGACGTCGCGGACGCGGGCGGCGCCGACGCTGTCCTCCACCCGCGGCAGCGGCAGCTGGACGATGCCGGTGGCCGCGCGGTAGGTGGCGTTCGGGTAGAGCCGCTTGAGCCGCAGCTGCTTGGAGTCCGGCAGTTGCAGCGGCGACACCTTCACCGTGGTTCCGGTGACGCCGATCTCGGCGATCGAATAGGCGCGGGCCAGCAACCGCAGCTTGGCCACCGACACCAGGCGGCCCACCTCCACCGGCAACGGCCCGTACCGGTCCACCAGCTCCTCGACCACGGCCGACAGCCCCGAATCGTCCTGGGCGGCGGCGAGTTTGCGGTACGCCTCCAGGCGCAGGCGATCGGAGGTGATGTAGTCCGGCGGGATGTGCGCGTCCACGGGCAGGTCGATGCGCACCTCCTTGATCTCCTCGTCGACCGAGATCGGGCGGCCGTCGGCGGCGGCGCGATACGCCTCCACCGCCTCCCCGACCAGGCGCACGTAGAGATCGAAGCCGACACCCGCGACATGGCCGGACTGTTCGGCGCCCAGCACGTTGCCCGCGCCGCGAATCTCCAGGTCCTTCATGGCCACCGCCATACCGGCGCCCAGATCCGAGTTCTGCGAGATGGTGGCGAGCCGGTCGTAGGCGGTCTCGGTGAGCGGCTTCTCCGGCGGGTACAGGAAGTAGGCGTACCCGCGTTCCCGGGACCGGCCGACGCGGCCGCGCAGCTGGTGCAGCTGCGAAAGGCCCAGGGCGTCGGCGCGTTCCACCAACAGGGTGTTCGCGTTGGAGATGTCCAGACCGGTCTCGATGATGGTGGTGCACACCAGCACATCGAATTCCCGCTCCCAGAAGCCCTGCACGGTCTTCTCGAGCATGTCCTCGTTCATCTGCCCGTGCGCGACCACCACCCGGGCCTCCGGCACCAGGTCGCGAATCTTCTTGGCCGCCTTGTCGATCGACGACACGCGGTTGTGCACGTAGAACACCTGGCCGTCGCGCAGCAGCTCACGGCGGATGGCCGCGGCCACCTGCTTGTCGTTGTAGGCGCCGACATAGGTGAGGACGGGATGCCGTTCCTCGGGCGGGGTGAGGATGGTCGACATCTCGCGGATGCCCGCGAGCGACATCTCCAGGGTGCGCGGAATCGGCGTGGCGGACATGGTCAGCACGTCGACGTGCGTGCGCAGCGCCTTGATGTGCTCCTTGTGCTCGACGCCGAAACGCTGCTCCTCGTCGACGATGACCAGGCCGAGGTCCTTCCAGCGCACGCCCGTCTGCAGCAGCCGGTGCGTGCCCACCACGATGTCGACATCCTTGGTGGTCATGCCCTCCAGGATCTCGCGCGATTCGGCGCCGTCGGTGAACCGGGACAGGCCCTTCACCACCACCGGGAATCCGGCCATCCGCTCGGTGAAGGTCTGCAGATGCTGTTGCGCCAGCAGCGTGGTCGGCACCAGCACCGCCACCTGCTTGCCGTCCTGCACCGCCTTGAAGGCCGCGCGCACCGCGATCTCGGTCTTGC
The DNA here is from genome assembly GCF_053602575.1 of Nocardia sp. NPDC004340. NCBI lineage: Bacteria > Bacillati > Actinomycetota > Actinomycetes > Mycobacteriales > Nocardiaceae > Nocardia > Nocardia sp. NPDC004340. The sequence goes on from NZ_JBSGDW010000002.1 coordinate 436,131, forward strand.
CGTAGCCGACGTCACCGCAGATGACGCGGTCCATCGGGACCGCCTTCTCCATATCGGACTTCACCTCGGCGATGGCCGAGAGCTGGTCGACGGTCTCGGTGAACGCGAACGCGTCCTCCATCTCCTGCTGCCACGGGGTGTCCGGGGCGAAGGCGTGACCGGGCGCGGCCTGGCGGGCGGCGTAGAGCTGCACCAGCTCGGTGGCGATCTCGCGAACCGCCTTGCGCGCCTTGCGTTTGGTATTGGCCCAGTCCGAACCGCCCAGCTTGGACAGCGACGGCATCTCGCCGCCGACATAGCGGGACAGCTGGTCGAGGGAGTCCATCGGCACGAACAGCCGGTCGCCGGGCTGGCCGCGCTTGCCGGGCGCGTATTCGATGACCAGGTACTCGCGGCGCGCGCCGCCGATGGTGCGCTCGATCATCTCCACGAAGCGGCCGATGCCGTGCTGATCGTGCACCACCATGTCGCCCGCGGTCAGGGCCAGCGGATCGACCTGGTTGCGGCGACGGGCGGGCAGCTTCTTGCCCTCGCCGGGCGCCGTGACCCGGTTGCCGGTGAGGTCGGATTCGGCGATCACCACCAGTTTGGCGTCGTCGAACACCACGCCGTCGTGCAGCGAACCGCACAGCACTCCGACCAGTCCGCGGACCGGTTCGGCGCCGGCCTCCAGCGCCGCGGCGGGCACCTCGGCGTCGGCGAGACGTTCCAGAATGCGTTGCGCCGTACCGTGTCCCGCCACCACGATGACCGCGCGGCCGCCGGTGGCGACGTGCGCGCGCAGCGAGGCGAAGATGGTGGCGACCAGTTCCTCCGAACCGCGCGCGGAGGCGGCGGCCAGCACCGGCAGCACGATCTCGTCCGGGGCGTCGGCGGCCAGCGGGCTCAGCGTCCACCACGGCAGGCCGCGGCGGTCGGCGTCGGCGCGCACCACGTCCAGGCCGCGATAGCCGGAGGCGGCCAGGTCCAGGCCGTGCGCGCCCAGCGGCGCGGCCCCGCCGAAGGAGGCCGCCGTCCACGACGCCTCCAGGAATTCCTGCCCGGTGCGCACCAGGTCGGCGGCACGGGTGCGGACCTTCTCCGGATCACACAGCAGCACATGGGTTTCCGCGGGCAGCGCGTCCACCAGCAGCTGGAGTTCGCCGGGCTGCAGCACCGGCAGCAGCGCCTCCATGCCCTCCACCGGGATGCCCTCGGCGATCTTCTCCAGCATCTCGACCAGCGCGGCGTCGGCCGGATTGTCGGCGGCCACCTGGGCGGCCCGCTCGCGCAGGGCGTCGGTCAGCAGCAGTTCACGGCACGGCGGCGCGACCACCAGATCGATCGGCACCTCGTGGATGGACCGCTGGTCCTGCACCGAGAAGGCGCGCAGTTCGGAGACCTCGTCACCCCAGAACTCCACGCGCACCGGATGATCCGCGGTGGGCGGGAAAAGGTCCAGAATGCCGCCGCGGACCGCGAATTCGCCGCGCTTGCCGACCATGTCGACCCGCTCGTAGGCGAATTCCACCAGCCGCGTGAGCAATTCGTCGAAGTCGAACTCGGCGCCGGGTCGCAGCACGATCGGCTCGACCTCCCCCAGCCCCGCCGCCATCGGCTGCATGAGGGAGCGCACCGTGGTCACCACCACCCGCAGCGGCCCGGTCACCCCCGGATCCTCCGGATGCGCCAGCCGCCGCAAAACCTGCATCCGCCGGCCCACGGTGTCCGCCCCCGGCGAGAGCCGCTCATGCGGCAGCGTCTCCCAGGACGGGAACAGCGCGACCGAATCGCCCAGGATCTCGGTCAGCTCCGCGGTCAGATCATCGGCCTCACGCCCGGTGGCTGTCACCACCAGCAGCGGCCGCTGCCCGGCGACGGTCGAGGCCACGAAAGGCCGCACCGCCGACGGCGCGACCAGCCTGGCCTCCGCGCGCCCGATCAGGCTCGCGACGTGCGTCAACGCGGCGTCGGCACCCGCCACCGCAGCAAGTCCCGACAGAGGCGGACGATCGGTGGTCATGGGGAGACTCCTCGGCGCAGAATCAGCGTTTCAGACGGCCAACCGAGTCTAGTGGCGCGCACTGACGACCCACGATGCGCCCAGCCACACACCACCCACAGGTTCGCGGCCCGCCCCGGCCTGGACTGCGGCTTGATAGACCTCCGCCTTGGAGCGGGGGAGCGAAGCGGAGGAGGGAAGGCCGGGGTTACGAGGGCCGCGAACAGCCCGGAGCGAAGCGGAGGGCAAATAATTACTGCACGTAGCGGCGGAGGCGGCGGGCGGCGAACTCGCGGAAGTAGGCGACCTTCTCCTGGGGGACGATGCTCGGCAGGAGGAAGTACCAGGCGCGTTCCATGCGGGTGGCCATCTGGTCGATGGACTCGGTGCTGACCGCGACGATGTGGACGCCGGTGGTCATCTCCTGTAGGAGCATGCCGATGGTGTCGGGGTCGAGGTCGGGCTCGAGGTCGCCCTGGGCGATCGCGCGTTCGGCGAGCAAACGGTGCGTCTCGCCCCAGGTCTTGGCGATATTGTCACCTGTCGCGCCGCGGTAGTCGCCGATCTGGTGGGTGAGTTTGAGCATCGCGCCGACCATGGGGTCGTTCATGGTGAGGTCGGCGACCACGTAGGTGATCCCGATGCAGGCTTCCAGCGCGGGCACTCGCGGATCGAAGAAACCCTGGCATGCGCTGATCAGTCGCTCGTTGCCCTGATCGACGACCGCGCGCGCCAGTTCTTCCTTGGATCCGAAGTGAAAGTACAAGGCGCCCTTGGTCACATTCGACTGCGCGATGATCTCGGACAGGGACGCGTTCGCGTAGCCCAGTCGGAGAAAGACATCGGCAGCGCCCGCGAGCACGGAATCGCGAGTGATCTCCGCACGCGCTTGCCTAGCCATCAGATCCGCCCGTCATCAAACCAGCCATCCTGAAGTAGACCGCCATCCCGAAGTTGACCGACATCACAGTTCGAACAGCACTCGAAGGATGGGTGAACCGTACCACCCGGCTGCGTGCTGCCAGCCGATTCGAGCATTCGACCCGTCCTCCTTCGCAATTCGCTGGTTAACTGTCCAGTTCTGCCCCGCTACGACAGACATATCAGACCAAAATTCAGACCGCAGGGTTCTATAACCCCTTGCCGCTCGGCCATTCCGACTTCAACTCCGGTTCCGCCTCCAAATGCGTGAGCCCGTTCCAGCACAGATTCACCAGATGCGCGGCCACCACTTCCTTCGAGGGCTGGCGCTCGTCCAGCCACCAGGTCGCCGCCGTCGCAACCATTCCCACCAGCGCCTGCCCGTACAGCGTCGCCAGGGTCGGATCCAGGCCGCGACGTTCGAAATCCCCGGCGAGAATATGGGCCACCTGATTCACGGCCTCGTTGAGCAGACTCGAATAGGTGCCCTCGGCCGCCGACACCGGCTGATCCCGCATCAGGATCCGGAAGCCGTCGGTGCGCTCCTCCATATAGGTGAGCAACGCCAGCGCCACCTGCTCGAGCCGCACCCGCGAACGATTCTGGGTGAGCGAGGAGGTGATCATTTCGAGCAGCGTCGACATCTCCCGGTCGACCACGACGGCGTACAGCCCCTCCTTGCCGCCGAAGTGCTCGTACACCACCGGTTTCGATACCTGCGCCCGCGCCGCGATCTCCTCGATCGAGGTGGCGTCGTAGCCGCGCTCGGCGAACAGCGCCCGCCCGATCTCGATGAGCTGCTGACGACGCTGGGTGCCGGTCATGCGCGCCCGCGCCGGCCGTTGGCCCTCGCCAGCCGTCATCGCCCACCTGCCCCTTTCGCCCTGCCCGCGAGCACCTTTGCGGGGTCGCGCGCCCCGCGCCCACCGCGGTTCGGTAGGTAGCCTATCGACAGACACGATGGACACTGTGTAAGCGGTTCGACGTGGAGGCGTACTTCATGCGAGGATCAGACCCGCATGACGCTGCAATCCGCCGTGGTGTAATGGCAGCACAACTGATTTTGGTTCAGTTTGTCCAGGTTCGAGTCCTGGCGGCGGAGCTCGCGCGCAGGGTCGCTATGGTTGGCCCCGCACAACCTGACTCAGCACACGATGACTGGCAGCCGAGGGAGATCCATGCCACAGGAGACCGCCGTCGTCGTTCTCGCCGCCGGAGCCGGAACCCGAATGCGGTCCAAGACACCCAAGGTGTTGCACCCGCTGGCCGGCCGGAGCATGCTCGCACACGCACTGCATGCCGCGCACGAGATCGACCCGACGTCGCTCATCACCGTGATCGGCCACGATCGCGAACAGGTCGGCGACGCGGTCGGCAAGGTGGGAGCGGAACTGGGCCGCCCGATCACCCTCGCAGTACAGAACGAGCAGCGCGGCACCGGCCACGCCGTGCAGTGCGCGCTCACCTCGCTGCCCGAGGATTTCGCGGGCGATGTCCTCGTCACCTACGCCGACGTCCCGCTGCTGGACGGTCACACCCTGCACGCGCTGCTCGACGAGCACCGCAGCTATTCCGACGGATCCGCCGCCACCGTACTGACTTTCGTGCCCGAGGACCCCAACGGCTACGGCCGCATCGTGCGCGATGACGAGGGCCGGGTCATGGAGATCGTCGAGCACGCCGACGCCACCCCGGAACAGGCCGCGATCACCGAGGTCAACTCCGGCGTCTATGTCTTCGACGCGGCCGTGCTGCGAATCATGATCTCGCGCATCGACACCGCCAACGCCCGCCACGAGCTGTACCTGACCGACGTGCTCAAGCTGGCCCGCGAGGCCGGGCACCCGGTGCACGGCGCGCGGCTGGTGGATTCCGCCAAGGTCACCGGCGTGAACGACCGGGTGCAGCTGGCCGGTGCGGCCAAGACGCTGAACCGCTACATCCTGGAACGGCACATGCGCGCCGGGGTCACCATCATCGATCCGGGCACCACCTGGATCGACGGCAATGTGGTGATCGGCCGCGACACCGTCATCCGGCCCGGCGTACAGCTGTTGGGCGACACCGTGATCGGTGAGGACGCCGAGATCGGCCCCGACTGCACGCTCACCGATGTCACCGTCGGCGACCGCGCCACGGTGGTCCGCACCCACGGCGAGAAGTCCAGCATCGGCGCGGGCGCCAACGTCGGCCCGTTCGCCTACCTCCGGCCCGGCACTTCGCTCGGCGAGGAGGGCAAGATCGGCGGCTTCGTCGAGACCAAGAACGCCACCATCGGCGCCCACTCCAAGGTCCCGCACCTGACGTATGTGGGCGACGCCACCATCGGCGAGTACAGCAATATCGGCGCATCCAGCGTTTTCGTCAATTACGACGGCGTCAAGAAGCACCACACCACGGTCGGCTCGCATGTGCGGACCGGTAGCGACACCATGTTCGTCGCCCCGGTCACCGTGGGTGACGGCGCGTACTCGGCGGCGGGTACTGTACTGCGCAGAAACGTTCCTCCGGGGGCGCTCGCGGTATCGGGTGGAGCACAGCGCAATCTCGAGGGTTGGGTACAGCGCAATCGCCCCGGTACCGATGCTGCTCGCGCGGCCGAAGCGGCTCTCGCTTCGAACCCGGAGGATGCGGGAACCACCGAGAAAACCAACGAGCAAAAGGATGGCGAACGTCAGTGACCGCGTTCTCTACCGATAACCAGAAGAATCTGATGCTGTTCTCGGGACGCGCTCATCCCGAGCTCGCCGAGGCGGTGGCGAAGGAACTCAACGTCCACGTCACCCCCCAGACCGCTCGTGATTTCGCGAACGGCGAGACCTTCGTCCGGTTCGAGGAATCGGTGCGCGGCTCCGACGCCTTCGTGCTGCAGAGCTTCCCGGCCCCGCTGAACCAGTGGGTCATGGAGCACCTGATCATGATCGACGCGCTCAAGCGCGGTTCGGCCAAGCGCATCACCTCGGTGCTGCCGTTCTACCCCTACGCCCGCCAGGACAAGAAGCACCGCGGCCGCGAGCCCATCTCGGCCCGCCTGGTCGCCGACCTGCTCAAGACCGCGGGCGCGGACCGGATCATCACCATCGACCTGCACACCGATCAGATCCAGGGCTTCTTCGACGGCCCGGTCGATCACATGCACGCGCAGGTGCAGCTGGCCGAGCACATCCGCAACAACTACGACCTGTCCAACATCACGGTCGTCTCCCCCGACGCCGGCCGCGTGAAGGTCGCCGAGAAGTGGGCCAACTCGCTGGCGGACGCGCCGATGGCGTTCATCCACAAGACTCGCGACCCGCTGGTCCCCAACCAGACCGTCTCCAACCGCGTGGTCGGTGAGGTCGAGGGCCGCACCTGCATCCTGATCGACGACATGATCGACACCGGTGGCACCATCGCCGGCGCGGTCAAGGTGCTCAAGAAGGCCGGCGCGGGCGACGTGGTCATCGCCGCCACCCACGGCATCCTGTCCGACCCGGCCGCCGAGCGTCTCGCCAACTGCGGGGCCAAGGAAGTCGTGGTCACCAACACGCTGCCGATCGACGAGGCCAAGAAGTTCCCGACCTTGACCGTGCTGTCGATCGCGCCGCTGCTGGCGCAGACGATCCGCGAGGTCTTCGAGAACGGCTCCGTCACGGGCCTTTTCAACGGGAACGCGTAACAGCACTCGCATCGAAGCGCCCCTCCTGGATTCAGGAGGGGCGCTTCTGCGTGAAATGGGGCCGACAAGCGTGTTCGTTTCGGCGGGCAGGCGGTAGCGTTGGGTCGGACGTACGGTTTGCTACTGGTGCGCTGACAGCGCGGAGAGGTGGTGCCGCATGGCCGACCGGCCCGACGAGGACGACGCCCGCCTGATGGACGAGGTCTTCGACACCGATCAGGTCTACGACAGCGATGTCGACAACCTCGACTACGACCTCGGCGACGACGACCAGGAAGACGAGATCCGCGAGTACCAGCGCTACATCGCCGATCCGCCCTCCGACCTGGTCATCCGCAATCGCGAGAACGACGACGACGGCCGCCTCGGCATCGGCGACGAACTCGACCAGGAATGGACCCGCCGCCGTCAGCGCGAGGAACTCGGGATCGAGGACAACCGGCCCGCCGAGGTCGCCGCCATGGACATCGTCGAGGAGCTCGAGGACTAGGGCGGTCGCGCGCGTCGGCCGGGCATCACGGACACTCGATCCATGACCGCGTTCACGGGATTCCCGCTCGCCGGACTCGACTTCTACGAGGACCTGGAAGCCGACAATTCCAAGGCCTTCTGGACCACCCACAAGACCGTGTGGGAAGAGTCGGTCCGGGATCCGATGAAGGCGCTGGTCGCCGACCTGGAACCCGACTTCGGCACCGCCAAGATCTTCCGCCCCTACCGCGACGTGCGCTTCGCCAAGGACAAGTCGCCGTACAAGAACCATCAGGGCGCGGTGGTCTACAGCGCCCAGTACTCCGGCTGGTACGTGCAGATCGGCGCGGGCGGGCTGCGGGTGGCCGGCGGCATGTACGCCGCCGAGGCCGCCCAGCTCACCGCGCTGCGCGCCGCCATCGACGACGAGGTGCGCGGCGCGGAACTGGAGGCGCTGATCGCCCGGTTGATCGCGGACGGCTACGCCATCGGCGGGGACAAACTGGCCACCAAGCCCAAGGGCTACGACATCGACCATCCGCGCATCGAGTTACTGCGGCACAAATCCCTCACCGCCGGAAGGGATTTCGGCGCCCCGAAGTGGCTGACCACCCCGCGCGCCGCCCGGGAGGTCCGGGCGGCGTGGGAGCAGTTGCGGCCGCTCATCGAATGGCTGGCGGCCGTGACCGCGCAGAAGTAGCCGCGCCTACCGGCGTTCGGCGAGCACCAGGGCGAACCGCTGGTCCGGGTCGGTCCAGATGTGCTCGGTGCGGAATCCGGCGGCGTCCAGCTCGCTGTCGAGCGCCTCCCGGCGGAACTTCGCGGAGATCTCGGTGCGCAGTTGCTCGCCCGCCGCGAAATCGACGGTGAGGTCGAGTTCGGGAATGCGGACGGTCATGGCCTCGGTGGCCTCGAGCCGCATCTCGATCCACTCGTTCTCGGCGTCCCAGAGGGCGACGTGCGCGAACTTGTCCGGCACGAAGTCCGCGCCCAGGCGGGCGTTGAGGACGTGCAGCACATTGCGATTGAACTCCGCGGTGACACCGGCGGCATCGTCGTAGGCGGGAACCAGCACCGCCGGATCGATGACCAGGCCCGCCCCGAGCAGCAGCTGCTCGCCGGGTTCGAGCACATCCCGGATGCCCGCCAGGAATTCGGCGCGCTCGGCCGGAACCAGATTGCCGATGGTGCCGCCCAGGAAGGCGACCATGCGCCGGCCGCCGCCGGGCAGATTGTCCAGCGTGTTGGTGAAGTCGCTGACCACGCCGTGCACGGCCAGACCCGGGAACTCCGCCGCCACCTCGTCCGCGGCCATACGCAGCGCCGAGACCGAGACGTCCTGGGGCACATAGCTCTTCAACGGTCCCGCCGCGGAGAGCGCGTTCAGCAGCAGCCGGGTCTTGGCCGCCGAACCCGCGCCGAGCTCGACCAGCGCCTCGGCCCCGGCGATCCGCGCGATCTCCCCGACCACCCGTTCCAGCAACGCCCGCTCGGTGCGGGTCGGGTAGTACTCCGGCAGTTCGGTGATCTTCTCGAACAGCTCGCTGCCGCGCGCGTCGTAGAACCATTTGGGCGGCAGCCACTTCGACTCCGCCGTCAGCCCGCGCCGCACGTCCTCGCGCAACGCGGTCGTCAAATCCTCGTCCGTCAGATGGATTTCCACCGTAGCCGCAGTCATGAACCAGCCCTTCCGATCTCGATATCCAGTGGTTCCACCGTCATTTCGCCGACTCGCGCCCGCACCAGCCGCCGATCCTCGATCGGCCGCCAGCGCGGATCGTCGTCGAACGGTTCCGACGCCACCACCACGAAGCCATCGCCCGACAGCAGCGACAACGAGTGATGCCAGGTCGTCGCCCACACTCCGGACCCGTTGCCCAGCAGCAAGTTCAATCGCGCCCGCGGTGATCGCTCCAGCACCGCGGCCATCACCCGCCGCACTACCCCACCCGGTTCCGCGCCGTCCTCGAGCAAGTGGCGCAGGATCACCCAGAGCACACCGGAATCCGTCAGCGCCTCGGCGTCGAGCAGGGACCCCGCTCCGAATTCGGCGGCCACGGCGGTCAGCACGGCACGCCAGTCGGGTATCGCGCCGTTGTGACTGAACGCCCAGCGTCCGTGGACGAACGGCGCGCAGGCCGCCCGCTCCACGGGCATGCCCACGGTCGCGGAACGGATCGCGGCCAGTACCGCCGTCGAGCGGATCTGCGGCAGCACCTCGTCCACGGCCGGATCGGTCCACATCGGGACGGGATTGCGGTAGCGGCTGACCACCGGATCGATCAGCGGCGGGTTCTCCGCCGGATCGCCGGTCGCGCCACCGTGCCAGACGACGCCGGGGCCGTGGTCGAGCGCCGCCGCGTCGGGGTGGTGCCACCAGGCGACGCCGAAGCCGTCGGCATTGATGGTTCCGCCACCGCGCATCTCCCGCGGCGCCCAGGACTGGGTGCGCAGCGAGTGCGGGCCCTGGGTGAGCAGCGCGCCGACCGGGGTCGGCGGACCCAGATAGGCCAGGTGACGGCACATCAGCGCTCGTCCGATCGCAGATCCCTGGCCAGCCGGAAACCGGAGAAGATCTGACGGCGGATGGGGTGGTCCCAGTTGCGGAAGGTGCCGCGGCAGGCGACCTGGTCCGCGCCGAAGGAGCCGCCGCGCAACATCTTGTAGTCGCCGCCGAAGAAGACCTCGGAGTATTCGCGGTACGGGAACGCCCGGAAGCCCGGGTACGCCTCGAAACCCGAGGACGTCCACTCCCACACGTCGCCGATCAGCTGATGGACCCCGGCCGGCGACGCGCCGTCCGGATAGGCCCCGACATCGGCCGGTTCCAGGTGGTGCTGACCGAGATTCGCGAGCGCCTCGGTGGGATCGCCATCGCCCCACGGGAATCGGCGGGAGCGCCCGGTGCTCGCGTCGAAGCGCGCGGCCTTCTCCCATTCCGCCTCGGTGGGCAGGCGCTTGCCGGCCCAGCGGGCGTACGCCTCGGCCTCGAACCAGCACACGTGCACCACCGGCTGCCGCGCGCGCAGCGGCTGCATGACGCCGAAAACCCGTCGCCACCAACGCCCGCCGCCGTCCTGCTCCCAGAACTGCGGCGCGGTCAGCCCGGCCTCCACCCGGTGCGCCCAGCCGCGCTCGGACCACAGTTCCGGCCGCTCGTAGCCGCCGTCGTCGACGAAGGCGAGGTACTGCTCGTTGGTGATCGGCGCGGCGTCGATGGCGAAACCGTCGACGTGGACCGGGTGCGCGGGCTTCTCGTTGTCCAGCGCCCACGGGTCACTGTCGGTGCCCATGGTGAATTCGCCTGCGGGAACCACGACTTCACCGGTGACCGCCACCCGCGCGGCGGGGGTCGGCGACGCGGACAGCACCGCCGCACCGGTCCGCAGCTGGTGGGTGGCCAGCATGGTCTCGTCGTGCTGCTGCTCGTGCTGGGCGATCATGCCGAAGGCGAACCCGTCCCGCACCAGATCCGGACCGCGTAACGGGCTGCGGTCCAGCACATCCCACACCTTCTCGCGCACGGTGCCGACATAGTCGCGGGCCTGCGTCGGATCCAGCAGCGGCAGGGTGGGCCGGTCCGCGCGGGCGTGTTTGAACGCGTCGTAGAGGTGGTCGATGTCCTGCCGCACCGGTTCGCGTCCGCCCACATCGCGCACCAGCCACAGCTCTTCCTGGTTGCCGATATGCGCGAGATCCCACACCAACGGGCTCATCAACCGCGAATGCTGCGCCACCAGCTCGGCCTCGTCGAGGCATTCGGTCAGCCCGATCGTCCGCCGCCGCGCCCGCTCCAGGGACTCCGCGATCCGCGACCGCAGCGCCTCGGTCTCGGCCCGGTCCGACCCCGGCAGATGCTGAACAGTCATGAGAGGACTCCCGATTCGTGAGATGTCATGCGCCGCCTCCGCAATGGACGCCGGTGGGGGTCAGTCCGCTGCGACATCGGTCGGCGGCGGCGATCAGCTCCGCCTCGGCCTCGCGGGTGGCGGCGTGGGCGACGGCCAGGTCGAGCAGGGCGACCGCGGTGGCCCGCAGGTCCGGGTCGGCCAGGCCGCGGCGGGCGGCCTCGGACCAGCGGTCGGCGGTGTCGGCGGCCAGAGCCGTTGCCTCCGTGATGGCTCCGGGATCCGACAGCAGCGCGTCGATGACGTGCACCGGCACCGACCAGTCGTCGCCCGGCTGGGCGTCCAGGTAGCGGACCTCGAGGTGCCCGGACGCGCGGACCGGCGGGAACAGGGTGGTGAGGTGATAGTCGAGATCCGCCTGGTCCGGGCGGCGGCCGATCTCCTCGTCCAGGGCCCCGCACAGCCAGTCGGCGAAGGTGGCCCCGCGCGGGGCCGACCAGTCGGCGGCCAGCGGATCCTCGGCCCGCACGCACAGCAGAGGCACGTCCAGGGCCCACCGGGCGTACCCGGTGATGGGATCGGCCCAGTCCTGCACGGGCGGGCGGGTACGGAGCTGATCGAGCCGCTGCCAGGCCCGCATGCGCTGCGAGGCCCACGCCCCCGGCGGGGCGGTGTGCAGGCCCGGTGAGCAGGCGAAGGCCGCCAGCAGGGCCGGTCCCACCGCGTACAGCGCCCGCCAGCGGGCGGCGATCTCGGCGGGGTCCGCGCCCGCGTCGACGCTGACCTGGGTGGCGGCGGTATTGCACATCATGAGGGCCCCGAACGGGCCCAGACCGGCGAAGGACTCCTCCATGGCCCGGTAGCGCGGCAACTGCAGCACGCGCAGGGGCAGCCGGACCGCGTCGGCGGCGCCGGAAATGGTTCGGATACCGCGGGATTGGAGCAGCTCCCGCAAGCTGGTCGTGTCTGCCCGTAAGCGCTCGCACAGTTCGGCGGCGGTTCCGAACGGGGCACTGGACAGTTCGATCTGACCGCCGGGTTCGAGGGTGACCCGGCTGCCGCCCGGCAACGGATCGGCCGGGGAATCGGGGGAAATGGACCGCGGCGCATACGGCCCGAGGGCGTCCGCGAGAACCGTGAGGTCCGGACGCGAATTCGTCGCCGAAAGTTCACCTTGCGCGGTGAGCCACTCCAGTTCGGCGCCGATGAGCAACGGTGGGCCCTGTTTGAAACAGACTTTTCCGACATACGCCTCAGCGGCGGCGCGTGAGGTGAATTCGCCGCCGGGTTCCGAGACATCCAGGCCACTGCGCAGCACATCGACGGGTGACGCTGTGACAGCCATTACCAACCTCCGTCTGATGCGGTCGCCGCTGGGGATCGGAACGACGACCCAAACCAGAGTAGCGAGCGACTGTGACAAGAAATCTGACGAAATGAAGAACGCGGCAAGCTATATGGTCGATTCCATGCTGGATATGGCTGGATTGCGGGCCGATACCCCCGGATGTGAAAACCAGGTATTTCTCGACAGTGCGGGCTCCTCGTTGCCCCCGCGGGCCGTCGTCGACACCACCATCGCCCACCTGCGCCGCGAAGCGGAGATCGGTGGCTACCGCGCGGCCAACGAGCGCATCGATGACCTGTACGCCGTCAAGACGGCGATCGGCGAACTGATCAACGCCGACCCCGCCGCCCTGGCCCTCAGCGACAGCGCCAGCCGCTCCTGGAGCGACTTCTTCTACTCGGTCCCACTGGCCCCCGGCGACCGCATCCTGATCTCCGGCGCGGACTACGGCAGCAATGCCATCGCCGCCCTGCAGCGCTCCCGGCAGACCGGCGCGGTCGTCGAGGCCATCCCCAGCGACAGCAGCGGCCAGCTCGACCTCGACGCGCTCACCGCCATGATGGACGAACGCGTGAAACTGGTATCGCTGGTTCACGTTCCGACCAACGGCGGCCTGGTGAACCCGGTCGCCGAGGCCACCCGCATCGCGCACCGGTCCGGCGCGCTGGTGCTGCTGGACGCCTGCCAGTCGGCCGGTCAGCTGCCCCTCGACATCGCGGCCCTGGATGTGGACGCGCTGTCCGCCACCGGCCGCAAATGGCTGCGCGGCCCGCGCGGCACCGGGTTCCTGTACGTGCGTCCAGAACTGGCGCTGAGCCTGGAACCCGGCCGCCTCGACCTGCACAGCGCCGAATGGACCGCCCCCGACGACTACATGCTCTCCCCCGACGCCGGGCGCTTCGAGTTCTGGGAGCACTCGGTCGCCGCCCGGCTGGGCCTGGGCGCGGCCGTGCGGTACCTGCTCGACCTCGGCCCGGCCGCCGTCTACGCCGCCATCGCCGAGCGTGCCGAGTATCTGCGCAAGGCGCTGGCCGAGATTCCCGGCGTGGATGTGCGCGACCGGGGCATCCAGCACGCGGGCATCGTGTCATTCACCCTGGACGGGCTGGAACCGATCCGGGTGCGCGACCGGCTGGCCGCGGAGTCGATCACCGTGACGGTGAGCCACCGCAGCTCCACCTTGCTGGATATGTCGGCGCGAGAACTGAACTCGGTGGTTCGGGCCTCCCCGCACTGCTTCGTGAGCTTCGAGGATCTGGACCGCTTCGCCGGGGCCGTACGAGCTCTCGTTTAGATCCTCAGAACCCTCACATACCAGACCGGATCACCCGAAAACGGTTAACAGCGCACCTCGAACACGGGATATTTGAATGCTGGTCCGGCATTCGAGGAGTGTTCTGCGTGAGCCGCTTCACCGACGAAATGTATGCCACCGCCCGCGTTTCCCAGCGCGGACTGGTGACCGGAGAGCCCGACGCACCACTGCGTCAGACATGGTCCGAGATCCACGACATCGCCCGCCGTATGGCGGGCGGGCTGGCGGCCGCCGGCATCGGCCCCGGCGACGCCGTGGGCGTGCTGGCCGGGATGCCGGTCGACATCGCGCCCGCCTGCCAGGCGGCGTGGATGCGTGGCGCCTCGCTCACCATGCTCCATCAACCCACGCCGCGCACCGATCTGGAGGTGTGGGCCCACGACACCGAGACGGTGCTGGGCATGATCGAGGCGCGGGCGGTCATCCTGGGCGCGCCCTTCGAGATCGCGGAACCGCTACTGCGCGAACGCGGTATCACCGTGGTGACCCTGGACTCCATGCGCGCGGGCGACCCCATCGACCCGGTGCCCACGGGCGAAGACGATATCGCGTTGCAGCAGTTGACCTCCGGGTCGACCGGCTCGCCGAAGGCCGTGCGGATCACGCACGGCAATTTCTTCGTCAACGCCTATGCCATGTTCGACCGGGTGAAGTTCCAGCTCGACGACGACGTGATGGTCAGCTGGCTGCCGCTGTTCCACGACATGGGGATGGTCGGATTCCTCAGCGTGCCGATGCAATTCGGCGCCGAAGTGGTGTGCGTGACCCCGCTGGACTTCCTGGCCCGGCCCATCCTGTGGGCCGAGCTGATCTCCAAATATCGCGGAACCGTCACCGCCGCACCGAATTTCGCGTACTCGCTGCTGGCCCGGCGATTACGCAACGCCGACGAGGGCTCGCTGGATCTGAGCAGCGTGCGCTACATGTGGAACGGCGCGGAACCCGTCGACGCCGACACCATGGAGGCGCTCGCCGTGGCCGGACAGCGCTTCGGCCTCAACCCCGCGGCCCTCACCCCGGTCTACGGCATGGCCGAGACCACGCTGGCCGTCTCCATCCCGGATCCGGGACTGGGCCAGATCCTCGATGTCGTCGACGCCGATCTGCTCGAGGCCCTCGGCAAGGCGGTGCCGGTCCGCGATTCGGAACACCATCACGGGGGCGTGCGCCGCCTGCCCACCCTGGGCTACCTGGTCGACAATCTCGAGGGCCGGGTGGTCGACACCGAGCGTCAGCCGCTGCCCGCCCGCAGTGTCGGCGTCATCGAATTGCGCGGGCCCGCGGTGACTTCCGGCTATGTCACCGTCGAAGGCTTCCGCCCCGCGCAGGACGCCGAGGGCTGGCTCGACACCGGCGACATCGGCTACTTCACCGAGGAGGGCTATATCGTCGTCTGCGGCCGGATCAAGGACGTCATCATCATGGGCGGCCGCAATATCTATCCGACCGATATCGAGCGAGCGGCCTTGCGCGTCAAGGGAGTTCGACCCGGCAACGCGGTGGCGGTGCGGCTCGACGCGGGCCAGAAGCGCGAGAGTTTCGCGGTGGTGGTGGAATCCAACGATCACCAGGATCCGGCGGAGGTGCACCGCATCGAGCACGACATCGTGCACGCGGTGTTCTCGGAGGTGGGGGTGCGCCCCCGCAGCGTGACCGTGCTGGGCCCCGGCGCGCTGCCCAAGACCTCCTCCGGCAAGCTGCGCCGCTCGGCGACGGCCACCAACGTGTCCTGAGACGCGAAGCGCCCCGGGGATCGAATCACCCGGGGCGCAACGTAGTCGGTGGCTCAGCGCAGCCGGTCGGCGGCTCAGTGCAGCTGGTTCTGCGCGGTCTCCAGACCCACGCGCAGCAGCAGCTCGACCGCGTCCGCGGTCTGTTCGACGATCACCGGAACCTCTTTGCGCTCCGGCGCGGAGAACGGCTTCAGCACGTAATCGGCGGGATCCTGCCGGCCCGGCGGACGGCCGATGCCGAAGCGGACGCGCAGATAGTCCTTGGTGGTAAGGGCCTGCGAGATCGACCGCAGCCCGTTGTGCCCGCCCTCGCCGCCGCCGCGCTTGAGGCGGATCTGGCCGAAGGGGAGGTCGAGTTCGTCGTGGACGACGATCACCTCGGTGGCGGGCACGGAGAAGAATTTGGCCAGCGCCGCGACGGGCCGCCCGGACAGGTTCATGTAGGTACGCGGCTTGGCCAGCAGCACCTTGCGCCCGTCCAGGCGGGCCTCGAGCAGATCCGCGCCGGACTTCTTGTGCACGGTGAAACGGCCGCCGACCCGCTCCGCGAGCAGATCGGCGACCATGAAACCGACATTGTGCCGGGTGCGCTCGTACTCGGATCCGGGATTACCCAGACCGACCACGAGCGCGGGCCCGGCTGTTGCCTCGGTCATAGAGAACCGTTGCGGGAGTAGGGAGTTACTCCGCGGCGGCCTCTTCGGTGGCGGCCTCTGCGGTCTCCTCGGCGGCAGCGGCCGGGGCGGCGATGATGTTGACGATCAGGGCCTCCGGGTCACCGGCGAGGGTGACGCCCTTCGGCAGCTCGATGCCGCCGGCGAGGATCTGGGTGCCGGCCTCGGCGCCCTCGATCGAGACCTCGATGGACTCGGGGATGTGCAGGGCCTCGGCCTCGATGGAGAGGGTGGTGGCGTCCTGGGTGACCAGGGTGCCGGAGGCGGCGTCGCCGACCAGGGCGACGTTCACGTCGGCGGTGACCTTCTCGCCACGACGCACGATCAGCAGGTCGGCGTGCTCGATGTAGCGACGGATCGGGTGGACGACGACCGACTTGGTCAGCGCCAGCTGCTTCTTGCCGTTGATGTCCAGGTTCAGGACGGCGTTGGTGCCGTGCTCACGCAGGATGGCGGCGAACGCCTGGGCGCTCACGGCCAGGTGCTGCGGCTCCTCGTTGTGGCCGTACAGGACGGCGGGGACATTGCCGTCGCGGCGGGTACGGCGGGCAGCGCCCTTACCGAACTCGGTACGTACGGTGGCTTCGAGAAGGTTGGCATCGGACATGACTGTCTACTCCCTACGGCTCGTCCGGCTGTAATGTCAGCGTGTCGCCAGGCGACGTGGGCCGCCCTGGCAAAGTGGTTGGTCTGCTCGTCGGCGAAGACCAACGTGGACGGCCGAATAGGCCGAGCCGCGTCGATCACGGTGGGCAGCTAGGTGCCACACCCTCGCCGAGACAACCTGAAGACTCTAACACGCTGCCGGAAGGCCCTTGCCGCACCCCCTCGGCGGCCGCGATTTCCACCCTTGTATCCGGCAATTTGACACACTAGTATTTCGCATCACTCGGCCCACCCCTCGATCCCATTCCTACCCGGTCCCGGGCTATAAGAGGGGACGCCGAGGAGCTTGTCTGCCAAGTTAGGAAAACGCTTGATGAAGAACATCCGCCGGGTCGGCTTCAGCGCCGCGGGCATCGCCGCAGTCTCCGCCGCCATCGCGCTCACCGCGCCGATCGCCTCGGCCACCAACAACGACTGCGGCCCGGGCACCCCGCCGCCGACCACCACCACCCCGCCGAAGACCACCACTCCCTCGACGGGCGGCGGCGGCTTCGATTCGATCATCAAGTCGCTGGGCACCGGCTCCGCCACCTCCAACGGTATCGGCGCTTCGGTCGGCTGACGGTTTTCACCGCCGGCAGGCGATTTATCCCGGTTTCGGGGACGGGGATTCCTTTCCGATGCTAGGCAGTTTGATCGGCACGCTGAATAGCTTGTCTCCTGAGTGAGGAACAGAGATCTATGACCAACATCCGCAAGGCCGGCCTGAGCGCCGCGGGCTTCGCAGCCATCTCCGCCACCATCGCCATCGCCGCTCCGTTCGCCACCGCGGACACCACCGTCAACGGCCTGACCGTCGCGGGTAGCGGCTACACGGTGGGCCAGACGTACACCATCACCGTCGTCACCGGCTCGCCCAGTGTCAGCGCGAACGTCTTCGACACCACCGGGTCGAACACCGTGTCCATCGGCACGGCGACCCCGGCGAGCGGAACCGCCACCACGGCCGCCATCAACTGGACGCCGACCTCGGCGGGCACCCACCACATCACGGTCACCCTCAACGGCGGCGGTCAGACCGCGGCCGTCGGACCGGTGGACATCACGGTCTCCGCCGCGACCAACAACACCGGCGGCCTCGACACGGGCAGCGCCGCCGGCCTGCTCCAGTCCCTCGGCATCACCGGCTCCAGCGCCAACGCGCGCGTGAGCTGACCCGGACGCCGAAACGGCCGGTTGTCCGGAATCCCGATCGGATTCCGGACAACCGGCCGTTTTCTCGTTCTCAGGCCGCCCGCTGCTTGAAAGTGGTCGCGTAGCAATCGACGTACGGGCGACCCGAGCGGCTGACGATGTCGGCCATGAGCTCGTCGGTGGCGCGGCGCACGGCCTGCTGGTCGGCGGGCAGGAAATAGCGCGGGTGACCGAAGGAGATGCTGACCTTGGCCGGGCGCAGGAAGCGGCCCTCGCGCGGATTGACCCGATCGGTGCCCGACAGCACCACCGGGATCACCGGGGCGCCGGTCTGCATGGCCACCCGGATCACGCCGGTACGGCCCCGGTAGACGCGGCCGTCGGGCGAACGCGTGCCCTCCGGGTGAATGCCCCAGATGCCGCCCGACTCCAGCACCCGCACGGCGGCGGCGAGCGAATCCGATCCGGCGATGCCGCCGGTGCGGTCGACCGGGACCTGACCGGTGGCGTTCAT
Source organism: Nocardia sp. NPDC004340 (assembly GCF_053602575.1). Taxonomy (NCBI): domain Bacteria; kingdom Bacillati; phylum Actinomycetota; class Actinomycetes; order Mycobacteriales; family Nocardiaceae; genus Nocardia; species Nocardia sp. NPDC004340. The sequence continues at coordinate 454,394 of NZ_JBSGDW010000002.1, forward strand.
GACGAAGCGATTGACGCGACCGCGGAACCCGCCCTCGGTGAAGTACTCCTGCTTGGCGATGAAGGTGACCCGGCGGCGTAGCACCAGGCACAGGTAGAGCGAGTCCACGACGGCCAGATGGTTGGCCGCGATGATCAGCGGCCCGTTCTTCGGAACATGGTGCAGCCCTTCGATCTTCGGGCGCCCCAGCAGGCGCAGCACCGGCCCCACCAGGATGTGCTTGAGGAGCCAGTACCACATGGTGTCCACCCAACTCTCGCTGTTTCGACGACTGCGTAGACAGTGTCTACTCGTACTTTTCTACCGGACGGGCGTAGACACTGTCTACGAATGCTGGAGAATGTGACATATGACCGCCGCCGATTCCCCGCGCGAACGAGACGAGCCCCTGCGCGAACGACTCGTCACCGCCGGAGTCGCCATGCTCGAAGAAGTAGGCGCGGCCGAGCTCGGACTCCGGGCGATCGCCCGCGAGGCCGGGGTGTCGCACGGCGCGCCCCGGCGACACTTCCCCACCCACAACGCGCTGCTGGCGGCGGTCGCCGCCCGCGGCTACGCGGACCTGCGCACGGAAATCGACGCCGTGGGCGGGGATACGCCCGAGGAACGGGTGCGCCGGAACTGCCTGGCCTACATCCGCTTCGCCACCGCGCGGCCGGAGATGTTCACCCTGATGTTCCGCCACGATCTGCTCGAGGGCGCGGGCGGGAACCTGCGGGTCACCTGGTCACTGCCCCTGTTCGACCGCTGGCGGCAGCTGGTCGCCGACTGCGCGGGCCCCGGCGCGGACGAGCGGGCCGGCGAACAGGCCCTCGGCCTGTGGACCCAGCTGCACGGCATCGCGGTGGTGGTCTCCAACCGCAGTATCGAGGCGATCGCGCCGGGCATCGATATCGAGGCGCTGGTCGGACGGGCCGTGGCCCGGCATCTCGCCCCGGACCCGGACTGACCTCCGGTTCGAGGGCCACATCGGGCCGGACCGGCCGGTCGGGGCGGGGGGCCGGTCGCGTACCCTGGTTCGGTTGCCTCGTCCGCACATAAGGAGTCCCCCCGTGAGTTCCCCGACTGCCAGCGCGACCTCAGCTACCGCCGGTCGGCTGGCCGGTGAGGCGGCGCGGCGGCGCACCTTCGCGGTGATCTCCCACCCGGACGCGGGTAAGTCCACGCTGACCGAGGCGCTGGCCCTGCACGCCAAGGTGATCTCCGAGGCGGGCGCCATCCACGGCAAGGCGGGCCGCAAGTCCACCGTCTCCGACTGGATGGAGATGGAGAAGGCGCGCGGTATCTCCGTCAGCTCCACGGCCCTGCAGTTCGAGTACGGCGAGTGCGTCATCAACCTGGTGGACACCCCCGGCCACTCCGACTTCTCGGAGGACACCTACCGCGTGCTCACCGCGGTCGACGCCGCGGTCATGCTCATCGACGCCGCCAAGGGCCTGGAACCGCAGACGCTCAAGCTCTTCCAGGTGGCGCGTGACCGCGGCATCCCGGTCATCACCGTCATCAACAAGTGGGACCGCCCGGGCCAGGCGCCGCTGGAGCTGCTCGACGAGATCGTCGACCGCATCGGCCTGACCCCTACCCCGCTGTTCCTCCCGGTCGGCATCGCCGGCGACTTCCGCGGCTTGCTGCGCCGCGGCGAGGAGGGCGCGGCCACCGAGTACATCCATTTCACCCGCACCGCCGGTGGCGCGACCATCGCCCCGGAGGAGAGCTACACCCCCGATCAGGCCGCCGAGCGCGAGGGCGACGCCTGGACCACCGCCGCCGAGGAGAGCGAGTTGCTCTCCGCCGCCGGGCAGGACCACGATCAGGAACTGTTCCTGGCCGGGCACACCTCGCCGGTCATCTACGCCTCCGCCATGCTGAATTTCGGTGTGCGCCAAATCCTCGAGACCCTCGTCGAGCTCGCGCCGCCGCCGCGCGGGCGCACCGACATCAAGGGCGAGCCGCGCGACACCACCGCGCCGTTCAGCGCCGTCATCTTCAAGGTGCAGGCGGGCATGGACACCGCGCACCGCGACCGGCTGGCGTTCATGCGCATCGTCTCCGGTGAATTCGAGCGCGGCATGGTGGTGACCCACGCCCAGACCGGGCGGCCCTTCGCCACCAAGTACGCGCTGACCGTCTTCGGCCGCGAGCGCACCACCGTCGACACCGCCTACCCGGGCGACGTGGTCGGCCTGGTCAACGCGACCGCACTGGCCCCGGGGCACACGCTCTTCGTGGACAAGAAGGTCGAGTTCCCGCCGATCCCGTCCTTCGCGCCCGAGCACTTCGCCTCGCTGCGCGCCAAGACCGCGGACAAGTACAAGCAGTTCCGCAAGGCCATGGATCAGCTCGACTCCGAGGGCGTGGTGCAGGTGCTGCGCAACGACGCCCGCGGTGAGCAGTCGCCGGTGCTGGCCGCGGTCGGTCCCATGCAGTTCGAAGTCGTCACGGCGCGAATGCAATCCGAGTTCAATGTCGACACCCAGCTCGACCATCTGCCGTTCCAGCTGGCCCGGCGCACCGACGCCGAATCGGCCGCGGAGCTCAGCCGGCAGCGCGGCGTCGAGGTCTTCACCCGGACCGACGGCGCGATCCTGGCCCTCTTCAGCGACAAGTGGCGGTTGCAGTACATCGCCAAGGAGATGCCGAAGCTGACCCTCGAACTGCTGGTCGCCGGAACGGAATAGGACTCCGTCGGCTTCGGGCGGGAGCGGGCGGTCAGCCCAGCGTGCCGGAGCCGTCCGAGCTGGGCTCGACGCGGGGCGTGTCGGCGGGATCGCGGGCGATCAGGCCCCAGCGGCTGGAGGTCAGGCGCAGGCTCGGCAGGTCCGAGAGCGAGAGCACGACCTCGTAGGTGCGTTCGTAGCCGGTGTGCGCGATGCGCCACTGCCCGTCCTCGCAGCGCACGTATTTGTCGGTGTAGAACGCCGCGCCGCGGAGGAGCATGTTGTGGCCGGGGATGAGCACGGTGTCGGCCAGGTACCAGGTTCCGGTCGCCTCGTCGCCGTCGACATCGATTTCCGGGTGGTCGCAGCGGTGTTCGGTGATGACGTGCGGGCCCAGCGTATTGCGCATGAAGGCGAGGAAGGCGTCGCGCGATTCGAACTGGAGGTACTCGCTGTAGGTGGCGGTGGCCTCCGGAATCATGGTGTCGGCGAACTCCTCCCACGCCTTCGTGTCGAGCGCGCGCAGGTAACGGAACTTCAGCCGGCTGATCGCCGCGACGGCATCGGAATCCATACCTTCCACAATCCCATCAGGAGCGGGAAACCTGAGGAAATCGGCACGGATTTGTACCGGATCGCTATCAGCCGGATACCGAGTCAGTTGTTGATGGTGAAGCAGGTGCTGCAGAAGTCCTCGCCGAATTCGGTCAGGCGCAGGCTCTTTCGAACGATCTTGGGGACTCGACCGGCCTTTTTCAGCGCCTGCTCGACGACGGGCTGCACTTCCAGCACCATGTATCGCGACAAAACGACCGGATCATCCGAGGTCATAGTGAGACCGAGGCGGTTCAGATTGATCAGGTAGTGCCGCGCGCGGTCCGGGTAGCGGACGCCGGACTGCTCCGGAACCGAGGTCAGATCCCCCACGACCAGCTCCGACCCGATGCCCAGCGGCCGGTTGGTGCGCACGTCCACCGACGGCTGCGGGCCCTGCAACGCCATGAAGCGCAGGATCCGGGCCTCGTCGGGGGCGAGCTGATCGAGGATGCGGTCGTAGGCCGGGTGCACGTCCTCGGTGAAGTAGACGTCGGCCGAGCGGGCCAGCAGCGCGTCGCCGCGGCGGCGCAGATCCTCGGTGGTGCCCGAACGGACCAGACCGCCGCCGTTGGTGATGGCCTGCTGCGGCGCGCCCATGGGAGTCGGTACGTAGCTGACGATCTCGCGGACCGAACCCTCGGTGACACCGAGCGCGCTACGCGCGATCGACCGCAGCGCCGCCCCCGTGCGCTCGGCGATGTCGGCCGAGGACTCGCCGTCCAGCGCGGCCTGGGTCAACTGCTTGGTGATCTCGAAGCTGGTGCCGACCGCCCACTCGGTCCCCCGCACCGCGGTGCCGGCGGCCAGCCCGGCGGCCCGGAAGACCCCGCGGATCAGGCGGGCCTCATTGCTGATCTGCCGCTGCTCCACATCGGAACTGCGTTCCACGGCACGAGGTCCCGGACGGGTCACGTCCTGCCCCGGGATCCTGTCTTCCGCCACGTCCATCTCCGAATACGCCAGGTGAACCGAATCGTCCACAGATTATTGCCCCCGACGGACCTGCGGGCACGTCGAACCCGCGAGCCTGACGAGGTTACCCCAGTCCATGTCCGCCCAGTAACGACGCACATGACCCCCAACACGAACGATCTGAGAACGATATGGATGTGGTCTCCGCCATTCTCGTGGTCCCATCAAGAGAGAGGAACATCGAGCCCGCGCAGTGTGACCGAGATCTCCGACCCAGACACTCTGCGGCTGGACTCACTTCCTGAATAGCCAGTAAGGTCCGAACCGCCGATGGGGTAGTCAACGCCGACGGCGGTGCGTTGCGGGTCGGCAGGAGGGTGTCGCGTGCTAGAGAGTGTCTTCGGGGTGCGTCCGACCCTCCTATTGGAATTGATCACGATTCCGCTGTTCACGGGCGTGATCGGCTATATCACCAACTGGACCGGCGTGCTCATGCTGTTCAAGCCGATCCGGTTCCACGGATTCCGGCTGCCCGGTTTGGCCGCGGTGTTTCCTTTGCTGCCCAAGCGGATTCAGGTGCTGCCGCTGCTGCAGTACGACGGGCGGATCGGCTGGCAGGGGATCGTGCCGTCGCGCGCCGACAAGATGGCCAGCATCGCCGTCGACAAAGGCTTGGCGAAACTCGGGAGTGTCGCGGATTTCTATCGCGAACTGGAACCGGACAAGCTCGCTGAACATTTTGTTGAAATTGCCGATCTTCAGATCCGCAGCATTGTCGAGGACATCCTCAAACGCGAACATCCACAGCTCTGGTACAACCTGCCGACAGGTGTGCGGGAGATGGTCCACAACCGCGTGCGGGAACAGTTGCCGGATATTCTCCGGGAACTCACCGATGAACTCGGCAAGAACATCGATCAGCTGCTGGACGTCAAGTCCATGACCATCCGCTACTTCCAGGCGCGGCCGCAGATGCTGAATTCCGTGTTCCAGGTGCTCGGCGCCAAGGAACTGCGATTCATGCAGAACTTCGGCTTCTACTTCGGCGCGCCCATGGGTCTGGTGCTGGTCGGCGTCCTGCACTGGACGCACTGGTCGTCGCTGGTCGTGCTGCCGGTCGGCGGGGTGATCATCGGCTGGGTGGTCAACTGGATCGGCATCAACCTGATCTTCGAACCCGCCTATCCCAAGTGGTGGTGCCCGTGGCGGCAGGGCCTGCTGATCAAGCGGCAGGACGAGATCACCGAGGGCTACGCGGCTCTGGTGGCCAGCGAGATCATGACCGTCGCCAATATCGGCGACGAGCTGCTCAACGGCCCGCGCGCCGACCGCACCATGCAGATGCTCACCGACACCCTGCGCCCGGCCGCCGACCGCGCGCTCGGCCCGGCCCGCACGGTGGTCAAGTTCGCCCTGGGCAGCCGGGAGTACGACACCCTGCAGGACACCCTCACCAACGAGGCGATGACCATCGCGCCCATCGCCTTCGCCGACCCCGCGTTCAACGCGCAGCAGGGCGTGCAGGTGCAGGAGTACATCGCCAAACAAATGTCGGCGCTGCCCCCGCCGGAGTTCGTGGACATGCTGCGTTCGGCCATCAAACAGGACGAATGGCTTTTGTTCGTCCATGGCGGCGCGCTGGGGCTCTTCGCCGGTTACGCTCACCTCCTGATCTTCGGAACAGGAGTCGCCACCACATGGATATGACCGAATCCCCCTCTGGTGAGGACGATCCCGCCGATCCCTCCACCGTCATCGCTGTTCGCGAGCCCGCGCCGCTGCCGGTGCCGGTGGATTCGAGTGAGCGGCGGGGTTCGGCCGGACCGGTCCGCGCCGCCACGGGAGTGGTTCGGGTGGCCGTGTCGGCGGCGGTCGAGGCCAGTTTCTGGAGTCTGCACACCGCGCTCGGCGTGACCTCGGTGGTGCTGCGCGGCAGCATGGCCGGGCAGCCGCCGCGCGAGATCCTCTCCGACGCCGGCGCGCAGGTGCGGCAATCGGTCCGGCAGGCGCTCGGCGTGCCCGTGCCCGAGGACCTCGACGCCGCAACCGATTCCGGGCACACCGCGCTGCTGCGCGCCCGCGGCGCGGAACTGCTGCGCCGCTCCGCGGACTTCCACGCCGAGGACGACACCCACCACCACACCGCCTACTCGCGCATCCTGGGCGAACTCGCGCCCGACGAGGCGCGCATCGTGCGGCACCTGTACCTGGACGGGCCGCAGCCCGCGGTCGAGGTGAAGACCGGACGCAGCTCCTACCGCGGCGTGTTCAACCTGCTGGGCGAGGACGCGGCCCTGCGCTACCCCAACCGGATCGACGAGTACCTGGCCAATCTGGATCGGCTCGGACTGCTCGACGTGACCCGCGAAGCGCTGGGCAACCCCAACCGGTACCAGCTGCTCGAGGCCATGCCGGAAGTGCGGCGGCTGCTCAAGCGGGCGAGCTTCGGCACCAAGGTGCTCTACCGCACCGTCGAATTGACCTCGTTCGGTGCGGGTTTCGTCCGCACCTGCCTGCCCGTTCCGTCGCTGGACCCGCAGGTGCTCGAGCAGCACGGGTAGACCTCGACAGCGTTCGCAAACAATCAATCGCCGTCCACCACCAGGGTGAACGGCGATTGTCGTTGAAGCTCAGGCGTTGTCGCCGGAGCTCACGCGTCTTCGGCCAGTTCCAGCCAGCGCTCTTCGGTGGTTTCCTTCTCGGCCTGCACCTGCTTCAATTCGGCGCCCAGCTTGACCAGCTTGTCGGGCTCGGTGGCCGCTTCGGCGAGCGCCGCGTGCAGCTTCTCCTCGCGGTCGGTGAGCTTCTCCAGCGCGCGTTCCAGCTTGGCGAGTTCCTTGCGGGCGGCGCGGTAGGCGGCCGAATCCGTGGCCGGGGCAGCGGAATTCGCGGCGGCGGCCGGGGCGGCGGAGCGGGCCTGGGTGGCCGGGCCGCCGGTCAGCGCGGCGCGTTTACGCAGGTATTCCTCGATGCCGCCGGGCAGGTTGGTGAGTTTGCCGTCGCCGAACAGCGCCCAGGTGGTGTCACAGATGCGCTCGATCAGGTAGCGGTCATGGGAGATGACCACCATGGTTCCGGCCCAGCCGTCGAGCATGTCCTCGAGCTGCTGCAGGGTGTCGATGTCGAGGTCGTTGGTGGGCTCGTCGAGCAGGAGCACGTTCGGCTCGGCCATCAGGATGCGGGTGAGCTGCAGGCGGCGGCGCTCGCCACCGGACAGGTCGCGGACCGGGGTGCGCTGCTTGGCCGGGGTGAAGCCGAGCCGCTCGGCCAGCTGACCGGCGCTGATCTCCTTGTCGCCCAGCATCATTCGCTGCGCCACGTCCTGCACCGCCTCCAGGACCCGCATGTCCAGCGGCAGGTCGTCGAGTTCCTGGCGCAGCCAGCCGATCTTGACGGTCTGACCCTGGATCCGCTTGCCTGACTGCAGGTCCCGCTCCCCCGCGAGCGCGCGCAGCAGGCTGGTCTTGCCGGAGCCGTTCACGCCGACCAGGCCGACGCGTTCGCCGGGCGCGAGCCGCCAGGTCAGGTCCTTCACCAGTTCCCGGCCGTCCGGGAGGGCGAGGGTGGCGTCCTCGAGCTCGATCACCACGCGGCCCAGGCGCTTTCGCGCGAAGGAGGCCAGTTCCACGGTGTCGCGCGGGGCGGGGACGTTGGCGATCAGGGCCTCGGCGGCCTCGATCCGGTAGCGCGGCTTGGAGGTGCGGGCGGGCGCGCCGCGGCGCAGCCAGGCGAGTTCCTTGCGGGCCAGGTTCTGGCGGCGGGCCTCGCTGGCGTCGGCCTGGCGGACGCGTTCGGCGCGAGCGAAGATCCAGTCGTTGTAGCCGCCGTCGTAGGTCTCCACCTTGCCGCCCTGCACCTCCCAGGTGCGGGTGGCGACGGTGTCGAGGAACCAGCGGTCGTGGGTGACGACCACCAGCGCGCTGCGGCGTTCGATCAGGTGCTCGGCCAGCCACTGCACGCCCTCGACGTCGAGGTGGTTGGTGGGCTCGTCGAGGACCAGCAGGTCGAGGTCGCGGACCAGGGCGGCGGCCAGCGCGGTGCGGCGGCGCTCGCCACCGGAGAGATTGGCGACCGGGGTGTCCAGACCGAGGTCGGCGATGCCGATGCCCTCGACCACGGAACGGATGCGGGGGTTGGCCGCCCATTCGTGCTCTGCGACACCGTCGGTGCGCTGATCCTCGGCCAGACCCGCGAGGACCACGTCACCGACAGTCGCGTCCTCGGGCAGGACTCCGCGCTGGGTGACGACCGCCATCCGCAGGTAACCGACCTGGCTCACCCGTCCGGAGTCGGGCTTCTCGAGACCTGTCAGCACTTCCAGCAGCGTCGTCTTGCCGCCGCCGTTCATGCCGACGACACCGATCCGCTCCCCCTCCTGAACCCCGAGGGACACCTTGTCGAGCAGCGGCTTGACGCCGAAGCTCTTGGAGACGGTTTCCAGGTTGATCAGGTTGGCCACGGGATCCTCTACGACGGTCGATTGCTTGCCCCGAGCAAGCCTACCGAGCAGCCGTGACCGTCCTTCGGTCAGCGCTTGGCGGCATCCAGCGGATCGGTGATGCGGCGCGCGCCCGGGACCGGGCCGTGGGCGGTGCGGACGCTGCGGGCGACGCCGGCGCCCGCGAGCTCGGCGGCGACGGCGACCGCGGCCTCCTCGCTCTCGCACAGGAAGGCGCAGGTCGGGCCGGAACCCGAGACGATGCCCGCCAGGGCTCCCGAGGTGACGCCGGCCCGCAGGGTGCGGCGCAGGTCGGGCTTGAGCGAGAGCGCGGCGGCCTGGAGGTCGTTGCCTAGTAGCGGGGCGAGCTGGGTCGCGTCGCCGGAGGCCAGGGCCTGGAGCAGGTCCTCGGGGCTGCCGAGGCGCGGCGGGTCGCCGGCCTCGCGCAGGCGGTCGAGTTCCTTGAAGACGGCCGGGGTGGACAGGCCGTCCTTGGCCAGGGCCAGCACCCAGTGAAAGGTGTTGCGGGACAGCACCGGGAGCAGCTTCTCGCCGCGGCCCCGCCCGAGCGCGGTGCCGCCGTGCAGGGAGAACGGGACGTCGCTGCCGAGTTCGGCTGCGATGTCGGACAATTCGGCCCGGCTGAGGCCGAGCTCCCACAGGTCGTTCAGCCCGACCAGGGCAGCGGCGCAGTCCGCGCTGCCGCCCGCCATCCCGCCGGCCACCGGAATCCCCTTGGTGATCCCGATTTCCACCAGCGGGGCCCGGCCCGCCTGATCGGCGAGCCGGACCGCCGCCTGCCAGACCAGGTTGGTGCGGTCGGTGGGCACCTCGTCGGCGCCCTCGCCGGTCACCTTGACCCGCATGGCGGCGGCCGGGGCGATCTCCAGATCGTCACTGAGCGAAAGGGCTTGGAAGACGGTGGTGAGGTCGTGGTACCCGTCTTCGCGCAGGTCACCCACCCCGAGGTGCAGATTCACCTTCGACGGGGCACGCACGATCACCGGGCTCGGCACAACTGACAGCACGCGCCAAGCCTAATGGTGCTCAGAGCAGCGCACCGCCCGTGGCGTCGATCCACTGGCCGGTGACCCAGCGGCTGTCGTCGGAGGCCAGGAACGCGACGATATCCGCGATCTCGGCGGGCTCGGCCACGCGATTCAGTGGCGACTTCGCCGAGACCGCCGCCATGGTCGCGTCGTTGCGCAGCCAGTCGGCGTTCATGTCGGTGTCCACCACGCCCGGCGCCACCGCGTTGACGGTGATGCCGCGCGCGCCGACCTCCTTGGCCAGCACCGAGGTGAAGGCGTCGATCGCGCCCTTGGTCATGGTGTAGGCGAGCAGTTCCGGCATGCCCGCGCCGTGGGTGAGCCCGGTGGAGACGTTGACGATGCGCCCGCCGTCGCGCAGCCGGTCCAGGCCCAGCTTGGTGACGAAGAACGGGGATTTCGTATTGACGGCGAAGACCCGGTCGAAGGCCTCCTCCGAGGTACCCCCGATGGGTTCCCGGACGCCGTCGATGCCCGCGTTGTTGACCAGGATGTCCAGGCCGTCGGCGTGGGCGTCGAAGGCGGTCCACAGCGCGTCGGCGTCGCCGGGCACGCCGAGGGTGGCGGCGAACGCGAAGGCCTGGCCGCCCGCGGCCTCGATGCTCGCGACGGTCTCCTTGGCGGCGGCCGCGTTGCCGTTGTAGTGGACGCCGACCCGCGCGCCGTCGCGGCCGAGGCGCTGCGCGATGGCGCGCCCGATTCCGCGTCCGCTGCCGGTGACCAGTGCCGTCTTACCGGAAAGTGCGCCCATGACCTCGTCCTTCGTTCGTCGGCCACATTCTCTAGTGACCGCTACAGAAAGCGACGATAACACATGTGTAGCGGTCGTTATAAAATCGCCGACATGGCCACAACCACCCGGGGTCGCCCCCGCTCGTTCGACCGTGACGCCGCCCTCGACCAGGCGCTGCGGCTGTTCTGGGAACGCGGCTACGAGGCCACCTCGGTCAGCGACCTGACCAAGGCGCTCGGCATCGGAGCCCCCAGCCTGTACGCGGCGTTCGGCGACAAGCGGAAACTGTTCGACGAGGTCCTCACCGCCTACGGCATGAGCTACGGCGGCTTCGCGGCACGCGCCTTCACGGAAGAACCGACCGCCCGCACCGCCGCGGAGCGCACCCTGCGGGAGGCCGCGGCCGAATACGCCCGACCCGGCCGGCCCCCCGGCTGCCTGGTCATCCACGCGGGCACCAACACCACCAATCATGAAGTGCTGCAACTACTTCAGAAGCTGCGCAACGACAATATCGACGCCTTCGAGCGGCGGATCCGCGAGGACGTGGCGGCCGGACGCCTGCCCGCCGACACCGACGCCCGAGCCCTGGCCCGCTACACCGGGGCCGTCATGCAGGGCATGTCGCAGGCCGCGCGGGACGGCGCGGACGAGGACGAGCTGCGGCGAGTGGCCGCGCTGGCCATGCTGGCCTGGCCCGCGTGAATTTCTCGGACCAACCGCTTGCGTCAGGTACCCATGGGGGGTATGTTTCTCGGTGTCGAGGATACCCCCTCACCGTATGAGAAGCGAGCTAAGGAGACCACCATGGCCACCAGCACCTACACCGTCACCGGGATGACCTGCGGCCACTGCGTCGGTTCGGTGCAGAAGGAGATCGGCAAGATCGACGGTGTCACCAGCGTGGATGTGGATCTCGCCAGCGGCCTGGTCAAGATCGAGTCGGCCGCCGAGCTCGCCGACGCCGATGTGATCGACGCCGTCGACGAAGCGGGTTACGAGGTGGCCAGGTGAACGATCGACTGAAGTTCGCCGCCTTCGGTGGCGGACTGGTCGTCTTGTTCGGAGCCGCGCTCGGCATCGGCGCCCTGGTGGGCGACCGGTCCGGCGCGGCCCCGGCCGAGGCCGCCGACCACTCCCAGCACGAGACCGCCGCGCCGACCGGCCTGCAGGACAGCCTCTCCGGCTACACCCTCGGTGAGATCAGCGCCCCGGCCACCCCCGATCAGCAAGGCGCACTGCGCTTCCGGATCACCGGACCGCAGGGCACCGTCACGCGATACGACAATCTCCACGACAAGGACCTGCACCTGATCGTGGTCCGCTCGGACGCGAGCCAGTTCCGGCACGTGCATCCCACCCGGGCCGCCGACGGCACCTGGTCGCTGGACTGGAAGTGGGCCGCGCCCGGCAGCTACCGGGTGTTCGCCGACTTCTCCCCCGCCGGCGGGCCCGGCGAACTGGTCCTGAGCCGCACCGTCGCGGTGGCGGGCAATGTGACCGACAAGCCGCTGCCGCCGGTCGCCAGAACCGCCGACGTGGACGGGTACCGGGTCACCCTCACCGGTGATCTGACCACCGCGGGCAGCGAACTGACCTTCGGCGTCACCCGGGACGGCAAGCCGGTGACCGACCTGCAGCCCTACCTCGGCGCCTACGCGCACCTGGTAGCCCTGCGGGCCACGGACCTGGCCTACCTGCACGTCCACCCCGAGGGCGAGGTCGGCAAGACCGCCCCCGGCCCCGACGTCGCCTTCCACGCGGAAGCGCCCAGCGACGGAAAGTACCGCCTGTACCTGGACTTCCAGCACGGCGGCGCGGTCCACACCGCGGAATTCACCGGCGAAGCATCCACCGCCGCACCCGCTTCGGGTGCGCCCGCATCACACGGAGGAGGTCACTCATGAGCGCCCCGGCTCCCGAGCGTTCGATCGAACTCGATATCGGTGGAATGACCTGCGCCTCCTGCGCTTCCCGGATCGAGAAGAAGCTCAACCGGATGGACGGCGTCACAGCGTCGGTCAACTACGCGACCGAGAAGGCGAAGGTCAGCTTCCCCGACTCGGTGACCGCCGATGACTTGATCGCCAAGGTCGTCGACACCGGCTACACCGCGGCCGTGCACCACACCGAACCGGTGAAAACCGAGGCGGCAGAGACCGATTCGGGCCCGACGGCGGCGGATCTGTTGCGGCACAAGCTGCTGGTGACGCTCGCGCTCGCGGTGCCCGTGGTCGCCATGGGCATGTTCCCGGTCTTCCAGTTCACCAACTGGCAGTGGCTCTCGCTCACCCTGACCGCGCCCATCGTGGTGTGGAGCGCGTCCCAGTTCCACCGGGCCGCGTGGGTGAACGCCAAGCACGGCGCGGCCACCATGGACACGCTGATCTCGCTGGGCACGCTGGCGGCGTTCAGCTGGTCGGTGTACGCCCTGTTCTGGGGCAATGCCGGAATGCCCGGCATGAAGCACCCGTTCAGTTTCGCCATCGAGCGCGGTGATTCGTCCTCGGCGCTGTACTTCGAGGTGGCGGCCACCCTGGTCACGGCCATTCTCGCGGGCCGCTATTTCGAGGTGCGGTCCAAGGAGAAGGCCGGGTCCGCGCTGCGGGCGCTGCTGGAGCTGGGCGCGAAGGACGTGTCGGTGCTGCGCGGCGGCGTCGAGACCCGGATTCCCATCGGCGATCTGCGGGTCGGCGAGGAGTTCCTGGTCCGTCCCGGCGAGAAGGTCGCCACCGACGGCGTTGTGGTGAGCGGCAGTTCGGCGCTCGACATGAGCATGCTGACCGGTGAATCGGTGCCGGTCGAGGCGGGTCCCGGCGATCAGGTGGTGGGCGCGACCGTGAACGCGGGCGGTCTGCTGACCGTGCGCGCCACCCGGGTCGGCGCGGATACCCAACTGGCGCAGATGGCTTCGCTGGTCGAGGACGCGCAGAACGGCAAGGCGCCGGTGCAGCGGCTGGCCGATCGGGTGGCCGGTGTGTTCGTGCCGATCGTCATCGCGATCGCGGTGGCGGCGCTGGGCTTCTGGCTCGGCACCGGTGCGGCGGTGGCGACCGCGTTCGGCGCGGCCGTGGCGGTGCTGATCATCGCCTGCCCGTGCGCCCTCGGCCTGGCCACGCCCACCGCGCTGTTGGTGGGCACCGGGCGCGGCGCGCAGCTGGGCATCCTGATCAAGGGCCCGCAGGTGCTGGAGTCGACCCGGCGGATCGACACCGTGGTGCTGGACAAGACCGGCACCGTCACCACCGGCAAGATGACGCTGGCGGAAGCGATTCCGGCGTCCGGCGTCGATGCCGACGAGCTGCTGTCGGTGGCCGCGGCCGTCGAGCACGGCTCCGAGCACCCGGTCGCCAAGGCCGTGGTCGCCGGCGCGGCCGAGCGCGGACTCGACACCGAGAAGGTGGAGCAGTTCGTCAGCCACGGCGGCAAGGGCGTGCAGGGTCTGGTCGGCGAGCGGGCCGTGGTCATCGGGCGCACCGAGCTGATGGCGGACTGGTCGATCACGGTGCCGGAAGTCCTGGCGGACGCCAAGACTCGCGCCGAGCAGGCCGGGCAGACCGCTATCGTGGCGGCCTGGGACGGGCAGGCGCGCGGCGTGCTGGTCATCGCCGACGCCGTGAAACCGACCAGTGCGCAGGCGATCTCGGAGATGAAGGCGCTCGGCCTCACCCCCGTGCTGCTGACCGGCGACAATGCCGCCACCGCCCGCACCGTGGCGGATCAGGTCGGCATCGCGGAGGTCATCGCCGAGGTGCTGCCCAGCGACAAGCTGGACGTGGTGAAGAAGCTGCAGGACGAGGGCAAGGTGGTCGCCATGGTCGGCGACGGCGTCAATGACGCGGCCGCCCTGGCCCAGGCCGATCTGGGTCTGGCCATGGGCACCGGCACCGATGTCGCCATCCAGGCCGCCGACCTCACCCTGGTCCGCGACGACCTGCGGGCGGTGCCGACCTCGATCAAGTTGTCCCGCGCCACCTTGCGCACCATCAAGGGCAACCTGTTCTGGGCGTTCGGCTACAACGTGGCGGCCATCCCGCTGGCCGCCGCCGGCCTGCTGAACCCGATGCTCGCGGGCGCCGCCATGGCGTTGTCCAGCGTGTTCGTGGTCAGCAACAGCCTGCGGCTGCGCCGCTTCGGCGGGTGAGTCACGGCGACGGGCCGCTCGGATCGCACGATCCGGGCGGCCCGTCGCGGTCGTCGCCCAACGCTTCGCTGTCATCGTGTTGAATGTCGGGTGTCCACCGCCGCCCCCTCTCGAGGAGCTTCGTTGACCACCATCGCCGAATACCTGGCCTCCGCCCAGATCCAGGCCGCCCCGGTCGACCCCGCGGCCCCCGGCGCGCCGAAGGTCACCGTCGGCGTTCCCGAAGGCTGGCAGCAGGTCCCGCCGCAGATGTTCCCCGGCTCCTTCGGGGTCTGGACCCAGCCGCCGGTCGACGGCTGGGCCGACAACGCGGTTCTCCTGGTGGCGACCTTCACCCCCGCCGTCGACGCCGCCGAACTCCTCAGCCACGCCTTCGCCGATGCCCGCCAGCTCCCCGCCTGGAAGGACATCGACACCGACACCGCGGACTACGACGGCCTCCCCTCCGCCGCCATCACCGGCACCTACGAGGTCCAGAACCTCACCCTGTGGGCCTACAACCGCTACATCATCGCCGACTCCGACAAGGGCCAGTACCTGGTCCAGCTCACCATCACCACCCGCAACGACAGCGACGGCAGCGCCCCCACCGCCATCCTCCAGGGCCTGTCCATCTCGGCGTAACTACCGCTCCCACACCCCACCGGCGAGAAACCGATCCCACTGCTCGCCGGTGAACACCAACGCGGGCCCACCGGGGTCCTTGGAATCACGGACCCCGACCCCACCCCGGCGCAGGAATGCGACCTCGACGCATTCCTGACCGCCGCCGGATCGACTGGACTTGAACCATTCCGCCTGGGACAGTTCATCGTTCACTTTCGAATCTCCTCGCCATTTCCCGCAGCAGCGACCGGCTGATATCCGCCTCGAGCGCGGCATCCGTCAACGTCCGGTGTGCCGCACGGTACCTGTCGACGTCGCCCCGCTCTTCGAAATACATTCCGCCGGTGTAATTCTCGGCGAAGACGACGGTAGGTTCCACGCCGCCACGCGAATCCACCGCGAAATCGAGGATCACGAACGGAGCCATCCCGACTCCGAGAGGAAGGCCGGTGCGGAACGGCAGCACCCGAATCGAGATGTTCTCGGCCGTCCCCAGATCGGCGAGGTGCCGCAGTTGGGCGGTCATGATCTGCGGGGAACCCACCACGGTGCGGAGCACGGCTTCGTGAACCAAGACATCGGCTTTGGCGGGGTTGCGTTTCCGCTGGAGAATGGCCTGCCGGCGGGTACGGAGTTCGATCCGGCGGTCGATTTCCGCGGGACTCTCCTGTGGAAAATAGGCACGGTCCATCGCGCGGGCGTACTCGGCCGTCTGAAGTAGCCCGGGCACCACCAGTGGCTGGTAGAAGGACAGTCCGGCCGCCCCGGCTTCCAACCCGAGATAGACATTGAACCCGGCCGCGATCAGATCGGTGAACGGGTACCACCACGATCGTGTACTGGCCTGGGCCGCAAGGTTCTTCATTACTTCGGTGCGCTCGTCGGACAGACCGTAGAGCTGGCACAGATCAGCGACCTCGCGGGTACGAACCCGTTCGGCCTGTCCCTTCTCGACCCGCCCGAGCGTGGACTTGCCCCACTCCATGTGTTTCGCGGCCTGCTCGAGGGTGAGGCCCAATCCCTCCCGGGCCTCGCGAAGCGCGCGGCCTAGTTGGCGGCGCGGCAATGTCGAACCGGCGCTGTGATCCTCGGACAACGGCTACCCCCTTGGTCCGCAACGGCCCTGAGGTCTTCCCATTCCGGGAACCAGCGTACGACCCTCCCGGGCTGGGAACTGCGGGTTCGCAGAATTTCCACGGGTTCCTCCGGGGTGTGCGGCGCGACCCGCCGTGCCCGGTGACGCTCACCGCATCACCGATGACAAGGAGGGACCGTAATGCCCTGGGACGCATGGGCCCTGATGACCATCGCCGCCCTGTGCGGCGGCGTGATCGTGTGGTCGTGGTGGGGTTTCCACCTCGAGAACCGCAGCGCGACCGCCGACCACCTCCGGCTCTCGACCACCACCGGCGGATTCCTCGAAGTCCCCAGCCGCCCCGGCCTACCAACCGGTCGCCACCGCCGGAACCGAAGCCGAACACGCTCGCGCTCAAACCATCCCCAGTCATCCACACAGGAGATTCACCCATGACCCCCGCCGAGGTGGCCGTTCTCATCGCACTCAGTCCCGACCGCACACTCTCCGCCGCCCAAGTTCAGGTCGCCGCGACGCTTACCACCTGGCGTGCGCGCAACGCCTTGGCGCACCTGGAATCCCGTGGCCTGATCGTTCCCAGTCACCCGCGCGGGCGCTGGCGGATCACCCCGCGCGGTCGCGCGGCTCTCACCTCGAAAGCCAGCCGGTTCGGTTGATCAGGTAGGGCTCGGCGGCGGGTGGTGAGGACTCGGCGGGCGTGTCCGGTTCCGCGGAACAATCGCGGGATGGATTTCGAGGATGTGGGCGGGCCTGCCACGCGGTTGATGAAGGAGCTGGTCGATCGGCGCGGGGAGAAGGCGGGCGCGTCAGCGGTTTCCGGGGATCCGCCCGTCTCCTCGCACCGTCCCTATTACGCGCTGGGCTGCGTCTCTACCGGTCGCGGCGCGGCTGAACCGGCCACTTCCCCCGCGATGAGCGCGCGGTGGCGCTGCTGCTCGAGTTCGATGAATCCGTCGATCAGGGTGTTGTAGACCCGCTCGACCAATGTCGGCTCGACGCCGTGGCGCACCGCCAGCTCACGCAGGCGGACCATCATCCGCACGCGGCGGTCCGGGGCGCGGACCTCGTGTTCGTTGCGTTTGAACGTGGCCGCGCGCATCACCAATTGCTGCCGGGCGCCGAGCAATTCGATGATCCGCGCGTCGATCGCGTCGATCTCGCCGCGCACTTCTTCCAGGGACATGAATCCGGACCTCTCATTTCGAGGCCACCGCTGCGTCAGCCGAGTGACGCGAGACGCGTCGACCACCGCACCGGCAGCCGACACACACGCAAGTCAGAGCCGCCGAAACCTCGGCTGCCACCACGACTGCGTCATCAACATCACTCGGCCATCAAACCACAGGTCCGCGGCGGCCGCCGATCAGTCGAGGTCGTCGAAGGTTTCGATGTCGGCGCGGAACGATCCCCCGTCGGCGGGTGCGATCAGGACCACGAAGTCGGGGAGGGCGGTGGGGGTGGCGTCGCCCTTGTCGTCCGTCGCGCCGGGTTCCGCTTCCCAGTCGAGGAGGTGGACGGTCACGGCGTACGAGCCTGCCGGAAGGTCGATCTCGGTCGGCTTCATGTCGGCCACCGTGGACTCTTCCTCATCGAACGAGCCGACCTCCTCGATGCCGCTGATCTTGGCAACACCCGTGGACACGAACAGGTAAGGCTCGGAGGAGTTCTGCGCGTACTGCCGCTCGCGCTCGGTGAGCTCACCCGCCGCGCCCTGCCGCACCAGCACCCCGAATCGCCCGTCGGACAGGATGTTCAGCGGCACCAGCCGACCGCCGCGAATGTGCTCGACGACCGGTTCGTCATCCAGCAACTCCACTTCCCAGCTGTCGTAATCGACGACATGGGTGAACGCGGCCGGATCCCACAGCGCGAGCATCCCCGAACCGGTGACCGCGGTGAACACCCGCTCGCTCGACACATCGACCGACAATCTCGAACTCATGCCCGTCAGCATGTCAGAACCCACCGACACGACGCGATATCACTCACTACCGCAACGGAATTGGCCAAGAGACGACCTCCGCCGGCCGTCCCTCGGATCGCAACTTGTCGACCCGCTGTGGATGCCCCGGGACCGATTGCGGAGATCGTGTAGAGAACATCGCGTAGATTCCGACCATGCCTCTGGGACACCTCGGCGTCAATGTCACCGATCTCGTTGCGGCGCGACAGTATTACGACCAGCTGATGCCGCTGATCGGCTACGACAAGCTGCTGGCCGACGATACGCAGTTCGCGTACTGGCCCGCGGGCGGCAAGGTCGGCACCTATCTGTTCTTCTACCCGGCCCCGGAGCCGGGCTACTCCCCCGAGCGGGCGGGACTGCAGCATCTCGCGTTCATGGTCCCCACCCGCGCCGATGTCGACCGGGTGCACGACTGGGCCTCGGGGCGCGGCGACGAGATCATCCATACGCCACAGTCCTTCCCGCAGTATCCGCCGCCGTACTACGCCACGTTCTGGCGCGGGTACGACGGCGTCATGCTGGAAGCGGTGTGCCACAAGGACCGGTGAGCCGGGCTTTCACCTGGCGGTATCGGCTGCCGACTCGTAGTCGGGGAGCCGGTCGGTGGCCTTCGGGGACATGATGCGCTCCATGCCGGACATCGACTCCAGCAGCGGCAGGCGAGTGACGGTGTTGCGCACGGCCATCCCCAGCCGGGTCTTCGGCACCATCAGCCGGAGGTTGGGTCCGACCTGTTGTTTGCGGGTGATCAGCGGGCGGTGCGACCGCTCGTACCGGTCGAAGGCGATTCGGTGGTCACCGCCGGCGGCCGCCAGCTCTCCGGCGAGCCGGTAGGCCCCGATCAGGGCGATCTCCGCGCCCGCCCCCGAGACCGGGGAGGCGCAGTAGGCCGCGTCGCCGACGAGGACGACCCGGCCGCTGGACCACGACTCCATACGGACCTGGCCGAGCGCGTCGATGTAGGCGTCGGGGTCGGCGAGGACGCCGGCGAGCAATCCCGATACGTGCCAGTCGTTCTCGTCGCCGAACTCGGCGGACAGCAGGGCGCGGGCGGCCTGCTGATCGCGCAGGTCGATGTCGCGCCGGGGGCTGCGGAACATGAAGTAGGCCTTGGCCTGCGGGTGGTTGCCCGATCGGTAGACGCCGGTCATGCGGCCGGGGGTGTTGAACATGGTGACCCACCGGTCGGGGCCCAGATCCGCGTCGGCATTGCCGAAGGCGAAGTAGTGGTCCATGAAGCGCACGTGGTCCGATTCCGGCCCGAAGGCCAGTTTGCGGACCGTGGAGTGCAGGCCGTCGGCGCCGACCACCAGGTCGAAGCGGCGGGCGGGTCCGTTCGCGAAGGTGACGGTCACGCCGTCGTTGTCCTGATCCAGCGCGGTGATGGCGTCATCGAAGCGGTATTCGACTGCGCCGGCGGTGATGTCGTGCAGAATCCGCACCAGATCGCCGCGCATGATCTCCACCTCGGCGCTGCCGTTCTCGGTCTTGATGCCCTCGATGTCGACGCGGGAGATCTCGCGGCCGTCGGCGCGGACGAACCGCATGCCGGCCACGTCGGCCGCCGCCGCGCGCACCCGCGGCATGACGCCCATCTTCTCGACGACCTCGATCGCCTGGTCTCGAATGTCCACGCCCTGGCCGCCGGTCCGCAGCCGCGGCGCCCGCTCGACCACGGTCGGCCGGAACCCGTGGCGGGCGAGCCAATACGCCAGGGCCTGACCCGCGATCCCGGCGCCGGAAATCAGAATTCGCTCGTTCGACATGATAACCATCCCTATCTCAAAAATACTGACCGACGGTCAGTCTCGACTGTAAGCCACTGACCGTTGGTCAGTCAACGGGTAGGGTGCTGGGACATGACCGACGACTCACGGGCCCGAATCCTGCGCACCGCGCTCGCGCTGTTCGTCGAACGCGGGTACCACGCGGTATCGGTGCGGGAGATCGCCGAGCAGGTCGGCCTCACGAAAACCGCCGTGCTCTACCACTTCCCCAGCAAGAGCGACATCGTCGCCGCCCTGGTCGAGCCCCTTCTGGCCGAGACCGAAGCCCTGCTCGAATCGGTCCAGAGCCTCCCGGACTCGGCCGAGCGGCAGTGGGCCGTGACGGAAGGACTCATCGACACCTGGCTGCGGCACGCGCGGGTACTGCGGATGCAGCTGCACGACGAGGCGCTGTCCGCCGACAACGCGACCTACGCGCGGCTGCGTGACATCGCGCTGGCCGCTCAGGAGGTGATCGCCGGACCGGATGCCGACTTCGCCGAGCGGGTGCGGGCCACGCAGGTGTACGCCGCGCTCAGCGACCCGGTGGTCATCTTCGCCGACCATCCCGAGCCGGAGCTGCGCGCGGCGATTCTCGAGGGCGCGCAACAACTCCTGAACACGCCACCACCCCGGCGGACCGCCACCCCCGCCCGAGCGCCCGAGACGCCCCGCCGCCGTCCGGCCCGGGGCCGTCCCGGCGCGATGACCTCGGCGATGATGGCCGCCGCCCAGCGCATGCGGGATTCGGGCGACCACACCGTCGACGAGATCGCCGCCGAGCTGGGCGTATCCCGCGCGACCGTCTACCGGTATCTCGCAATACCCACCGGCGACGGCTCCGAGACAGCATCGTGAGACATTTTTGAGACACACTCGCGGTTCCGTGCGACGAGATCGCGACGGCCGCAGGCACACCCGAATGGCACATGTGTGACTTGTCGCATTTGAGACAAATCCACACAGGATGAGCGCGGTCACTTTCGCCCGATCGGTGGGCGCGCACCGGTGGCGGGAATCCGCGAGAGCGCTCGTTCGGCACCGGCGTTTACGGTGTTCAGCGGCCGTTCACAGGGGTAGCTGGAGGGGTGCTGAAGACCGTCCGACAGGGCGGGCCGAGACTCCGTGAGGAGGGGGCGAACCCGGGCGCCGGGAGGCGGATTGCTGCGGAGGGGGCGGCAAGCCCCTGAAAGTTCGGGGCGACTGCACGGGGGGTTTGCGGATATTCTGCTGCGTGATCGACGCCCGGCCTTGCCGACTTTCGGTTTCGCCGGGCGTTTTTGTGTTCCCTGGGAGGGCATAGTGTCAACCACCGATGTGGCGCCGGAGCTGGTCGCCGTCGAGCCGGTCGCCGATCGGCGGGTGCATCCGTTCGCGTGGAAGGGCGTCCTGGCGGTCTCGCTGGGGTTCGCCGCCGTGCTCGGCCTCCCCGCGGCTCGGATCAACTACTTCGGCGACGAGCTGTACTTCTTGGCGGCCGGGCGACGGCTCGCCTGGGCCTACCCGGATCAGGGTCCGCTGGCGCCGTTCGTGGCGCACGTGATGGATCTGATCGCCCCGGGTTCGGTGCTGGCGCTGCGCATTCCGGCGCTGCTGCTGATGGCCGCCGCGGCGGTCGTCGCGGCCGCCACCGCCCGGGAGCTGGGTGCGAGCGCGCGGTATCAGGTGCTGGCCGCGACGGCCTACGCGGTGTCACCGCTGGCCTTCAACCAGATGCAGCTGATCACGCTGACCTTCGACATTCCCTTGCAGGCGGCCATCATCTGGCTGCTCATCCGCTGGGTGCGCACGCGGCAGGACTACCTGCTGATCGTCGCGGGCGTGGCGGCGGCGCTGGCGTTCCAGGCGAAGTGGATGATGCCCGGCGTGTGGGCGCTGCTCGGCCTGGGCGTGCTGATCGCGGGCCCGCGCGAACTGCTGCGCCGCCCGGCGCTGTACGTCGGCACCGCGATCCTGACGCTGTCGATGGTCCCCGGCATCGTGTGGCAGGTGCAGCACGGCTGGGTGGAATCGCAGATGACCGAGATCATCGCCCAGGAGCAGTACGCCGCCAATACCGGTCCGCTGATCTGCGCGATCGAGATCGCCGTCCAGTGCGGTCTGCTCGGCGGCCTGCTGAGCATCTTCGGCCTGTGGGGCCTCACCCGGCTGGAGGCGTTGCGTCCCTACCGTTTCGCGCTGATCGCGGGCCTGGGCCTGCTGATCATCGTCCTGGTCGAGAACGGTCGCTCCTACTACGTGGCGGGCTTCTGGCCCGCCCTGGTCGGCGCGGGCGCGTTCGCGTTGAGCACGGTCGAGGCGCGCAAGCAGATCGGCAAGTGGGTCAATGCCGTGGCGGTGCTGTCGGCGGTCATGTTCACGGCGTGGATGGCCTCGATCCCGGTCCCCTACAGCTGGGAGTGGGCGCGCGACTTCACCGGCATCGACAAGCCGATCACCGACCAGGCCCAGTACTGGCAGCGTGAATCGCTCACCGGCCCGGCCGGATACGAGACCTTCACCAAGGCGGTCGCCGACGCGGTGGCCGGACTGCCGGAAGCCGAGCGCGGCAACACCGCCGTGGTCGCCGCTGCTTACGTGCAGGCCAGCGCGCTGGAGGAATTCGGCCGCGACTATAACATGCCGCCGGTGTTCAGCCCGAACCGCGGCTTCGGCTACTTCGGCCCGCCGTCGGACTCCTACCGCACCATCGTCTACCTGTCGGTGGACGGCGTGGGCGACAAGGACTTCCTGGCCCAGTTCAACTCCACCACCGAGGTCACCAAGATCAACGACCCGAACGGCCTGCCCGGCCTGGAGCGCCTGATGACCGTCTACGTGTGCCGCGAACCCAAGCACCCGTGGGCCGACGTGTGGCCGGGCCTGCAGACCCTCACCTTCCCCAGCGGAATCTGAGAGTCCCCGGACTCGGCCGGCTGCGGGGAGTCAGCCTTGTTGAGCCAGACGAACGAAAGCGGCGGTATCGAGCGTCTCACCGCGCGCGGTGGGCGCGATACCGGCCGCGGTGAGACGGTTCTCGGCCTCCGCGGCCGAGCCCGCCCAGCCCGCGAGGGCCGCGCGCAGGGTCTTGCGGCGCTGCGCGAACGCCGCGTCGACCACGGCGAACACCCGCTGCCGGAAGGCGTCGTCCTGCGGCCAGGGCACGTTGTCGAACCGGTCGATGCGGACCAGCCCGGATTCCACCTGCGGCACCGGCCAGAAGATCTGGCGGCCAACGGTTCCGGCGCGCCGCACGGTGCCGTAGAAGCCCGCCTTCACGCTGGGCACGCCGTAGATGCGCCCGCCCGGCGTGGCCGCCAGCCGATCCGCGACCTCGAGCTGCACCATGACCAGCGTGGTCCGGATGCTCGGGAATTCGGCCAGCAGGTGCAGCAGCACCGGCACCGCGACGTTGTAGGGCAGGTTGGCGACCAGCGCGGTCGGCTCGGCGGGCAGGTCGGCGTGTGTGACCTTCATGGCGTCCATGGGCACGACGGTGAGCCGGTCCGCGAGTTCGGGAGCGCGCGCCCCGACGGTCTGCGGCAGATGCGTGGCCAGGGTCGGATCGATCTCGACGGCGATGACGCGATCCACCACGTCGAGCAGGGCGAGGGTCAGCGATCCGAGACCGGGCCCGACTTCGAGCACGGTGTCCCCGCGTGTCACTCCCGCGGTGGCGACGATGCGGCGCATCGTATTGGCATCGTGGACGAAATTCTGCCCCAACTGCTTGGTCGGGCGGACCCCGAATCGCTCGGCGAGCTCACGCACTTCGGCGGGGCCCAGCAGGGCGGCTTTTCCACGACCGGCGACTTCGGGTTCGGACATTCTGGAAAACCTATCAAGCTGGGCGGATCACTCGCGCCGACACCCCGGTCAGGACACCGTCGGGGCGGCGAAGACGCGGTCGGTGAAGGCGTCCATGGCCGCCCACATCTGCGGATTCAGCTCGGTGTGGCCGCCGGTCCCGACCACCGTCGAGAAGTCGACCCCATTGGCGGCGAACTGGGCCGCCAGCGCGGCGTGCAGCGGCGAGGGCACGGTGATCGGCAGCGCCTTCTCCACATCGGAGGCCGGGCCCATACCGGTGGTGCCGTGATCCCAGGCCATGATCGGCCAGCCGCCCGCGGGCGGTGTTCCGGCGGGCACGAACAGCGCGCCGCTGGCCCGTACGGGTTCGCCGTTCGATCGGGTGGTCCAGTATTCGAGCGAGGAACCGCCCCACAGCTGATGCCAGCCGTCGGGGTGGGCGGTCGCGGCGATGAGAGTCCCTGCGGCCGTGCTGCTTTCGGCGAGCGCCGGACTGCCGGGCAGAATCGGGGCGCTCAGCATCCCGCCGAGGGTCAGGGTCGCGACGGCCAGGGTTCGAACGAGCGCACGCATGATTCCTCCGGCGAGGGGACGACGAGCTGGATCGGAGCGGTCTCGAGCGGGATCGGCGCAGTCTATCGATCGGGTTCGCCGAAAATTCGCCGCAGCGTCCGCACGGCGTGGCGGACACGCGCGTCGGGCCAAAAACCCCACGTCTCAGGCTTTTTCGCCACACGTCCGGGTAGCGTCGCCACCCGGCAACCACGACCTTGGAGGAGAGTGCATGCCCGCTCGGCGGATTCGACGGTTCGTTCTGGGCGCGACGCTGGTGACGGCGGCCGCCACCCTGCCCGCGGGCCCGGTGCACGCGGAAGCGCCCGTCGCGCCGGATCGCTTCACGCATCAGACGGTGAACTGGCAGGCCTGCAATGACAAGATCCTGGACAAGGCGGGCGCGCAGTGCGCGGGCGTGGTCGTTCCGCTCGACTACGCCGATCCCGGCGGCCGCACCCTGACCCTGGGCATCTCCCGGGTCCAGGCCACCGATCCGGAGCGCCGCCGCGGCATCCTGCTGACCAACCCGGGTGGTCCGGGCGGCCAGGGCCTGCGCATGCCCGCGAACTATCTGACGAACCTGTCCGACGACGTGCGCGCGCAGTACGACATCATCGGCATGGACCCGCGGGGCATCGGCCGTTCCGACAAGGTCAACTGCACGATTCCGATTCCCACCATTCTGTTCTCGGCGGGCTTCGACGTCCTCGGCTTCGCCCGCGACGCCACGGTGGCCGCGGGCATGGCGAGCGCCTGCGTGGCCACCGACCCGGGCAAGATCCGCCACATCACCACCCGCAACACCGCCCGCGACATGGATGTCATCCGGAGCGTGCTGGGCGAGCAGAAGATCAACTTCTTCGGCGCCTCCTACGGCACCTACCTGGGCGCGGTGTACACCCAGCTGTTCGGCGACCGCGTCGACCGCATGGTCCTCGACTCCCCCATCGACCCGGACCGCTACTACATCGGCCTCTATCAGGACATGGGCGCGATCAACGAGTGGGCGCTCGACGACTGGGCCACCTGGGCCGCCCGCCACGACGACGTCTACCACTTCGGCACCACCCCCGCGGCGGTGCGCGGCTGGGTCGAGGACCTGATCCGCCGGTCCGCGGGCCACGAGATCTACGGCAGCGGCTTCCTCGTCGACGAGCACACCATCCCGATGATTCTGGTTGCGCTGCTGCCCAATCCGCAGTTCAACCCGAACCTCGCCGAGATCCTCACCATGGTGGCCAGCGGCGTCGCGGGCGGCCCGATCGACATGGACGCCCTGCAGGCCAAGATCTTCTCGGTGGTGCCGCTGGACGCCGCCGCCATGGCCGCCATCATGTGCGGCGACAAGGCCGCGCCCCGCGATCCCGCCTGGTACTACAACAATGTCGAGGCCGCCCGGGCGTCGCAGCCGGTGTTCGGCGCGTTCGCCAACAACATCACCGCGTGCGCCTTCTGGCCGGACCCGGTGGAGCAGCCCACCGAGATCGGCAACGACACCCCGGTGCTGATGCTGGCCAATGTCCACGACACCCGCACCGCGTACGCCGAGGGCCTCGCGCTGCACGCGAAGCTCCCGAAGTCACGGCTGATCACCTTGGCGGACACCAGAATTCACGCGTCGTTCCGCGACGGTCTGAGCCCGTGCGTGAACGACGCCGTGAACACCTACCTGGCCACCGGCGTCCGCCCGGACGCCGACATCACCTGCGCGCCGGACTACAACTGGTTCCCGAAATAGCCGGTCCGGGCCGGACCTCCCGGGTCAGGACAGGGTGGGGGTGGACAGGATGCGATCGGTGAAGGCGCCGATCGCATCCCACATGGCCGGGTTCAGCTGGGTGTGGGTGCCGGTGCCGACCACCGTGGAGAAGTCGACGCCGTTGGCGGCGAACTGGGCGGCCAGCGCGGCGTGCAGCGGGGAGGGCACGGTGGTGTCGGTCGCGTTGACCAGCAACAGGATCGGCGCGTCGTAGCCGTTGACCGGCACGGTCATGTACTGGTTCATGGCCGCCTGGAACGCGGGATCGTTCAGCGGCCGCGACAGCATGTCGCCGATGCCCATGCCCTCGACCTTCTTCATGATGTCGACGAAGCACAGGCTCTGCGACTCGTCGAGCGCCTGACGGCCGCGCTCGGTGAGGAAGCTGTCGACGTTCGCCTCCGGGTGCGTGGCGCGCAGACCGGCCAGCATGCTGACCACGAAACCGTTGACCGCGGTTCCGGCCTGACCCGGGATCTCCGGCACCCATGGGCCGACGAACGGGGTGATCTTCTCCAGATCCGATTCCGGGTCGACGGTGATGGTGCCGCGGAAGTCGAGATCCGGTGCGGTGGCGGCCTGCAGGTGCGCGGTGCCCAGCGCCGCCTGGCCGCCCTGCGAGAAGCCGGTGACCGCCCAGCTGCGCGACAGCGAGGGGTTCAGTGCGCGTGCGGCTTTCAGCAGGTCGATGGTCGAGCCGGCCTCGGTGCCGATCTCGAGGTACGGGTGCGGGCCGGTGTCGAAGCGGCCCAGGCCGAGGTAGTCGGGGGCGACCACGGCGAAGCCCTTGTTCACCAGGTACTGCAGGAACTTGTCCTCGGTGGGCCGGGTGAGGTGGGTGGTATCGGTCTGACCGCCGCAGCCCGGTCCCATGCCGGAGGTGCCGTGGTCGTAGGCCATGATCGGCCAGCCGCCCTCGGGCGCGGGGCCGGGCGGAACGAACAGCGCGCCACTGGCTTTCACCGGTTCGCCGTTGGAGCGGGTGGTCCAGTAGTCGATGATGGTGCCGTTGGACAGGCCCCGGAAGCCGTCGGGGAGCGCGCTGGTGGCGAAGGCGGTGCCGGGATCGGCGTGGGCGGGGCCGCCCGGGATCACCAGCAGGGCACCGGCTGCCGCGAGAGCCGCCGTGCAGGCACGAGTACGCCAACCAACCGAACGCATGAATCCTCCATCAGGTCCCGACCCGAATTGCCCAACGCATACGGCGAAGGAGTTTATCTACTGGACTGTCGTTCAAATATGTGAACACTCTGGCAAATAGCGGGACAGTATCCGACGCACAACCCATTGACGCGCTTTGAAACTTGTTCTAATTTCTCGCCATGTCGAGCAGATACGAAGGTCGTCGAGTCATTGTCACCGGAGCGGGATCGGGCATCGGTCAGGGCGTGGCCCTGCGCCTGCTCGCCGAGGGAGCCCAGCTGGTCGCCGCGGATGTGAACGAGGCCGGACTGGCCGCCACCGTCGACGCCGCCCCCGCCGCGCAGCGCGAACGCCTGCGCACCCTCACCATCGACATCGCGGACCAGGAGTCGGTCCGCGCGGTCACCGCCGAGGCCCTCGAATTCCTCGGCGGCCTGGACGTTCTGGTCAACGCCGCGGGCATCCTGCGCGCCGCGCACACCCACGAGATGCCGCTCGAGGACTGGAACAAGGTCATCTCGGTCAACCTGACCGGCACCTTCCTGATGATCCAGTCCGCGCTGCCCGCGCTCATCGAATCCGGCCGCGGCGTGATCGTGAACTTCTCCTCCACCTCGGCGTTCGGGTCCAACCCGTACATGGCGGCGTACTCCGCGTCGAAGGCGGGCGTGAACGCGCTGACCCACTCCATCGCGCTCGAATACGTGAAGAAGGGCCTGCGCGCGGTCAATATCGTGCCCGGCGGCATCAGCACCGGCATCACCTCCGGTCTGGCGCTGCCCGCCGACGCGGACTGGTCGCTCATGGCGCGGCTGCCCGGCTGGATCGAGGGCGGCGCGCTGGGCAAGCCGGAGGACATCGCGGGCGTGGTCGCCATGGCGGCCTCCGACGACGGCCGCTACATGACCGGCACCGAGCTGCGGGTCGACGGCGGCGCGCTGATGTAGCGGACCCGATTTCGATCAGGACCAGTCGGTACGGAGTTAGGCTGGCAGGCACTTCCTAGCCACGAACATCGGACCCGGACGGAGCGTCATGGGAAACCGGCGGAGTTTCGGAGTGCTTGTCGCCACCATCGGGTTGACCGCGGCGGTGGGATGCGAGTCCTCGAAGGACTCGGGTGGATCGAAGGAATCCACCACCGGGTCCCCGGACTCGAACGGATCCAAGGAACCGGCGTACGCCGCGAAGCTGCGCCCCCTCATCACGAAATCGATGAAGGACAACGTCATTCCGGGCGCGGTCGTCATGATCACCTCGCCCGAGGAAGGGAGCTGGAAGGCCGCCTTCGGGACCGGGACCATCGGCGAGGACGACCCCATCCGGGTGGACGACCATTTCCGGATCGGCAGCAATACCAAGACCATGACCGTCACGGTCCTCATGCAGCTCGCCCAGGAGGGCAAGCTCTCCCTCGACGATCCGGTCGACAAGCACTGGCCGGGCGTGCCCAACGGCGACAAGATCACCCTCGCTCAGCTCGCCGAAATGCGCAGCGGCCTCTACAACTACACCTTCGACCGCGACCTGAGCGTCGAGGTCGACAAGGACCCGCAGAAGGTGTGGACCCCCGAGGAGCTGCTGGCCATCGCCTTCGCGCACCCGGTCCGATTCCCGCCGGGCGAGAAGTTCGATTACTCCAACACCAACACCATCCTGCTCGGGCTGATCATCGAGAAGGTCGCGAAGATGCCGCTGGCGGATGCCCTGCGCCAGCGCATCTTCGAGCCGCTCGGGCTGAAGAACACCTCGTTCCCGGCGGTGAGCGACTCCTCGATCCCGGATCCGCACCCGCAGGGCTACACCTTCGGCACCATGGTCTCCACCATCGACACCTACGCCCTGTCCCCGGACCAGCGGGCGGCGGCGCTGGCGGGCACCCTGCAACCGAACGATTCGACCACCTCGAGCCCCTCCTGGGCCTGGGCCGCCGGGGCCGCGATCTCGACGGTGGAGGACATGACCACCTTCACCAAGGCCCTCGTCGAGGGCAAGCTGCTCGACGCCGAGTTCCAGAAGATGCGGATGGACAGCGTCCAGCCGATCAACCCGGACATTCCCACACTGGCGGGATACGGCCTGGGCCTGGTGCGATTCGGTGAACACCAATTCGGGCACGACGGCCAGCTGCCGGGCTTCATGAGTTACATGGCGTCGGACCCGGAGTCCGGGCTCACCATCGTGGTCGCCACCAACCTGGCGGCGGTACCCAGCGGCGACGGATCGGCCCTGGTGCTGGTGAAGGCCATGCTGCCGACCTTCTACGGCCCCAACGCCCTGTCCGGACCCGATCCGGCACAACGTGACAGCGCTACGAACACCACCGCACCCGCCTCGCCGACCGAGTCGACGCCGTGGACGACGACACCGCGGTAATCATCGCCGGCGCCGGACCCGTCGGGCTGACCGCGGCCATCGAACTGCGTCGCCGGGGCGTGCCGTGCCGGATCGTCGACCCGCTGCTCGAACCACCGCAGTACGCGAAGGCCGTCGGCATCCAGCCGCGCGCGCTGGAGGTGTTCGAGCAGATGGGCGTGGTGCGGGAAATCCTCGACGCCGCAATACCGTTGCGCGGGCAACTCGCCTACATGAACGGCGAACCGGACGGGCGGATGGAGCTGACGCTGCCGCCGGACGTGCCGTACGGCTTCGTCGGGCTGCCGCAGTACGAGACCGAGCGGATCCTGCGGGACCGGCTGACCGGACTCGGCGGCGTCATCGAACGCGGCACGCGGGTAACGGCTTTCGAGCAGGACGCCGACGGGGTCACGGTCACGCTGGAGAACGGGACCGGCGCCACGACCACGCGGGCGGGGTATCTCGTCGGCTGCGACGGCGCGCACAGCGCGGTCCGCAAGGCGCTGGGATTGTCGTTCGAAGGGGCCGCGTTCGCCGAGCAGTACATGCTCGGCGATGTGGAACTCGGCTGGAACATGCCGCGCGGCTACAACATTCGCGCCGGCCACCGCACCGACGGCGTCATCGACGACGTGCTGGTCTGCATCCCGCTGCCCGGCCTGCACCGGTACCGCATCTCCATGCTGCTGCCCGACGGCCACTCGGGCGAGCAGACCGGCGACGGCGTCGAGCACGGCTTCACCACCGGGTGGACGCCCGAGATCGACGACCTGCAAGCGGTCGTCGACCGGCTGGCCCCCGAACCGGCGCTGGTCTCGCATCTGCGCTGGTCCTCGGTCTTCCGGATCAGTCACCGGATCGTCGACTCCTACGGCCACGGCAGGGTTTTCGTGGCCGGCGACGCCGCCCACATCCACCCGCCCACCGGGGCGCAGGGCATGAACACCGGCATCCAGGACGCCCACAACCTGGCCTGGAAACTGGCGCTGGCGGTCCACGGCGACGCCTCCCCCGCGCTGCTCGGCTCCTACGACGCCGAACGCCGACCGGTCGGTGAGGAGGTGGTCGGCCGCACGGTCCGCAGCGCCCGCGAAGGCATCGGCGCGGACTCCACCGACCCCGACTACGTGCTGCGCCGCGAAGCCCAGCTGCTCATCGACTACGCGGGCAGCCCGATCGTGGCGGCCTCCCCCGCCGACGAGCCCGCCCCGCGCGCCGGGGCCCGCGCCCCCGACGCCCGCGGCCTCACCCGCGCCGCCGTCGCCTTCGACCTCCGGCTGTTCGCCCTGCTCGACGGCACCCGGCACACCCTGCTGCTGTACGCGGACGACACCACCACCGAATCCGACCTGCGCGCACTGGAAGAGCTGGCCACCACCGCGATAGCCGCCACCCGCTGCCACCTGAACGTGTACCTGATCGCCACCCCGGCCGCGGTGGCGGACGCGACCACCCTCCCGCTGATCCGCGACACCGCAGGTGAATTCGCGCGCGTCTACCGGGCGGCGCGCCGCTCGGCCTTCGTCATCCGGCCCGACGGGTACCTCGGCTACGCCCGGCGCCCGGCCGACACCGCGGACCTGATGAGCTGTCTCGAATCCACTTTCCGCTGACCACACGGAAGAAATCTCCGGTAACACCCTGATTCGCGGGACCGACATCCCCGGTGAGAGTCCACTGTCCGCACGCGCGGGACAGCAGTTCGACCCGATCGATGTGGCTGTCCGGACCGATGAGGGGTCCGGACTAGCTGATTCCCAGCCGCGAGGTACACGCGGGCCACGCACCCCAGCCCTGACGGGCGCGGGTCACCTCGGCGATGGCGATCTGCTCCTCACGCGTGGCCATATCGGCGCGGGGCGCGTAGCGGGTGCCGCCCTGCCGTTCCCAGGTGCTCTGGTCGAACTGGATGCCACCGAAATAACCGTTGCCGGTATTGATCGCCCAGTTGCCGCCGGACTCACAGCTGGCCAGGGCATCCCAGGTGCGGCCGTCCTTGACATCCGGGACCTCGGTGCCGGGCTTGGCGCCGCGGCGCACGGTCTTGGGCTGCGCGGGGACGATCACGGTGGACTTGATCGGATCCTTGCCCGCCTCTTGGCCGTTCACGATGGAGACCGCGAAAGTCACGTCCTGCGTGCCCGGTACGCCCGCGTTCTCGACGATCGTGCGGCTCATATTGAGCGACTGATCCTCGATGGTGTTCTCCGGCGGATCCAGCGGCACCCGCTCGGTGCGGTTCTGCACGATCTTGCGGGTGACGGTGATCTTCATGCCCTCGGTGAGCGGGGTGTCGGCGGCCGGGACCACGAAATCCTGGTTCACCAGCGGGCGGCCCTGCACCTGCAGCAGTTCCCCGACGGTCGGCGCGGCCAGCCGGACCAGGGCGGGGGCGAAACCGTTGTCGCTCAGCTCGACCGTGCGCGGGTTGGTGATCAGCAGCTGCGCGCCCACCAGCGGCAGCGGCGTCGGGCGCGCGGGCGAGGTGAAGACGTCGCCGGGCAGATTCAGCTTCACCACGGCCTCGGCCACGGTGAGCGCGGTGGTCCACGCCTTGGACGGGGTGCCGTCCACGATCAGCGAGACCTCGCGGGCGCGGTTCAGCGTGATGGTGGAACCGTCGCTGATGCGCGCACCCGCCGACGGGGACACGTCGTCGCGGCCGGAGATGCCGTAGCCGGCGTCCGCCAGCGCGCCGCGCACGTCGCCGCGCATGGTGGACACGACGAAATCCTTGCCGTCGACGACGAAGGTCACCTGCTTCTTGCTCATGATGGCGACACCCGCGCCGACGATGAGCGTGACGAGCATCGCCGCGATCGCCCCGTACAACATCGGGGAACGCGACGAGTTGATCTTCGCCAAAGCGTGCATCGGAAATCCCGGCATGGTCACAATACGATAACGAGGGGGTCGGTGAATCACAACCACTCGCGGTGGTACTGCGGAAACGAGGGTCACGACCCGATATCGAACCGCAGGTGAATCACGATCGCGGCAGATTTTAGTGAGCCGAGCCACACCGATTCAACTCGTACCGATGGCAACGCGGGAGCCGTGCGCAGACGAAAAAAGGTGCGGCGGCCGCGTTTCCGCGGCCCCCTCAGATCCCGTAGACGCGGCGCGCGTTCGCCGTGGTGATCTTGGCCAGCTGCACCGGATCCTGTTCGCGCAGCTCCGCCAGCGCGCGCAGCGTGTACGGCAGCATGTAGGACTCGTTCGGCGCGCCCCGGAACGGGTGCGGCGTCAGGAACGGCGCGTCGGTTTCCACCAGAATCAGTTCGTCCGGAACCAGTTTCGCGGCCTCACGCAATTCGTGCGCGTTCTTGAAACTGACCGTGCCCGAGAAACTCAGCACGAAGCCCTGTTCCACGCACGCCATCGCCATGTTCGCGTCCGAGGAGAAGCAGTGGAAGATCACCTCGTCGGGCGCGCCCTCGTCGATCAGCACGGCCAGCAGGTCGTGATCGGCCTCGCGGTTGTGGATCATGAGCGGCTTGCCCAGCCGTTTGGCCAGGTCGATGTGCCAGCGGAAGCCCTCGACCTGCTCCTCGATGTCGGCGCAGCCCTCCAGCTTGCCCGGCCAGTAGTAGTCCAGGCCGGTCTCGCCGACCGCGACCACGCGCGGATCGGCGGCCAGCCGCTCCAGCTCGGCCTTGGCGGCGTCGTCGAGGTGGTTGGCCCGGGTCGGGTGCAGCGCGACGGCGGCGTACACGCGGTCGTCCCAGTTGGCGGCGCGCACCGCGAAGCGGGCGGCCTCCAGATCGTCGGCGACCGTGACCAGTTCTCGCACGCCCACCGCACGGGCCCGGTCCACCAGCGCCGCAACCGATTCCGGATCGGTGGCCCCGCAGGCGTCGATGTGGGTGTGCGCGTCGATCAGCGGCGACAGCGGCTCCGGCGGTTCGGGCGCAGGTCGGCGGCTACTCATGGACGGGGATATTCACGCGAGCGACGAAGGACACGCAGATAGAGTAGACACACCATGAGCGCATCCGATCGCCCCGCCTTTTACGTCACCACGGCCATCGCGTACCCGAACGGCGCACCGCACATCGGGCACGCCTACGAGTACATCTCCTCCGATGCCCTGGCCCGCTTCAAACGGCTGGACGGCTTCGATGTGTTCTACATGACCGGCACCGACGAGCACGGCCAGAAGGTGCAGCAGGCCGCCAAGGCCGCGGGTCTCTCGGAGCAGGAGTACGCCTCACGCAACTCCGACGTCTTCGAGAACATGGACAAGGCGCTCGACATCTCCTTCGACCGCTTCATCCGCACCACCGACGAGGACCACCTCGCCGCGTCGGTCGCGATCTGGGAGCAGATGGTCGCCGCGGGCGACATCTACCTCGACACCTACGCCGGCTGGTACTCGGTGCGCGACGAGGCGTTCTACACCGAGGAGGAGACCACCGTCCTCGAGGA
Organism: Nocardia sp. NPDC004340; assembly: GCF_053602575.1. Taxonomy (NCBI): domain Bacteria; kingdom Bacillati; phylum Actinomycetota; class Actinomycetes; order Mycobacteriales; family Nocardiaceae; genus Nocardia; species Nocardia sp. NPDC004340. The sequence continues at coordinate 488,390 of NZ_JBSGDW010000002.1, forward strand.
CGGCACCCGCATCTCCACCGACACCAAGACCCCGGTGGAGTGGACCGAGGAGTCGAACTACTTCTTCCGCCTGTCCAAGTACCAGGACAAGCTGCTCGAACTGTACGAGACGCAGCCGGAGTTCATCGCGCCCGCGACGCGGCGCAACGAGATCGTCTCGTACGTGAAGGCCGGCCTGAAGGATCTGTCGATCTCGCGCACCACCTTCGACTGGGGCGTTCCGGTGCCCGGGCATCCCGATCACGTCATGTACGTGTGGGTGGACGCGCTCACCAACTACCTCACCGGCGCGGGCTACCCCGACACCTCCTCGGCCTCGTTCCAGAAGTACTGGCCCGCGGATCTGCACATCATCGGCAAGGACATCTCGCGGTTCCACACCGTGTACTGGCCCGCGTTCCTGATGAGCGCCGGAATCGCGCTGCCGAAGCGGGTTTTCGTGCACGGCTTCGTCAACTACAAGGGCGAGAAGATGTCCAAGTCGGTCGGCAATGTGGTCGACCCGATGGAGCTGGTCGACACCTTCGGCCTGGACGCCCTCCGTTTCTTCCTGCTGCGGGAGATCTCCTACGGCCAGGACGGCTCCTACAGCGAAGAGGCGATCATCGGCCGGATCAACTCCGACCTGGCCAACGAGTACGGCAACCTGGCCCAGCGCTGCCTGAAGATGGTCGGCCGCGACTTCGCCGGTGTGGTCCCCACCCCCGGTGAGTTCACCGAGGACGACAAGGCCCTGCTGGACCGCGCGAACGGCCTGCTCGAGAAGGTCCGCGCCGAATTCGACCAGCAGCAGATCCATCTCGGCCTGGAACAGCTGTGGCTCACCCTCGGCGAGACCAACCGCTACTTCTCCGCCCAGGCCCCCTGGACCCTGGCCAAGGCCGGCACCCCCGAGGACACCGCCCGCGAAGGCACCATCCTCTACGTGACCATGGAAGTCCTGCGCATCGTCTCGATCCTGGTCCAGCCGGTGATCCCCGCTTCGGCGGGCAAGATCCTCGACCTGCTGGCCGCCCCCGAGCGCACCTTCGCCGACGTCTCCACCCCGCTGGTCCCGGGCACGGCTCTCCCCGAGCCGGAAGTCGTCTTCCCGAAGCATGTGACGCCCAAGTAATACGAGATCCGGTGCCGCCCGCCCCCCTTCGGCGGGCGGTCACCGAGTCGTCACACCCGTATCCACCACGGGTGGAGATTCCCCTCCGAACTCCACCAGCACCGGAACGGGAATGCCGCGCACAAACGCGAAACTGCCCGATCCGAAGCACGGGCTCGGACCGGGCAGCAGCAGTTTGATCTCGCCGAACAAGCATCCAACCCGTGGCTTGCAGGGTCAACCCGGGGAGGTCGCACGAATTGGGGCACTCACGCTCGGCGTCGGGTCGGCCCGCGGCGTGAGCATGAACAACTGGTACGGGCAGTTGTCGGGATGCCAGGCGTTGTAGGAGCGCATGGTCAGCGCCATCTGCCCGCCGGTCTCCGGGTCCCGGACCAGAACCAGTGAATCGTTGAACTGCTCCTCACTGAGGTCGGTGGTCCAGAATCGCTCGAATTCCGGATTCACCCGGCAGGTTTCCAGAATCTGCGCCAGCCGCTCCGGAGCGACGGTCCCCGGCGCGTTCACCCGCAGGATGAACAGCAGCCGATGCACGATCAGCTCCCAGTTGATCAGCACCTCCCGCGCGATCGGCTCGGTCATCATCTGCTCGATGACATTCGCGGGCCGCTCCGCATCCGCGTGCGTGGGAAGCAGCCACGGAAACGCCTCCCGCGCGGCCTGATTCGCCGCCAGGATCTCGTACTCGGGCGTCCGGTGATAGAACGCCGGAAACGGCAGCGCCTCCAAATGCTCGATGTCCTCGGCCCGCAACGCCGGCGGCCACACCCCCGCCTCCACCGCGGACGCCATCGGCAGCGCCAGCGACGCCATCTTGCGCAACAGCCACGCGGGCGCGTTCATGGCCCGCGACCAGTCCGCCAACCGCTCCGGAGACATGGGGCGTTCGCCGTTCTCCAGCTTGCGATAGAGCGACAAGCTGACGAACATGCGTCGCGCCACCTCGTCCTGGGTCAATCCCAGATGCTCGCGCCGGTAGCGCATGAACATGCCGAGCATGGGCTGCTCGGGCGCGGGCCGACTCTCACCGGACACCATCGGTACACCTCCTCGGGGCGGGTCAGTCGATCGCGAAAGGGTCGACGGTGGGCGTGCCGGGCATGCGCGGCGTGAGCATGAACAGCTGGTAGGAGCAGTCCTGAGGGAGCGAAGGGTTGTACGAGCGCATGGTCAGGGACATGATCTCGCCGGATGCGGGATGACGGACCTGCACCAGGGAGTCGTTGAACAACCACTCCTCCATCGGGGTGTTCCACATGCGCTCGAACTCCGGGTTCACGCCGCAGGTTTCGATGATCTGCGCGAGCCGCTCCGGGGCGATGATGCCGGGCGAGAGGACGCGGAGTCCGAACACCAGCCGATGCACGATGGTGTCCCAGTTGACCAGCAGTTCCCGCATCTCCGGGACGGTCAGCATCTGCTCGATGACGTTCACCGGACGCTCCGCGTCGGTGCCCGCGGGCGCCAGCCACGGAAACGCCGCTGTCGCAGCCTCGTTGGCGGCGAGCACCTCGTATTCCGGGAAGCGGTGGAAGTACGCGGGAAACTGGAGGCCGTGCAGGTGGTCGAGGTCCTCCTGGCGTAGTTCGGGCGGCCAGGCCCCGCGGGCGATCGTCATGATCTTCGGAACGGCCAGGGTGACCATCTTGTCGAGCATCCACATCGGCGCTTCGGCGGCGACGCACCAGTCCTCGAGCCGCTCCGGGGTCAGCGCGCGCTCGCCGCTCTCCAGCTTCCGGTAGAGGGAGAGCGAGACGTACATGCGCCGGGCGATCTCCTCCTGGGTGATGCCCAGGGTCTCGCGCCGGTAGCGCAGGTACATCGCGAGCAGCGACGGTTCGGGTTCGGCGTTCGTCATGCGAGCGCGAACGGGTCGACGGTGGCGGTGCCGGGGGTTCGCGGCGTGAGGACGAACAGCTGGTAGGAGCAGTCCTGGGGGTGATAGGCGTTGTAGGCGCGCATGGTGAAGTGTCGGAGCTCGCCGGCTTCCGGATCGCGGACCAGCATGAGCGAATCGGTGTAGACGTCCTCGTCCATGGGCGTGTTCCACATGCGCTCGAATTCCGGATTCGCGCGGCAGGTCCGGATGATCTGCGTGAGCCGTTCGGGAGCGACGACGCCGGGTGCGAGAACTCGGAGGGTGAACAGCAACCGGTGGGCCACGGTGTCCCAGTTGACCAGGGACTCGCGCGCTTCGGACACGGTCATCATCTGTTCGATGACGTTCACCGGCCGCTCGGAGCCCTCGGGTGCGGGGGCCAGCCAGGGGAACGCGGCTGTCGCCGCCGAATTGGCCGCCAGCACCTCGTATTCGGGGAACCGGTGATAGAAGGCCGGATACGGCAGTGCCTGGAGATGATCGAGGTCTTCCCGACGCAGCACGGGCGGCCACACTCCCCGCGCCACCGTCACGATCTTCGGCATCGTCAGCGAGACCATCTTCTCGAGCATCCAGCTCGGCGCGTCCATGACGGCACACCAGTCCGAGAGCCGCTCGGCGGTGAGCACACGTTCCCCGCTCTCGAGCTTCCGGTACAGCGAGAGGCTGACGAACATGCGCTTGGCGGTTTCCTCCTGGGTGATGCCGAGCGTCTCGCGCCGGTACCGCATGTAGATCCCGAGCAAGGGTTGTTCGGGGATCGAGTCGAACACTCCTAGCACCTGTCGTCCACCCTTCCGGAAATCTTCCGCCAGCCTACGGTCCGGTGCAGGTCACAGTGACGCGGGACCCTGTTGAGAGGACAACGGAAGGGGACTGATGGCATGCGATGTCAATACCGGGGTGGGGTGGGTTCGGCAGGGGCTCGATAATGGGTATCTGAAGTGTTAGCGGTTCAGTCAGGGAGGTTTTGATGCGGGGTTGGGGTGGGTCGGCCGCGGGGTTGCAGCGCACGGACTTCGATCAGCGGCATCGGGCCGCCCGGGAGGCGGTGCTCACCTCGCAGCGGGGGCGGTTGCTGGAGGCGATGGTGGAATGCGTTGAGGGGAAAGGGTATTACGCGGTCACGTTGAGCGATATCGTGGCGCGGGCCCGGGTGTCGCGAAGCACGTTCTACGAACACTTCAGCAATAAGGAAGAGTGCTTCATCGAGGCGGTGCGGACGGCTTCGGACATCATCGCGACTCGGATCGCCGATGAACTGGGGCAGTTGCCGACCGATGCGGGGGCGCACGAGCGGATCGAGTCCATCGTGGTGACATTCTGCGAAACCGTGGCGTCCGAACCGGATTTCGCGCGACTGATGCTGGTCGAGGCGTTCAAGGTGGATCAGCAATCGGTGGCGCTGCGGGATCTGTCGGTGGATCGGTTCGCGGATCTGTATCGCGCGTTCTACGCCGAGGCGCGGGTGACCGATCCGACCCTGCCGGTGATCGCGGACGAACTGTTCGCGCTGATCCCGGACGCGATCGGGGAGCGCACGCGGCGGGTCATCGTCGCCGAGGGGGCGCATCGGGTGCCCGAATTGGCGCCGCTGTTCGTGGAATTCGTGAACGCGGTATTGGGTCTGCCCGCACGCGCCTGATGCGTGAACTCACTCACAACGGGGGCCTCGTCCCGCCATATCCGGACCATGCCGAAGGCACATGACCGAGGATAGCCGGATGTTCACTTGCATTGCCAGAGAGGGTCAAACCCCCATTTCAGCGCGACCTCGGCGAGGCTGGCTGCGCGAAGGTCCTTTCTGTCACCGCTCGTAACAGTAAGCGACTGTTCACCTTTCGTCTCAGACGGTTACACGGAACGCGACAGTTCCCCAAGCTGGTTACCCTCGGGTAGCCTCAGCGCATCCGAGCTTGACGATCACAGTCGATCACCTTTCCCCCCAATGCTTTTCAGCCTCCCCAGCTTCAGGAGTCCCCTGTGCCGCAATCTCGATTCGAATCGATCGGCGCCTATCTGCCCGAGAACCGGGTCACCACAGCAGAACTCGTCGCGCGATTGAAGGAGGCGCCCGAATTCGATCTCGAACGAATTACGGGAGTCAAGGAACGCCGGTTCCGCGACACCCGCCCGGAGAGCCGCGAGGATTCCTTCGCGCTCGCCATGAAGGCGGTCGAGGACTGCCTGGCCAGGTCGTCGTACGCCGCGGGCGATCTCGACATCATCATCTCCACCTCCATCACCCGCAGCAAGCACGGCACCAAGATGTACATGGAGCCGTCCTTCGCCGGGACCATCGCCCGCGCCATCGGCGCCCGCGAGGATGTCATCGCATTCGATCTCTCGAATGCCTGCGCCGGCATGATGAGTGGCGTCTACATTCTCGACCGCATGATTCGCAGCGGCGCCGTGAAACGCGGCATCGTGGTCAGCGGTGAGGCCATCACGCCGATCGCGGAAACCGCGGTCGACGAAATCTCCAGCAAATACGATCTGCAATTCGCCTCGCTCACCGTCGGCGATTCCGGCGCGTGTGTGGTGCTGGACGAGGCCGTCGACGACAACGACGTGATCCACTACATCGAACTCACCACCGCGTCGGAGTTCTCCCACCTCTGTCTGGGTATGCCGAGCGACAAGTCCAACGGCGTCGCGCTGTACACCGACAACCGGAAGATGCACAACGAGGCCCGGTTCCTGCTGTGGACCGACACCCAGCGCAATTTCATGGAGGCCGAGGGCATCACCTTCGCCGACGAGGGCTTCGACTACATCATCCACCACCAGTTCGGCGCGGCCGCCATCCCGTTCATGAACGCCATCGCCGAACGCGAATTCGGCCACCCCATGCCGCCGGACCTGAATGTCATCGAGAAGTACGGAAACACTTCCAGCACTTCCCATTTCATCGTGCTGCACGATCAGCTGAGCCAGCAGAACCTGGCCGCCGGATCGAAGATCCTGATGATCCCCGCGGCGTCGGGCGTCGTCGGCGGATTCCTGTCCACCACCATCTCGTCGCTGAAGGTCTGAGGTACCGCCATGGGTGTGCGCATCAAATCCACCGGAATCGCCCGGGACACCGACACTTTCAGCATCGTGGAGCTCAGTGGCCGGGCCGCGCGCCGGGCCATGGAGAGCGCCGGGGTGGAGCCCGGACAGGTCGGGGTGATGATCAACGCGGGCATCTTCCGCGACAGCAATACCGTCGAACCCGCCGTCTCGGCGCTGATCCAGAAGGCCGCGGGCATCGGCCTGGACTACGTGAAGGAGGACCCGCGGTCCTTCTCCTTCGACCTGATGAACGCGGGCACCAGCGTCCTCAACGCGGTGCAGGTGGCGCAGGCGGTGCTGGCGACCGGCAGCGCCGAGCACGTGCTGATCGTCTCCGGTGACACTCACCCGTCGATGACCCGCGCGGCCGCCGACGACGAATTCCCCTACGCCACCGCCGGCGCCGCGCTCCTGCTGGAGCAGAGCGACCAGCCCGAGGGCTTCGGCCGGGTGCACACCCGGGCCGCCGCGGGCACCCCGGGCCTGGAGTCGTACGTGGACACCGAGACCATGGGCGACCGCGGCCGCGGCCTGATGACGGTGGACCGTGAGCCGGACTACCTGGACCGGCTGCTCACGGTCGCCGCCGACGCCGCCCGCGCCGCCCTCGCGGGCGGCGACGCGGAGGAGACCACCACCGCCCTGATCGCCGCCACCCCGAGCGACGACTTCCCGGCCCGCCTGGCCGAGGAGCTGGGCATCGCCCCGGACGCGGTGTTCCTCCCGGACCTGTCCCAGGGCGACCCGCACACCGCGTCGCTGTCGCTGGCGTATCACGCTGCCGCCCAGGCGGAATCGCTGACCGGATACCGCGATGTGCTGTTCGTGGCGGCGGGCGCGGGCCCGTCGGCGGCCGCCGTTGTCTACCGTCTGCCCGCCGTGGTCGGGGCCGCGGCGTGACGACCGCGACCTATTGGCAGGCCATCGACCGCTTCCGCGCGGTGGTGGCCGCCGATCCGGACCGTGAGGCGGTGATCTACCCCGCGGGGAAGACCGCCTCCGGCCTGCCGGACTACCGCCATCTCACCTACCGCGAGCTCGACGAGTGGTCCGACACCATCGGCCTGCACCTGGCCGCCGCCGGGGTGGGCCGCGGCACCCGCACCATAGTGCTGGTGCTGCCCAGCCCGGAGCTGTACGCGATCATGCTGGGGCTGTTGAAGATCGGCGCCATCCCGGTCGTGATCGATCCGGGCATGGGTGTGCGCAAGATGCTCAACTGCCTGCGCGCGGCGAACGCGGAGGCGTTCATCGGCATCCCGCAGGCGCACGCGGCGCGGGTGCTGTTCGCCAAGTACTTCCGCAATGTGCGGGTGACGCTGACCGTGGGCCCGCGCTGGTTCTGGGGCGGTCCGACCCTGCGCAGCTGGGACGCCCCGGCGACCGCGAGCCGCTTCGGCACCCGGTTCCGCATCGACGCCGCCGGTCCGGTCGGCGCGAAAATGGCGGCGCGACTGGAGGAACTGCTCGCCTCCGTCGCCGACTCCCGGCGGCCGTCCGGTGAGCACCGGGCCCCGTTCGACGCCTTCACCCTGCGCGAGCGCGTCCCAGCACCCGCCGACGAGGTGCTGCTCATCGCCTACACGACCGGCTCGACCGGCCCCGCCAAGGCCGTGGAGATGACGCACGGCAATCTCAGCGCCATGGTCGAGCAGGTGCACGCCGCCCGCGGCCGGGTGGAGCCGGGCACCTCGCTGATCACGCTGCCGCTGGTCGGCATTCTCGACATGCTCCTCGGATCCCGCTGTGTCCTACCGCCCTTGGTGCCCAGCAAGGTCGGTTCCACCGATCCCGCGCACGTGGTGGACGCGATCAACCGGTTCGGGGTGAAGACCATGTTCGCCTCCCCCGCCGTGCTGATCCCGCTGCTGCGGCACCTGGAGACGCACCGCACGCCGGTGCCGACGCTGCACAGCATCTTCTCCGGCGGCGCGCCCGTCCCGGACACCTGCATCGCCGGGTTGCGCCGGGTGCTGGCCGCGGACGCGGAGGTGTACGCCGGGTACGGCTCCACCGAGGCGCTGCCCATGTCCACCATCGAATCCCGGGAGCTGCTGGCCGGTCTGGCCGATCGCGCCCGTCTCGGCGAAGGCACCTGCGTCGGCCGTCCCGCCGAAGGGGTGCGCGCGCGGCTGGTCGCCATCACCGACGACCCGATCCCGACCTGGGCGCACGCGCAGGCCCGTGAGACCGAGCTGGCCGCCACCCGCGGCATCGGCGAACTGGTGGTGGCCGGGCCGAACGTGAGCACCCGCTACTACTGGCCGGAGTCGGCGAACGCGGCGGGCAAGATCCACGACGGCGAGACGGTGTGGCATCGCACCGGCGACCTGGCCCGCATCGACGGCGAGGGCCGGATCTGGTTCTGCGGACGCAAGAGTCAGCGGCTGCAGACCGCCGCCGGACCCATGTTCTCGGTGCAGGTGGAGCAGGTCTTCAACGCCGTGCCCGGCGTGGCCCGGACCGCGCTGGTCGGCGTGGGCGAGCGGGGCGCGCAGCGGCCGGTGCTGTGCGTCGAGACCGCACCGGGCGCGGATCCCGCGGCCGTCATGGCCGGGCTGCAGGCTCGGTCGGCCGAATTCATGGTCACCGCAGCCGTTTCCACGTTCCTGTTCCACCCGAAGTTCCCGGTCGACATCCGACACAATGCCAAGATCGGCCGCGAGCAGCTCGCGGTCTGGGCGGCGGAGCGGCTCGGAAAGGACGAACGACGATGAAGGTGCTGGTACTACGCGCGATTCCGGTGCTCGGCTGGCTGTATCTCGCGGTGGGCGTGCTGCTCGCGGCGGGTGATCGCGCCCCGGAGAACCGGCTGCTGCGCGCGGTGTTCTGGATCGACGCGTTCCTGAGCGTCGTGGTGCACGCGGCCCAGATCCCGGCCGCCCTGCGCGCCACGGCGGACACTGGGCACTCGCCGGTCAAGACGGCGGCCATGACCCAGATCTTCGGGATCACCTGGTGGAAGACGCAGGAGGCCGCATGACCGGGTCAAGCGCGGAGGAGGCAGCTTGCGTAACCACGCGGCGCTCCCGGGCATGCGGAGAGGACGGAGCGTGAAGGCATTGGTGACAGGCGCTTCCGGATTCCTGGGCGGGGCGCTGGTGCGCCGCCTGGTCCGCGACGGCGACTACGAGGTGGCCATTCTGGCCCGGCCGACCAGCAACCTGCGTGATCTGTCGGAGGTGCTGGATCGGGTGGAGGTCGTCACCGGCGACCTGACCGATCAGGGCTCCCTGGATCGTGCCACCAAGGGCGTGGACGTGGTCTTCCACAGTGCCGCCCGGGTGGACGATCGCGGCACCCGCGACCAGTTCGTCGCCGAGAACGTCACGGCCACCGAGAATCTGCTGCGGGCGGCGAAACGCAATGGCGCGTCCCGGTTCGTGTTCGTGTCCAGCCCGAGCGCGCTCATGGACCGCGACGGCGGCGATCAGGTCGACATCGACGAATCGGTGCCGTACCCGAGCCGCTATCTGAACCACTACTCCGAGACCAAGGCCGCGGCCGAACGCCTGGTCCTGGCCTCGAATACGGACGGGTTCAGCACCTGCGCGCTGCGACCGCGCGCCATCTGGGGCGCGGGCGACCGGTCCGGGCCGATCGTGCGGCTGCTGGGCCGGGCGGGCGAAGGCTCGCTGCCGGACCTGTCCTACGGCAGGCAGGTGTACGCCTCGCTGTGCCACGTGGACAATATCGCCGAGGCCTGCGTGCTGGCCGCGCGCAGCGAGAACGCCGGCGGCAAGGCGTATTTCATCGCCGACGCCGAACGCACCGACGTGTGGGGTTTCCTCGGCGAGGTGGCCACCGGTCTCGGCTACCCGAAGCCGACCCGGCAGCCGAATCCGAAGGTCCTCGCCGCGATCGTGGCCGCCATCGAAACCGTCTGGCGCATACCGTTCGTCGCCACCCGGTGGTCGCCGCCGCTGTCCCGGTACGTGGTCGCGCTGATGACCCGCACCGCGACCTACGACACCTCCGCCGCCGCCCGCGACCTCGGCTACCGGCCGATCGTGGACCGCGAGGCCGGCCTGGCCGGTTTCCTGACCTGGCTCGAAAGCCAGGGCGGCGCGGTGGCATTGAACGCGCAGATCTAACGCATCGAGACGATCCAGGCAGGTAGGTCCATGTTCCGCCGTCCCATCTCTCCCACCGAACTCATCTACTTCCCGATGCGGGATCTGGCTCCGCCGTTCCTGATGCAGCTGGTGGTGGAGGGCACGGGCAGCATCGACCCGGAGACGCTGCGGCGCGCGGTCGCCACCGCCGCGGCCGCGAACCCGGGCGCGCGCCTGGTGCGCGACGGCCGCCACTGGGTGGACAGCGGACGCGCGCCCGGCGTGCGCGTCGTCGAGCACGAGCTGCAATACCCGGCGCTGGAAGCGGATCCGGTGCTGACCAGCCCGATCGGGCCGACCCCGGACGCCACCGTGGAAGTGCTGCTGCTCACCGGCACCACCACCGCCCTGGTCTTCCGGGTGTTCCACGGCGTCATGGACGGCATGGGCATGGTCATGTGGACCACCGACGTGCTGCGGGCGTTGCGCGGCGAGGAGCCGGTAGGCGCGGCCGACCCGATCGCCGACGCCGAACTGGTGAAGCGGATCGGCGCGCCCGGCCGGCCCACCCTCATGCTGCCGCGCTTCCGGTCGGCGACCGGGCACGGCCGCCAGGAGCGGGGCGAGCACCGGCACCTGTTGCGCACCAGGACCATTCACGCGACCGGGCCGGGCACGCTGATGCGGGTGGCGGCCATGCTGGCCGATGAGGGCGGGCCCGTCTCGCGCATCATGATCCCCGTCGACATCCGACGCCACGACCCGGAGCTGCGGTCCACCGCGAATCTCGCGCTGCCGCTGTTCCTGGACGCGCGGCCGGGCATGGACTGGCGGCAGCTCAACGACATCAAGCGGGCGGGGCTCGCGGAGAACCGCGAACTGAACCAGATGGACAACGGCGGACTGAAGTACCTGCCGCAGGCCGCCGGACGCGGACTGCTGCGCGCCCTCAACGCCCTGGGCTCACGGACGGGCCTGAACCTGGCCTCCGCCACCGTCTCCCACATGGGCCGCTACGACCTGGACGCGCTCGCCGTCCCCGGATTCACGCCCACCGCGATCAAGGTGATGCCGCAGCACAGCGTCGCCATGCCGCTGCTCGTCGGCATGACCGAATGCGGCGGCCGCACCGAGCTCACCGTCTCCGCGCGCAGCGGCCGCGGCGTGCCCGAGCGCCTGGACGCGCTGCTGGACCGCATCGTCCGGACGCTGGAAACCGAACTGGCTCCGGAGAATTCGGCCTCGACCCACTAGCACGCCCGGCTCGTGCACAACCCGAACGGAGCGCCCATGACCGCCATCGACAGTTCCGGCGCGGCCGATTCCGCGGAGGTCGCACCCGATTCCCCTGACGGCCCGCAGGATATGGGCGCATCCGGCGGCCTGGTGGCCGCGTGGGCGCGGATGGTGGTCGCCCGGCCGAAAACCGTGCTGGTGGTGGCGGTGTTGTTCGCGCTGGCCTGCGGGGTGTTCGCGACCGGACTGCAGCAGCGGGTGAGTTCGGCGGGATTCGTGGTGCCGCACAGCGAATCCACGGAGGTGGACGCCTGGGTGACCGAGCGGCTGGGGCCGCAGAATCCGGATGTCATCGCCGTGTACACCGCGCCCGACGGGCAGTCGCTGGCGGATATCGGGCCGCGGGTGACGGCGGCCATCGCGTCCATCGACCCGGCTCTGTTGCGGAGGCCCGTCGAAAGCTATTGGAGCAGTTCGCGATCGCAGTATCTGCGGTCGGCGGACGGGCGGCAGGCGGTCGCCGTGGTGTTCTCGGCGGGCGACGACAACCAGCGGGTGGCGGAGTATCCGAAAGTCGCCGCCGCGCTGCGGGTCGACGGGCTCGACACGAAGCTGACCGGGTACAGCGCGCTCGCCGACACGATCAGCACGCAATCGCGGGACGATCTGGTACTGGCCGAATCCATTTCGATTCCCTTGACCGCCTTGGTACTGGTCCTGGTGTTCGGCGGCGTGGTGGCCGCCTCGCTGCCGGTGGCGATCGGCACCCTGGCGGTGATCGGCGCGCTGGGCGCGGTCGGGCTGATCGCGCGGCTCACCGAGGTCAGCGTGTTCGCCATGAACGTGGTGTCGCTGCTGGGGCTCGGATTGGCCATCGACTACGGGCTTTTCATCGTCGGACGGTTCCGGGAGGAACTCGCGCGCGGAGCCACCGTGGAGGCGGCGGTGACACGCACCCTGGGTACGGCCGGGCGCACGGTGCTGTTCTCGGCACTGCTGCTCATGTGCGCGTTCGCGGGGACGTTCGTCTTCCCGCTGGCGGTGCTGCGTTCGCTCGGGATCGGGGCCATCGCGGCGGTGGGGCTGGCCGCCGCGCTGTCGGTGACCGCGCTGCCCGCCATGCTGGCGCTGCTCGGCCCGCGGATCGGGAAGTGGAGCTGGCGCGCGGACGCCTTCGATCGTTCCGAGGCTCGGGCGCAACGGTTCTGGGGTGGCGTCGTCACGGCGGTCATGAAGCGGCCGGGAGTGATCGCCCTGGCCGTGGGCGCGATCCTGCTGGTGCTGGCCGCGCCGCTGACCGGTGTCCGGCTCGGCGACATCGACCACACCGCCCTGCCCGCGGGCAATGAAACCCGGGTCGCCGTCGAGGAATTGACGGCGCACTTCCCCGCCGCCAACAGCGGGGCCACCATCCTGGTCCGCGAAACCGGCGGCGGCACACCGACGCAGGCCACGGTCAGCCGGGCGCTGCGGGAGATCGGCGGCGTGCCCGGGGTCCGGCAGGCGCTGGCCCTCGACACCCGCGACGACACCGTCATCGTGCACGCCGCGCTCGCCGCCCCGGACCGCTCACCGCGCGCCCAGGACATCGTGCGCGACCTGCGGGCCCTGCATCCGGACGGACTCGAGCTGCGCGTCGGCGGGGAGAGCGCCACCACCGTCGACAGCATCGCGGCGGTACTCGACCGGCTCCCGCTCATGATCGCGGTCATGGTGGCGGTCACGCTGCTCATGCTGGCGCTGGCATTCCGCTCGATCGTCCTGCCGCTCAAGGCCGTCCTCATGGCCTTCCTCAGCCTGGCCGCCACCTTCGGCGTGCTCACCTGGATCTTCGATCAGGGGCATCTGGCGGGTGCGCTGCACGTCAGCGTCGGCCCGCTCTCGGCGGGGATGATGGTCCTCATCATCGCGGTCGTGTTCGGGCTCTCCACCGACTACGAGGTGTTCCTGCTGTCGCGCATGGTGGAAGCGCACGACGCGGGCGCGGACACCGAGACCTCGGTGCGCGTCGGGACCGTGCAGACCGCGCGCGTGATCACCGCCGCGGCGACACTGCTCGTGCTCATCACCGGCGCGTTCACGCTGTCGCCGCTCACGCCCATGCGATTCCTCGGCCTCGGCATGGTGATCGCGCTGATCATCGACGCCACCCTGGTCCGCATGCTGCTGGTCCCGGCGCTGGTGAAACTGATGGGTCCCGCCAACTGGTGGACCCCGGGTCAGGGGCGGAGGCGGACCGGCAGCGCGGTGAGTCCCCGCACGATCAGCGACTTGCGCCAGGACAATTCGGCGTCGGTGGCGAGCACCAAGTCGGGGTAGGTCGCGAGCAGGCGGGTCAGCGCGACCCCGCCCTCCATGCGCGCCAGCGGAGCGCCGACGCACCGGTGGATGCCGTGACCGAAGGCGAGATGGTTCTTGTCGGCGCGGTCCAGGTCCACCCGGTGCGGGTCGTCGAAGCGCGACGGGTCGCGGTCGGCGGCGGCCATCGACACCAGAACCCTACGGCCCGCGGGGATTTCGACGCCGCCGACGGTGACCGGGGCGGTCGTGTAGCGGAAGGTGCCCTCGCTCGCCGGGGACTCGAAGCGCAGGACTTCCTCCACGAAATCCGCCATCCGGCCCGGGTCCGCGGCGAGGGCGGCGCGGACCCCATTGTCGGTCAACAGGATCGCGACGGCGTTGGAGATCAGGTTCACGGTGGTCTCGAAACCCGCGATCAGCAGCAGGAACACCATGCTGATCAGCTCGCGGTGGGAGAGCCGGTCGCCGTCCTCACTGGCCGAGATCAGTTCGGAGAGCAGGTCATCGGCGGGCGCTTGCTGCTTGGCGCGGATCAATCCGTCGATGTAGCCGAGGAATTGGCCGACGGCGGCGCCGCGGGCCTCGGGAGTCTCGTCATTGGAGACCAGGGTCGTGGACCAGGCGCGGAAGCTGTCGCGGTCCTCGTTGGGCACGCCCAGCAGCTCGCAGATCACCAGCATGGGCAGCGGGAACGCGTAGCGGTCCAGCAGATCCTGCTCGGACGCGGCGTCCTCGGCCAGCCCCGCCAGCAGGCCGTCGGCCAATTCGGTGGTGCGCGGGGCCAGTTCGCGCACCGCGCGGCCACTGAACGCGCGATTCACCAGCGCCCGCAGCCGGGTGTGCTGCGGCGGGTCGTAGAACAGCATCATGTCGCCGAACATGGCCGCACCCCCGGCATCACCGCCCAGCGCGGCCTGCGCGCCCGGCGATTTGAGGGCCTTGCTGACCGCGGGATCCAGGAACACGGCCTTCGCCGCCTCGTAATCGGTGACCAGCCAACCGGTTCCACCGTCCGGGAAACGCACGAAATGCGCCGCGCCGCGCGCCCGCAACAGGTCGTACGCATCGTGCGGCCGCTGATAGAAATCAGCGCTCAGCTCGAACGGTTCCAGCACCAATTCACTTGCCGGAGCGGCCGTCTCATGCACCATGATCGGGGACTGTAACAGCGGCCGCGAGACCGGGTGCGGCATCGGCGCACCCCTTCCAGTGGGCACACTGGCCAGACAACCCCGGCCCGGACACCACCCGGGCTACTCGGCGGAACGCGCCGCCAGCACCGCGTCGTACAACTCGCGGCGCGACGCTCCGGTGGCGGCCGACACCTCCGCGCACGCGTCCTTCAACCGCAGCCCCGACTCGATCAGGGCTTCGACCTGGCCGACCAGATCGGCGGGCTCGGCCGAAACCGGCTGCGCGCCTTCGAGAACCACGGTGATCTCACCGCGCGCACCCTCGACGGCCCAGGCGGCCAGCTCCGCCAGCGTGCCGCGCACGACCTCCTCGTAGGTCTTGGTGAGCTCCCGGCAGACCGCGGCGCGCCGCGTCGGGCCGAGCACCTCGACCGCGTCGGCCAGGCAGTCGGCGAGCCGGTGCGGGGCCTCGAAGAACACCACCGCACGGGCTTCCGAAGTCAAGGAGCGCAGCCACTCCTTGCGCTGCCCGGACTTGCGGGGCGGGAACCCGTCGAAACAGAAGCGTTCGACGGGCAGGCCGGACAGGGCCAGCGCGGTCGTCACCGCCGACGGGCCCGGCAGACAGGTGATCGGCAGACCGTGCTCCACGCACGCCGCCACCATCCGATACCCGGGATCGCTCACCGACGGCATGCCCGCGTCGGTGACCAGCAACACCGTCTTCCCGGACTCGATCTCCTCGAGCAGCATCGGGATGCGGGCGGTCTCCACATGGTCGTAGAAGCTCACCACCCGGCCGGAGATCTCCAGCTCGAGCGCCTTCGCCAGCGACCGCGTCCGCCGCGTGTCCTCGGCCGCCACGATGTCGGCGGTGGCGAGCGCGTCCCGCAACCGCCGCGAGGCGTCACCGATATCGCCCATCGGCGTCGCCGCCAGGACCAGCCGGCCCGGCGCACCGGACCCGGCGCTCATCTGTTCCGCTGTTCCACTCCGAGACACCCGCCGAACCTACCGGCGCGGGCGCGCGAACCCCGGCCGGGGGCCGCCACCGGAGTTGCGGCGGCTCACCGGAAGGCGACTCGAGGGGCGCGACCGCTTACGATCGACGGCGTGACCCAGGTAACCGACGTGCGACCGTCAGCGGTTCAGGCGGAGACGGCGGCGCTGTCGAGTCCCGCTCCGCTGGTGCCCTCACCCGATTTCGGGCCCACGGACTGGGCGCGGGGCTGGGTGGTCACGCTGTTCCTCACCACGATCGCCGGCATCACCCGGTTCCTGCTGCTGAACTATCCGACCGACCTGCACACGCCGGTCTTCGACGAGAAGCACTACGCGCCGCAAGGGTGGCAGGTGCTCACCAACGGCGGCGTCGAGGACAACCCCGGCTACGGGCTCGTGGTGCACCCGCCGGTCGGCAAGCAGATGATCGCGCTCGGCGAGGCCATCTTCGGATACGGACCGCTGGGCTGGCGGTTCATGGCCGCCGTCTCCGGAACCCTGCTGGTGCTGCTGGTCATCCGCATCGTGCGGCGGATGACGCGATCCACCCTGATCGGCGCGTTCGCCGGCATCCTGCTGATCTGCGACGGACTCACCTTCGTGTCCTCCCGCATCGGCATGCTCGACATCTTCCAGGCGCTGTTCGTCACCGCGGCCTTCGGCTGCCTGGTGGTGGACCGCGACGACATCCGCACCCGCATCGCCCTGGTCTCCGCCCAAGGACGCATCGACGACACCGAATACGGGCCGCGCTTCGGCGTGCGCTGGTGGCGGTTCGGCGCGGGCCTCATGCTCGGGCTGGCCTGCGGCACCAAATGGTCCGGCGCGTACTGGATCGTCGGATTCGCGGCGCTGTCACTGGCGTTCGACCTGTCCGCGCGGCGCGGTTATCGCGTGAAGAAGCCGTGGGAAGGCGTCGCCCGGCGCGACCTCGGGCCCACGATCTACGCGCTGGCGGTCGTGCCGGTGTTCGTCTACCTCATGTCCTTCTGGGGCTGGTTCGCCAGCGAGACCAGCTACGACCGGTACGCGGTCGGGTCCAAGGTCGGTCGCGGCGGGGACTTCTCGTGGGTGCCCAGCGCGCTGCGCGGACTCTGGTACTACGGCGGCGAGGTGCTCAACTTCCACAAGGAGCTCACCAACTCCGCGGGCAATCACCATCCGTGGGAATCCAAGCCGTGGACCTGGCCCATGGGCCTGCGGCCGATGCTCTACTACTACGCCGACACCAATGTGAGCGGCTGCGGGCAGGCCGCCTGCGTCAAGGCCGTCATGGCGATCGGCACGCCCGCGCTGTGGTGGCTGGCCTTCCCCATGCTGGGGTGGGCCTTGTGGCGCAGCATCGTGCGGCGCGACTGGCGCTACGCCGCCGTCCTGGTCGGGTACGGGGCCGGAATCCTGCCCTGGTTCCTGGACCTGGACCGGCAGATGTACTTCTTCTACGCGGTGCCGCTGGCCCCGTTCCTGGCCATGGGCGTGGCGCTGGCGCTCGGCGACATCCTCGGGCACGCGCCGCCCAGCGGACGGCGGCTCTCGGGCGCGCCGGGCTGGCAGCTGTTCACCCCGCCCAGCGAACGACAAGGGCTGGGGCTGCTGCTGGTCTGCCTGTATCTGGCGCTGGTCATCGCCAACTTCATCTGGCTGTGGCCGATCCTGACCGGTATGCCGATCACACCCGGCAACTGGCACGACCACCTGTGGCTGCCCAGCTGGAGGTAGGACCGACGTCGGGGCGGTCCACCGGGCCGGAGATCAAGGCGTGGTGTCGGTTTCGCCCAGGGCCGCGTGCAGGTAGCGCTCGGCGGCCTCGTCGTCCAGGCCCAGCCGCCTGATCACCGCCACGTACTCGGTGGCCGCGCGGCCCGCCACGTCACGGGTCGGGTCGCCCGAGGACGCGATGAAAGAGCCCAGCCGCCCCCGGGTTTCGAGCATGCCGTCCTGCTCCAGCTCGCGGTAGGCGCGCGCCACCGTATTGGGGGCCAGTTTCAGCGTCGCCGCCAGCGCCCGGACCGTGGGGATCTTGGTGCCGGCGGCGAGCTCACCGGAGCGCACCCGGGCGATGATGCCCTGGCGCAGTTGCTCATAGGGCGGGACCGTCGAGTGGTGGTCGACCGGGATGTCCAGCATGGCTTCATCACACCTCGTCACGCGACAACGGGCAGGACAGGCAGCGCGGACCGCCACGGCCGGAACCCAGCTCGGAGCCGGGGATGCGCAGCACCTCGATTCCGGCGTCTTCGAGCCGCGCATTGGTGTTCTCGTTGCGTTCGTAGGCCACCACCACGCCGGGGGCCAGGGCGAGGGTGTTGTTGCCGTCGTCCCACTGCTCCCGTTCGGCGGTGACGCCGTCCAGGCCGGTGTCGACCACCCGCAGCTTGCCGATGCCCATGGCCTCGGCCGCCACCCGCAGGAAGGGGTCGGGGCCGGAGATGCTCACGCCACCCTCCTCCTTACGAATGGTGAAGGCGCACAACTCGTCCTGGATCGCCGGATACATGACCACCGCGTCGACGTCGACCATGGTGCAGACCGTGTCGAGATGCATGGTCGCACGGGTCTGGGCGATCGGCACGACGAGCACGGTGTGGGCCAGATCATCCTCGAAGAGACTGCGCGCCAACGCTTCCGCGCCCGCGGCGGAGGTCCGTTCCCCCACCCCGACCGCCACCACGCCCGGGGACAGCAGCAGCACGTCGCCGCCCTCGATGGGGGCGGTGTGCGATTCGTAGGCCCGGCGCACACCCAGGAAACGGGGGTGGAAGGCGTAAATCAGGTCGGTGAGCGAGGTTTCGCGGGCCCGGGCGGGCAGCGCCAGCGAGGTGATCGCCACGCGCGGGCCGATCCAGAACGACGAGTCCCGGGTGAACAGCAGGTTCGGCAGCGGATCGATGACGAAATCGTGGCCGTGATGCATGCGGCGCACCAGCGAGGTGGCGTCCTGACCGAACGGCAGCTCGTCGAATGTCATGCCGGACATGAGGATCTGCGCCAGCTCCGGGGCGGGCACCCGGCGTAGATGGGCGGCCAGCTCGTCGGCCAGCACGTGACCGAGCCGGCGGGCGTCCACGGCCCCGGAAATACCCTGGATCCGGGCGGCGCCGCTGCCCTGGATGGTCTCGGTGAGCACATCGGCCAGCAGCAGCACCTCGACCCCGCGGCCGCGCAGCACGTCGGCGAAGATGTCGTGCTCCTGCTGGGCGCGCTCCACCCAGGGAATGGCGTCGAACAACAGCTGATCGTTGTTGCGCGGGGTGAGCCTGCGCAGCTCGTCGCCCGGGCGGTGCAACAGCACCGTGCGCAGTGCGCCGACCTCCGAGGTCACGGAAAACGGTCGCGCCGTGGGTGCGGCCTTTGTTCCCATGACACGACGGTAGTTGCCCGCGGCACGGATGGCATGCAATTCGCACCTGGGAAAACCTCGAGTCGCCCCGGTGAATCCTCCGGTCGCCGGGTCGCCACGGCCGGAAACCTGGAGTAATGTTCAGGAATGCAGACCGCGTCGTGGCAGGCGAAGGAGCTGACCCCCGGTCAGCTCGCCCAGCGAGCCGGAGTTTCGGTGTCCGCCTTGCACTTCTACGAACGAGAAGGGCTGATCAGCGCCCGCCGGACCAGCGGCAACCAGCGCCGCTACTCCCGCGAGACCCTGCGCCGGGTCGCCTTCATCCGCATCTCCCAGCGGGTCGGCATTCCGCTCGCCGAGATCCGCCGCGCCCTCGACAACCTCCCCGACGGGCGCAATCCCAGCCGCCGCGACTGGGAGACCCTGTCCACCACCTGGCGCGCCGACCTCGACGACCGGATCGAACAGCTGGTACGGCTGCGCGACAACCTCACCGGATGCATCGGCTGCGGATGCCTGTCGCTGGGCGTGTGCAAGATCTTCAACGCCCACGACCACCTGGGCGACGAGGGCCCGGGAGCGCGCGTGCTGGACACGCACGCGGCCGAGAACTGTGTCTAATTTGCCCTCCGCTTCGCTCCGGGCGGGTTCGCGGCCCCTGGTCCCGATTCTTCCCTCCTCCGCTCCTCCGCTTCGCTCCCCCGCTCCGTCAGTCCAGAATCGAGACGGCCGCGAACCTGACAGCGGCGGCACCGCGACCAAGTGTGCCCCTACCCCTTGGGCAAGAAGGTCGTGAACAGGTCGTTGGCGCGGTGCATGGCGAACTCGTACGGCCAGGCGAACTTGCGGGCCCACCAATAGCCGAAGCGGATGTCGAACTGGGTGTGGATCAGGTAGGTGCCCTTCTCCACGCCGCGCAGAATCGTCTGGGCCACCTCGTCCGGGGACTTGGCGTGGCGGCGGAAGCGCTTGATCCAGGCCTGGATTCGCGGGTCGTCCCGGTCGACCCCGACGATGTCCACGGTCTGCACCAGCGGGGTGTCGACCGCGCCCGGCACCACCAGGTGGACATTGATGTCGTGACGGGCCAGATCGAAGCGCAGCACCTCCGAGACGCCGCGCAGACCGAACTTGCTGGCGCTGTACGCGGCGTGCCACGGCAGCGCGAGCAGACCGGCCGCGGAGGACACATTGACCAGCGCCCCGCCCCGCCCGGCCTCGACCATGGGCGGCACGAAGTTCTCGATCACATGGATGGGACCCATGAGGTTCACATCCACCATGCGCTTCCAGTGCTTGTGCTCGAGGTTCTCGACGGTGCCCCAGGTGGAGACGCCCGCGATGTTCATCACCACGTCGAGCGAGCCGAGCTGCTCGTGCACCTTCTCCGCGAAGGCGGTGACGGCGTCGTAGTCGCTGATGTCGAGGGCGGTGGCCACCTCCACGATGCCGCCGCCGGAACGGATGGATTCGACGGTGGCGTCCAGCCCCTCGACGTTCACGTCGGTGAGCACCAATCGGGCGCCCTTGCGGGCAGCCGCCAGCGCCGTGGCCCGGCCGATGCCGCTCGCCGCGCCGGTAATCAAAGTCTTCTTGCCGCTCAGGCCACGATCACGCACGCCGATCCATCCCTTACTTCGACAGCCCTGTCAGAACCGCACGCTACAACACGAACAATAGTGTTCGCGAGTCGGGCGAGTACCGGTTTCGCCCCGATTTTCCGGGGGCTCGGATCATTTCCGGGCAGGTCAGGACGGTCCGGGCAGGACCGACCGGCTGGTACCGGGCAGATCCAGATCCAGCGCGATCCGGCCCGCCGCCAGATGCTCCTCGACCTCCTCGGCCGGCATCGGCCGCGCGATCAGGAAGCCCTGTGCCCGGTAACAGCCCAGCGCCACCAGCGTGCGCGCCGCCACCGTGGTCTCCACACCCTCGCCGACCACACCGAGACCGAACGAACCCGCCAGCCCCACAATCGATTTCACGATCGCCAGATCATCCGCGCTGGCGCCCAGCCGCTGCACGAACCCGCGGTCGATCTTCACCGCGTCCACCGGCAGCGCCTTCAGATGCGACAGCGACGAATACCCCGTCCCGAAGTCGTCGATCGCGATCTGCACGCCCATCCGCTTGAGCCCGCGCAACGTCACCTGCGTGCGCGCGAGATCCTGCACCACAACATGTTCGGTGATCTCCAGGCACACCGACGACCCGTCGATCCCGTACCGCCGCAGAATCCCCTCCATGGTCTCCACGAAGTCCAGCGAAACCAGCTGCACCGGAGACACATTGATCCGGATCACCACATTCGACGCCAACCCCCGCCGCCGCCACAACGCGAACTGCTCACTGGCCGTGCGGATCACCCACCGCCCCAGCTCGCCCGCCAGATTCGTGGCCTCCGCCACCCCGACGAACGCCCCCGGCGGCAACAACCCCCGCGTCGGATGCTGCCACCGCACCAACGCCTCCAAGGCGACGACCCGCCCCGTCCGCAAATCCACCTCGGGCTGATAGTGCAACACCAGCGACCCGTCCGACACCGCGCTCCGCAGATTCAGCTCGACATCGTCCTGCAACTCGAACTGCGCCCGCATCGCGTCGGTGAAGACAGCCACCCCATTGCCACCACTGGACTTCGCCGACAACAGGGCATGATCGGCCCGCCGCAGCACGTCGGAGACCGTCGTCTCCCCGGGAATGCCCAGCGCGACACCGACACTGGCCCCACGGCTGACGGTTTCCTCCCCGCCCGTCACCCGCCGCCCGATCAACTGCTGAATCCGGGTGGCCTCCACCCCGGCCGACTCCGCGTCCATCGGCTTCGCGGGCACGATCACGAATTCGTCGCCACCGAGCCGGGCGATCATGTCGGCGGGGTCGAGGTTCTCGCGCAATCGGGTCGAGAGCGAGCGGATGAAATTGTCGCCCGCGGTGTGTCCCAGGAAGTCGTTGAGCGCCTTGAGCCGATCCAGATCGAGGAAGAAGGTCGCCACCGGGCCGGCATTACCGGCACGTAGCCGCTCCTCCATGTGCTCCAGCAGCGCGCGCCGGTTCACCAGACCGGTCAGATCGTCGTGCATCGCGATGAATCGGAGCCGTTCCTCGGCCACGACACGTGCCTGCAACTGCGCGAACAGGGCGGCGATCGCCTTGAGCACATTCAGTTCACGAGTGCTCCACTCGCGGTCGCCCTCTTTGATGAAACCGAGTAATCCGGTCGCTCGGCCACGGGAAACCAGGGGCACCGCGGCGGCGGACACGGCCTCGATTCCGGCGGCCTGGTGAATCAGACGCTGATAATCGGCGAATTCGGGGACGGGCCTGATGATGATCGGCTCGGTGGTCTCACCGAAGCGCGTCAATGCCTCGGTGGGATCCTCGAGGTTGGCCACCTGCAAAGGATCGACATCCACGGGCAGCTCGCGATGCGGCCATTCGGCGATCAGGACCGACGCCGCGCGGGTCTCGTCCGTGAAACGCAGGAAGCTGAAATCGACATCGAAGTGCTCCACCAGCCAGGCCAGCACACGCTCACTCGCGGCCGCCATCGTGGACGCATCGACCGCCATCAACTCCGAGGCGACCTGGGTCACCAATGAGTCGAGAGTTCGCCGAGGCACCTTGTCTCCGATCTCACTCGCCGCGCATGCCGGGACTCGGTATCCGACGCCGGCCGCTGCGAACAGCAGGCTCCGACGCGTATCCGAGACGCAGCACCAGCGCCATCGTTTCGTGCCCAGGCACTTCCAACAGCTCCAGGAACCTGCCCTGAAGTGACGTTAGTGTATCGGCGAACTCCGGGGAAACCGTATGTAGTTCCCCGGGGCGTCGGGCATAAAGGAACACCGGAGAAACGGGTTGAACCGCGAGTCCGGACTGTTCGGCGGCAATCCAGACCCGTTGGAGCGCCTCTCCTGCCTGGGCATATGCCACGAGTTCGGACGGGTCGTCCAACTCCGGACGAGGGAAGGTCAGTGCCGCCACGGCCGAACTGGATCGCAGTTTCGTCAGCGTGTCCTCCACCAGGGCGGTACCGCCCGACCAGGAGCGCAGATGGGCCATGACATCGGGGCGAATGGCGATCTCGAGCTTGGCCAGACCGTCCGGCCGGAGATCCAGGGTGCGCAGATCCATCCCAGTCCGCAGATCGTCGCCGGGCCATCGAAGCTCGGACGTCATCTCGGCATGCATGTCCCGGGTCAGGTAGCGCGTCCGCTCGGATTCGGCCAGCATGCGCGCCGCGGATTCGATACCGGGACGATCGGTGACCAGGTGCAACGTCGCACCCGCTCGCGTCGCCACGGCCCGGAGTCCGTCCACGACCTCGACCGGGATCGGCGCGCCGGTGCCCTCACCACGATTGGTGCGCCGATCGAGCAGCGCCCTGTAGTGCTGGGACAACTCCCGATCAGCACCCGAGCCCCACCGCAGCACGGCGGTGAGCGGTCCCGCTGGGCCGGTCCGCAGCTCGCTCTCGCCGAGCATCCCGTGTGCGGCCGCGGCAGCGCGCGCGTTGAACAGCGCCGCTCCGACCGCGAGCGCGCTGCCCCGGCGGCCGATGTCCATCATCGAGGAGTGCTCGGCCGCGAGAGCGATGGTCACCGCGTCCGCATCGGCGCGCAGCGTCCACGGCTGGGCGTTGCCACCCGAGGGCGCCCGCTGTGCGCATTCCAGCACGGCCTCGACGCCTGACCGTGGGCCCTGCTCGTCCGGTCCGTCCGGCCACACCAGTTCGTCCCGGAGTTCGGGCTCGACGATCTCGTCCAGGCTCTTCTCGATGTCGACGCGGGTGCGTCCGGACCGCAGCTCCTGTCCCAGTCCGATCCGGCGCACCGCGGCGGCCACATTGGAGCCGCCGAGCTGCACGTCGGAGGCCAATTGCGGCCAGCTGTTGAGCGTCTCGCCGATCTCCACCATGCTCGCGGCCAGCGTGGCCGACAGATTGCGGCCGTCCAGAATGCGGACCATGAGCGGGGTCTTGTCGCGGGTGGACAGTCCGCGCAGTTCAGCGGCCGTGACGCCGCCCAGCAAGCCGTGGAACGGCTCGCGCTCCGGTTCCAGATCGAAACGCTCGACATCGAGCAGCCCGCGGTCACTGGAGTGCATCACCAGCGGGAGCCTCAGGCGGCGAGCGCCCTCGCGCACCGCGAGCTTCATGTCGAACGAATCGCATTCCTCGACAACGATGTCCAGACCGGTGAGAAAGGCCTCGATGTTCTCCTCGTCGACGCCGGTGGGGAAGATTTCCACGGGCAGATACGGATCCAGCTCGGCGATCCTGCGGGCGGCGACCACGGCCTTGTTGGCCCCGAGGTCGAACAGGGTGCCCGGGAGCCGGTTCAGATTGGAGAGCTCGACGGTGTCGAAGTCCGCCAGCCGCAGCAGTCCGCAGGTGCCTTCCATGGCGAGCACATGGGCCACGGCGTGACCGACGCTCTGCCCGACCACACCGATGGCCTGGGTGCCGAGGATCTCCTGTTCCGCGCGAGTGAGGTTGTTCCGATTCCGGTCGAGCCGAACGGTACGGAGCAGCCGCGGACCGGGCAGTGCGACAACCGCACGGCGCCAAGGGTAATACGCCCACCGATCCGACTCCGGTGAATCGAATATTTCCGGAGGCGCAACCAGACTCGCGAACTCGGCGCGCAAATCGGCGCGCAAGTCCCGGACCTCGATCGTCGAATCCGACAACAAGTCGGCAAGCCGGGCAGCGTGCTCCGGATCGGATTCATCGAGCAGTATCGGGCGATAATGCTCCTCCGATCCGCCGTTTTCGATCATTACGCCAGCCCTTGGGCCGGTGCCCAGACAATGCGCGGCAAAAGGCCATTCTCCCGCAATTGAGACAATTCGATCTCGATCATTCGCGCCTGCGATTCGGTCGCCACGGAAGCATATGTATCCATATCCCACCAGATCGCGAACGTGCGGTAACGATCATCCGGATACGACGACGGCGGAATCCACCAGGCCACATTCGCCCCGCTGCTGCGATAGAGATTCAACGCGTGCTCCGGCGAATGCGAACCGATGTAGCGGACACCGAGCAGCAATGCGGCGTGAACACAGGCCCGCGACATCCAATCGGCCAGCGCGTGGCGGTGTTCGGAATCACGGTTCACCCAGCCGGCCTTGCACTCGATCACGCCGTGCGGGATCTGCTCGGCGATCAGGTGCCGGAAAGCCGAGTCACCTTCCAGCCCTTCCCAGCTCGCGACCGCACGCATCTCGTCGACCTGCTTGTGCGGGCCCTCGGCCCGCACGCCCGCGACAACTTGCCCCTCAGGATCGAGCGCCACGAAGAACAGCGATGTGGTGGCGCCGTCGATCACCTTGTCGTACTCGAGCGCTTCCTCGGAGCCGAACCACCGATAAGCCGCCAGCGCGCCGTCCATGTTTCGGCGCCACAGATCCGGGTCGGACTCCGGAGAGCCAACCAAGATCGTGTATCCGGTTCGCGGCTCCTGAAATCGGAGCATGCCGTGACCTGGACTTTTCGCCGGGACGCGCTCGATCGGTTCGACTGACATACAGTTCCACTCCAACTAAACAACTGACCCGCGCGACTGCTGCGACTTCGCCCGATACGGTCATGCATCAACCAGTGGCGGACGTAGGCGCCTAGGGGAGTATCCGCCAGGGCGCTGAAATTGTCCAGGCGTCCGGCAAATCCTCCGGAACCCGAATGGCTGTAAAGAAATCCCGCCAGGTCAAACCATTGCTGTCAGTCATGAAAACTGTCGACAAGACCGGTTGGTTCTCAATCAGTTAACGGTTGGCTATCAGACCAGGATGGAGATGAAGAGCTCCAGTTCGGCCGGGCCGTGCCAGATCTCGATCTCCTCGCGGTAGGCGCGGGTGATCTCGGCGGAGGCGGTGGCGTCGTCCACCTGGGCCCAGACATCCTCGACAGGGTCGTGGTAGTCGCCGTTGGGGCTGAACCGGGCGTAGACGCCCTTGGGGACGCGGATGAGGATGTCGCCGATGGGGGCTTCGTCGGGGCCGGGGTATTCATAGGAGACCAGGACGTTGTAGTTGCCGGCCGGGTCGGGGACGTAGACCGTGACCAGAGGGCGCTGAGTGGCGTCGCGATCACGGAGGCGGTCGCGCAGGAACTCGATGAGCTCGCTGTTGGAGACCTTGAAGCTGGGGCGCACCCGGGGAACCACCAGGCCGCCGTAGACGCCGCCGGGGCGAACCACGATCGAATAGGTCATGACGGCTCGACCGCCAGATACAGATCGATCTTGTAGGCGTGCGGGTAGGTCTCGAAATCACCGGTGTGAATGCGCTTGATCTGGTTGTGCTCCTCGGCGTAGGCGATCTGCGTCCACAGGTCGGTCATCACCTGCGGGAAATTGCCGATCGAGGAGAAGCGGGCGTAGGTGCCACGCGGCAGGCGGGCCACCAGATGGCCGCGAGTCACCTCGTCGAGCGAGGAGCACTGGTAGCCGACGATCTGGGTGTTGTAGGTGCCCAGTTCGGCCCCGTAATCGGTGTAGGCGGAGGCCAGCGGGCCACCGAGGTCCTGGTGCAGGACCGCGGCCCAGGCCACCTCGAGGTCGTGATCGCGCAGTTCGCCGAGGGCGCGTTTGGGACTGCGCACCGGCAAACCGGCCACCCAGGTCTCGTCCCGCTCGACGATCTCGAACTGCATTGGAAGGAACTCTCTCGAGGTGTGATTCACAGCCGGTCGGCCAGGCCTTCGCCATGCTATCAATCGCCGGGGACCGTGCCGGGCGACACGACAGAGGCGCTCGTCTCACCGGGCGGCGGGGTCGTCCTCGCGGCGGCGGTGCGGGCGGGCCATGGGTGCGTGCCAGTGCCGGAACAGCGCGAGCAGGCGCAGGGAGACCGCGCCCGCACCGGCCAAAGCGCCTGTCCAGTAGGTGTATTGGCCGTAGTGCAGCAGGGTCGCCGTCACCGCGGATCCGAGCAGCGCGGGGACCGCGTAGAGCTCACCGTCACTCAGCACGCTCGGTGTGACACCGGCCAGCACGTCGCGGATCACACCGCCGCCGACCGCGGTCACCAAACCGAGCGCGGCGGCCGAGGTCGCCGACATGCCGTGCTGGAACGCGGTGACCGTGCCGGTCACACAGAAGATGCCGAGGCCGATCGCGTCGGCCACGTTCAGCGGGGTGCGGACCAGGCGGACCGGCGGATGCCAGAAGAAGATGAGCGCCGCCGCCAGCAGCGCGGTGCCGGCGTAGGAGACCTGCACGAAGGCGAGCGGCGGGGTGCGGCCGATCACCAGATCGCGGATGACGCCGCCACCGGTCGCGGTGGCCACCGCGAGCACCGCGATGCCGACCACGTCGAAGCGGCGGCGCACCGCGAGCAGCGCGCCCGACACTCCGAATGCGAACACTCCCATCAGGTTTCCCGCGCTCTGCGCCGCGTCGGCGGCGGTGCCGAGTTCGACGAGATCACTCATTGCACGCCCGGTTCCCTTCCTGGGGTCGCTAACTCTCGGCTAACGGCGCTCAGTATGCCCGGTCCGCCGAGCCGACGCCCAGCCGCACGGTACGGGCCGGAATGTGATTGAGTCGCCTGGTGTGCCGCACAATTGCCCAGCTCGATGCGGAACTGACCGCCTGTCGCGCCTGCCCGCGACTGGTGGCCTGGCGCGAACAGGTGGCCCACGAGAAACGGGCCGCGTTCAGTGACGAGAATTACTGGGGCAAGCCGGTTCCCGGGCTCGGTCCGGCCGATGCCCGGCTACTGCTGGTGGGGCTGGCGCCCGCGGCGCACGGAGGCAATCGCACCGGCCGCATGTTCACCGGTGACCGCAGCGGCGACGTGCTCGTCGCGGCCATGCACGCGGTCGGCCTGACCAATCAGCCGACCAGCGTCTCCGCGGACGACGGTCTGCGTTTGCTGGGAACTCGCGTGACCGCGCCGGTGCACTGCGCGCCGCCCGACAACAAGCCCACGCCGCTGGAACGCGACACCTGCCGCCACTGGCTCACCACCGAATTGACGCTGCTCGCGCCGACCTTGCGCGCGATCATGGTGCTCGGCGGCTGGGGCTGGCAGGCGCTGCTGCCCGCACTGTCCGAATCGGGCTGGGTGGTGCCCAAACCCAAGCCGCGGTTCGGGCACGGCGCGCACGTCGAACTGGACGCCGCCGCACCCGGCCGGTCCCCGATCCATCTGTTCGGCACCTATCACCCGTCCCAGCAGAACACCTTCACCGGCCGCCTCACCCCCGCGATGCTGGAGCAGGTGCTGCGGGACGCCGCCCGCGCCGCGGGTCTGCGCTGAGCCACCGCCGGCGTTACGGTCGCCGGTCCAGTACGGCGGACCGGCTAGGATACGGTCGTGAGCAGGGCCGATGACGAATCCGGGCAGAGCGGCGCGACCGTCCGGGGTGGCGGGAACGGCGTCCGGCCGCGGCGGGCCGAGACCCGGCAGCGGCTGCTGGACGCGGCGTTCGAGGCGTTCGCCGAGGAGGGGTTCGGCCGGTGCTCGGTCGAGCAGGTGTGCGAGCGGGCCGGCTTCACCCGAGGCGCGTTCTACTCGAACTTCACCTCCCTGGAGGAGCTGTTCCTCGCCATGTGGGAACAGCGGTCGGCGCTGATGCTGGCCGAGGCCGCGGCGGTGCTGGACGCGCCCGGCTCGGTGGCGAACGATCCCCGCCGCGCCGTGGAACAGGTCCTCACCGCGGTTCCGGTGGACGACAAGTGGTTTCGGATCACCTCGGAGTTCACCGCGCACGCACTCCGCAATCCCGACCTGCGGCAGGTGATGGTGGCGCGCGAGGAGGCGATCGCCGCGGCCCTCACCCCGGTGGTCGTCGCGCTCATGCGACGCAATGGCCGGCGAGTGCCCGATCCGGCCGCGCTCGGCCGCGCACTGGTGGCCGTCCACGACGGCACCCTGGCCCAATGCCTGCTGGAACCGGACAACCCCGCGGTCCGCGAATACCGGATCGACCTGTTCCTCCGAGTCCTCGACTCCTACAGCGAACCAGCCTGACCGTTGACCTGAATTCGGCGGATTGCGCCCAATGGCGTGCGGTATGCCGAACGCCGGCCCGCGGCATTCCCGCACGCGTCGAACGAATTCCGCCCCCACGCCCACCCCGAGCACATGACCAATGCTCATATCAACATGAATCAACACCGGCCCGTATTCGAAATTCCGTTCGCCGGACAGGAATTCATCCCACAGTTCCAGCAACCACCGCCCACCCACCCTCGGCAGCCACGGAATCACCTGCGCCAGAACCACCTCCACCCTCGCCGCAAATTCCACCCGCGCATCCACTCCATCACTCCAGTCCCCCCCAGGACCGCCACCGGAAACCCGCGCAACCCAGCCAAGCTCTCCGCCACCGCCCGAGCCGTTTCCACCCGCCCAGCCCCATACCCAAGATCTCCCCTCCCCCAGCCCGGAACGCCCGCCCATCCACGCCACCACCCCAAGAAACCCCTCCTAACCAGCCGATTCGCCGACTCCCCACCCCACCTGCTAATGTTCTCCGAGCGCGGATCGGAAGATCCGGCGCGGGGCTATAGCGCAGTTGGTAGCGCGTCTCGTTCGCATCGAGAAGGTCAGGGGTTCGATTCCCCTTAGCTCCACAGAGCAAGAGAGCCGCAGGTCATCGACCTGCGGCTCTCTTGCGTATGCGGCAGCGCGCGGATCCGGTAGGTGACCTCAGAAACAAGACTGGGCATCTGTCCGATACACCTCGGAACGTCCGCCCGATAGTGTTCGGATGTTTGATTCCTCGAGTTGGGTAGCCCGATCGGGAGTCGGCTCCTGGCTCTTCATGTGATACGAACCGAGGGGATTCATGGGCAAGTCATTGGGTATCGCCGCGACGGTTGCGGCCATGAGTGTTTCGGGATTGGGCTTCGTGGCGGTTGCCGGGTCGGGTAGCGCGCAGGCCGCGCCGCAGGACTGCACCGTGACGAAGGGCGTGTTCGACGCGTCCGCGGTGTGCGGGGCGGATGGCGGCGCCAACTATGTGCTGCATCTCGACTGTGTCGGCCTCTACGCGAGCGGGCCGTTCCCGCTGTATGCCGTCGGGGCCTACAAGGTGCTGAGCTATCCGTTCACACCGTCCGGTCAAACCATCTCGGCCGGTTGTACCGGTATGGGTCCCGGCGTCTTCGCGCTGGCGACGAATGCCTACGTCGAGATCTACAACCCTTAGCGCCACAGGAAGGGCCCGGTCCGAACAGGACCGGGCCTTTTTCGTGCCGTGGGTCAGAACATTCCGTGGGGGTGCGGGATGGGGGACGGGACCGGTTGGACGACGTCCCAGTGTTCGGCGATGCGGCCGTTGTGGACTCGGAGGATGTCGACGACGGCGGTTTCGGGGAGGTGGGGAGAGGTGAGGCGGGTGTGGACGGCTACCAGGGTGTCGTCGGCGATCACTCGGTGGACTTGTTGGGTGGCGGTGGTGAGGGCTTGGCCGGCGGGGGTGGCGAAGAAGTCGATGAAGGCTTGGCGGGCCGTGGTGGTGGCGGGGTCGTGAGGGACTCGGGGGTTGTGGGAGATGAAGTCGTCGGCGAGGAGGGCGAAGGCGGCGGGGAGGTCTCCGGTGGCGAAGTGGTCGAGGAGTTCGAGAACCGCGGCGCGGCTGGATTCGGTGGTGGTCATGATGGTGAGACGGATGGCGGAGTGGCCGCGTCACAGGGGGATTCGTGGTTTCGTGTGACGGATCGGGGGGTTGGGACGTCGATAGGGCATGAACGTGGAGTTCGTGGATGTGCGGGCGGAGCTGTTCGGGGCCGCGTATCGGATGCTCGGTAGCCGGGCCGATGCGGAGGATGTGGTGCAGGAGGCTTGGCTACGGTGGGATCGGGTGGATCGGGCGGGGGTGGAGGAGCCGCGGGCTTACCTGTTCCGGATGGTGAGCAGGCTGGCGATCGATCAGATGCGGAAGGTCACGGCGCGGCGGGAGAGCTATGTCGGGCCTTGGCTGCCGGACCCGTTGCTGACGGGGCCAGAGGTGGATTCGGAACTGGCGGAGTCGGTTTCGATGGCGCTGCTGGTGGTGTTGGAGTCGCTGGATCCGGTGGAGCGGGCGGTGTTCGTGCTGCACGAGGCCTTCGGATTCGAGCATGCGGAGATCGCGCAGATGATCGGCCGGACGGAGCGGGCGACACGGCAATTGGGTTATCGCGCACGGCGATACGTCGAGGCGCGACGGCCACGGCACCGGCCTTCGCTCGGGGAGCATCGGGAGGTGACGGAGCGGTTCCTCGCCGCCGCGCTCGGTGGCGACCTCACGGTGCTCACCCAGCTCCTGGCACCGGACGTGGTGTTCTGGGCCGACGCCGACGGCACCGCGGAGACACCACGCGAACTGATCAGCGGCATGCTCCCGGTCGCCGGTTACCTGTGCTCGGTCACCTGGGCCTGGCCGACCGACGCGGAGGTGCGACCAGCCCTCGTCAATTACGGTCCAGGAGCGGTCATCACATCCGGTGGCAGACCGGCCATGGTCGTCTCCCTCGATATCGCGGACGACCGCATCCACGCGGTCCGGTTCATTCTCAACAGCGTCAAGATCGCTCACCTCGGCTGACGACGTACCGAGGGTGTACGTCGCCCGCAGCGTCAGCTGACGGATGTGGCGGTGGGGGCCGGCGGGCGACAGTGGGATCACGAAAACCCCTACACCACAGGAGGACACGATCATGGATATGAAGCTCGAAGTCGTCGTGCTGCCCGTGTCGGATGTCGAGCGTGCCAAGGCGTTCTATGTGGATCGGCTCGGGTTCCGGCTCGACGCGGATTTCGCGGTGAACGACGGATATCGCGTGATTCAGGTGACGCCGCCGGGGTCCGGATGCTCCATCATCTTCGGGGCGGGTGTCAGCGAATCCGCGCCGGGGACGCTGCGCGGCCTGCACCTGGTGGTCACCGATATCGAGAAGGCGGTCGTGGAGTTGACCGAGCGCGGGGTGGCCGTCGACGGTCCGTTCCGGGACGCGACCGGCGTCTTCCATCACGCCGGCACCACCGATCGCGTCGCGGGTGCGCATCCGGAGCGGCGCAGCTACGGTTCCTTCGCTGCGTTCGGCGATCCCGACGGCAACAGCTGGTTCCTGCAGGAAATCACTCAGCGCGCGCCCGGCCGCTGACCCGCACCGAAAGCAGATCATGTCCGACGAGAACATCCAGATGTACGACGTCATCGTCCTCGGGGCGGGACCGGTGGGCGAGAATGTCGCCGACCGCACCGCCGCCGCGGGACTCCGCACCGTCATCGTCGAATCCGAGCTGGTCGGCGGCGAATGTTCGTACTGGGCTTGCGAACCCAGCAAGGCGCTGCTGCGGCCCGCGCTGCTGTACGGCGAGGCCGCGCGGTTCCCGGGCGTCGGGAACGCGGTCACCGGGCCGCTCGATGCCGACGCGGTCCTGAAGCATCGCGACCGGATGGCGGCCGATTGGGACGATCAGGGCCAGGTCGAATGGCTCGAATCCGCCGGCATCGCCTTGATGCGCGGTCATGGGCGGCTCGACGGGGTGCGGGAGGTGACGGTCGAGACGCCCGGCGGTGGCACCGTGCGATTGCGGGCCCGGCACGCGGTCGCGGTGTGCACGGGCACCCGGGCGGCCCTCCCGCCGCTGCCGGGCCTGGACGCGCTGCGGCCGTGGACCAGTCGTGAGGCCACCAGCGCCCGCGAGGTGCCGAGCAGACTCGGCATTCTGGGCGCGGGAGTGGTCGCCGTCGAAATGGCCACGGCGTGGCGGGCTCTGGGGTCCGAGGTCGTGCTCATCGCACGGGAACCGCGGCTGCTCACCCGCGTCGAGGAGTTCGCCGCGGACCTGGTCGCCGATCGGCTGCGTGCGGCGGGTGTCGACCTGCGATTCGGGTCGGGCATCGTGAGCGCGGAACGGGCGGGCGGACCCGACGACGGCATCCACCTCGGCCTGTCCGGCGGCGAGCGGATCGTGGTCGACGAGCTGCTGTTCGCGACGGGCCGGGCGCCGCGCACCGACGATATCGGCTTGGAGACAATCGGTTTGGCCTCCGGCGAATGGCTCGCCACCGATGACGCGTTCACCGTGACCGCCGTCGACGGCGAATGGCTGTACGCCGTAGGCGATGTCAATCACCGGGCGTTGCTCACCCATCAGGGCAAGTATCAGGCGCGGATCGCGGGGCAGGTCATCGCGGATCGGGCGGCCGGGCGGGAGCTGGACCGGTCGCCGTGGGGCGCGCACGCCGGGACCGCCGATCTGGTCGCGGTCCCGCAGGTGGTGTTCACCGATCCG
This sequence comes from Nocardia sp. NPDC004340, assembly GCF_053602575.1. Taxonomy (NCBI): domain Bacteria; kingdom Bacillati; phylum Actinomycetota; class Actinomycetes; order Mycobacteriales; family Nocardiaceae; genus Nocardia; species Nocardia sp. NPDC004340. The sequence goes on from NZ_JBSGDW010000002.1 coordinate 521,751, forward strand.
GAGATCGCCGCGGTCGGCCTCACCACCGAGGAGGCGGCGCGGCTGGGCCGCACGGTGGATGTCGTCGACTACGAGATCGGCCGGGTCGCGGGCGCGATCCAGCACGATCCGGAATATCGCGGCCGGGCGCGCATCCTCATCGACCCGGAGCGCCGGGTGATCGTCGGGGCCACCTTCGCCGGACCGGGCGTGGCGGAGCTGCTGCATTCGGCGACCATCGCCATCACCGGCGAGATCATCGTGGACCGGCTCTGGCATGCGGTGCCGTCGTTCCCCACCATCAGCGAGGTGTGGCTGCGACTGCTGGAGACCTACCGGGATCAGCGCGCGAAGCCCTGACCGCGCGGCGGCGTGTGACCGTCAGCGAGTACGTCATCCGACGCTCGCGGCCAGCGCCCGGCGGCTCCTAGCGTCACCACCATGACCAGCATCTTTCGTCCCGCCCTCGACGCGGGAGCACACGGATGATCACCTATGACCGGCTCTACGTCGGCGGCGTCTGGACCGAACCCAGCGAACCGGCCCTGCTGGAGATCCTGTCCCCACACGACGGATCGCTCCTCGGCGCGGCGGCACAGGCGCAACCCGCCGACGTGGAGCGCGCGGTCGCGGCGGCCCGCGCCGCCTTCGACAGCCGGGAATGGCGTGACACCCCGCCGAGCGAACGAATCACGGTGCTGCGCAGGTTCAACGAACTGCGCGAGGAGCAGGCCGACCGGATCGCCGAGCTCATCACCGCCGAGAACGGCTCCGCGGCGTGGTTCACCCGGGCGGGTCAGGCCGCGCTGACCCGGCAGGCCAACGCGTATCTGACCGCCGCGGAGAGTTTCGACTGGGAGCGCACCCTCACTCCGTCGGACCCGGATTCCCCGGTGCGCAGCGTGGTTCGGCGCGAGCCGGTCGGCGTGGTGGCCGCGGTGATCCCGTGGAACTCCCCCTTCTCCTCCGCCACATCGAAGATCCTGCCCGCCCTGTTGACCGGAAACTCCGTGGTGCTCAAGGTTTCTCCGGAGAACTCGCTCAGCATGGGCCTGCTGGCCGAGCTGCTGGATCGCGTCGGCCTGCCCGGCGGCGTGGTCAGTGTGCTGCCCGCGGAACGGGAAACGAGCGAGTACCTGATCTCGCATCCCGCGGTGGACAAGATCGCCTTCACCGGCTCGACCGGGGCGGGTCGCCGGATCGCGGCCATCGCGGGTGAGCAGCTCAAACGGGTCAGCCTGGAACTGGGCGGCAAGTCGGCGGCGGTGATCCTGCCCGATGCCGATCTGACCGCGGTCGTGAACGGCCTGAAGTTCGGCTCGCTGCTGAACAATGGCGAATCCTGTATCGCCCAGACGCGCATCATCGCCCCGCGCTCCCGCTACGAGGAGGTGGTCACGGCACTGGCGGAGCTGGTCGAATCCCTGCCGGTCGGTGACCCGCGCGACCCGCGGACCTTCATCGGCCCGATGGTTCGCGGCGATCAGCAACAGCGGGTCCGCGATTACATCGAGATCGGCATCGCCGAGGGCGCGCGCCTGGTCTGCGGCGGCCCGCAGCTGCCGCCGGGACTGCCGGACGGCTTCTATGTCACGCCAACGGTTTTCGCCGATGTGACCCCGTCCATGCGGATCGCCCGGGAGGAGATCTTCGGCCCGGTGCTGGTCGTCCTCGCCTACGACGACCTCGACGACGCCGTGCGCATCGCCAATGACTCCGACTACGGGCTCTCCGGCGGCGTGTGGTCGGCGGACGTCGACGCGGCGCTGTCCGTGGCCCGCCGGATCCGGACCGGGACCGTCACCGTCAATGGCGCGCCGGTCGGCTTCGACGGCCCGTTCGGCGGCTTCAAGGCCAGCGGGATCGGCCGCGAATACGGCGTGGTCGGTCTGGGTCAGTACACCGAATTCCAGACGATCACCGTCTGACGTCGCTGCTAGGGTGGTCCCGTGCTCATCGAGGAAGTCGACAGAATCTAGCCGCCCGGTCGAAGGCGGCGCTTTCTCTCACACTTGTCGCTCGGCCCCGTCGGCCGCGCGCTCCTGGCCTTCGCCCGGCTCCGAGACGTTCCCGAATCACGTCCGGCCGCTCGTTCGCGAGCAGGAAAGAGTCGACAACCCATGTCCACATCCATGCCTTCCGCGGTCACCCTGCGGAATCTGTCCTTCGAATGGCCCGACGGCAGCATCGCGCTGTCCGGGCTCAATGGCACCCTCAGCACCGGGCGCACCGGTGTGGTCGGCCGCAACGGCGCGGGGAAATCAACGCTGTTGCGGCTGATCGCCGGAATCCTGACCCCGACGGCGGGGCGGGTCGAAACCACCGGCGCGGTCGGGTATCTCCCCCAGAGCCTCACCCTCGGCCGTGATGCGACGATCGCCCAATTGCTCGGTATCGCGGGCAAACTCGCGGCTTTGCGCGCGATAGAGTCCGGCGAGACGAGCGACGAGCATTTCGAGACGATCGGCGACGACTGGGACATCGAAGCCCGCGCCGACGAGGCGCTCCACGAAATCGGTTTCAGCGCGGCCGATCTGAACAGAGGAGTCGGCGAGATCTCGGGCGGCGAGGCCGTCCTGGTAGCGATCACCGGCCTGCGGGTCCAGCGCACGCCCATCACCCTGCTCGACGAGCCGACCAACAACCTCGATCGCGAAACCCGCGCCAAGCTGGCCGGATTCGTGGATTCCTGGCCCGGAACCCTGATCGTGGTGAGCCACGATCTCGAACTGCTCGAGCGGATGGACGCCACCGCGGAGCTGCGCGGCGCGGAACTGGCGGTCTTCGGCGGGCCGTACAGCGCCTGGAAAGCGTCTGTCGAACAGGAGCAGGTCGCGGCCGTCCAGGCCGCCCGCACCGCCGAACAGGCCGTGAAGGTCGAGAAGCGGCAGCGGATCGAGGCCGAGACCAAGCTCGCCCGCCGCGAGCGCACCGCCCGCGCGACCCAGCGGGACGGGGGGATTCCACGGATTCTCGCGGGCAACCGGGCCAGTCGGGCCCAGGGTTCGGCGGGAGCCATGCGCACCACGCTGGACGCGAAACTCCAAGCCGCGCAACAGCTGCTGGACGACGCGTCGTCCCGGGTCCGCCGTGAGGAGCACATCCACCTCGACCTCCCGGATCCGGATGTGCCGCGCAGCCGCCGGATCGCGGAACTGAGTGACGGTGATCGGCGGGTCGTCATTCAGGGCCCGGAACGCGTAGCGCTGGTCGGCCCCAATGGCTCCGGTAAATCGACGCTGGTCGAGAACCTGCTCACGGGCCGCGATCCGGACCGGGGCAGTCTGCTCACCGAGCGGGTGGGGTATCTGCCGCAGCGCCTGGACAACCTCGACGAGGACGCCAGCGCACTCGACAACGTGCACGCCGCGGCACCCACGGCGACCCCGGCCGTGATCCGTAATCATCTGGCCCGCTTGCTGTTACGGGGCAGCAGTGTGGAACGTCCGGTCTCGACGCTGTCGGGCGGTGAACGGTTCCGGGTGTCGCTGGCCCGCCTGTTGTTCGCCGATCCGCCGGCGCAGCTGCTGATTCTGGACGAGCCGACCAACAATCTCGATATCACCAGCGTCGAGCAGCTGACCGAAGCGCTGGCCGACTATCGCGGCGCGATCCTGGTGGTCAGCCACGACTATCCGTTCCTGCGCGGGATCGGGATCGACACCGTGGTGGAACTCGAACCGGGCGGCCGCATTCAGCAGCGCAGCGCTCTGTAACCGTCTCCGGCTCCGGGCGCCTTCGGGTGCTCGGAGCCGGATCTGCACAACCGGGGCTTCCGCCGCCGTCAGAGACGGTCGGCGTCGATGATCGCCTGCGCGAACGGCCGTGGCGCTTCCTGCGGGACGTTGTGCCCGATCCCGTCGAGGACGCGGTGCTCGTACTTGCCGGTGAACTTGCCGCGGTATCCCTTGCCGTCCTTGGCCGCCCCGTCGAAATCGCTGCTGACGGTGATCGCGGGCACCGAGATGACCGGCCCGGCGGCGAGCTGCTGTTCGTAGCCGTCGTACTGCGGTTCGCCCGGGGCCAGGCTCAGCCGCCACCGGTAGTTGGAGATGACGATGTCGACGTGGTCGGGATTGTCGAAGGCGGTCGCGCTGCGGTTGTAGGTCGCGTCGTCGAAAGTCCAGGCGGGAGAGGCGCGTTGCCAGATGAGCTTGTTGAAGTCGTGGCGGTTGCGGTCATAGCCGAGACGGCCGCGTTCGGTGGCGAAGTAGTACTGGTACCACCAGCCGAGCTCCGCTTCGGGCGGCAGGGGCTGCTGCTGGGCAGCCTGCTGGGTGATGAGGTAGCCGCTCACCGCGACCATGGCCTTGACGCGCTGCGGCCACAGGGCGGCGATGACGTCGACCGTGCGTGCGCCCCAGTCGAATCCGCCGAGCACGGCCTTGTCGATGTGCAGGGCGTCCATGAAGTCGACGATGTCGCGCGCGATGGCCGACTGCTGGCCGTTGCGCACGGTCTGCGGGGACCGGAAGGTGGTTTCGCCGTAGCCGCGCAGGAAGGGCACCAGGACCCGGTACCCGGCGTCGGCCAGCAGCGGGCCGACATCGGCGAAGCTGTAGGCGTCGTAGGGCCAGCCGTGCAGCAGGATCACGGGTTGTCCGGTGGCGGGCCCGAATTCGGCGTAGGCGACGTTCAGCACGCCCGCGTCGATCTTCTTGATCGGGCCCAGGCCGGTGTGCGCGCCCGATCCGGCCCGCGGGTTCACGCTCGTGGGAGCCGGCGCGGGCGTGGCGGAGTCGGTGGCGCAGGCGGTGAGGGTGGCCGCGGCCAGGCCCGCCGCCAGCGTGGCGCCGAAGAGGCGTCGTCGGTCGAGGTTCATGCCTTCGACGCTAGGGAGCGGGCCTGGCCCGCCGCGTGCGTCGGATGACGTAATCGGTGTCGATCGATCGCGGCGGCGACCCGCCGATCACCCGGCCGTTTCGTCCAGGGTGGGCAGCAGGGCCGCGAGATCCCCGCGCGAACTGATGCCCAGCTTCGGGAAGATCCGGTGCAGGTGGGTGCTGACGGTCCGGTGCGACAGGTAGAGCCGCTGCCCGATCTCGCGGTTGGTCAGGCCCTGCGCCGCGAGTTGCGCGATGCTCAGTTCGTGCGGGGTGAGCCGCTCGCGGGCATCGGGGTCGCGGTTCGGGCTCGATTCACCGGCGCTGCGCAGTTCCAGGCGGGCCCGTTCGCTCCACGCGGTGAAGCCGAGCGCGTCGAAGATCTCACGGGCCGTGCGCAAGTGGGTGCGGGACTCGACCACGCGGCGCTGCCGCCGCAGCCATTCGCCGTAGGCCAGGTGCAGGCGGCCGCGTTCGGCGGGCCAGCCGGTCAGGTCCGCGGCCAGGGCGGCGGCGAACGCCTCGGCGGCCTTGTCACCGGCGAGAACCGCTCGGGCATAGCGCATGCCGATGTGCAGGGCGGGTGACGGCGTGGCCTCGGCGGACGCTTCGAGTCCGCGCAGCAGGTCGGCCATGGCGTCGGCTTGCCCAGCGCGGACGGCGGCCTCGGCGAGTTCGGTGAGGAAGTACGCCGCCAGCGCCGGTGAATGCGACGGATCGCGCGGATCGTGGATGCGGGCCAGGTCGGTGAAGGCGTCGTCGAATCGGCCTTCCCCGAGCGCGGTGAGCCCGCGGGTGAGCTGCACGGTGGCGAGCACCGGCCGGGCTCCCGCGGCCAGTCCGGTGCGTTCGGCGTCCGCCGCCAGGGTGGTGGCCTCCGCGTAATCGCCACGCAGCGCCGCGATTTCGGCCTGCACCGACACGATCACCGCGTGCATGAACGGCTGCTCTGTCTCCAGCGCGAACGCCGCCGCCTCGGCCGCGATGGGTGCGGCGGTGGCGATATCGCCGAGCCGGGCCAGGCTCCACGCCTGGATCGCGAGCGCCCGGGTCAGCAGCCCCAGCCGTCCGGCGGACCGGAATCCGGGCGCGGACGCCGCGGCGAACTGGGCCGCCAGATCGAACGCGCCGACCTGGTAGGCGGCGCTGCTGAGATAGTGGTCGACCTCGGTGTCGCGGCCGGAGGTCGCCGCCAGCGTGCGCAGGTGGCCGAGGACCTCGTCGTCGCGCTCGAACGGGGCCACGATCGAGTCGATCGCGAGCTTGGCCGGATCTCCGCCGGGAATGGCGAAGGTGTCGGCGACCGCGAGCACCGCGCGGCGGGTGTCGGGCCCGGGTTCGGACCAGAAGCAGCGGGCGGCCGCCGCCCACAGGATCCGCAGCGCGGGATCCGGGTAGCCGTCGGCGGCGACATCGGCCGCCAGCACGGCCAGTTCGCCGATACGCGTGTGGCTTTCGCGCATGCCGTCCTCGAAACCGGAGAGCAGCCAGGCCGCGGTGGCCTGCTGTCCGGCCGTGAGGGGCAGCATGCGCGCGGCGTCCACCAGCCGTTCGACGGTGTCGCGGCTGCCCGCGTCGACGGCCAGTTCGGCGGCGCGCAGCAGGCGGTCCGCGCGGCGGCCGGGGGTGACGGTGAGGGCCGCGGCGTGTTCCATGGCGGCGACCGCGCCGCCGCGGTGCCGGGACCGTTCGGCGGCGGCTTCGAGCGCGGCGGCGACGTCCTCGTCGGCGCCGGCCGTGCCCGCGGCCCGATGCCACACCTGGCGTTCCGGCGACTCGGCGAGGACGTCGGCGAGGGCCAGGTGGGCGCGGCGGCGTTCCGCGCCGGTCGCCGCGGCCACCAGGGCGGAGCGCACCAGGGGATGACGGAAAGCGACCGTGCCGGAACCGATGTCGACCAGCCGGGCTCCGACCGCCGGGGCGAGATCCTCGGCGGTGACGGCGGAATCCAGGAGCATCCCGGCGGCGGTGAGGGTTTCGGCGACCGAGTCGCCGTCGTTCAGGGCGGCGACGAGCAGGACCGAGCGGGTCGGGCCGGGCAGAGTGGCGCTGCGAGCCGAGAAGGCCTGTTCCAGACGCTCGGTCAACGGCAGAGTCGAAGCGGTCTCGGTGAGATCCATTGCGGCCATGGGTAGCTCGGTCAGGGCGAGCGGGTTGCCGTGCGATTCGGCCAGCACGCGGCGCCGGACCTGCGCGGGCAGATCCGGCGCGATGGCGTCGAGCAGCGCGTTCGCGTCATCGCCGGCGAGCGGTCCGAGACGCATGACGGTCAATCCGGCCGCGCTCACCGGCGAGGCCGCGCCGTCGCGCCGGGTGGCCAGCAGCGCAACGGGTTCGGAGTCGAGGCGGCGGGCGACGAAGGCCAGCACCTCGGCGCTGGCCAGGTCGAGCCAGTGCACGTCCTCGGCGACGACCAGCACCGCGCGCTCGGCCGCCGAATCGGCGAGCAGGGTCAGGGCGGCGAGCCCGACCAGGTGGATGCTCGGCTCGTCGATGCTCTCCGACATGCCCAGAGCGGTTGTCAGCGCGTCGAATTGCCGGGCGGGCAGGGTGTCGAACTCGCGGCGCAGCGGATACAGGAGCCGGTGCAGCCCGGCGTAGACGAGATTGCGTTCGGCTTCCACGCCCGCGGTCCGCAGCACGCGATGACCGGCGGCGGAGGCGGCGGCGACGGTCTGCTCGACCAGTGTCGACTTCCCGATGCCGGGCTCGCCCTCGATCAGGATGCCGCTGCGCTCGCCGGGTCCGTCCACCAGGGCGGACAGGTCTTTGAGTTCGGTGTCGCGTCCGAACAACGGCATGGTGCGGAATCCTCCTCCGGGCCCGCACGGCAGATGTGGGTCCCGCCGCGACCCTACCCACGGTTGATTACGTCAAGACAGCGTCATCTGACAGATTCGGCGACCCGGCCGTGACGGCGAAGGTATTCCCATGGCTACCGTTCGATTCCACCTGATGTCCACCCTGTCCCCCGCCGAGGTCATGCACGTGCTGACCGACTTCGGCCCCACCCGCCCCGACGCCTGGCCCAGCATCGACGCCGAGCACTTCGCCGTCCACGCTCGCGGCGACAATTGGGCCGAGGTCACCGAGGGCACCGCCGCGGCCTGGGAGCGCGCCCGCTACGACTGGGACCCGTCCGGTGACACCGTCACCATCACCACCCTCGATTCCAAACTCTTCGGCGCGGGCGGCGGCTGGGTCTTCCGGATCACCCCCGACCTGTCCGGCAGCCGGGTGGACGTCGAGCTGACCCGCACCCCGCAGGCCCTCAAAGGCAAGATCCTCGCCGCGCTGCTGCCCCTGATCGGCCCGTCCTCCCTCCGCAAGTCCTTCGCCACACCGCTGCGGGCCGCGTGATGTCGGCATCGCAGCCCCACCAGCACTTGATCGCCGATCTTTTCGTCTGCGGCCCGGTCGCGATGCTGCTCTGGTCCGAGACCGCCGTGCTACACGGTCGCGGGCCGTCGGTGCGAGACCTCCTCGGCTAGCCGGGATCCGGTTGTCGGTTCGGGAAGATCGGGTGGCATCGCGCGCTTGTACCGTCCATGACGACAACCGGCTCGGAAGACCTCGTGAACCAGCAGCACCCGAACGGCTCGACCGTGCTGTCGGTCGGATTGCATCCCAGCGCTGTGGATTACCGCAACTATCCACAGTTGACCGAGGAGATTCTGAGCGCACGCATCGCGGCCGGCGAGGCCGCGTTGCGGGAGGCGGGGTTCGATCTGGTGTCGTGTCAGCTGCCCGCCGACCCCGACGCGGCGGAAGCCGCACTGCGCGAACGCATTGCGGGGCAGACGTTCCGGGCGGCCATGATCGGCGCGGGCGTCCGGATGGCGGGCGAGCACACGCTGCTGTTCGAGCGGCTGGTCAACACGCTGTCCGACGAGGTGCCCGGAATTCGGTTCTGCTTCAACACGTCACCGGAGACCACCATCGACGCGCTGCGCCGCTGGGTGGAGCCCCGCGTGCGCTGACGCGTCAGTCCTGGTCGTCCAGCTTCTGCCACATCGCCTGGCCGATCGCCACCACACCGCGGGCGGGCAGGGTGACGTTCCCGATCCGGGGGTTGGCGTCCAGGTGGGCGGGGCGACCGAGGTCGTGACCGTCGAGGACCGCGGTCGAGTCGGTGACCAGGTACATGCGTTCGGGCATGAGGAGACCGGTGTGGCCGCTGGGCATGGTCCCCGCCATTTCGAGATGACCCAGACCCAGTGCCGCGGCCATCATTTCGCGTGAGCGGATGAGGGCGCGGGAGCGCCAGGTGGCGAGGGGCATATGCCCGCCGACGGCGTTGAGGGCGCGCAGGGCCGGGGTTTCCGTCACGGTCAGCGTCCAGTCCAGGGCCGGGTCGTCGACGGTGACGTGCAGGGACGTCGGGCCCGTCCATTCGGCGCCGATCGACGCGAGACCGGTGTGGTCGCAGGCGGGACCGTAGTAGCGCGGGCACGCGTGATCGACACGGTCGCCGTCCACGAAGATCGACCAGCGGCCTTCGGGGTCGCGATGCCAGACGGTTTTGTAAGGGCCGAAGTCGTTTTCGGGGAAGACGCGCAGCGCCAGCACATGACCGCTGTCGAAGGGGAGGCCGAAAACGCCCCAGCCCTTGACGTATTCGTGGCCGGGCCAGGGCGCCTGCCCGGTGCGTTCGGGGAGGCCGGTGAGCCGGGAGGCCAGATCGAGCATGAGGTCACCTCCGGTGGGGTCGGTAGCTGATGTTTCGACGGTAGGCGCGGCGAACCCGGGTGTCGTCGGGCGTTCTCCCTACGAATCGGTGGCCAGTGTGTCGAGCAGACCGTGCTGGACGGCGTAGAGGGTGACGGTCGAGCGGGTCGACGAACCGGTCTTGGTGTAGATGCGCTCGATGTGGGTGCCCGCCGTTTTCGGGGCGATGCCCAGGGTGCGGGCGACCTGTCGGGTGGACGCGCCACGGGCGATGAGGGCCAGGACCTCGAGTTCGCGCGGGGTGAGGCCGTCCGGACCGGTGCGGCGACGCTGCCGGGGCTGACCGGCCGCCTCGAGGACGGCGTCGACCGCGCCCGCGTCGAGCCGTCCGCGCCGCACCTCGGAGCGCAGTTCGGACAGAATCCGCTTGGGCGGCAAGGCATCCCGATAGGCGCGCGGTTCGCTCATCGCGCGGTAGGTGTCGGCGGCGGCCAGCAGCCGCGCCGAGACCGGGATAGACGGGCCGGTCAGGCCGCGATGCGCGCCCGAGCCGTCGAGTCGCTCGTAGGCCATGGCGGCGATGGCGCCGATCCGGGCCAGTCCGCCGGGGCGGGCGAGGACCCGTTCGGTGTAGTACGAGTTCATCCGCAGCCGCTCGAGCTCGGTGACGCTCAAGGGGCCGGGCTTGTCGAGAATCGTCGCGGGAACACCGTGCAGCCCGATGTCGTGGAGCAGGGCCGCGCGGCGCAGCACCGTGACATCGGGTTCGGCGAGCCCGGCGGCGGCCCCGGCGCGGGCCGCGAGATCGGCCACGCCGCGGGAGTGCCCGGCCCGATAGGGCGAGCGCAGATCGGTGAAGTCGGCGATCACCTCCAGGGCCGTATCCAGTTCGGCCCCGGTGAGATTGCGGCGCAGTGCGGGATCGGCGGCGATGAGTTCCCCGTAGTCCGGCTCGGAATCGTTGTCGGCCAGCAGGTCCCGCGCCGAGGCACAGAATTCGTCCACCACGGCCGGATCGAACTGGGTGCCCCGCCGGGCCCGGGCGACCTCGACGGCGGCCTCGATTCCGGCGGTCCGATGCAGCACCTCGGCCACGTCGGCGAGATGGAACAGCCGCATCCCCAACCCGATTCGCTCCCCGCCGACCCCGACCGGCACCCCCTTGCCGTCCCACCGCGCGAAGAACTGCCGCAGCGAGTCCCCGACCGCGGGGGCCAGCCCGAGCCGGTCGGCCATGGTCGACGTGGTGAGGCAGTGCGACATGAGGCCGCGCTCGATATCGCGCCCGCCCCTCGCCGCGATCGCCACCGTCTTCCGCACCCGCTGCGCGAACGGCCCCGAAGCCCCCGCGTGCGAGAGGAAGAACCGCGCCCCGCCCATGCCCCGCAGGTCGGTCCCGTAGCTGTCGGCCCGGAACGCGATGTCGTCCCCGAACCACGCCGAGACTTCGGGCGCGTCGGCCACGCACCCGGCCCAGGCCAGGACCGCGGTGTAGTACAGGTCGGACCGCTCCCCCTCGCTCAGCCCGACCCGCTCCCCCAGCCGCGTGGCGAGCCGCCAGGACCGCAGCACGTGCGCCATCGGCTGGCCCAGACCGAGGTCCATCGCGAACGAGAACGCTGCCAGCAGTGCCGCCAGCGAAACACCCGTGTCCCGAGCGTCACGCGTCATGCTGCGAGCATAGGCGCGCGCCGATCCGTTCGATCTCGGATCGGCCCGCGACCTGGACCGATGAGGCGGGTATTGCCCGTCAGTCGGCGGCGATCGCCTCGAAGGTGCCCGCCCGATAGGAGCCGCCCTTGGTCTTCGTGATGACCGCCAGGCGGTTGGCCGCGTTGATCACGGCGATGACGTAGACGAGCGCCGCGGCCTGGTCCTCGTCGTAGTGCTTGCGCACCGAGGCCCACGTCTCGTCGGACACGCCATGACTCGCGTCGGCGAGGCGGGTGCCCTCCTCGGTCAGGGCCAGGGCGGCCTGCTCGGGTTCGGTGAAGACGGTGGATTCGCGCCAGACGGCGACCAGGTTGACGCGGGTCGCGGATTCGCCCGCCGCGGCCAGTTCCTTGGTGTGGGCGTCGACGCAGAAGCCGCAGCCGTTGATCTGACTCGCCCGCAGTTCCACGAGTTCCGTCAGCGATTTCGGGAGGCCCGACTGAGAGATCGCGAGTCCGACGCCGGCGAACCGCTTGTTGAGCTTGGCTCCGACGGCGTTGGCGTTCAGGTCGATTCGGGGTTCCATCGTGTGATCCTCACGTGCGGTGGTGAATTGGACGACCACAAGACGCCCGAGAGCCGGTGCGTGTGACAGCCGCGAAGCTGTGAGGTGGGCCACGAGCCGAAACGAGAACGCCCGCGCCATCCGGGGATGACGCGGGCGGGAGGACGCGCGGCTACTTCGGTTCCGGGTGGGTGGCGGGGGTGTGGATGATGTCGAAGTACACCGTCTTGTCGTTGGCGTCCGGGTACACGCGGTAGGTGAATTCCTTGTCGTTCAAGGTGATGATGTCGGTGACGCGGCGGAACTTCTCCTGTCCCGCATCGTCTTTCGCGACGATGGTGCGGGTCTTGCCGTCGGCGGGGACGGACCAGTCGCCGTGCATCTTCGGGGTGTCGTCGAGGTTGTACATGGTGAAGGTGCCGTCGGGCTTGAAGTAGGCGAAGCCGACGTAGTTCTTCACATTGTCGTCGGTCAGCGGCACCTGGGCGCCGTGGGCGTCGGTGGCGGAGGTGGTCTCCCAGGCGGTGGCGGCCAGCACGGCGGCCGGGGAACCGGGAGGAACGGCCACGGTGGCGGAGGCCGCCGCGGAGGTGGTCGGCTGGGCGGGGGTGGTGTCGGAGCTGGAATTGTCATTGCTGCTGCAGGCGCCGAGCGCACCGACCGCCGCGAGGGCCACGGCAAGAGTCGCGATTTTCTTCGTCATCTCTTTACCAGTCATCCGGCTCACTCTAGTTACCCGGCGGCCAGACCACGCTGAAGGAATCGCTGGCAGGAGCGGATGGCCGCGGGCAGGTCCACGGCGTCGGGGGCGATCTGATACTGGGCCGCCACGCCGCGCAACATGCCGGTCAGCACGGTCGCGGTGGACGCCGGATCGACATCGGCGGACACCGACCCATTGCGCTGTCCGGCGCGCAGCAATTGGTCGACGCCGTGCCGGAAACGTTCGTCGTCGGTGGCGAAGACCGGACGCAGCGCCGCCTCGGAAGGCATTGCGGCGCCCCACATCACGAAGAAGGCGCGGCTGGTCCGGGGGTAGCCGATCATGGCCTTCAAGTAGTCCTCGGCCAGCTGTGAGAGTACCGCGACGGCGTCGACTCCGGGCTCCTCGAGCTTCGCCGCGGCCCCGCCGACGAACTGCGCCTGGATGCGCTGCGCCAGTTGATCGACCAGTGCCGCCTTGGTGCCGAAGTGATGGTTGGCCAATCCGCGGCTGTAGCCCGCGAGTTGCCCCACATCGGCCAGCGACGTCTGCTCGACACCGCGCTCGGCGAACAGCGACTCGGCCGCATCCAGCAACGCCTGACCGGCCTGAGCAGCGCGTTCGCGCTGGGTGCGGCGTGGGGGCGGGGCCGCGTCGCTCCCCTTCGCCGTCGGGGCCACCGGCTTCCCGGTGGCCTCCGCCATGGACCTCTCCGTGCGACCCGCCATGGCGCCACCCTAACTAGCCCAGTCGTGAACCACCGTTGACGGGCACCACTTGCCCGGTCACATAGTTCGACAGCGGCGAGCACAGCCAGAGGATGACGTCGGCCGCCTCCCCGACGGTGCCGGTGCGGCCCAGCGACACGAACGGCATCGGCCGCGCCGCGTAGATCTCGGCCTCCGTGGGCGGGACCTCCGGATCCACCGTGATGCCCATCCGCTGCGCCTGTTTGGCGGGCATGCCCACCCGGATCTCGCGGCCGCCGGTGTGGATGACCTCGCGATCGGATTGCGGCTGCCCGAAACGGGTTTGGATGATCCCGAACGCCACGGCATTGACATTCACGTGCATCGAACCCCACTCCTGCGCGAGGCTGCGGGCCAGCCCGAGCACACCGGCCTTGGCCGAGGCGTAGTTGGCGGCGCCGTCGAGTCCGAGCAGCCCGGCCATGGAGGAGACCATCACGGTCTTGCGATGGCGCGTGATCCCCTCGGCGGCGTCGGCCCGGGCGGCCGCGCGGAACACCGGCGCGCAGGCCCGGGCCAGGCGGAACGGCACCACCAGGTGGATGTCGAGCATGGCCTGGAACTGGTCGTCGGTCATGGCGTGGACGCGGGCGTCCCACGCGTATCCGGCGTTGTTGACCACGATGTCGAGGCCGCCGTACGTGTCGATCGCGTGGGCGACGAGGTCGTCGCACGCGCTCGGCGCGACCAGGTCGGCGACGAAGGCGGTGGCCGTGCCCGGACCGTGGGCGTCGTCGATCGCGGTCACCGCCTCGTCCGCCTTGTCCTTGTCGACATCGGCGATGACGACCTTGGCGCCGTGGGCGGCCAGCACCGTCGCCGTGGCGCCGCCGATTCCGCGGGAACCACCGGTGACGATGGCGACCTGCCCGGCCAGCAGGGTGCTCTCGAAGCTCGGTTTCCGCATGGTCAGCGTCCCTTCCAGACCGGCGGCCGCTTCTCGGCGAAGGCGCGCAGGCCTTCTCGCAGATCCTCGGAGTGGTGGAGTGCGGTCAGGTAGGGCAGCTGCTTCGTCCAGGCTTCCTCGTCGGTCCAGCCCCGGGAGTCGACGACGATCTGTTTGCTCGCCCGCACGGCCAGCGGCCCGGCGGCGCAGATGTCGCGAGCCAGCTCCAGCGCTCCGTCGACCGCGCCGCCCGGCTCGGCGAGCCGGTTGATCAGTCCGAGTTCGGCGAACAGCGTGGCGGGCCAGGGCTTTCCGGTCAGGATCAACTCCATCGCCAGGTGATACGGAATTCGTTTGGGGAGCCGGAAACACCCGCCGCCCATGGCCACCAGCGACCGCGCGGCCTCCGGCAGGCCCAGACTCGCGGTGCGCGAGCAGACGATCAGATCGCAGGCCAGGCACAGTTCGAGACCGCCCGCGAGGGCGTGGCCCTCGACCGCGGCGATGATGGGTTTGACCGGCGGCCGGGCCATGATGCCGAAGCCGCCGCGGCGTTCGGTCACGCCCATATCGCCGGTCGCGGCGGCGATCAGGTCCTGTCCGGCGGAGAACACCAGGTCGGAGCCGGTGAGGACGGCACAGCGCAGCGCGTCGTCGGCCTCGTAGCGGTCGATGGCCGCCTCCAGGGCGCGCGCGGTCGCGCCGTCGAAGGCATTGCGGCGTTCGGGCCGGTCGATGCGGATGAGCAGGATCCGCTCGTCGATCACCTCGGTCGCGATGAGATCGGGCCGGTCAGACATTGCGCTCACGTCCTTCCCAATATGGTTGGCGCAGTTCGTGTTTCATGACCTTTCCCACCGGGTTGCGGGGCAGGTCGGTGACGAAGTCGAAGCGGCGCGGGCGCTTGTAGCCGGCCAGCCGCCCTTCCAGGTGGGCCAGCAGTTCGGCCTCGGTCGGCGCGGATCCCGGTGTCGCGACGATGTAGGCCAGCGGCTTCTCGCCGAAATCCGCGTCGGGGATGCCGATCACGGCGGCGTCGATCACCCGCGGGTGTGTGACCAGGGCCTTCTCGATCTCGGCGGGATAGATGTTGACCCCGCCGGCGACGATCATGTCCTTGATCCGGTCGGTGATGAACAGGAAGCCGTCGGTGTCGAGGTAGCCGACATCGCCGGTGCGGTAGAAGCCGTCCTTGACCACGTCCTCGCCGAGCGGCGGACCGCCGAGATAGTTGCGCAGCACGATCGGCGTATCGACCGCGATCTCCCCGGATTCCCCGGCGGGCAGCCGATTCCAGTCCGCGTCGACGATGGCGATCTCGACCCCGTCGAACGGCAGGCCGCTGGTGCCCGGCTTGGCGAGCTGATGTTCGGGCGCGGTGTAGCTGATCATGCCGGGTTCGCTGGCGCCGTAGCTCTCCCACAGCACGTCGTCGCCGAAGCGCTCGACCACCCATTCCTTCAATGACTGCGGGACCGGCGCGGCCCCGGTTCCGATGTGCCGCACGGAGGACAGGTCGTAGCGGTCGAGCACGGCGGCGGGGAGCTTCTGGATGCGCAACAGCATGGTGGGCACCGCGATCCAGGACTGGATGCGATGCTCGTCGATGAGTCGCAGGGCCGTCTCCGCGTCGAACGGGTCCAGCGTCACCACGGTGCCGCCTCCGCCGCAGGCCCGCATCGCGACCGCCGGCCCGGCGCCGTGATGGATCGGCATCGTCAGCAGGGACCGCACCGCATCGGGCAACGGGGGGATGGACGCCACCGAGACGAGATACCGCTGGAGGCGCTCCCAGTCGGTGATGGTGGCGGGATCGGTCGGCGGGACGCCGCGGGGGCGGCCGGTGGTGCCGGAGGTGTACAGCACCAGGGCGGGCCGGGCCGCGCCGAAACGTGCCGGGGCGTCCGGTGTTTCGAGCAGATCCTCGTAGCGGATCCCGGGTGCGTCCGGGGTCTGGCCGGCGGTGATCAGCAGGCCGACCGCGTCCGGATCCCATCCGGTGACGTCGATGTCATTGCACGCCAGCCCTTTCGCGCCGCTGTCGCGCAGGATGTACAGCGTCTCCTCCGGGGTCAGCCGCCAGTTCACGGCCACCTGGGCGACGCCGAGCTTCTGCAGGGCGCGCTGGACGACGAAGTACTCCGGCGCCAGCCGGAACCTGGTGCCGATCCGATCGCCACCGGTCAGCCCTTGCCGGGCCAGGCCCTCCGCGACCCGGTCGGCCGCGTCGTTCCACTCCCGGTAGGTCAGTACGACGCCGCCGCTGACCACCGCGGGCGCGTCCGGTCGATGAGCGGCCCAGAACTCCGGGGATCCATTGTCGGGTTGATTCATGATTCCTCCTCGCGTGCGAGCACGTGTACGGCGCAGACCGCGCCGACTCCGACCATGTGCGCCAAGCCGATTCGGGCGTCGGGGTGTTGCCGCGCCCCGGCCTCGCCACGCAACTGGACGGTCAGTTCCGCGATCTGCCCGACGCCGGTCGGCCCGATCGGATGTCCCATGGACAGCAGTCCGCCGGAGGCATTGACCGCGACCTTGCCGCCGATATCGAAATCGCCCCTGGCCAGGGCGGCCGCGGCGCGGCCGGGCTTGCACACCTCCATGGCCTCGAGATAGACGAGCTCCTCCACCGTGAAGGCGTCGTGCAGCTCGATCAGATCCACGTCGTCGATGCTCACGCCGGCCGCCCGCAACGCCTCGGCCGTGGTTTCCGCGGTCAACGCGGCATCGAAATTCTCGGTGCCGTAATAGGTTTCCGACCGCAGCGCCGAGGCGCGCACCCGTACCGCGCGCGTCCGATCGAGGCCGAGGTCCGTGATCGCCCGGTCGGAGACGACGATGGCGGCGGCCGCGCCCTCACCGATCGGGCAGCACTGCAGGCGGGTGAGCACGCCGCTGAGAGCCGGCGGGGCCAGCACCTCTTCGAGCGTTCTGGCCTTGGGGCGCTGCGCATTCGGGTTGAGTGCGGCATTGCGACTGTTCTTCACAGCCACCCGAGCGATCTGCTCCGGCGTCGCGCCCGTCTCGTACATGTAGCGCGAGGCCAGCAGCGCGAAATGCGAGACCGGCAGCAGACGATTCCCGACCAGGTCCTCCAGCCCGGCGGCGCGGGCGGGCATGGTGAGGTTCAGCGGCTTGTCGACGCCGACCGCGATGGCCACATCGTGCAGGCCCGCGGCGACATCGAGGTAGGCCTGCCGGAAGGCGCTCGACCCCGACGCGGAGGCGTTCTCGACCTGCATCATGGGGATGCCGGTCGCACCGAGGTGCCGATACATCAAGCGCGACAACGCCATCGACGTGGTCGCCGTCCCGGTGTACGCGGTTTGCACCTGGTTCCAGCTCAGGCCCGCGTCGGCGAGCGCCGCGCGGACGGCGGTGACGCCGAGCTCCGGATACGGTGTGCGACCGGGCTTCCGGTACGGATGCAACCCGACGCCGACGACCCACGCGGGCCGCAGGTCCGCACTCATGGCCGCACCTCACTCTCGGCCGGGACGGTCGCGAAGGCGGGCTCGACCAGCTCGGCGTCATCGCGCCGCACGACATGCCAGCGCGCGGCGACCCGATCACCGATCCGTGGCGCGTGCGACTCGGGGTGCGTCAGCGCGCGGATCAGCGGCCCCTCGTCGAGCACGATCTCCGCGACGGTGAAGGGAGCCGCGCCGAGCGGGTCGACCGCCACCTCCGCGACCGCGAACACCACGCCTTCCGCGCGCAGGGCCCGCGACCGAAGCCGTCCCTCCCCCGCGCCGCACATTTCGCAGCCGAGCCCGATCGGCGGGAAGTACACCCGGCCGCACGCCTCGCATTCGCAGCCGAGCAGCACCGGATCGTCCGGCAGCGGGTCATAGAGCCTGGGGTTGACGGCTACGCGCATCGCGACCTCGCAAACTTACTTGTTGAGCGTTCAGTAAGTGTGAACGTAGCAGTGATCCGCGCCACCGGGAAGGGTCTTCCCGGATTTGCCCCGCCACCGGGGCGGATAGGCCGAATCCGCCCAATCCCCGATTCCGCCGCTCACGCATATTGCGAGCCCGGTCACAGCTGTGGCAGAGTGATCCCCGCAATATTGAGACTAGGTAGTCTCACAACTTGGGGATTCAGGGTGAGGAAGTGGGTCGATGAAGACCAGACGACTGACCGGGCGGCTCGTGCGCTTCGGGACGGTGTCCATCACGACGCTGGTGGCGGCGGCATTCACGGTGGGACCGGCGCACGCCGATCCGGCCGCGCCGACGCTGCCCTCGATCGCGCCGGCGCAGGTGCTGCCACTGCCGCCGGAGCTCGATCCCGGCTTCTACAACCCGTCCGCCGACGTGATCGCCGCCGCCGCGCCCGGCGAGATCATCGCGGCCCGGCAGGTCAATCTCGGCAACTTCGGGCTGATCCCGCTGAACGTGGACGCCTGGCAGGTCTCCTACCGCTCCAACAACAGTCGCGATGAGGCCATCCCGGCGGTCGCCACCCTGATCAAGCCGCGCGGCACCGCGCCCGCGCCGCGCAAGCTGCTCTCGGTGCAGATCGCCGAGGACTCCACGCAGGGCTACTGCAGTCCCTCCTATGCGCTGCAACACCTTTCGGCCGCGCCGTTCCTCGGGCAGATCGTCGCGCCCGCCGAATTCCTCTTCGCACAGGCCGCGCTGCAGAAGGGGTTCGCGGTGGTGATCCCCGATCACGAGGGCCCGAATTCGGCGTACGCCGCCGGGCCGCTGGCCGGGCGCATCACCCTCGACGGCATTCGCGCCGCCACCTCGTTCGCGCCGCTCGGCGTCGGCGCGGGCGCGCCGACCGCGCTGTACGGCTACTCGGGCGGATCGATGCCCACCATGCACGCCGCCGAGATGCGCAAAACCTATGCGCCGGAACTGAATATCGTGGGCGCGGCCTCCGGCGGCACCGGCGCGGATCTGGGCGCGGCACTGCTCATGGCCAACAATCAGGCCACCGCGGGCCTGGTGCTGGGAGCGGTCCTCGGGCTCTCGCGGGAGTACCCGGAATTCAGCGCGCTGCTGGACCAGAAGCTCAACCCGCTCGGCCAGCTGCTGCGCACGGTGAAGGCGCCGTTCTGCGTGCAGTATCAGACCGCGCTGCTGCCGTTCCTCAATATCACCGGCATGATCAACTCCCCCGACCCGCTCGGCGAACCCGCTGTTCAGGCCATGCTCGAGGACACCCGCCTGGGCAAGAGCCTGCCCGACATGCCGCTGTTCGTGTGGCACTCGCGCTGGGACGAGATCCTGCCGTTGCCCGCGGCGGACAAGCTGGTCGACACCTACTGCGCGCAGCCCGGAGCGCAGGTCACCTACACCCGGGACTGGGCCAGCGAGCACGTCATCGGCGAGGTCTCCGGCGGACCGGCCGCGCTGCTGTGGCTGTTCGATCGCTTGAACGGTATTGGCGCGCAACCGGGCTGCTCCACCACCGACATGCCGTCCATGCTCGGCACCCCCGGTGAGCTGCAGACCCTGGGCGAGACGCTGGGTGAGACCTTCGCCTCATTCTTCGGCAAACCGATCGGGGCCTGATCAGCGGATTCGGGTCATGGTGCGGTAACGACTCATTCGCATAAGTAACACTCGGATCTCCGGTTACGACGTCTCCCTGTGTAGACGGCCCGCTCAGTCGCTGGGCCTGACGGTTCACTTGTCGGGGTGAAATGGGGATTCGGGCATGGATATTCGCGGGTTCGCGAAACGACATAAGATCGCGTCGGCGGTCGCCGCTCCCGCGGTACTGGGTGTGGCGGCCGCGATAGCGGCCACCTACGCGCTGACGGGGCCGGATTCGAAGCAGGCCGATCCGGCGCTGACTTCGTCGGTCACCGAATGCCATGACATGGTGACCATCTCGGTGGCCGGGCGCAACGACTCGCCGCAGTCCGGAACCACCAAGATGCTGGTCGACGCGAACGGCAACGAACTGCCCGCCGCCCTGTCCGACGATTACCAGAGCCACTGGGTGGACCCGGTGGTGAACGCCCCCGGCGGCTCGGTCGACTCCAATTCGTATTCGGCCGTCTACATCTCCTATCCCGCCAACCTGAACAGCTACGAGGACGCCGTCAATACCGGTGTCGCCAATACCGAGCAGGTCATGCGGGATATCTCCGCGGCCTGCCCGAACACCAAGTACGCGATCGTCGGCTATTCCGAGGGCGCGGACGTGGTGCGGCGGGTGGCCATGCAGATCGGCCACCAGAGCGCGGGCGCGGACGGCAAGTACGGGATCGTGGATCCCGGCAATGTCGCGGGTGTGGTGATCCTCGCCGACGCCGGCCGCACCGCCGGGGAAGGTCCGTTCCCGGGCGCGAAGGACCCGAGCCGTCCGGACAACTTCGATCAGAGCTACCAGACCGGCAAGCAGGTCGCGGGCGGGCAGGGCGCGCTGCCCGACCAGGCCGGTGACTTCGGCGCGCTGAACGGCCGCATCGCGTCCTTCTGCTCCGACGGCGACCTCACCTGCGCGGCGCCGAAGAACATCTCGCTGCTGCAGCTCGCCATCAATGTCGGCCGCCAGATCAATGCCGACCAGATGCAGAACGAGGGCCTCAACCCGACCACCGGCATCGACGTCGCCGTCGTGCTGGGCAAGATCGCGGGCGACGCCTTCGCCGACATCGCGCACAACCCGGGCTGGTGGACCAGCAAGGAAACCTTCCTCGACGTGCTGCTGAAGGTGTCGAAGCCCGGTTACCAGGCGAACCAGCAGAACGCGACCCCGGTGGCCGCGGACAATATCGCCGCCGAGAACATGTCGCCGCTGGCATACCTGCCGCAGAAGGTCTTCAACGAGGTCATCGGGCTGATCACCACCAACCAGAACACCATCCCGGTGATCATGAACGACCCGTACAACCTGACCCTGGGCCCGAACGGCACCGGTCACCACTTCGACTACTGGCACGACTCCAACCCGGACAACGGCAAGCCCGTCAGCTCCGCCGAGTACGCCGCCGCCTGGCTCACCGAACTGGCGAAGCAGGCCCAGGCCCACCAGCTCGACCCGAAGACGCTGACCACCACGCCGAGCCCGACCACCACGTCGAAGGCTCCGGCCGTGCTGGCCGCCGCCCCGAAGTCCGGCGAGGCCGCCACCACCACTCCGGCGACCGGAACCACGACGACCACCACCACCCCGGCCCCGGCCGTCACCACCACGACGCCGCCGGCCACCACGACGGTCGCCCCGGACACCACCACCGCGCCGGTCACCACCACTCCCCCGGTGACCACCACCGCCCCGACGACGACCCCCGTCGTCACCACCACCACCGCGGCGCCCACCACCACGCCCACGAACTGACAGCAACATGCGCCCTGGCATCTGCGTATGCCAGGGCGCGCACTGATTTGGTAACGGTCGGGGTAACTCGTCGGGCACGCTCGAAATCGGTTCGGCACCCATCGCGGGCACGGGTGCACGGCTGGCAACGGCTCCCCAGCCGTCCGCTGAAGGCCCGGAGAGGCGGGCTAGCTGAACCAGACCAGGCTGCCCAGCCCCGCGATCAGGCAGTAGACGGCGAAGGGGGTCAGGGTCTTGGTCTCGAAGTACGCGGTCAGGAACTTGACCGAGATGTAGGACAGCACGCCCGCGACCACGCTGCCCGCGACGGCGGGACCCAGGATGGCATGGTTCTCGGGCTTGAACAGCTCCGGCGTCTTCAGCACCCCGGCCGCCAGGATGACCGGGGTGGCCAGCAGGAACGCGAAACGGGCGGCGTCCTCGTGGCGCATGCCCTTGAACAGGCCCGCCACGATGGTGCTGCCGGAACGGCTGATGCCCGGGAAGAGCGCGGCGATCTGCGCCGATCCGATCAGGGTGGCGTCGCGCATGGTCAGACGGGACAGGCGCACGTCCGAGGCGCGGTCCGGGTCGGTCATCGGCAGCACGATGGTGTCCTCCATGGACACGTCCCGGCGGCCCGTCGGACTGGAGAGCACGAATTCGCCTTCGGGCTCACGCTTGCGCATGATCTCCGCGGACAACAGCACGAAACCGTTGATCGCCAGGAAGATCGACGTGGGCACGGGAGTGCCGAGGTAGTTCCGGACGATCTTCTCCAACAGCAGTCCGGCGAGGCCGACCGGAATCGTCGCCACCACCAGCAGTACGCCCAATCGTGCTTCGGGAGTGCGGATCTCGCGGGTCAGCGCCACATCCCACAGGCCGCGCAGGATGCGCACCCACTCCCACCGGAAGAAGATCACCAGGGCCAGCGCGGTGGCGACGTGCATGGCCACCAGCAACGCCAGGTACGGGGAATCCTTGGCGGACATGCTCAGATCGTCGGCCCACTGCCCGCCCACCCAGGCCGGGAGCAGGATGCTATGGCCCAGACTGGAGACCGGGAAGAGCTCGCTCACCCCTTGCAGTGCGCCGACGACGATCGACTCCAGGTAACTGATGGCCATTCGAATTCCTGTCGGGCAGCGGTGCGGGGATCCGAACACCCCGATGGCGCCGGGGCAGCTCGCCTGGCGAGGCTACCGGAAGCAATCCAATTGCGCGGCGCGGCGTCCGGCGGCGTGGAATACTTCGGCGATATGCAGTACAGGGGATTCGGTAATCCCGATGTCGGCGAGGATCCCGAGTTAGCTCAGGCCCGCATCTTCCTGGACGAATTGGAAAGGCATGTAGTCAAACTCACGCGGCGATTACAAACCGCGCCCACGGCGGAAGCCCGGCAAACGATCTCGGCCGAACTCTCCACGGTGCGCAAGTATGTCGATCGCATTCACCGCAGATTTCCCGGCATCGCCGTCGCTCATTGATCGAGCCGCGGCCGCCAGCGTTCGGCGGAGCGGACCATGTCCAGGCCCACCCGCTCGAGATAGTCCCCCATGCCCAGCAGCCGCAGCCCGGCGGGCGTGGCCACACCGAGCGCGTCCGCGCCGTGCCGCGCCTGGGCCGCCAGCCGCTCGTTGACCTGCGCTCCGGCGAGAGTGGCTCGGTACCAAGCGGATTCGTCGATCACGTAGCGGTCGCGGCGGGTGCCAGGGTCCCGGTCACGACGGATCAGCGCCCGCTCCTCGAGCCGCCCCACCGCCGCGGAGACCGTCGCCGGGCTCACCCGCAACTGGGCCACCAACTCGGCGGCGGTGAGGCTGCCCGAGTCCGCGGCGTACAGCCGGGCCAGCACCGCGGCGGCCATGCGCGGCATCCCGAACTGCGCGAACAGCAGCGCGAAGCGGTCGCTGACCTCGGTCAGCAGCATCGGATCGCGGCCGTATTCGTCGACGCCGGAAGGCTTCTCGATCGGCTTGGGGCGCGGCGTGCGGCGGCGCGACCGCACCGCGGTGGCGGCCTGCGCCAGCTCCGCGCGGTAGCGGCCCGGACCGCCGTTGCGGGTCACCTCGCGGCTCACGGTGGAGGTCGGCCGGGACAGGCGACGGGCGATCTCGGCGTAGCCGAGGCCCCGGGCCAGACCGGCGGCGATGAGGCGGCGATCATCGGGGCTGAGTCTTCCTCCGGGCACGGAGCGGCTCCTTCATCAGATGCCGCCGAGGCGGCGCGGCACCACCCTATTGCAACACGAAAACCGCACGGCGGGCGCCGCAAATGATCATCGCGACAAACGAAAACCCTTGGCACACTTGCGTTATCCGGTTCGTGACGGCATTCGGTCGTCACCCCGGTTGGGAACGCAACGTAGCGTTCGCCATCAGTCGAACAGCCCGCGCTTCACAATCCGGTCAGTTCGGCCAGCACCGTGAAGTCCATGATGTCCGCGCCCGCCAGGAACACCGGCTGCGTGGTGTGCGCCCCGCGCACCCGCACCTCACCGCGCGGGCCGCCGTAGCTCACCTTCGCCGCACCACGCTCGATGAGCCGCACGTCCAGGCTGTGCGCCGCCTCCGCCAGCGAGGCGAACAACAGCAGGCCCTCGTAGCAGGATTCGCCGATATTGTTCAGCGCCGGGGCCAGCTGACCGTAGCGGGCGGTGTAGCGGCTGCCGAAGGCCATCGCCTCCCGTGACACCAGGCTCTCGAAATAGCCGCTGGCGGTGAACAATCCGCGCGCGCTGTCCGGGCCGCCCGCGTAGAGCACGTCCTCGCCGATCATCATGCTCAGCCGCAGGCGGCTCTCGTCCAGCCCGGCCGCCGCGAAGGCCTGATTGAAGGCCGCGCAATCCGCGCCGACCATGAACAGCAGCACCCCCTCGGCGGGCGAACTGCGGATGAGGTCCAACGCCGCGGTGAAATCCCGGCTGCCCAACGGCACGAACACCTCACCGACCACGTCGATATCGCTCGTGTCAGCGAATTCCCAAGTGACCCTCGCTGTTTCACGTGGCCAGACATAGTCGTTGCCGACGATGCACCAGCGGCGCACGCCCCGCTCGGCGCGGAACCAGCGCAGCGCGGGGAACAACTGCTGATCCGGGGTCTCCCCCACCATGTAGACGCCGTCGGAGTCCTCGCCGCCCTCGTAGAAGGTGGTGTAGACGTAGGGCACCCGGCCCGCGGTGTACGGGGTGATGGCCTTGCGCGCGTTCGACAGGTGCCAGCCGACCACGCCGTCGATCATGCCGCGGCTCACCATCCGGTCGATCCGCGCGGCCAGCATCGGCAGCGGCGCGCCCGCGTCCACCGGATGCAGCCGGACCGGGCGGCCCAGGATCCCGCCCATCGCATTGATGTCCTCGACGGCCAGCGCGGCGCATGCCTCGCAGGAGGGCCCGAAGATGCCGGCCGAACCGCTCATCGGGACGACCAGGGCCAGGTCCACCGTCGCCCGGCGCGACCCGGCCTCACGTGGCGTCATCGATCATCACCGCCGTTCGAATGCCCACGTTCCGCCCGCGCGTCCACCCGGGACCGCGTGATGCGAGACGAAGGGGCACGATAGCACCGTGAACAGTCCTGACGCGCGCGAGCTCATGTTGCTCGCCGGTGAGCGCACCATCGCCGAACGCGGGCCGGACGTGGCCCTGCGCGATATCGCGGTGGCGGCGGGACAGCGCAACAACTCCGCGGTCCACTATCACTTCGGTTCCCGGGACGGCCTCATCGCCGCCATTATCGAACGCCATCAGCCCGCATTGGAATCCCGCCGGACCGAACTGCTCGCCGAACACGAGTCCTCGGGCGCCCCGGACAGTGTCGCCGCGCTGGTCGCCATTCTGGTGCGGCCCATGTTCGACGTGCCCTACGCCGACGGCTCGACGCACTACGCGCGGTTCCTGGAGCAGGCTCGCGCCCATCCAGCGGTCACCGGACCCAATCTCAACGAAAAGCGTTGGCAGACAACAAGAGTGCTCGTCGCCAGGCTGTATCACGCACTGGCGGAACTGACTCCGGCGCAACGCCGGTACCGACTACAGGCCATGACCACGGTCATGTTCGCCCTGCTCGCCGACTACGAGCGCTCCGTGCTGTCCACCGAGGTCGAACGTGACGACGTACGCGACAGCATCATCGCCATGATCGTCGGACTACTCAGTGAACCGGTGGCCCACCCCGGTCAGGGGGCCGCCGTCCGGGCATTCGGATCGAAACCGCACGGCACCTCGTAGACCACGCCGCCGAACGTGATGCCGAAGAGCCGGCCCGCCGAGAAGCCTTGCGCGCCAAGGCCGTACTGCACCTCGCTGGTCAACAGCGGGCCGGGAGCCTGAATCATCGGTGGCATAGACGGTTCCGTCTCCGGCCGCGGTGGCGGGCGTGGCGAGAACCAGTGCCGCCGTTTTCCTTGCCCTCATGCCTTACCTCGCGTTGTCGATCGATCACGAATTCGTGGTGATCACGTCGAATGGTCCCGAGCGGTTCACTGGAAGCGACGCGCTCCGGTCACCGGCATATTCGACAGCGGCGAGACCTTCACGCCGGACCCGTAGTCACTGGCGTGGATGACCTTCCCGTCGCCGAGATACATCGCCGAGTGGCCACCACCGTAGTAGGAGACCAGATCGCCCGGCTCCAATTCGTCGATCGTGACCGGGGTTCCGGCTGCGAGCTGTGAATAGCTCGTGCGCGGCACTTCCACGCCCGCCTCTCGATACGACCACTGCACGAAACCGGAGCAGTCGAAGGAGTCCGGGCCGGTGCCGCCGGCGCTGTAGTTCGCGCCGAGTTTGGTGCGGGCCGCCTCCACCGCACGCTCGCCCGCCGTCTTCGGCATCACCGCGGGCACCGTGGTGCGGGTGACCGCGGAATCGGTCACGCCGGGGATTCCGGCCAGCGGGGGCAGGGCGGCGGGCACCACGAAGGTGCCGAGACCGGCGACCGACACCGTGCGCGATTCCTGCGCGGGGGGCTGGATCACGGCGCTCGGGGCGGCGCCCGTCGGGGTGGCGATGGCCGGGGTGCCGATCGCCGGGATCACGATGGCCGAGCGCAGCGACTCCGGGAACAGTGGCCGCACCGGCGCCGGGTCGGGCATCGTGTCGGCCGGGGCGATGACGATGCGTTGCGGCGCCACCGTCATACGGGGGGCGTCCGGCTCACCGATCGCCGATTCCGGCGTGGGGGAAGTGGTTCCGGCCGCGGGGGGCAGGATGCCGATCGCGGGGGTCACCCGGCCGAGCGGGGCGGCGATCTCGTCCGGGATGTCGATCGCCCCGATACCGGGGATCGTCACCGGCGCCGCCTGCGCCTGGCCCGCCGCGAAGAACAGGGCGGCTCCGACGGCTGCAGCTCCGAGGACTCCTGTCACCAGGGTCCGCAGGCTCAGCCGCGGAAGTAATCGAACCTTCTGTCTATCACCGTTTGTTTCCATGAGCGGTCGTCCTCCGATCAAGCCGTGAAAGCTATCCGGTATCCGTCCATCACGCGAAATTTCGGTACTGCCAGCAGATCCGAGAATGCATATTTCGCCGGAACGTCAGAGCTGGCAACGAATGACATGCGTGTTATGCATTACGAAACGGTAACCATTGACGGCTGTGTCCAATTGGACACAGCCGGTTTCAACCAATTCGACACCTCCGAGCGAGCCTTCGCGGGCGCGTCCCACGCGCGTGTGAGACTGATCGAGGAAGCTGCCCTCCCCATCAACAGGAGGTTGATCGATGACCAAATCCCCTGCGCTAGGCAATCTTCCCGAGCCACTGGTGATCACGCTCGGGAATCTCAAAGGAGGCGTGGGCAAGACGACATCCGCCTTCTTCATCGCCTCGTATTTCGCTACCGCGCATGAACTTCGAGTGCTGGTGATCGACGCCGACCCGCTGAGCCAGACCGGATACTCCTGGTATCGGCGACTACAGAAGGCCGAGGTCGACATTCCCTTCGAATTGCTCGCCTTCCCCTCACGGCACGTGAACGACTGCATCACCGACAATTCCGCGAACTACGACGTGATCATCGTCGACGCCGGCGGTGAATCGGCCGACATCTTCAAGGCCGCCGTCCCCGTCAGCGACGAACTCATCCTCGTCACCAGCGTCAGCCCCTCGGAAGTCAAACGCGTCCCCAGTACCTACCGCGCCGCCGAGGAAGCGGCCGCCGAACACGAGAAGGCCATTCGCGTGCGTGTGCTCATGACCAAGGTTCCGGTCACCATGAAGAACGGCGTCAACGTGTCCACCGAATACCGCACGCAGCGCGGGAATCTGGAGGACGCGGGCTACGAGGTCTTCGACTCCTACGTCAGCGCCTGGAAGTGGTATCGGGAGGCCGCCGACGGCGAAGTCGGCGACGGCGCCGAGAACCCGATCGAGGATCTCGGCGAATACCGGGCCGTCGGCGACGAACTGGTGCGCGACTACATCGAGTCCCGCGTCCCGGCGGAGGTGTCGGCCTGATGCCGCCCCAGCGCAGAAAGACCTCCATCGGCGGCGGCCTGGGCCGCAACCCGCTGTCCGACGAGGCCGAGCACACTCCCCCGGTGTCCCCGCTGCGCGACGCCAAATGGCCGCGCACACCGAAACTCTCACCGGCCGCCACCACCGTCCTCATGGCACCGGCCGCGCCCGCGGCGGCCCCGGCGGACGCGGCGGCATCCGCCGCCACCGCGACCGCCACCCTGGCGCCCGAGACGGTGGCGGCCGAAAGGGTGGCGACCGAACCCGTGGCCGCGCCACCGGTCACGCCCGCGCCGAAGATCCCGGCAGCACCGAAGGCTTCGGCGCCGGAGCCGGTGGCGTACGAGGCCGCCCCGGCGGCGGCCGAGAGCGCGCCCGGCGTGCTGGACCTTCCGCTGCCCACCGCGGGCGGCGACGGGCCACTCAGCCGCAGCGAGTCCGAACAGCTCGAGGTGTGCGAGTCCTCCATCGACGCGCTGCGGGTGGCCTTCTGGACCGCCGGGCGCGCGCTGCAGATCGTGCGCGACGGCCGGCTCTACCGCGCCGACCACGCCAGCTTCGACGAGTACGTGGAGAAGCGCTGGGACATGCAGCGGTCCTACGCGCACAAGCTGATCCGGGCCTGGCCGCTCGCCGCGCGCCTGCACCCGGTCGCGCCGGCCCTCAACGAGGGCCAGATCCGCGAGCTGCTGCCGGTGGCCGCGGCCTACGGCGAGGACGCGGCGGTCACCGTGTACACCACGCTGGCCGCCGACGTGAAGGTCACCGCGGGCAAACTCCGCGAAGCCGTCGCGGTGCTGCCCGACGACTACGAGGAGGGTGCGGTGGTGCAGCGGCTGCGCGCCTGGCTGCGCGGTGACCTCTCCGAGGAGCAGCCCGCCACCGCCGACGTGTTCAGCGCGGTCGAGTCCCGGCTCACCGCACTCACCCAGAAAGTGGTGAAGGGGTCCGGCGAGCATCCGGTGGCGGCACGCGAATTCGCGGCAAAACTCCGGACGCTGGCCGAACTCATCGAGCGGCAGATTCCGGTAACCGGGCGAATGCCGGACATCGAATAGCTCGCGACAGCACCCGCCGAAAGGGCCCGGCCGAAAGCCGGGCCCTTTCGCTGTAATAGCAAAAGCCTATTCAATTTCGCGAGAGACAACCCTCGAACCTCTCAGGAGCGACACCCCCGAACTTCGGAGACTCGGAGCCTCACACCCGAACTCCAGACAACTCTCAGCGTCGCCTGAAGTAGCCGCGGTCGTCGCGCACCAACCGGTAGTCATGGGCCCGCGTCGGCCTTGCCCACACTGCCTATTCACCCCAGATATGCGAGAAGGGCTCCCCGTTGGACGGGGAGCCCTTCTCGGTGCGTTGTGGGCTATTCGCCTACCGCGCGGCGTTCGCGGGCGCCGGCGGCGCGCTGGCGGGTCGCACGGGCCTCGGCGGCGTCGAAGAGGTCGAGATGCTCGAAGAACGGGTCCTCGTCGTCGGATTCGACCAGGACGGCGCGGCGCAACTGGGTGCGGGTCTCGTCGCGGTCGGGGCGGGGACGTTCGCGCGTACGTCGCTCGTCCTCGGCGTCGGACTCGGTCTGCTGGCGGGACGCGCGCGCGGCGCGGCGGCGGCGGATGTCCTCCTCGAGGCGAACCTGCTTGCGTAGGTACGCGAGGTAGGCGACCAGCACGATGCCGGACAACGCCGAGAGCCACCACACGAGCGAGGAGATGGCCAGGCCGGAGGCGGCGAACAGCAGGACGGCGAGCACCAGGCCCAGGACCGCGCGCTGGCGGAAGGTGTAGCGGGCCGCGCGGGCGGCGGCGTCCGCCTCAGGGTCGAATCCGCCGCGTCCGCGCCGGGACGGCACGAAATCCTCGTCGTCGGATTCGAGTTCGGGTTCCGGATCCGGGTCACGCAGGGCGGGGGCGCGGGAGGCCCGCTTGCGGGGCTCGGCAGCGGCCGCGTCGACCACGGCGGCTTCCGGCTCAGCGTCGTCGGTCTCTGCCGCGGCATCCACGGTCTCGGATTCTGTCTCATCCGTGGCGGTTTCGGGGTCGGTCTCGGATTCCGCTGCGGCGGGCTCGGATTCGGCGGCGTCCGCGTCCGCGTCGTCGGCGTCCTCCGGGTCGGTCGAATCCGTCTCGGGCTCCGGCAGTTCGGCGCTCACCGCGGCGACGACCTCGTCCTTCTCGGCTACGGCTGCTGCCGTCTCGGCCGCGACGGCGGCGGTGAGGGCTTCCGGTTCGGCGGGGCTGTCGTCCGATCTGGTCATCCGATCCTCCGGATCCTCGCTCGGGTGAAGCTTTCTGCGAACCGGCACGTAGTCCGGGTCGGTGTCATGTCCGGTCGCCGGACCTTTCCTGGTGCTTCGCTTGGCACCGCCGCGATGCAACACTCGTGTCGAGAGTGCGGCGTCGGTGTGCTGCCGGATGCGGGGATGGCGATTGGCCAGCATCGGGAAGAGCACGAAGACCCAGAGCACCACCAACCCGATCCACAAGATCGAATTCGGCATTGGCCCTTACACCTCCGTCCCGCCCTGTTGTCTGTCCCTTCTGATCGGAAAACAGACGCACCACCGACGTGCGTAGGTTAATTCCACGCCGTGGGTATTCCCCTCAGGCGCGCCGACCACACACGCAACACTAGTCACACGAATTCGGTCGCGAAAACTCTCACACGCCGCGCTCAGCGAGTTATCAGGCTTTGCTGGCGCGCCCCGCGCGAATCAGTCTGTCCACCACGGTCCCCGAAACCTCCTCGACCGTCATGCCGACCAGCAGGTGATCCCGCCACGCGCCGTCCACGTCGAGGTAGCGCTGCAGCATGCCCTCCTCACGGAAACCGACATTGCGCAGAACCGCCTGACTGGCAAGGTTTTCCGGCCGCACCGTGGCCTCGACCCGATGCAGGCCCACCTCACCGAAGCAGTGGTCCAGGCCCAGGGCCAGCGCCGCGGTGGCCACGCCCTGCCCGGCCAGCTCGCTCGACACCCAATAGCCGATCCACGCCGACCGCAGCGCGCCGCGCACGATATTGCCGACCGTGAGCTGACCGCTGAACTGGCCGTCCACCTCGATGACGAGCGGAATCATGGCGCCACGCCGCGCCTCGGCCTTCAACGCCGACCACAGCGCGGGCCAATTGCTGGAGTGGTTACGCGCCTCCCACGGGCCACGGCCGGTGGGCTCCCACTTCTCCAGATAATCCTTGTCCCGGACCCGGATCCGGCCCCACGCGGACGCGTCCCGCAGGCGGATCGGCCGCAGCGTGACCGTGCCCGCCGCGACCCGCACCGGACCCAGATGCGCCGGCCAGCCCGGATGCTGGGCCGAACGAAAGACGTTCATCTCCACGCCTCACCCACGCTGAGCCAGGAACGCGACCTGGACCTCGTCACCGGTACGCACCTCGGTGGTCTCGGGGTCGATCACGATGAGGCTGTTGGCCTCGGCCATGGTGGCCAGCAGATGTGAGGACGCCCCGTTCGGGCCGCCCAGCGGCTGCACCAGGTAGTCGCCGGTCTGCTCGTCGCGCATGAGCTGCGCGCGCAGATAGCCGCGGCGGCCCGGGATCGAGGCGATCGGCAGGATGGTGCGCGCCCGCACCATGCGTCGCATGGGGTGGCGGCGGCCCAGCGCGATCCGGATCAGCGGCCGCACCATGACCTCGAAAACCACCAGCGCGCCAACCGGATTCGCGGGTAGCAGGAAGGTCGGCACCTCGTCGCGGCCGAGCAGGCCGAAACCCTGCACCGACCCGGGATGCATGCCGACCCGGGTGATCTCCAGCTCGCCGAGCCCCTCGAGGGCCTCGCGCACCTGCTCCGACGCCCAGCCGCCGACCGCGCCCGCGATCACGACCACCTCGGAGCGGACCAGCTGGCCCTCCACGACGTCCCGCAGCCGCTTGGGATCGGCGCTGACGATGCCGACCCGGTTCACGTCCGCGCCCGCGTCGCGGGCGGCGGCGGCCAGGGCGTAGGAGTTCACGTCGTAGACCTGGCCGGGTCCGGGAGTGCGGTCGATGTCGACCAGCTCGCCGCCCACCGACAGCACCGACAGCCGGGGCCGCGGATGCACCAGCACCTTGTCCTTGCCGACTGCGGCCAGCAGGCCCACCTGGGCCGGGCCGATGATGGTGCCGGCGCGCACGGCCAGATCGCCGGGCTGCACGTCGTCGCCGATGCGGCGCACGTAGTCGCCGGAGCGGACCGCCTCGTAGACCTTGACCCGGGCGCGGCCGCCGTCGGTGTTCTCCAGCGGCAGCACGGCATCGGCGAGGGTCGGCAGCGGCGCGCCGGTGTCGACCCGCACGGTCTGGCGGGGCTGGAGGCGGATCGGCTGACGGGAACCGGCCGCCACCTCGCCCACCACCGGCAGGCTCAGGAGCACCGAATTGCCGTCCTCGTCACGGATATTCGCGCCCGCGCCGGCCACATCCACACTGCGCACGGCGTAGCCGTCGATGGCGGCCTGGTCGAAGCCCGGAAGGGGGCGCTCGGTGACCACATCCTCGGCGCACAGCAAACCCTGTGCCTCGCTGATCGCGACCCGGACCGGCCGTGGGGCCACGGCCGCGGCGGTCACCTTGATCTGCTGATCCTCAACCGAGCGCATGCCGCCCTTCCGTAGTCGCTCCCGTCCGTCGCCTCATTCGCATGTGGTCAGCTGCGGATTCCAGTCCGGACCGAGCCGCTGCTCGAGCCACTCGCGCAGGGCGGGACCGTATTCCTCGCGTTCCAGAGCGAAATCGACCGCAGCACGAAGATAACCGCCAGGGTTGCCCAGATCGTGCCGCGACCCACGATGCACCACGACATGAACCGGGTGGCCCTCCGCGATCAGCAGCGCGATGGCGTCGGTCAGCTGCAGTTCGCCGCCCGCGCCGGGAGTGATGCGGCGCAGCGCGTCGAAGATGGCGCGGTCCAACAGGTATCGCCCGGCCGCGGTGAAGGTGGAGGGCGCCTCGTGCACGGCGGGCTTCTCCACCATGCCGTTGACCTTGAGCACGTCGCACGGGCCGTCGGGCAATTCCTCGACGTCGAAGACGCCGTAGGCGCTGACCTCTTCCTTGGGCACGTCGATGGCGCACAGCACCGAACCGCCGTAGGTGTTCCGCACGTTCGCCATCAGCTCCAGCACGCCGCCGGGCAGCACCAGGTCATCGGGCAGCAGCACCGCGATGGCGGTCTCGTCGGCGTCGAGCACCGATTCCGCCTGCGCCACCGCGTGACCCAGGCCCAGCGGCTCCTCCTGCACCACCGAGGTGACGTCGAGCAGGGCGGGGGCCTTGCGCACCTTCTCCAGCAGATGGAACTTGCCGCGCTCGGCGAGGGTGCTCTCCAGCACCAGGTCCTCGACGAAATGCGCGACCACACCGTCTTTCCCGGGCGAGGTCACGATCACCAGCCGATTGGCGCCGGACTCCGCGGCCTCGGCGGCGACCAATTCGATGCCCGGGGTGTCGACCACCGGCAGCAACTCCTTGGGAACCGTCTTGGTCGCGGGCAGGAACCTGGTGCCGAGCCCGGCCGCGGGGACCACCGCGGTGCGGAAGCACGACTCGGTTCCGCCGCCAGTAGCTGTCATGAATTTCACCCTATCCATCCGTCATATGCCCGAGAGTGGCTCGTGGCCGCCTCGATATCCCCGAGAGCCTAAGGGGCGAGGACGGCAGGAGCGCACCGAACGCCGGACCGAGGGCGTTCTCACCGACCGACCCGTTCTTTTCATTTGGCGTTCGTCGCACTGTGACCTCCCTCGTACCCACTGGTTGTTGACTGACACCCATGACCGATCGTGAGGATTCCCACAACCCCGATTCCACGCCGGACAACCCCGACACACCTACTGTCAGCACCCCTGATACCAGTCGCGCGGTCAGCCGCCGCCGATTGTTCGGCGCCTCCGCCGCCGCGGGCCTGGCCGGACTGGCCGTCGGCGCGGGCGGCGCGGTAGCACTGAAGAGCACCGGATCCAACGCCCCCGCCTGGCCCCGCGCCGCCGAACTCGTCACCACCCCCGACCGCGCCGCCGCGCCCCGCGTCTCCGGCCTGCACCTCCAGTTCGGGGCCGACGCGGCCCGCGAGGTCGTGGTCACCTGGCACACCCTCGGATCGGTCAACGCGCCGGCCGTGCGCTACGGCACCGCCGACTCCGGATTCGGCACGACGGTTTCCGCGCAGACCCGCACCTACCGGGATGCCAAGTCCGGCATCGAGATCCAGGCCCATCACGCCCGGCTCACCGGCCTGTCCCCCGACACCGACTACGTCTACGCCGCCGGACACGACGGCGCGCCACCGGAACTGGGCACCATCCGCACCGCGCCCGCCGGGCGCGCCAAGTTCCGGTTCACCAGCTTCGGCGATCAGGGCACGCCCACCGTCGGCAAGATCGTCGACGGCAAGGCCGTCAACGACAATCTCGGCTCCCAGTACGCCGGCGACATCACCTCCGCGGTGGAATCGCTGGCCCCGCTGTTCAACCTGGTCAACGGCGACCTCTGCTACGCCAACCTGTCCATCGACCGCATCCGGACCTGGAACGACTGGTGGGCCAACAACTCTCGCTCGGCCCGCTACCGGCCCTGGATGCCCGCCCCCGGCAACCACGAGAACGAACTCGGCAACGGACCCATCGGCTACCAGGCGTTCCAGACCTACTTCACCGTCCCCGACGCCGGGAGCGAGGACCACGCCCGGGGCCTCTGGTACTCGTTCACCGTCGGCGGCATGCGGGTGATCGCGGTCGCCAACGACGACGTCTGCCTGCAGGACGGCGGCAACAGCTACGTCAAGGGCTACTCCGGCGGAGCCCAGAAGCGCTGGCTGGAAAGCGAACTGGCCAAGGCGCGCGCCGACCGGGGCATCGACTGGGTGGTGGTGTTCATGCACCAGGTCGCCATCTCCTCGGCCGACAAGGCCAATGGCGCGGACCTGGGCATCCGCACCGAATGGCTGCCGCTGTTCGACAAATACCAGGTCGACCTGGTGCTGTGCGGGCACGAACACCATTACGAGCGTTCGCATCCCGTGCGCGGGACGACCGGGTCCGAGACCCTCACGCCCAAGCCCGCCGGCACCCGCAAGGACCTCGTCGACACCGGCCAGGGCACCGTCCACCTGGTGATCGGCGGGGGCGGCACCTCGGTGCCGTCCAACCACCTGTTCTTCCCGGGCGACAAGTGCCGGGTCATCACCGCCGTCGGGAACGCGGATCCGGCGACCGGCAAGAAGGTTCCGGCGTACGTGCTCGAGGACGCGCCCTGGTCGGCGTTCAAGGACGCCGAACATCCTTACGGCTTCTGCGCTTTCGACGTCGACCCCGGCACGCCCGGCGGGAACACCACCATCAAGGGCACCTACTACGCCCTCACCGGGCCGACCAGCGAGCTGAAGGCCGTCGACACGTTCACCCTGACCCGGCCGCGCTCGGATCGCTGAACGCGGCGGGCGCGGATCGTCCGGGACGGCCGTCCTAGGGTGGAAGCGTGACGGACGAGTGGGACAAGACGGCGTGGCGCGCGGAGATCCTCGCGCGCCGCAAAGCCCTGCCCGCCGAGGTCCGCGAGCACGAGGCCGCGGCGCTGGCCGCCGCGGCCGGAGGGCTCGCGGACAGCGGCTGGGTCTGCGCCTACGTGCCCGTGGGCGGAGAACCCGGCTCGGTGGCCCTGCTCGACGCGCTGCGGGCCGCCGGCGCCCGGGTGCTGCTGCCGGTCACCGGCGAACCCGGGCCGCTCACGTGGGCCGAATACACCGGGCCCGACGGGCTGCGCCGCGGCCGGTTCGGATTGCGCGAACCGGACGGCGACCCGGTCGCGGACGGAATCTCGACGGCGTCGACGATTCTGGTTCCGGCGCTCGCGGTGGATCGGCGCGGAGTCAGATTGGGACGCGGGGCCGGTTATTACGATCGAAGTCTGAACGCCGCGCGCGACGACGCGCGATTGATCGCCGTGGTGCGCGACGACGAACTCGTGGACCGTTTGCCGGAGGAGTCGCACGACCATCGAATGGGGTGGGCACTGACCCCGTTCGGCGGGCTGCGCCGCCTCGGAGATCGGGCCGGGAATTGACACCCGATTGGCAGCGTTGGCACTGCCAGCTGTAGAGTGCTAATTCGACGAAGAGCGTGGAGGTTTCCCGATGCCTACTTACTCGTATGCATGCACCGAGTGCGACAACAAGTTCGACATCGTGCAGTCCTTCTCCGAT
The DNA here is from genome assembly GCF_053602575.1 of Nocardia sp. NPDC004340. Classification (NCBI taxonomy): domain Bacteria; kingdom Bacillati; phylum Actinomycetota; class Actinomycetes; order Mycobacteriales; family Nocardiaceae; genus Nocardia; species Nocardia sp. NPDC004340. The sequence continues at coordinate 557,730 of NZ_JBSGDW010000002.1, forward strand.
GACGCACTGACCACGTGTGACCGTTGCAACGGCAAGCTGCGCAAGCTGTTCAACTCGGTCGGCATCGTCTTCAAGGGCAGCGGCTTCTACCGCACCGACAGCCGCAACGGCTCCACCTCGTCCGAGCCGGCCAAGCCGTCGTCCTCTTCGTCGGACAACGGCGGCTCGAGCTCCACCGCGTCGAGTGCGACCACGTCGAGCACCTCGACCCCGTCGTCCAGCGGTTCCAGCACCTCCGCGGCCTGATCCCAGCTTTCTCCACAAGCTCTTCGTTATCCACAGCCCGGGTCCGGCCCGGGCGTGCCGGTGTCGGGGCGACCGTACGCTGCCCCCATGACGCGACCGTATCGAGCTTTCCTGCACGCGTTCCGTAGCCGCCTGACCTGGGCGGACTCGGCGCTACTGCGGCGGGCCGGGGCGGTCGCGTTGCTCATCGCGGCGGCCTTCCTGGCCGTACGCCCGGATCCATCCACAGACCGCATACCCGTGCTGGTCGCCGCGCGGGAGCTGCCGCCCGGGCAGGTGCTCGGCGACGGCGATCTGCGCACCGCCGACCGGGAGACCGCGACTCTGCCGGCCGGAGCCGTGCGCGACGCCGCGCGGGTGCGCGGGGCCACCCTCGCCGCCGCGCTGACGACCGGGGAGATCCTCACCGAGGTGCGGGTGCTGGGCCCGCGACTGGCCGCCGTGGCGGGCGGCTCCCCCGATGCGCGCATCGTCCCGATTCGCCTGGCGGACAACGCCGTTGCCGAGATCCTGCGCTCCGGCGACCGGGTCGACGTGGTGGCGGGCGAGGACACCGGCGGGACCGGCCGTCCCGCACGGCTATTGGCCGCCGACGCGGCCGTGGTGCTGGTCCCGCAGGCCGACGGCGCCCGCGGGCGCACGGACCGGGTGGTGCTGGTCGCTTTGGATTCCCGACGCGCCACCGTGGTGGCCGCCGCCTCGCTGCGAACGGCGCTCACGGTCGTGTTCCACTGAACCGGCGCATCGGTGAACTAGCATCGCCTCACATCCCCATAACTCTGCGTTCGATCCCTCAGGTGTAGAGGAGTTTCGACAATGCTCAAGGGTTTCAAAGATTTTCTGATGCGCGGCAATATCGTCGACCTGGCCGTGGCGGTCGTCATGGGCACGGCCTTCGTCGCGGTCGTCACCGCCTTCACCGACGGCATCGTGACACCACTGCTCGCGGTGTTCGGCGGCACCAATCAGCTCGGACTGGGCTTCCAGCTGGTGGCCGACAAGCCCGCCACCTTCATCGCGATCGGGCCGATCATCACCGCGGGCATCGATTTCGTCATCATCGCGGCGCTGCTCTACTTCATCGTCGTCATCCCGGCCAACAAGGCCAAGAAGAGGTGGGGCGCCAAGGAGGACGACGCGCTCACCGACAACGAACTGCTGCGCGAGATCCGGGACCTGCTCGCGGAGCGCAGCGCGGGCGGGCGGCACGAGCTCTGACCCGCGGAGCGAACTCCCCTGCGCCACAACGCAGAACGGGCCCGGCGCGAAAAGCGCCGGGCCCGTTCGGATTACACCGGGGTGTGGATCAGCCGAGGCTGAAGGGCTGGCCCCACAGGGTGACCCAGCTGATCACGTTGTCGGTCTCGACCTCGACGCTCACGAAGGCGCGCGCCTGGGCGTAACCGCCACAGCCGTTCAGGCCGATGGTCTCGTCCGACCAGGTGACCGAACCGCTGGTGCCACTGAAAGCGTTGCGCTTCTTGTGGATTTCGTGACCGAAGTCGTCCGGCATCTCGAGGTCGAGGATGTAGAACGACTTGGCCTGACCCGGACCCAGGGTCAGGTTGGCGCCGGAGTTCACGCCGCCGGTCGGAGTGGCGTTGCCACTGCTGTCCCAGCTCGCACCGCCTTCAGCACCACCGCTGACGCCGCCGCCGTCGATGGTGACCTGGCAACCCACGACATAACCGGGGTAGATCTTGCCGCCGGTGGCGGTGGTGTCGCCGGAGATGTTGACCTGCGCCGACGCCGAGACCCAGGCGTTGCGGTGCACGGGGGTGGCACCCAGCGACGGGCTGATGTTGGCGGACTCGCCGACCAGCTTCACCGTGACCACGGTGCCGTCGGACAGGGTCTGGGTGAGCTCGCCGCCCGGCAGCGGCACGAAGGTGTCGGCATTGGCCGCACCGGTGGAGAACAGGCCAAGGGCCGCGGTGGCGACGGCACCGACACCGGCCACCCGCGCCATTGTCTTACGGATGTTCATATCTGGTTGTCCCTCAGATTTTGTTCGCTTGCGCGAGAAAGGATTTGGCGGGCGGAGACCACTTAGCCGATGCTGAACGGCTGGCCGTAGAGGGTGGTCTTGGAGTAGTGATCGCCGATGACCTCGACGACCGTGTACGCACGCGCCTGGGCGTAGCCCGCGCAGCCCTGGATCTGGATCTCGGCGTCCCGGTACTCGACCGAGTAGGTGCCAGCCTTGGTGATGTCCTTGTAGTCGATCTGGACGAACGCCACCTGGCCGGGGCCGAGGTTGACACCGATCGAACCACCGATGCTCGCGCTGTCGAGGTTGATGCTGCCGGAGACACCGGCGGAGATCGCGTCCTCACCGATGGAGATCTGGCAGCCGACGATGTAGCCGGTGTTGATCTGCGAGGTGCCGTGGGTGGACGAGTTGTTGCTGCCGGGGATACCGACCGGACCGTTGTTCGGACCGACTGTGCCCTCGGGGGTTTCGGTGACCACCGCGGAGGCGGCGCCGCTCACCCACACCACACGGCCGGCACCGTTGGCAGCGAGCGACGGCGACACGATGGCGTGCTCACCCGTCCGGGTAATGGTGACGGTGCCCGCCGGGTTCACCTTCTGGCCGTCCGGCAACGGCACGAAGGTGTCAGCGTTAGCGGCACCAGTGGAAAAAAGGCCGATGGCCACGGCCGCGGCCGCGCCGATGCCCGCAAAACGGGCCGCGGCACGCACACCGTGGGTGCGGTTCTCGCTCATACTTCCCCTCATCAGGTTCTTGCGATCAACCTCGACCACCGAGGTTGAAAAGGGACCCTTGCGGATTCCCCGGTTGAGTTTGTCGCCACATTGTTGCCACTGTGTTACTCGTTACAAATTCTTTTCTCGTAGCGACGCAGGGCACTTTACATCACAGCTGTGACCTCTGAGACGTGAGCGAACAGGATCGACCACTCGCCGACACAAACCCGCAGGTATGCAGAGAAAGTCGTGGATAGCAAAAGGGGCCCGGTGCTAATCGCACCGGGCCCCTTGGCATTCCGCTGAGCGGAAACTGATCAGCCGAGACTGAAGGGCTGACCCCACAGCGTGTAGGCGGTGATCACATGGTCGGTCTCGACCTGAACCGCGATGAACGAGCGCGCCTGCGCGTAGCCGCCGCAGCCGCTCAGGCTGATGGTCTCGTCCGACCACGTCACCGAACCGGAGTTACCCGAGAACTTGTTGCGCTTGTAGTGCGCCTCGCTGCCGTAATCGTCGGGCGCTTCCTGATCCAGGACGTAGAACGCCTGCGACTGGCCGGGGCCCAGGGTCAGGTTGCCGCCGACATTCGCGCCGGCCGACGGGCTCGAGCCGTCGTAGTTGGCGCCCGCGCTCGGGCCGCCGTTGGCGCCGCCGCCGGAGATGTTGACCTGGCAGCCGACCACGTAACCGGGGACGATCTTGCCGCCGGCATTGCCGTTGGTGCCCGACAGCTCGACGCGCGCACTGCCCGAGACCCAGGCGTTGCGGTGCAGCGGGGTCGCGCCCAGCGACGGGTTGATATTGGCCGACTCGCCGGTCATGGAGATGGTGACGATGGTGCCGTCGTCCATGGTCTCGGTGATGGAGCCGCCCGGCAACGGCACGAAGGTGTCGGCGTTGGCCGCACCCGTGGAGAACAGGCCCAGGGCGGCGGTGGCGACGGCGCCGATCCCGGCGGCCCGCGCCATGGTTTTGCGAACGTTCATGATGGTTTTCCCTCTAGGGTCGAATTCGCTTACGCGAGAGATGAATCGGGTGTCTGACCACACGTCAGCCGAGGCTGAACGGCTGCCCGTAGAGGGTGGTCTTCGAGTAGTGGTCACCGATGATCTCGACCACGGTGTAGGCGCGCGCCTGGGCGTAACCCGCGCAGCCCTGCACGTCGACCGGCACATCCTTGTAGTCGATGGAGTAGCGACCCGCGTCGAGGACGTCCTTGGAATTGATCTGGAGGAAGGTCACCTGGCCGGGGCCGAGGTTCAGACCGATGGAACCGCCGGCGTTCGCGCCGGTCAGGCTCACGCCGCCGGAGATGCCGGCGGAGATGGCGTTGTCGGCGATGTTCACCTGGCAGCCGATGATGTAGCCGGTGTTGACCTGCGACGCGCCATGCGTGGAGGAGTTGTTGGTGCCCGGACCGTTGGTCGGGCCGTTGTTCGGGCCGACCGTGCCCGCGGGGGTCTCGGTGACGTCGGCGACGACCTTGCCCGAAAGCCAGGCGGTGCGGCCCGCGCCGTTCGCCGACAGCGACGGCGAGATGACGGCGTGCTCGCCGAGACGGTTGATGGTCACGCCCGCTCCGACCTTCTGACCGTCCGGCAACGGTACGAAGGTGTCGGCGTTGGCGGCGCCGGTCGACAGTAGGCCGAAAGCCACGGAGGCGGCTGCGCCGATGCCCGCGGCACGCGCGGTCCAACGCAAACCGGCAGTCCGGTTCTCGCTCATTGTTCCCTCATCAGTTTTTTTGCGGACAACCCCGACCACCGGGGTTGAAGAGGGCCCGCTACGGCACAGAACTCGGCTAGAGCAACTATCAAGCGCGCTGCTCATTTTCTATTCAGCCGTAGCTTTGTCGACCCGGAAGAGACTTTAGCCACAACAGCTACTGATTGGCAACAAAAAGATATAGGGCGCGTCAAATCACAGCCTCCGAGATAGGGCTAATTCTCGGCAGCCGTGATGTGAACGAGACTCAACCGTGATGGGGCGGCTTCTGCGCGCGCAGCCAATCATCGGAGGACTGAACGGAATCCGGCTCGGGAGTGCGCTCGTCCTTGGTCGTGGACGGCAGCTCGTCGCCGAAGACGCGCGCGAGCCGGGCGCGTTCGGCGGGTGTCAAACGACGAGACCCCGCCCGGCGCTCGGCCGGACGGGGCGACTCGGGTGAATCAGGTGTGTCGGCGTCGGTCATTCCGACAGACCGGACAGTTCATCGATGACCTTGCTCGCCAGCGGGCCCAGGGTGGCCATGCCATCCCGGACCGCGGCGCGCGAACCCGGCAGGTTCACCACCAGCGTGCTGCCCGACACCCCGGCCAGTCCGCGCGACAGGCCCGCGTCCAGCGAACCCGAGGCCAGGCCCGACGCCCGCAGCGCCTCGCTGATCCCGGGCAGCACCCGGTCCAGCACCTCCTCGGTGGCCTCCGGCGTCACGTCACGCGGGGACATGCCGGTGCCGCCGACCGAGATGACCAGGTCGACACCACCGATCACCGCGGTATTGAGGGCATTGCGGATCTCCACCTCATCGGCCGACACCGACACCGAGGCGTCCACCAGGAACCCGGCCTCGGTGAGTAGCTCGGTGACCAGTGGACCCAGCGAGTCCACTCCGCCATGGGCGGTTCGATCGTCGACGACCACGACAAGAGCACGGCCCGCCACAGCGGCATCGATTTCCATGGTGCTCACCGTAGCGCCCTTGTCCGACAACAGCTCCCATCCCCCGTCGGAGGTGACACGGATCGCCGGTACCGGTTCCCTGCCATTGACACGGTTGCTCATCGTCCGCCCTCCGCGGCTGCTTCGCCGAGGGTGACCTCGACGGTCTTGGGGTTCTTGCCCTGGTCGTCGGTGTAGGTCACCTTGACCTTGTCGCCGGGCCGGTGCGAGCGCACCCCGGCGATCAGTGAATTGCCCGAGTCCACGATCTGGTCGTCGATCTTGGTGATGATCGCGTTCTTCGGGATGCCCGACTTGGCGGCCGGGCCGTCGGGCGACACGTCCATCACGCGCGCGCCGTTCACATCGTCCTGCGCCCGCACGGTCACACCGATCTGGGCGTAGGTGGCCTTGCCGTTCTTGATCAGCTCGTCGGCGACGCGGCGCGCGGTGTCCACCGGGATCGCGAAGCCCAGGCCGATCGAGCCGCTCTGCGCGCCCGCCGACTCGGCGGTGCCCATGGTGGCGATGGCGGTGTTGATCCCGACCAGCTTGCCGTTCATATCGACCAGCGCGCCGCCGGAATTGCCCGGGTTGATGGCCGCGTCGGTCTGGATGGCGTCGATGACCGTGCCCTGCGAACCCGGCTCGCCACTGGTGGAGACCGGGCGGTTCAGCGAGGAGACGATACCGCTGGTCACCGTGCCCGCCAGGCCCAGCGGCGAACCGATCGCCACCACGCCCTGACCCACCTGCAGATTGCCGGACTGACCCAGCTCGATCGGCTTCAGATCCGACTTGCCGGTCACCCGGATGACCGCGATGTCGGACACCGGGTCCGCGCCCACCACGGTGGCCGGGGCGGTCGAGCCGTCATTGAACGCCACATCCATCTTGGCGTTCTGGCCCGCGCCGCTGACCACGTGATTGTTGGTGAGGATCAGCCCGTCCGAGGACAGCACCACCCCGGAGCCCTCGCCCTCGGCCCGCGCGCCCGCGACCCGGATCATGACCACGCTGGCGAGCACCTTCTGCGCCACCGCCTGCACCGAACCCTCCGGCGCGGGCGCGGCCTTGCCATTGCCCGCGGGCTGATCGAGCGCATTGCTGACCGTGCCGTGATCGCTGCCGTGCGTGGCCAGCGCGCCCACCGCGCCACCGATACCGCCGCTGAGCAGCGCCAGCACGACCGCGCCCGCGACCAGACCGGTGCGGCCGGACCGCTTCGGCCCCGGCGCCCCGCCGTACGCGAAACCCGGCGCACCCGGCACCCCGGGCCCACCCGGACCACCGGGCACGGCCGGAATCACCTGCGTCGGATGCGGACCCGCCGCGTACGCCGGAAGCTGCCCCGTCGAATACGCCGACTGCTGCCCCGTCACGTACGCGGGCTGCTGGCCCGTGGCGTAGGGCGACTGCCCCGCCCCGGCGGCGGGCTGCTGTCCCGTGGCGGGCGCGGGCTGCTGCCCGGCCGCGTACCCGGCCCCCGACGCCGCGTACGCCTGCCCGTAACCCCCGCCCGGAATCTCCCCGGCCGGCGGATTCCCACCGCCGTACTGCTGCGAATAAGGCTGTGCGCCACCGAAAGCCGCCCCATAGGCGGGGCCGGCGTGCGGCGCGCCGAAACCCGCCTGCGCCGCACCGGGCAGCACCTGGGTGGCCGGATCGACCGCACCCGAACCCGGTTGCCCCGCAACGCCGTACGCCGTTCCGGCCGGACCATCGAAGGCCGGTGCACCGGCGGGCGGCTGCGCGCCCGCGACGGGCTGATCGACCCGGGGATCGCCGCCCTGAGCCTGAGGCGCTCCGCCGGAGAACGATTGCGCCGCACCGAAACCGGGCGCGCCGGGCGTACCGGGAGCGCTCGACGCGGGACCCGCCGCGGGCGCTCCGGGATGACCGGGCTGCGCCGGGGGCGGGAAGGCGCCGGGAGCCGGAGTCGAGCCCGGGCCGGCGGGCGCGAAGCCGTTGAAGGAGTCGGCGGCGGGAGCGCCCGCGCCCGCGGGATCGCGCTTCGGCAGGCCCGACGCGGTGGTGTCGGACCCGGCGGGCTGCCCGCCGGCGGGCCCGGAGGGTGCGCCGGCCGCCGCGGCGTTGTCGGCGGCCTGGCCTTCGGGCTCGGTGCCCCGCTGGTTCGAATCCTCGGTCATTTCTCGTTTTCTCCTCGAGTCTCGTCGCCAAGCCTGGCGGGAACGACTGAGAGTGGACTGAGACCGTGCTTGCTTTTCGCCGAGCTTTCCGGGTTCAGTTGTCCGCCTCGGCGGGCAGGGGCGGTGCGCTTTCTCCAGGCAGAACGATACGGATCAACGCGCCCCCTCGGTCGGAAGTGTCGATGTTGATGGTGCCACCGTGTTTGGTCACCACCTGCTTGACGATGGCCAGGCCGAGCCCGGAGCCGGGCATGGAGCGCGAGGCCGTGGTGCGGTAGAAGCGCTCGAACACCAGCTCGCGTTCGGCGGGCGGGATGCCGGGCCCGGCGTCGTCGACGGCGAACTCGAGCAGTCCGCGCCCGTTCTCGCGCATGGTGACGAACACCTGCGCGCCCTCCGGACTCCACTTGGCGGCATTGTCGAGGACATTGAGCAGGGCGCGTTCCAGGCCGGGTTCGTCGCCGTAGACGAACCAGGGCCGCAGCTGGGCCTCGAAGTCGATTCCGGTGCGCCGCCGCCGGACTCGCTCCAGCGCGCGCTCGGCGATCTCGCCGAGGTCGATGCGCTCGTACACGGTTTCCGGGGCGTCCTCGCGGGCCAGGTCGACCAGATCGCCGACCAGCGTGGACAACTCCTCGATCTGGGCCATCACGTCCGAGCGCAGTTCGGCCATGTCCTCGTCGGGGATGCGGGGCGCGCCCGGCCGCGAGGAGGCGATGAGCAGTTCCATATTGGTGCGCAAAGAGGTCAGTGGCGTCTTCAGCTCATGGCCGGCGTCGGCCACCAGGCGGCGCTGCCGTTCCCGGGATTCGCCGAGGGCGCGCAGCATGGTGTTGAAACTCTCGGTGAGCCGGGCCAGTTCGTCGTCGCCGGTGACCGGGATGGGGGTCAGGTCGTCGGTGCGGGCGATGCGTTCGGTGGCGGCGGTGAGCCGGGCGATGGGCCGCAACCCGGTGCGGCCCACGGTGGTTCCGGCCGCCGCGGCCACGATGACCCCGCAGCCGCCGACCACGAACAACAGCCAGGCCAGCCGGTCCAGGACTTCCTTGGTGGGTTGCAGCCGCTGCGACACCACCAGCGTGGACCCGGAGTGGGTGCGGCGGGCCAGCACCCGCTGATCGTCGACGGTGCGCAGCGAGAACCCGATCTCGCCGCGGGCCACCTGCCGTTCCTGATTGCCGATCGGCGGAATCGTGGTCTGCGGCGGCACGTACTGCGACTGGTCCGCGAACACCAGCGCCACCCCGACATCGCTGGAGTACAGCCCCGCGAACACCAGCGACTGGAAGCCGAGGCTGTCGAGGTTGTTGTCGATCATCACCGAGGCGCGGGCCCGCAGCTGCGAGTCCACGTCGGCGTACAGCGACCGGGCCACCATGGCGTAGGCGGCGATGGAGGTGAAGGCGACGGCGACGGCGACCACCGAGGCGGCCAGCAGCGTCACCCGCCAGCGCAGCGACACCGAACGGGTCAGCGGCATCGGCGGCCGAAGTCCGTCGTTCTCCGTCCGCGATCCGAGTCCGGCGACCGCCGTCCGCCGGGGAACCGTTCTACCCACGAGCGCCCTGCCTACGGAGGAGTCTCGCGCAGCACGTAGCCGACGCCGCGCACGGTGTGGATGAGCCGCGGCTCACCGTCGGCCTCGGTCTTGCGGCGCAGGTAGCCGATGTACACCTCGAGCGCGTTGCCGGAGGTGGGGAAGTCGTAGCCCCACACCTCCTCCAGGATGCGGCTGCGGGTGAGCACCCGGCGCGGGTTGGCCATCAGCATTTCCAGCAGCGAGAACTCGGTGCGGGTGAGGCTGATCGGGCGTTCGCCGCGGGTGACCTCGCGGGTGACGGGGTCGAGCGAGAGGTCGGCGAAGGACATGGCCTCGGAGGAGGCGTCGACCGGGTCGCCGGCGGTGCGGCGCAGCAGGGCGCGCAGCCGGGCCAGCAGTTCCTCCAGCGCGAAGGGCTTGGGTAGGTAGTCGTCGGCGCCGGCGTCCAGCCCGGCGACCCGCTCGGACACCGAATCCCGTGCGGTGAGTACCAGAATCGGCAGATCGTCGCCGGTGCTGCGCAGTCGGCGGCACACCTCGAGCCCGTCCAGCCGGGGCATCATGACGTCCAGGACCAGGGCGTCGGGTCGCTGACTGGCGGTCTTCTCCAGGGCGTCCAGACCGTCGACGGCGAGGTCGACGGTGTACCCGTTGAAGGTCAGCGAGCGACGCAGCGATTCACGAACCGCGCGGTCGTCGTCGACTACCAGAATGCGCATGGCCACCAGTCTGCCCACAACGACTGAGAGTCCACTGAGAAGGGCCCCTCCGACACGCCGGGGGGGTGAGGCAGATGACCTGCGTGTTTTACGAACGGCCGATGCTGAGTGGTTGCAGTGTCACCTAATTCGACGCGAAAGCCGTTGTGGCAAGCCCGCATTCGGAGGCTTATACACTACGTCCTCCGAATTGCCGTTACTCAGCTCACGCGGTATGTTGCAGGCCGGAAAAGAAGACCCTTAGTTGGTTCTGCGCGGGCTCGACCCCAAAGCCGTACAACCGCATACGTACCCGGGGGTCAATCGTGAAAGCGGAGGCGACGGAAGCGGGATGGAAGCAGCACCCCGGTCGTGGCAATTCAGCCTGTCCAACTGGCCCGTTACCCGCAAGGTCGGCATCGTGCTGGTGCTCCCGGTGCTTCTCGCCGCGACCTTCGCGGTACTGCGCATCAACAGCGAATTGCAGACCATCTCCAAACTGAGCGCGGCCTCGGAGCAGATGGACGTGCTCCGCCCCACGGTCAAATTCCTCACCAGCACCAATGAACTCGCGGTCGCCGCCATCGTCGGCGGCAACCAGGACGTGGACGCCGACCTCGACGCCGCCACCGCCAAGTTCGACCAGGCCCAGGCCGAACTGGAGACCGCGCTCAAGTCCTCCAACGCCGACCCCGGCGTCGTGAAGGAACTGAGCACCGCCATGGCGGTCGCGAAGACCATGCGCAACAGCCTGCGCACCAGCTCCCCCCAGACCATCGGCGATCAGGCCGACGAGGTGCAGACCCGGGCGCAGAACTCGCTCGCGGGCGCGCCCACCGTCGGCGACCTCCGGGTGCAGCAGTCCTTCCTGCAGTTCGGCGCCGCCCTGACCGCCTCGCGCCTGCTCACCCAGGAGCGCGTCATGCTCGCGGTGCCGGGCGCCGGCGCCAACCCCGCGCTGCGGACCAAGCTGCTCACCGCCATCGGCGCCGAGATCACCATGATCGAGGTGTACCGCGGCATGGCGCCGGAATCGGCGCAGAACGCGAACACGCTGAAGGACAATGCCGGCGCCCGCGTCGGCATCCTGATGCAGAACGTGCCCGATCCGGGCACCCTGCCCGCCATGCAGGACTCGCTGCGCGGCAGCGCGGACGCCTACGCCTCCGAGGTCGCGACCGTCGCGGGCACCATGGGCGCCAAGCTGTCCGAGCTCACCACCGAGGCGCGCAACAACGTGCTGCGTGACACCTCCATCGTGATCGGCATGCTGCTGGCCGGTCTCGCGCTGGCGCTGGTGGTGGCCCGCTCGCTGGTCGTGCCGGTCCGCCGCCTGCGGCGAGACGCCTTGCAGGTGGCCCACATCGACCTGCCGCAGGAACTCGAGGTGGTGCGCGCCGGCGGCGCGACCCCGGAGATCTCGCCGGTCGACGTGCACACCACCGAGGAGATCGGGCAGCTGGCCCGAGCCGTCGACGACATCCACTCCCAGGCCCTCCACCTGGCCGCCGAACAGGCGCGACTGCGCCTGCAGATCGGCAACATGTTCGAAACCCTCTCGCGCCGCAGCCAATCCCTCGTGGAGCAGCAGCTGTCGCTGATCGAGGAACTCGAGCGCGACGAGGACGACTCCGAGCGCCTGCAGTCGCTGTTCCGCCTCGACCACCTCGCCACCCGCATGCGCCGCAACGGCGACAACCTGCTGGTGCTGGCCGGAACCGCGCTGCGCCGTGGCCATCTCGCGCCGGTGCCGCTGTCGGACATGCTGTGGTCCTCGGTCTCCCAGGTGGAGGACTACCAGCGCGTCGAGATCGGCACCGTGCCCGACGGCATCGTGGCCGGTGAGCCCGCCGTCGACATCGAGCACCTGCTGGCCGAGCTGATCGACAACGCGCTGCGCTACTCCCCGCCCACCACGCCGGTCGCGGTGTCGGTGGCGCGCGCGGTGGACGGCGGCTACCTGATCGAGATCACCGACCGCGGCCTCGGCATGAACGCCGACGACCTGCAGGGCATCAACGACCGTCTGGCCTCCGGTGGCGAGGTCAATGTCGAGACCGCGCGCCGGATGGGTCTTTTCGTCGTCGGCCGCCTGGCCAAGCGGCACCACATCACGGTCAGCCTGCGCCGCACCTCCGCCATGGTGCAGCAGCCGGGCATCACCGCCAGCGTGCACCTGCCGGGCAGCCTGGTCTCGCCCGCGCCGGAACGCCTCGGCGACCCGACCGGTCAGTACCCGGTGGCCACGGCCCTGCCCATGCCGCCGTCGGCCCTGGCCTCCGGGCCGATCCCGGCCGCGGCCCTCGCCTCGGGCCCGATTCCAGCCGCCTCGGGGCCGATTCCGCCGGCGCCGGGACAGATTCCGCCGCCCGTCGGACCGATCACCGGACCGAACCCGGTGGTCAACCCGCCGCGGCTGACGCCGGTCCCGAACCTGCCCGAACCCCCGACCGGCCGCTTCCCGACCACCAGTTCCGGCCTGCCGCAGCGCAAGCCCGGCACCGATACCGGTGAGCACCCGATCGTCCCCGCGTTCCCGGAACCGCCGCAGCCGCAGGCCGATCGCTTCTCCGACGGATTCACCGACGCCTTCTCCCCCGACGACGCCCGGGCCTACGGCGCGAGCGCCGTCCGGCCCGAACCCGCGGCGTCGCAGGGGCCCGCCCCCATGAGCTTCTGGGGCGAGGCCGCCGAGTCCACGGAATCGGCCGAGCACAGCACGGTTTCCGAGCAGGCCACCGGGTCCGAGCCGGACACCGACGAATCGGCCGGTTACGCGCCGGAGCCGATCGCCCCGGCCGCGGAAACGGTCGCCCCGCTCCCCCAGCGGGTCGCGCCCCAGCAGGTCACGCCGATGCCGCAGCGGGTCGCCCAGGTGCCCGAGCGCCTCGATCCGGCGCCCGAGCCCGTCGCGCAGGCGCCCGAGCCCTTCACCCCGGCGCCCGAGCCCTTCACGCCGCCGGCACGGGAGACCTTCACTCCGACCGCGCCGATCACCAACACCCGCAACGGCGGCTACGTCGAGAACCCCAACGGCCCGGACACCGGCAGCTACTTCGGCAACGGTTTCAGCGCCTTCGGCGACAACGACCGCCCCACGCTCCCGCCCACCGCCGGCCCCGGCAGCGTGAGCGTCGGCGACATCGGCGAAGCCGCTGTTCGAGGCGGCGACAACGCTATTCGCGGCAATGACGCCGCGCGCGGCAACGAGGCCGCACCCGCCGGATCGCGTCCGGCCGCGCCGCAGACCGGCCTGCGTCCGGTCGAGGGTGCTCCGACCCCGATCTACCAGCGCATGGTCTCCGAGTGGCTGGTGGAACCGGCCGACGGGCAGCAGACCGGCGCCGCCTGGTCGTCGACTTCGGACGTCGGCTGGGCCGCGGCCGAGGACGCGGCCAACCCGACCACAAACAGTCGTACCGAAGGCGGCCTGCCGATTCGGCGGCCCGGCGCCCAGCTGGTGCCGGGCGCGGTGGCCCAGGAGGACGACGGTACCGGCCGTGACCCGGAAGAGATCCGCAACAGCCTCAGCAGGCATCTCAGCGGCGTCCACTCCGGGCGGGTCGACTCCCAGTACAACGACGGAGGGCATGCATGACCGACACCCAGAGCACCACAACGGATGAGAATCTGAACTGGCTGGTCACCCGCTTCACCAAGGAGGTGCCCGGGGTCTCGCACGCCGTGCTGGTCTCCGCGGACGGTCTGCTGCAGGCCACCAGCCCGCACCTGCCGTCCGACCGCGGTGAGCAGCTGGCCGCGGTGACGGCCGGTCTGGCCAGCCTGTCCGCCGGCGCCGCACAGCTTTTCGAGGGCGGCAAGGTGATGCAGTCCATCGTGGAGATGCAGCGCGGCTACCTGCTGGTCATGAGTGTCGGCAATGGCTCGCACCTGGCGGTGCTGGCCAACAAGCAGCACGACATCGGCCGCATCGGCTACGAGATGGCCCTCCTGGTCGACCGGGTCGGCTCCGTCGTCTCGGCCACCGCCCGCACTGCCTAGATGAGTCGAACACTGCCTAGATGAGCCGCAAATGACCAATCCTCATGGCGGTGGCGGTAACCGGCCACCGACCACCCGAGTTCGCCCCTACGCCTTGACCTCCGGCCGTACCGAGCCGGCGGTCGAGCTACCGCTGGAAGCGGTCGTCGAAACCCTGTCCTACACCGCCCACTTCGACTGGCCCGCCGGCGACGTGCGCACCGAGATCCTGCGGCTGGGCACGGCCCGGCTCTCGGTCGCCGAGATCGCGGCGCACCTGGGCCGTCCGCTGGGCATGGTCCGGGTCGTCATCGGCGATCTGGTGGTCGCCGGAACCCTGCGTGTGCATTCGACTTTGAGCGATCAGGCGACCTTCGACGAGCGCCGCTCCCTGATGGAGAGGACCCTGCATGGACTCCGCGCCCTATAACGGCGGAGGCTACCCCGCCGGCCCGCACGGGGGGCCGGCGTACACGACCGGGCAGTTCCCGAACCCGGGGCTGCAGTACCCGCCGCGGCCGGGCGAGGAGTCGCGCACCGCGTCGACCAAGATCGTCGTGGCGGGCGGATTCGGCGCGGGCAAGACCACCTTCGTCGGCGCGGTCTCCGAGATCGTGCCGCTGCGCACCGAGGCCATGGTGACCGGCTACTCGGACGGGGTCGACGACCTCGCCGCCACGCCCGGCAAGGAAACCACCACCGTGGCCATGGATTTCGGGCGCATCATCCTGCCCGGCAACCTGGTGCTGTACCTGTTCGGCACGCCCGGGCAGCGGCGGTTCTGGTTCATGTGGGACGACCTGATCAAGGGCGCCATCGGCGCGGTCGTGCTGGTCGACACCCGCCGCATCGAGGACAGCTTCGCGGCCGTGGACTTCTTCGAGGCCAAGTCGCTGCCGTTCCTGATCGCGGTCAACCGCTTCCCGGACGCGCCACGCTTCCCGGTCGCCGAACTGCGCGAGGCGCTCAGCGTCCGCGAGGGCGTGCCGATCGTGGACATCGACGCGCGTGACCCGGTCGAGGTGCGGCGGTCGCTGGCCGCGGTCACCGAATACGCGATCGAACGGCTGACGGTGGCGCAGCGCGAAACCGCGCAGCGCGGCTGACGTTCGCCCATCCGGGTTCGGGCTTACGAAGGACAGAGGTGTCTGGATGATCTACTTCTCGATGGGCTACTGGGTGCTCGCGCTGGCGGTGATCGTGTCGTTCGCGGGTGCGGCCTGCGGGCTGGCGTGCATTCGGCAGTCCACCAAGTCGGTGACCCAGAAGTTCCGGATCGTATGGCTTTTCGTGGCGGCGGTGTCGATCGGCGGCGTCGGGGTCGCGATGCCGGTGTTCGTCTCCATGCTCGGTTTCGACGTGCGCGGCACCCAGCTGCGCTACGACAACCTGTCGATCACGCTGTTCTCGGTGCTGTCGGCGATCACCGTGTTCCTGGCGCTGCTGATCACCGGCAAGACGCTGGTGTGGTGGCGGCTGCTGGTCGCGGCGGCCGTGATGGCCTTCGGGATCGGCGACGTGCACCAGCTGCTGCTGGGCGCCATCCGGATCCAGGGCACCGCGGACCGCGGCCTGGTGTCCACCGTCGCGGTGTACGCGATCGCGTTCGTGCTCTCCGCGCTGACCCTATGGTTCAGCCTGTGGGTCGGTTCGGTGCCGATGGTGCTGGCCGGCGCGGTGGTGTACGCGGTCCTGGTGACCAGCATGCATTACGCCGGACTGACCGGCCTGCAGGTGCACGTGGACCCGAACGCGCCCGCGCCGCAGGGGAACGTGCTGTTCACCTTCTTCGTGCCGTTCTTCATCATCGGCACGCTGTCGCTGGCGATTCCGATCACCGCCATCCTGGTCGCCCCGGATCGGCGCGAAGCCCGCGCCCCCATGGCGACCCCCGATCCGGCGGTCGCGCACAGCACGTCGCTGCAGGCGGCCTCGCAGCACGCCGCGTCGCAGCAGCAGGGTGCGCGCCGGCCGGAATCGGCGCTCTGACCCGCACTAGCGCGGCACGTCCCGGGGATCCAGCAGACCGAACAGCTCGCCCTGGGGCGCGGCCATGATGGCCATCCGGCCGAATGGTCCGTCGGTGGCGGACATGAGGACGGTCGCGCCCAGTTCCACGGCGCGGGTGAGGCCGGAATCGATGTCCTCGGACTGGAACCAGGTCAGCCAGTAGGGCTGGGCGGGGGCGACGCCGTTCACGCTGTCGTCGTTGATGCCGCCGACCGAGCCGGTCCCGCCGGGCGGGGTGAAGGTGGCGTATCGCGTTGTCTCGTCGTCGAATTCGGCGAAGGCGAAGCCGAAGACCGCCGCGTAGAAGGACTTCGCGGCCTCGAAATCGCCGGTGTGCAAGTCGTTCCAGACGTAGGCGCCGTGCTCGTTGTACACCGCCGCGCCGTCGTGGGCGCGGGCCTCCCACACCGCGAAAGGCGCGCCGGCGGCGTCGGCGGCCACGAACATGCGGCCGAACTCCATCACGTCGAAAGCGGGCACCAGCAGGCGGCCGCCCGCCGCGGCCACCTGCCGCGCGCAGGCGTCGGCGTCGGGCACGGCGAAGTACGTGGTCCACACCGAGGGCACCCCGGCCTCGGGTTTGGGCCCGATGCCAGCCACCGCGCGGCCGTCCCGCAGCGCCATCAGGTAGCCGCCCGACTCCTCCCCGCCGCCTTGCATGTCCCAGCCGAACAGTCCGGCGTAGAACTCGCCGGCCTTTTCCGGATCGTCGACCTGACAGTCGACCCAACACGGTGTTCCGGGCGGCCACGCCTCGTCGCGTACAGGCATTTACGAATCTCCGTTCTCGCTCATCAGTGACGCACCTCACAAAGCGCCCCCAGTCAACCACTCTCGATCGATCGCCGCGATGGTTCGGATTCGGCTCCCGGCGGCGCCGCCGTCGAATTACAGTGGGAGTCATGCGTTTCGGGCTGGACTACGCCGCAGGTCGGCCCGCACCGAGTGCCATCACGGCCAACGGCTACGACTTCGTGGTTCGCTACCTGTCCGAGGGCGGCCCCTCGCTGCCGGGCAAGCTGCTCACCCCCGCCGAAGCGGATGACCTGCGCGCACACGGGATTTCCATCGTCGCCAACTGGGAGACCACCGCCGCCCGCATGCTGGACGGCTACGGCGCGGGCGTCACCGACGCGCGCGCCGCGCTGGCGCAGATGCTGCGCTGCGGCGGGCGGGCGGATCGGCCGATCTACTTCTCCGCGGATTTCGACGCCACCCCGCAGCAGCAGGTGCCGATCGACGCCTATCTGGACGGCGCGGCGAGTGTCCTCGGACGCTCGAATGTCGGTATCTACGGCGGGTATTGGCCGGTGAGCCGAGCGCTGGACGCCGGGACGGCGACCTGGGCGTGGCAGACGGTGGCCTGGTCGGGCGGGCGGGTGGATCCGCGGATCGCGATCTACCAGAACGGCGAGCAGGTGATCGTCGACGGCGTGGAATGCGATGTGAACCAAACCGACCGAATCGATTTCGGCCAGTGGGATGTGGAAACGGAGGAACCCGACTTGACACCCGAACAGGACGCGGCATTGCACGACATCCAGATCCAGCTGCGCGGACCCGGCCTCAACGGCTGGCCGCAGCTGGGCACCGATGCCCAGGGTCGCAACCGGACGGTGGTGGACGGGCTGGCGGCCGCGCTCACGCGGATCGACGAACTGCGCACCGAGATCAGCGAACTCGAAGCCACCACCGCCGAGTTGAAGGAGGAACTGGCGCGGGTGGCGGGCAAGGGACACTGGCCCTTCCCGTTCTCGCTCGTCGAGGGTCCCGCCACCGCGTTCGCCGATCAGCTGGCAAAGCTCGAGCAGTTGCTGCCGGATGTGCCGTTGCCGGGCTGGGGAACCGGACCGAACGGACATTCCGGCGATAAGGCCGCGAATGGACCAGCCTCGGCGAGTCCGGCACCGAAAGCCGTATCCGACAGTTAGATTGGGTGAATTGTCGGATTCTCTCCGTCGGGGAAGAACCCGAAACGGCCTCTGAAGTGGCGATGAGCGGGTTCTCCTGTAATCAGAAGAACCCGCCCTCAAGGCACGAGAATACCGTCACCAGGCCACGACTTCACAACTTTAGGAAGACTTTTTCGCACCCTCGCGAAAAGTCCACCCGTGACCGGGGCCTCCGCAACACCCGAGCAGATCACTGGTGGGACAGCAACTTCAAGGCTATTGTCGGGCTCGTCCGTTCTCTTGTTCCAGTTCCAGACGAAGGAGGCTCTCGTGGCCGTCAACGTGGTACTCGACAAAGCTCTCGACAAGGCCTACGAATCCAAGTCTCTCGACGACATCCTGGCCGCGCCGCCGTCGGCACTCGCCGGACTCACCGAGAAGCACGACGCCCAGCTGCTCGAGGCGCTCGGTGTGAAGACCATCGCCGAACTCGGCAAGAACAAGTACTTCCGTCTCGCCGCCACCCTGGTGGACCTGGCCGCGAAGGAGGGCTGACGGACCCCGGGGAAACCCGGACCCGCAGCAGTGGAGAGGTTCGGGGGGCCAAGCCCCCGAACCCCCACGACCCGCAGTTTCCCTGAGACTCAGCGTTTCCCGGGACCGATGGTCAGAGTTTCCCGGGATCGATCAGTCCGCGTTCGACGGCTCGCAGCAGCCTCCGCGGCACCATACGCACCACTCCCCCTACCGTGACCGGCACCAGATCCGGCGGGCTCGCCTTCCATTGCGAGCGGCGGCTGTGGGTGTTCGCGCGCGACATCCTGCGCTTCGGAACGGCCATTATCGGTTCTCCTCACCTGTTGTCGAAGTCTGATTGCGCACGCGCGCATCGTCGGGCCGGGTGTCGCACGGCTCCTCGTGCTGGTCGCCGAACGGGTCGGCCCACAGCGCGACCCGCTCCGGGGCGAATCGCACCTGACGCAGTTCGTCCTCGTCCACCAGCGCCCAGTGCAGCGCGTGCCGGATCTCCTCGGGATCGGCGTCGGCGACCAGGATCACCAGGGAGGTGTGGCGGTCGCCGAAGCGCTCGTGCCAGCGCAGCGACGCCAACGCGCGGCGCTCCGGATCCACCTCGTCCAGTTCGCGGGACGTCATGGCCGCCAGCCACTTTCCCGCGCCGCCGACTCGCAGCCCACCGCCCGCCGATTCCAGCCACACCACCTCGTCGGGCTGCGTCGCCAGCCACGCCCGGCCGCGCGCGCTCACCACACCGTCCAGTAGCACGTCGATGGCCGTATGCAGTCGATCGGGATGAAAGGGTCGGTCGGTGGCGAATTCGACCAGTGCCACACCGCAATCCGGCTCCAGCGGAGGCGCACCGGCGAGCAGCGAGGCGTGCGGATCGAAGGGCGCGCCGCGGCGCGCGTCGACCGGTACCCGGCGCAGCAGCCAGTTCAGATCGTCGACATCCAGCGCGGCGGGCTCGGCCACCCACCCGATCGGCGCGCGCGGGGCCAGCCTGGCCAGCACCGCGCTCGTGCGCTCGCGGTCCACGAGATCGGCTCCGGAATCGAAAACCAGGAGGGCATCGGCGAATTCGGCCTGGCCGACGGCCAGCTGGGCCACAGTGCGCTCGTCCTCGACGGTGGCGTGGCCGCGCTCGTACAGCGTCTCGTCGCCGGTCGCGTCGGCCAGCCAGTCACGCGCGTCGATGCAGGTCAGCACGGAATCGATCCGCACGGAGCCGCCGGCCGGTCCGTCGACGCGACCGACCACGCCGGTGACCACCACGTCATCGATGGCCTGGCACACCGCTTCCGCCTCGAAGGCCGGGTCCAGCGCGAGCACGATGCGCCGCACCGAATCCCGTTCGGCCAGCAGGCACAGGTAGGGCAGCAGATCGGCGCGCAGTGTGCAGGAGACGCAGCCGTGCGCGAGTTCCAGCACAGTGACGGTCTCGCGGCCGTCGATCCGGACGGTCCGGCGCACCACACCCTGGCGCAGCTCGCTCAGATCGTGCCGCACCACGACGGTGCCCGGCTTCTCGCCCAGCAGGCGGGCCGCCCGTTCGACGCCGTCGGCCGCGCGTCCGGGGAGTCCCGCGAGGACGAGCACAGGCTTGCGTTGGGACGCCACCGGTCCCCCTTTCGACAATGATTTTCAATTACCGAGGAGTGACGGTACCGTGGAATACGTTCTTTGTCGAAAACGGTTGTCATAACCATTGAACTCCGGAAGGGAGTGCTCATGTCGGCCATCTGCCAGGTCACCGGTCGCAAGCCGGGCTTCGGCAAGTCCGTATCGCACTCGCACAAGCGGACGAACCGGCGCTGGGACCCCAATATCCAGCGCAAGACCTACTACCTGCCCAGCGAGGACCGGCGCATCACGCTGACCGTCTCCGCCAAGGGCATCAAGACCATCGACCGCGACGGCATCGAGGCGGTCGTCGCCCGGCTGCGCGCGAGCGGCCAGAAGATCTGAGAGGGAGAAGATGGCATCGAAGTCGACCGATATCCGGCCCGTCATCAAACTGAAGTCCACGGCCGGGACCGGCTACACCTACGTCACCCGCAAGAACCGGCGCAACGACCCCGACCGCATGGTCCTGAAGAAGTACGACCCGGTCGTCCGCAAGCACGTCGACTTCCGCGAGGACCGGTGACATGGCGAAGAAGTCCAAGATCGCCAAGAACGAGCAGCGCAAACTGATCGTGGAACGCTGGGCCGAGCGTCGCGCGGAACTGAAGGAGATCATCCGCAAACCGACCACCGACCACGCCGAACGGGTGGCCGCGCAGACCGCCTTACAGAAACTGCCGCGCGATGCCAGTCCGGTACGATTGCGCAATCGGGACGCCGCGGACGGACGCCCGCGTGGCCATCTCCGCAAGTTCGGTCTCTCGCGTGTGCGCGTTCGCGCGATGGCCCATCGAGGAGAGCTGCCCGGTGTGCACAAATCGAGCTGGTAAGCATCCACGATTCGTGAGTGAGGAACCGCTGACATGGCAGTGAAGCGAGCACCGTCGAAGAAGATGCGGGCCGAGCAAGCCCGCCGTCCGAAGAAGAACCCCCTCATCGCGGCCGGCGTCGAGACCGTCGACTACAAGGACGTGAATCTGCTCCGCACGTTCATCTCCGACCGCGGCAAGATCCGCAGCCGCCGCGTCACGGGACTGACCCCGCAGCAGCAGCGCCAGGTGGCGGTGGCCGTGAAGAACGCGCGCGAAATGGCTTTGCTGCCTTTCACGAGCCGGTAGCGCGCGACCTCCGCGGGGCGAAAGCCCAAGAGTTGAAACAACTCTCGGAACTCTCAGGGGCATTCGCCCCTGAAACCCCAACAGCGCGAACAAGGCCCCCGAGTGCATCCGCACTCGGGGGCCTCTTCACGTATGTCGTGGCGGCGCCGCGATTACGGGATGGTCAGCACCTGGCCGGGCTGAATCAGGTCCGGGTTGTCGACACCGGAGGCGTTGGCGATCTCCTGGTAGCGGTTGCCGTCGCCGTAGAAGCGCTCGGCGATGGCCCACAGGGTGTCACCCGGCTCGACGGTGTAGGTCTGGGCGGCGGGCGGCGGCGGGGGAACTTCCTCGACCGCGGCGGCCTGGGTCTGGACCGGCTCCGGAGCGGGGAGCGGGTTGTCGGTGTTGGTGCCCGACGACCACAGCGAGCCGCCGTCGGAGCCGTACAGCACGACATTGCGGTCGGCCTGCACGACCAGGCGGTCCGCGCTCTTGCCATTGGTCTCGGTGGACCAGGCGGCGCCGTCCTCCTTGTAGAGGACGAAGTTGCCGTCATCCTGCAGGGTCGCCTTCACGACGCCCTGACCGTTGGTGCCGGAAGCCCATTCGACCTTGCCGCTCGGGTCGGACAGCACCAGGTTGCCATCATCTTGCAGAGTCAGGGTGTACGCGCCGCCTTGCAGCGACTGACCACGACCGAGTTCTTCGCCAACCTTCAACGAGTCGCCCACGGTGCGTCCTTTCGGGAGGGGGGAACATGAGATAAGACGATGTCGCGGAACTGCATTCGCACATCTGGGGACGACAGTACCGACTCCGCCCCCGTCACCGCATCGTTACGCGCCGGTTCTGCGAAGATTTCGGCGTGTCTTCGCCAGAAATTCGCCGGCTGGGCTTACACGGCGCTCCGGACCGGTCGTGCGGTCGCGGGACATTAGGGTGTCAGCCATGTACGGGACACGGGCACGCCGCCTGATCGCTGCCGCCGCAGCCACTCTCATCGGGATCGGCCTCACCGCCTGCGGGAGCTCCGGCGACAGCGGCGGCACCTCCTCCAGCAGCACCGGCGCGACCACCACCGCCGCCACGCCCACCGAAGCCACGAACGGACAAATCGGACGCGAGTTCACCGCCGACCCGACCATCGTGAGCCCGCACGGCATTTCGTTCGACAGCTGGACCCGCGTCGCCCCCGACAAGATCGCGGTCAACTTCCAGACCGGCTCCCCCGAGTGCTACGGCGTGGACGCGAGCGTGAAGGAGACCTCGTCCACCGTCACCGTGGACCTGCGCTCGGGCACCCGGGCCGACGCCGTCGGCCGGATGTGCACCATGATCGCGGTCTTCGGCACCCTCGAGGTGCAGCTGAAATCGCCGCTCGGCGACCGGAAAGTATTGAGCGCCACGTAGATCCCGCGGACGCGACAGGGCCCGGACCGCGTATGCGATCCGGGCCCTGTCCCGATCTCGTGGTACCGCTACCGCGTCACCGCCGACTCGCGCTCAGTGCGCGAAGTGGCGAGATCCGGTGAGGTACAAGGTGACTCCGGCCTCACGGCACAGGTCGATGGTGTCCTTGTCGCGGATGGAACCGCCCGGGTGCACGATGGCGCGCACGCCCGCCGCCACCAGGATCTGCGGGCCGTCCGAGAACGGGAAGAACGCGTCGGACGCGGCCACCGAACCCTTGGCCCGCTCGCCGGCCCGCTCCACCGCCAGCTTGCAGGAGTCGACCCGGTTGACCTGACCCATGCCGACGCCCACGGCCGCGCCGTCATCGGCCAGCAGGATGGCGTTGGACTTCACGGCACGGCAAGCGCGCCAAGCGAATTCGAGGTCACGCAGGGTGGCCTCGTCGGCCGCCTCGCCCGCCGCGAGGGTCCAGTTGGCGGCGCTGTCACCCTCGGCGTCGAGGATGTCGCGGTCCTGCAGCAGCGCACCGCCGCTGACCGGACGCAGCTCCGCGCCCTTGCGCTGGGCCGGATCGGCCACCAGCACGCGCACGTTCTTCTTGCGCGCCAGCACCTCTACCGCGCCGTCGGCGTAGGACGGGGCCACCACGACCTCGGTGAAGATCTCGGCGACCTGCTCGGCCATCTCGACCGAGACCTCACGGTTGGCCGCGATCACGCCGCCGTACGCGGAGACCGGGTCGGTGGCGTGCGCCTTGCGGTGCGCCTCGGCGATATCCGCGCCGACCGCGATGCCGCACGGGTTGGCGTGCTTGATGACCGCCACGGCCGGGGCGTCGAAGTCGTAGGCGGCGCGCCAGGCGGCGTCCGCGTCGGTGTAGTTGTTGTACGACATCTCCTTGCCGTGCAACTGCCGCGCCTGCGCCAGCCCGCGCGGGCCGCCCTGGCTGGTGTACAGCGCGGCCGCCTGATGCGGGTTCTCGCCGTAGCGCAGCACGTCCTCGCGCTGCCAGGTGCCGCCGATCCACTCCGGGAACTGCTGCGCGGCAGCGGATTCCGGCGCTACGGCCGGAACCGCCACACCGGTCATCCAGCTCGCGACGGCCACGTCGTAGGTGGCGGTGTGCTGGAAAGCCTTGGCGGCCAGGGCGGTCCGCTCGGCGAGGGTGAAACCACCCTGCGCCACGGCGGCGATCACCTCGGCGTAGTCACCGGTGTTGACGACCACCGCGACCGACGGGTGGTTCTTCGCGGCGGCGCGCACCATGGACGGACCGCCGATGTCGATCTGCTCCACGCACTCGTCGACGCTCGCGCCCGAGGCCACGGTCTGGGTGAACGGGTACAGGTTCACCACGACGAGCTGGAAGGCCTCGACACCGAGCTCGACCAGCTGGTCGACGTGCTCTTCCTTGCGGGTGTCGGCCAGGATGCCGGCGTGCACGCGGGGGTGCAGCGTCTTGACCCGGCCATCCAGGGTCTCCGGGAAACCGGTCAGGTCTTCGACTTTGGTGACCGGAATGCCGGCGTCGGCGATCTTGCCGGCGGTCGAACCGGTGGAGACCAGCTCCACGCCCGCCTGGTGAAGACCCGTGGCCAGTTCGATCAGCCCAGTCTTGTCGTAGACGCTTACGAGGGCCCGCTTGATCGGCTTGCGTTCACTCACCGGAGAACTCGCTCATCTGGGATAACTGCCTTTCGTCCATCGGAGACAATGCCTCGGGTAGCGACGGCGGCGACGGTCTCCGCCAGCAGCCGGCGCTCCACGACCTTGATGCGCTCGTGCAGGGTCGCCTCGTCGTCATCGGGCAGCACGGTGACCGCCTCCTGCGCCAGGATCGGCCCGGTGTCGATGCCCGAATCGACCAGGTGCACGGTCGAACCGGTCACCCGCACGCCGTAGGCGAGCGCGTCCCGCACCCCGTGCGCACCCGGGAACGCGGGCAGCAGCGCGGGATGGGTATTGATGATGCGACCGCCGAAACGGTCCATGAAAGCCGGGCCCAGGATCTTCATGAAGCCCGCCGACACCACCAGATCGGGCGCGAAGGCCGCCACGATCTCGGTCAGCGCCCGGTCCCATTCGGCGCGATCGGCGAACTCGCCCAGCGCGACCTTGAACGAGGAGACGTCGAACGCCTCGGCGTGCTCCAGGGCGGCACAGTCGCGATCCACGCCCACGGCGACCACCTGCGCCGGGTAGCCCGGCTGCCGGGTCGCTTCCAGCAGGGAACGCAGCAGGGATCCGGTGCCGGAGGCGAGCACCACGACGGACGCGGGTGCGGTCGGCGGCAACATCGGGGCGGGCGTGGACGTCAGCGCACTACTCCCTGTCGATCGGGGCGGGGAAGGGACAGCGGGAAGCTATCCGCCGACCAACAGCCTAACGACCGTGCACGGGCTACTTGTCCGGCAGGTCTCCCTCTACCACTTCCGCGTCGACGATGTCGGGGTTGTCGGCGGATTTCACACCGCCGCCGGGCCCGTCGTCGTCCTGGTCGTCGACCAGTTCGCCGTCCAGGGCGCCGTCGAGATCCTCGTCGTCGTACCAGCCGCTCTCGGTGTGGCGGCCGGCGGCGGACGCGGCGGCGGGGGCGTCCTCGCCGAGCTCGTCGTCGTAGTCGTCGTAGTCGTCGTCGTAGTCGTCGTCGGCATACTCGCCTTCGGCGTAGTCGTCCTCGTACTCGTCGTCCGCGTACTCGTAGCCGTCGTCCGCGTAGTCGTCGTACTCGCCGTCCGCGTACTCGTCGTTCGCGACAGCGGGCGCCGCGGCCGGGCCGCCGAACCAGCGCGCGCCGAGCAGGCCCACGTATCCCGCGACCGCGAACCACACGAACACCAGCACCGCGCTCAGCGCGGTCGGGCCGATCCGGCCGAAGGTCCCGAGCTCGCCACCGGCCAGCGCGCCCAGCAGCGCCATGGCCACGGCCGCGACCCCGGCGGCGGTCAATGTCGCCCAGGGCGCGCTCGCCCGATCCCGGGAGGTGCGCCCGCATTCCAGCCCCGACAGCACGCCGATCGCCGCGGGCGCCAGCAACAGCACCAGCCACCACAGCGCCACCGGACCCGACGGCACCGCGGCCGCCACCGGCACCGCGGGCACCGGCGCGCCGTCGATCGCGAACAGGCTCAACGATCCCGGGCCGATCCGGACCTGCCCGCCGACCAACAGGCTCACCCCGTCGACCGCGAAATTCGGCAGGTAGGCCAGCGACAGCAGCGTCAAACCCACTGCGCCGGAGACGGTTCCGGCGGCCGCGTGATAGGTGTCGCCGATCCGGGACCAGTGCGCCAGGAACGACACCACGGTCAGTACCGCTGCGGCGGCCAGCAGCCGGCCCGCGGCCAGCGCACCCGCCCGGGCGCCGGGAACCACCCAGTCCGGCAGCGGAATCGGCAGCAGCTCCGCGAACTCGCGCCAGCGGCGCGACCCGATACCGGCCATGGCGGCCAGCAGGTTCAGCCAGGCCACCCAGGCGAACGCGGCCAGGGTGTCCGGCGGCTGCAGCGGCACCAGGGCCGCCGCGTCCTCGGCCACCGCCAGGCAGACCGCGGTGATCAGCAGCGGACCGCCCACGGCCGCGCCCAGCACCCAGCCCAGATCACGGATCTCACAGTCGGAGTCGGCGGCCTGGGCGCTGTCGCGGGCCACCAGCCACAGCATCAAGAGGGTCGGCAGCAGCGGCCACAGGCCGATCCCGGTCTTGCCGATGACCAGCGGAACCTGATGCACCGCAAGCCAGCTCGCGGCGATCGCCCCGGACGAGCCGCCCATGCCGCCGCCCGCCGCGAACAGCGCCGCGTACACCAGGATGAAGATGATCAGCAGCGTGATGGCCGACGCCCGCGCCGCCACCAGCATCAGGACCCGCGCGAATTCCGGGGTGAGCGAACCGAATCCCCCGCCGTCGCCCCCGCCCCGCTGCGCCGGCGGCCGCCGCGGCGCCCGCAGATCGGGGTCGCTCAGGCGAGCCAGGGCAGTTCTCGGGGCACTCATGGACAACCAGCGTGGCAGCATCTCGGAAACCGTAGGGTCAGGCGCGCCGGGAAGCGGCGCGCGGGCAAAGAGAACGGCCCCCGGTCGGATACCGGAGGCCGCACCTTTGACGCGGAAACTACTTGTCGTCCTGGCCCGGACGGAAGGCGCGGGTGGCGTCCGCGGCCGGATCCGCCGCCTGCTCGCCACCGAACGGCTGCGCCGGGCGCTGCTGCTGCTGACCGCCGAAGTGCTGGGTCGCGTCCGCGCTGCCCGCGGGCTGCTGCGGCGCGCCGTAGGACGGCTGCTGGCCGAAGGACTGCTGCGGCTGCTGACCGTACCCGGGCTGCTGCTGACCGTAGGTCGGCTGCGAACCGGTGCCGTACCCCGCGGGCTGCTGACCGTACCCGGCCTGCTGGCCGTACGACGGCTGCTGACCGTAGGCGGGCTGGGCGGGCTGACCGAACGACTGCTGCGGCTGCTGGCCGTAGCCACCCTGCTGGCCGAACGACGGCTGCTGGTAGGACTGCGGACCGGTCTGGCTGAACGGCTGCTGCGGCTGCTGACCGAAACCACCCTGCGGCGCGGCCGGTTTCGGCTCCGGCGCCTTCACGATGCCGGCCTCGAACAGCAGCGCCAGCACCGCCACCACGGCCTGCACGAACGACAGGAACAGGATCACCCAGCCGCCCCACTTCAGCGTCATGCTGTCGCCGAGGTTGAAGGAGCCGAACAGGATTCCCAGGAACGCGCCCAGCGAGGCCGCGGCCACCACGCCGGTGTTGCCGGTCTGCTTGGGCAGCAGGGACAGCCCGGCCACCAGGCCCGCGATCAGCAGGATCGTCACCAGCGCCGCGGAGCCCGCGCTCTCGAACAGGCTGAACGTGGTGTCACCGCCGACGCGGGTGTTGCCGATCTCGACGGCCTTGGTGCCGACGTAGGGCGCGAAGCCCAGCAGGAAGTTGAGGACGCCGAGCGCGGCGACGCCGACGGTCAGGAAGAAGGGCAGGCCCTTGCCCGCGCCGGGCGTGCCGCCCGCGACAGGCGCTGCACCCGAACCGGCCGCGGGAGCGCCCGCGCCGAATCCGGATCCGGAGGAAGGCGTCGGCTGGGGCGCGTTGTATCCCGAGCCCCCGGTCGGGTAAGCCATGTCGTCGTCTCCTATCGAGTCGTTCACGA
This sequence comes from Nocardia sp. NPDC004340, assembly GCF_053602575.1. Lineage (NCBI taxonomy): Bacteria > Bacillati > Actinomycetota > Actinomycetes > Mycobacteriales > Nocardiaceae > Nocardia > Nocardia sp. NPDC004340. The sequence continues at coordinate 585,432 of NZ_JBSGDW010000002.1, forward strand.
ACCTCCACCGACGCTACTGCACGCAGCGGCCGGTGGCAGCATCTACCACCACCCGTGCCTCTACCGCAATAGCCGATTCAGCGGGGTACCCGACCGCTGTACCCGCCCCCGCCCGCGCCCAAACGCCCGGCGGACGGGGCATTGCTCACACCCCGTGAATCACGAAGGCCGCCTGTCGAATTCGACAGGCGGCCTTCGTCGGAAGCGAACCATCAGGCGCTGATGGAAGCCTTCTCCAGGATCTCGCGCGCGAGGGCGGCGGTCTCGGACGGGGTCTTGCCGACCTTCACGCCCGCGGCCTCGAGGGCGTCCTTCTTGGCCTGGGCGGTACCGGCGGAGCCGGAGACGATGGCGCCGGCGTGGCCCATGGTCTTGCCCTCGGGGGCGGTGAAGCCCGCGACGTAGCCGACGACCGGCTTGGTGACGTTGGCCTGGATGTAGGCCGCGGCCCGCTCCTCGGCGTCGCCGCCGATCTCGCCGATCATGACGATGAGCTTGGTCTCCGGGTCCTTCTCGAACGCCTCGATGGCGTCGATGTGGGTGGTGCCGATGACCGGGTCGCCGCCGATGCCGATGGCGGTGGAGAAACCGAAGTCCCGCAGCTCGTACATCATCTGGTAGGTCAGCGTGCCCGACTTGGAGACCAGGCCGATCGGGCCCTTGCCCGCGATGTTGGCCGGGGTGATGCCGACCAGCGACTCACCCGGGGTGATGATGCCGGGGCAGTTCGGGCCGATGATGCGGGTCTTCTCACCCTTCTCCACGTTGTAGGCCCACGCGTACGCGGTGTCCTGCACCGGGATGCCCTCGGTGATGACCACGAGCAGCGGGATCTCCGCGTCGATGGCCTCGATGATGGCGTCCTTCGAGAAGGCCGGGGGAACGAACGCGATGGAGGTGTCGGCGCCGGTCTTCTCCATGGCCTCGGCCACGGAAGCGAACACGGGGAGCTCGACGGTGTTGCCGTCCTTGTCCACGTGCGACACGGTGGTGCCGGCCTTGCGGGCGTTGACACCGCCGACCACGTTGGTGCCCGCCTTCAGCATCAGAGCGGTGTGCTTGGTGCCCTCACCGCCGGTGATGCCCTGGACGATGACCTTGTTGTCCTTGTTCAGGAAGATAGACATGTGGGTTCGTGTCCTTACTTGGCGGCGGCCAGTTCGGCGGCCTTGTCGGCGCCTTCGTCCATGGTCTGAGCGAGAGTCACCAGCGGGTGGTTGAAGTCGGCGAGGATCTTGCGACCCTCCTCGACCTTGTTGCCGTCGAGGCGCACGACCAGCGGCTTGTTGGCCTCGTCGCCCAGGGTGTTGAGGGCGCCGACGATGCCGTTCGCGACCGCGTCACAGGCGGTGATGCCACCGAAGACGTTCACGAACACGGACTTGACCTGGGCGTCACCCAGGATGACATCGAGGCCGGCGGCCATGACGGCAGCCGAGGCGCCGCCACCGATGTCGAGGAAGTTGGCCGGCTTCACGCCGCCGTGGTTCTCACCGGCGTACGCGACGACGTCGAGGGTCGACATGACCAGACCCGCGCCGTTGCCGATGATGCCGACCTCACCGTCGAGCTTGACGTAGTTGAGGTCGTTCTCCTTGGCCTTGAGCTCCAGCGGATCGGTGGCGTCGATGTCCGCGAACTCGGCGTGGTCGGCGTGGCGGAACTCGGCGTTCTCGTCCAGGGTGACCTTGCCGTCGAGGGCCAGGATCTCGTCGTTGGGGGTGCGCACCAGCGGGTTGACCTCGACCAGGGTGGCGTCTTCCTTGATGAAGACTTCCCACAGCTTCTGGATGGTGACCGCCGCGGCATCCAGGATGTCGGCCGGCAGGTGGCCCTGCTCGGCAATGCTGCGCGCGAAGGCCAGGTCCACGCCCTTGACCGCGTCGACCGGCACCTTGGCCAGACGATCCGGCTTGGTGGCGGCGACCTCTTCGATCTCCATGCCGCCCTCGACCGAGCACATGGCCAGGTAGGTGCGGTTGGAGCGGTCCAGCAGGAAGGAGATGTAGTACTCCGCCGCGATGTCCTTGGCCTCGGCGACCAGGACCTTCTTGGTGATGTGGCCCTTGATGTCCAGACCCAGGATGTTGGTCGCGTGGGTGAAGGCGTCGTCCGGGGTGGCGGCGTACTTCACGCCACCGGCCTTGCCGCGGCCACCGACTTTGACCTGCGACTTGATCATCACCGGCTTGCCGATTTCCTCGGCGATCGCACGTGCGTCCTCGGCCGAGTCCGTGACGCGGCCCTCCGACGAAGGCACTCCGTGCTTCACGAAGAGTTCCTTCGCCTGATATTCGAAGAGATCCATGTACTCACCGTCTCGTCTGCGTTGTTGTGACAACGTCTTGGTTGGCGGCCCGTCGTCGGAGGCGGGTCGGATCGGACTCTAATCAGTCACATGGAGCGGAAATCAGCCGCATACAGCCTAAGTGGCGCAGGTCACGGGATTGTCTCCGGGAGCGGAAAACCCCTCGTCAATGCTACTGACGGGTAGCTTGTTGACCCGGTGCCAGGTGGAGCCCGCGAATCCCGGAGAGTGACACTGGCTACTACGTAGCGTAGTTGACAAACCTCACGCGGTTACCCAGGGCACAGTGAGCACATTCCGGATGAATGAGTGATGAATGTCACAGCAGTGTGTCGAACCAGTCCCATCGCTTGCTGAGCCGCAATCGTTTCGTTACCGTCGTTGCGGTCGATGTCACAACCCGGTCACGGACAGGAGGACGGCAGGCTTTGAGCGACAGCTCGTTCCCTTCGCAGCACCGGCCCCGCCGCGGCCACCGCTATCGCGAGGACGCGGATCATCCCGGCGGCGCAACGGCATTCGATTCTCCCGTCAGTACCCACAGCGCGGTCGCCCACGGCGAGTGGGACGCGACCCAGGCCTGGAACGGCGGCGCCCAGTGGGAGCAGTCCGCCCAGCCGTGGGAGCAGCCCGCGCAGCAGTGGAACCAGCAGGCCCAGTGGGATCCGCAGGCGCAGTGGCAGTCCGACGCCGACTGGAACGGCGACACGCAGTGGGGTGGTGAGCCCCAGCAGCAGTGGGACCCCCAGCAGCAGTGGGACGACGCCCCGCAGTGGCAGCAGGCCGAATCCGACGACTGGCAGGCCGAGCCGAACTGGGACTACAACGCCCAGACCACGGTGAACGGCTGGGCCGCACCGAATCCCACCGATTGGGCGCCGCAGTCGCGGACCAACTGGGATCCGACCGCGGACCCGACCCCCTCCGACAACTACCGACCGGTCTACACCTTCAAGACCGCGTCCGGTGAGAAGCTCCAGTTCTCCGGCGACGGCGCCCGCGTCGATCACGGTGCCTTCGACGACTATTCGGGCGAGGACGAGCGTCCCACCCGGTCCGGCGGCAAGCGCCGCGCCGGCGGCTCGCATCGCCTACCCGCCCCGCCCGCCGCGCTCAAGGGTCGCGCCGCGGTGGTGGCGGTCGCGGCCGGCGCCGTCGTGGCCGCGGGTCAGGCCACCATCGAGTCGTCGGCCAACAGCGACACCAGCAATGTCGACTACCAGGCCGCCTCGCAGGTCAAGGAGGTCGCCGCGACCTCCGTGGTCGGCGGTTCCGACACCACCGCGGGCTCCCCGCAGGTGCTGAACCCGAACGCGCCCGCGAACCTGGACCAGTTCAACGACATTCTGGCCAAGGGCAAGCAGTTCGCCGCCGACATGGCCAACCAGGAGGCCTCGAAGTACCGGCCGCTGTGGACCAAATTCACCGCCGCGGGCACCTTCACCTCCGGCTACGGCATCCGCTGGGGCGTCGCCCACCAGGGTGTGGACATCGCCGCCCCGATCGGCACCGCGATCTACGCGGTCGCCGACGGCACTGTGCTCGAGGCCGGTCCCGCTTCGGGATTCGGCATGTGGGTCCGGCTGCTGCACGACGACGGCACGGTCACCATCTACGGCCACATCGACACCGCGACCGTCTCCCAGGGCCAGCGCGTGCTCGCGGGCGACCAGATCGCCACGGTCGGCAACCGCGGGTTCTCCACCGGCCCGCACTGCCACTTCGAGGTCTGGCTCAACGGTGTCGACAAGATCGACCCGCTGCCCTGGCTGGCCTCCCGCGGCATCTCCCTGGGTCCCGAGCGGGACTGACAGGCCCCCGAAACAGCGAAAAGGCGCGTCCCGCGGGACGCGCCTTTTCTCGTATCTCGCCGGGTGCCCCGGGTCAGTGCCGATTCGCGCGGTACCAGCCGATCAGCGCGTCGGTGGAGGAGTCCGCCTGCGGCTGTGGATCTTCCGCGGCGGTGAGCAACGGCGCCAGCGCCAGCGCCTGCTGCTTGCCGAGCTCCACGCCCCACTGGTCGAAGCTGTCGATGCCCCAGATCGCGCCCTCGGTGAAGACCTGGTGCTCGTACAGGGCGATGAGCTGTCCGAGTACCGACGGGGTCAGCCGGGGCGCGAGAATGGCCGTGGAGGGCCGGTTTCCGGGCATCACCTTGTGCGGCACCAGGTTCGGGGCGGTGCCCTCGGCGGCGATCTCCTCGGCGGTCTTGCCGAAGGCCAGCACCTTGGTCTGGGCGAAGAGGTTGCTCATCAGGATGTCGTGCATGCTGCCCGTGCCGTCCATGGTGGGCAGATCGTCGGTGGGACGGGCGAATCCGATGAAATCGGCGGGCACCAGCCGGGTGCCCTGGTGCAGCAGCTGGTAGAAGGCGTGCTGGCCGTTGGTGCCGGGCTCGCCCCAGAAGATCTCGCCGGTGGAAGTGGTGACCGGGGAGCCGTCGGCGCGCACCGACTTGCCGTTGGACTCCATGGTCAGCTGCTGCAGGTAGGCCGGGAAGCGGGCCAGGTCGTTGGAGTACGGCAGCACCGCGCGGGACTGGGCGCCGAAGAAGTTCGAGTACCAGACGCCGAGCAGGCCGAGCAGGACCGGCGCGTTCTCGGCCAGGGGCGCGTTCCTGAAATGCTCGTCCACGGTGTGCATTCCGGCCAGGAATTCGGCGAAGCGCTCCTTGCCGACGACCGCCATGACCGACAGGCCGATGGCCGAGTCCACCGAGTAGCGGCCGCCGACCCAGTCCCAGAACCCGAACATATTGGCGGTGTCGATCCCGAAGTCGGACACCCGCTGCGCGTGCGTGGACACCGCCACGAAGTGCTTGGCGACCGCGTCCTCGCCGAGCGCCGCCACCAGCCAGCGCCGGGCCGCGGTGGCATTGGTGAGCGTCTCCAGGGTGGAGAAGGTCTTGGAGGCGACGATGAACAGCGTGGTGGCCGGGTCCAGGCCGTCGAGCTTCGAAACCAGGTCTGCCGGATCGACATTCGAGACGAAGCGGGCGGCGATGCCGGCGTCGGCGTAGTGCCGCAGCGCCAGGTACACCATGGCCGGGCCCAGGTCGGAGCCGCCGATGCCGATGTTCACCACGGTGGTGATGCGTTCGCCGGTCGCGCCGCGCCACTGCCCCGAGCGGACGGCGTCGGTGAACGCGCCCATCCGCTCCAGCACGTCCTGCACCTCGGGGACGACGTCCTCGCCGTCCATGTCGATGTGGCCGCCCGCGGGGACCCGCAGCGCGACGTGCCCGACCGCGCGGTCCTCGGAGGTGTTGATCCGCTCCCCCGCGAACATGGCGTCGCGGCGGCGTTCCACCTCCGCGGTCTCCGCCAATTCGACCAGCAGGTCCAGGGTTTCGCGGGTGACGCGGTGCTTCGAGTAGTCGATGTGCAGGTCACCCACCCGCACGATCAGCTCCCGGCCGCGCTCGGGATCCTCGGCGAAGAACTCACGAAGATGCCGCGAAGCCAGGGAGGAGTGGTGATCGTGCAGTTTCCGCCAGACCGCCGACGCGGTGATGTCGCTGCTCACGATCGCCGAGGTTACAACCTCAGTGTTACGACTCGCAGGTAACAAGCGGTATCGGCGGGGTTCGCCCAGCGCAGAGTGAAATTCGGGGGCGAGGCATAGGCTGGCGGACATGGTGTCTGAGACTGAGCTTCTTTCGTCCGTACCCACCCGGCTCTGGATCGGCGGGCCGGTGGAGGCCACCGGCGGCGCGACCTTCCCCGTCCACAATCCGGCGACCGGCGAGGTCATCGCGCGGGTCGCCGACGCGACTCCCGAGGACGCCGTGCGAGCGCTCGACGCGGCGGCCGCGGTACAGGCCGAGTGGGCCGCGACCCCGGCCCGCGAGCGCGGGGAGATCCTGCGCGCGGTCTTCGAGGCGATCACCGCGCGGGCCGACGAGTTCGCGCTGCTGATGACCCTGGAAATGGGTAAAGCGCTGCCGGAGAGCCGCAATGAGGTGCGCTACGGCGCCGAGTTCTTCCGCTGGTTCTCCGAGGAGGCGGTCCGCGTGCACGGCCGCTATCAGGCGGCCCCGGGTGGCACCGGCCGAATCCTGGTGCACAAGCAGCCCGTCGGGCCCTGCCTGGCCATCACGCCGTGGAACTTCCCGCTGGCCATGGGAACTCGCAAGATCGGCCCGGCGCTGGCGGCGGGCTGCACCATGATCGTGAAGCCGGCGGGCGAGACCCCGCTGACCATGCTGCTGCTGGCCCAGCTGTGCAGCGAGGCCGGGCTGCCGGACGGCGTGCTGTCGGTGATCACCACCTCGCGGTCGAGCGCGGTCACCGCTCCCCTGCTGAACGACCCGCGCCTGCGCAAGCTGACCTTCACCGGATCCACCCCGGTCGGCAAGAAGCTGGTCGAGCAGTCCGCGCACGGCCTGCTGCGCACCTCCATGGAGCTGGGCGGCAATGCCCCGTTCGTGGTCTTCGACGACGCCGACCTGGACGCGGCCGTGCAGGGCGCGGTGCTGGCCAAGCTGCGCAACGGCGGTGAGGCGTGCACCGCGGCCAACCGTTTCCACGTCCAGAATTCGGTTCGCCAGGAATTCACCGACAAGCTGGTGGCGGCCATGGCCGAATACCGGCTGGGCAATGGCGTGGACCCGGACACCACCCTGGGCCCGCTGATCAACGAGAACCAGCTCGACACCGTGAGCGATCTGGTGGACGACGCGGTGTCGGCGGGCGCGCAGGTGAGGCTGGGCGGCAAGGCCCCGGGCGGGGCGGGCTGGTTCTACCCGGCCACCGTGCTCACCGACATCCCGTCCCAGGCCCGCATCCTGCGGGAGGAGGTGTTCGGCCCGGTCGCCCCGATCGTCGGATTCGACACCGAGGCCGAGGGCCTGGCGGCGGCGAACAACACCGAATTCGGCCTGGTCGCATACGTTTACACCCGCAGTCTGGACCGGGCGCTGCGGGTCGCCGAGGGCCTGGAGACCGGCATGGTCGGGGTCAACCGCGGCGTCATCTCCGACCCGGCCGCGCCCTTCGGCGGCGTGAAGGAATCCGGCTTCGGCCGGGAGGGCGGCTACGAGGGCATCGAGGAGTACCTCGACACCAAGTACATCGCCCTGCCCTAGGAAGACGAAGAACCGCCCCGGGGTCGAGACACCCGGGGCGGCCTGGGGATGCTGCATCCGTGGCTCCGCATGCAGCGTGGCTTGGTGTGGTGGCCGCGCGGAACGGCACCGCTCGTTGTATCGGATCGAGCGGTGCTCGTCGTTAACGGTGAATCAGTGGCCTAGCCGGCCGCGACCCAGACGCAGCAGGAGCATGGCGAGGGTGTGCCCCTCCTGGCCCAGCTCGCTGAATCGCTCGAGTACCTTCATCTCACGGGAGTGGACGAGCTTGGGCCCGCCGTTCGCCATTCTGGTCCGTCCGATGATGCGCGAGACCTCGGTGCGGCGCTTGATGGCCGCGAGGATCTCGGCGTCCAGCTTGTCGATCTCCAGGCGCAGCTTTTCGATCTCCGCTTCGGAGGGCAGCGGGGCGGAGTCCGAGCCGGTGGCAGACTCGGAATGTCCCGTCGTCGAGATGCTCATACTTTCAACTCCTCGTGGTCCAGAACGTGGATCGGCGGGTGGACCCATCCTGTTACCGATCGGTTCTTCACCAAGAATCTGACCTGTCGGCCATACATTGTCCCCCCTGGAAATCAATTGTCTCCCCAGGATCGGGCTCAGGTGCACTGTGCCCTGGGTGGGCAGGTGTGTCGCACCGCGGTCGAGCCGGTCATGGGACGAGTCTGCCACGGGGAGGTACCCAAGCAAAACGGGTACGTTTGTGAATCTCCTGAGTTTCCTCCTGTCACACGGTTCACCAGAAGTTCGCCGGACCGGCACTAATCGGACACCTGTGCGATCCCGCCCGACAGCTGTCGGTGCGCGCCGGTAGCGTGGATGGGCGATGAATACGACGGTGGCACAGGGCGACGAGCAGAAGACCCAGCAAGCGCGGGGTGGCGGAGCGTTGCTCGAGGGATTGAATCCACAACAGCGCGCCGCGGTGATGCACACCGGCACCCCGCTGCTGATCGTGGCCGGGGCCGGTTCTGGAAAGACCGCGGTCCTGACCCGTCGTATCGCCTATCTCCTCGACGCCCGCGGGGCGCGGCCGAGCGAGATCCTGGCCATCACCTTCACCAACAAGGCCGCCGCCGAGATGCGGGAACGCGTCGCCGGGCTGGTCGGCCCGCGCGCGGCGGGCATGTGGGTGTCGACGTTCCACTCCAGCTGCGTGCGCATCCTGCGCACCCAGGCGTCGCTGCTGACGGGGATGAACTCCAACTTCTCCATCTACGACGCCGACGACTCCCGGCGGCTGCTGGGCATGATCATCCGCGATTTCGAGATCGACCCGAAGAAGTACACGCCGCGCCTGCTGGCCACCGCCATCTCGAACCTCAAGAACGAGCTCATCGACGCCTCCCAGGCCGCGGCCGACGCCGAGACCGAGGAGGCCGAGCTGCCGCGCATCGTGGCGCGGGTCTACGGCGAGTACCAGCGGCGGCTGCGCGCGGCCAACGCCTTCGACTTCGACGATCTGATCGGCGAGACGGTGTCGGTGCTGCAGCGGCATCCGCAGGTGGCCGAGTACTACCGCCGCCGCTTCCGGCACGTGCTGGTCGACGAGTACCAGGACACCAACCACGCCCAGTACGTGCTGGTGCGCGAGCTGGTCGGCCATCACCGCGGCGGGGTGTGGGGCGACGACCCGGACACCGGCTCCGAGCAGCGGGTGCCGCCCTCGGAACTGTGCGTGGTGGGTGACGCGGACCAGTCGATCTACGCCTTCCGCGGCGCGACCATCCGCAATATCGAGGAGTTCGAGCGCGACTTCCCGGACGCGGAAACCATTCTGCTGGAACAGAACTACCGTTCCACCCAGCACATCCTGACCGCCGCCAACGCGGTCATCGCCCGTAACGAGGGCCGGCGCGACAAGAAGCTGTGGACCGATCAGGGCGACGGCGATCTGATCGTCGGATATGTGGCCGACAACGAGCACGACGAGGCCTCGTTCGTGGCCCGCGAGATCGACCGGCTGGTGGATCAGGGCGACGCCAACTACGCGGATGTGGCGGTCTTCTACCGCACCAACAACAATTCGCGCGCCCTGGAGGAGATCTTCATCCGGATGGGCCTGCCCTACAAGGTGGTCGGCGGCGTCCGCTTCTACGAGCGCAAGGAGGTCCGCGACATCGTGGCCTACCTGCGGGTGCTGGAGAATCCGGACGACGCGGTGAGCCTGCGCCGGGTGCTCAACACCCCGCGCCGCGGTATCGGCGATCGCGCGGAGGCGTGTGTGGCCGTGCACGCCGAGCAGCGGAACATCGGTTTCGCGCAGGCCTTGCGGGATGCCGCGGCGGGCAAGGTCGCGCTGCTCAATTCCCGGTCGCAGAAGGCGATTTCGGGGTTCCTGGAGCTGCTGGAGGAGATCCGGGCGGCCGGGGCGCAAGCCGATATGGACTTCCCCGATGTGGGTTCGATCGTCGAGGCCGTGCTGGATCGCACCGGATACCGGGCCGAGCTGGAGGCCTCCGATGATCCGCAGGACGGCGCGCGGCTGGACAACCTCAACGAATTGGTGAGCGTCGCACGGGAATTCAGTTCCGAGGCGCGCAACAATGTGGAGGCCGCGCGGGACGAGGGCCTGGTGCCCGAGCAGGCCGAGGGCGAGCCGGAGCCCGGGTCGCTGGCGGCGTTCCTGGAGCGCGTCTCGCTGGTGGCCGACGCGGACCAGATCCCGGAAGAGGGTTCGGGCGTGGTCACCATGATGACCCTGCACACCGCCAAGGGCCTGGAGTTCCCGGTGGTGTTCGTGACCGGCTGGGAGGACGGCCAGTTCCCGCACATGCGCGCGCTGGGCGATCCGGCGGAGTTGCAGGAGGAGCGCCGGCTGGCCTACGTCGGCATCACCCGTGCCCGCAAGCGCCTGTATCTGACCCGCGCGGTGGTGCGTTCGGGCTGGGGGCAGCCGGTGTCGAATCCGGAATCCCGCTTCCTCCAGGAGATTCCGGGTCATCTGGTGGATTGGCAGCGGCTGGAGCCGGCGCCCTCGCAGTCGCGCGGTTTCCGCCGCCGCGGCGAGGACGACGGCCTGGAACGGGATTGGACGCGCGGCGACGGCTGGTCGGACTCCCGTCCCGGACTGCGCGGTCGCGGCGAGGGCCGGCCCGCTCCGGCGGCGGCCGGGGTCAAGCGCAACAACACCGGTCTGGTGCTGGCGGTCGGCGATCGCGTCAATGACGACAAGTACGGCCTGGGCCGGGTCATCGCGGCGGAGGGTTTCGGGGCGCTGGCCACCGTCACCATCGACTTCGGCACCGCGGGCAAGATCCGGCTGATCCCGTCCTACAGCCGGACCCTGACCAAGCTCTGATCAGCCGAGGCGGCTGAGGACGTCGTAGGCGCGCCCGGCGTCCTCGGGGAACACCAGGATCCGGAAGTGGTCCTTCAGGTTCCGCCACCGGTGGATGCGCGCCGGGCCCAGCGTGGCGCGCACCCCGTGATTGTTCAGCAGCTGCCGCACGTGGCGCGCGGACCGCATGTCGTAGGCGGTGGCGGCGGCCACCAGCAGTCCGTATTCGCCGTCGCCGGTGCGTGTCCGGAGTTTCATGCTCGACTCCCGTTGTCCTGCTTCGCTTTCAGCACCATCAGCTGTGCGCGCTCCTCATGATGACTCGAGGCGGTGAGGGCCTCGCGCTCGGCGGCCGGATCCGCGGTCAGGAACCCGCCGATTCCGGGTGCGCCCGCGGCTCCGAGCTTGCTCATCTTCTTCGGAACCGGCGCGCCTTGGTATGCCACCGTCCCGAGCGACTGGTGCACCTCGATGTACTCGCCGTGCGGCAGTCGCTTGACGATCCCGGTCTCGATCCCGTGTTCCAGTACCGCCCGGTCGCTGCGTTGTAGTCCCAGGCAGAACCGGTAGGCGACGGTGTAGGCCAGCGGCGGCGCCAGCAGGAGCGCGATCCGGAAGAACCAGGTCGTCGCGTTGAGCGAGATATCGAATTTCAGGGCGATGATGTCGTTGACGCAGGCGAAGGTGAGCACCAGGTAGAAGGCGATGGCCATGGCCCCGATCGCGGTGCGCACCGGCACATCTCGCGGCCGCTGCAGCAGATTGTGGTGCGCGGTGTCGCCGGTGAGCCGCTTCTCGATCCACGGGTAGAGCGGGAGCACCACCAGCACCAGGCCCATCACCACGGCCACCCAGAACGGCGCGGGAATGGTGTAGCGGCCCAGATAGATCTCCCAGGGCGGCATGAGCCGGGCCAGGCCGTCGGTCCACATCATGTAGAAGTCGGGCTGGGATCCGGCCGAGACCTGAGCGGGGTTGTAGGGCCCGAGATTCCAGATCGGGTTGATCTGGAACAGGCCGCCCATGAGCGCGACGGTGCCGAGGGTGAAGGCGAAGAACGCGCCCTGGTCCAGTGAGAACACCGGGACGATGCGCGCGCCCACCACATTCCGCTCGGTGCGGGCGGGACCGGGGAACTGGGTGTGCTTCTGGTACCAGACCAGGGCGATGTGCGCGCCGATCAAGGCCAGCATGATGCCCGGGAAGAGCAGCACGTGGGTGATGTAGAGCCGCGGGATCAGGACGGTGCCGGGGAATTCGCCGCCGAAGAGGAAGAAGTGGGTCCAGGTGCCCACCACCGGGACCGCCATGGTGATGCCGCCCAGCGGCGAGCGCAGGCCGGTGCCGGAGAGCAGGTCGTCGGGCAGCGAGTAGCCGAAGTAGCCCTCGAACATGGCCAGCATCAACAGGATCGCGCCGATCACCCAGGTGGCTTCGCGAGGTTTGCGGAACGCGCCGGTGAAGAACACCCGGAACAGGTGGATGATCATCGACGCCGCGAACAGCAGGGCCGCCCAGTGGTGGACCTGCCGGACGAACAGTCCGCCGCGCACGTCGAAGGAGATGTCGAGGACGCTGCGGTAGGCGGCGGACATCCGCACGCCCCGCAACGGCTGGTAGACGCCGTTGTAGGTGACCTCGGTCATCGACGGTTCGAAGTACAGCGTCAGGTAGACGCCCGACAGCAGCAGGATGATGAAGCTGTACAGCGCGATCTCCCCGAGCAGGAACGACCAGTGCGTCGGGAACACCTTGTTGATGGAGCGTTTCAGGCCCGCGGCGAGGTGATACCGCTGGTCGGCGGCATCGGCGCGGTTCGCGGTGGTGGTCATGACCATGAGACGCCGGCGGGTCCCGAAACGTGACATCCGACTACGACAGATTGTCGTAGATCACAGCCACCCGGTGAGCGGTCAGTCCACGTAGCCGCGCTGGATGATCGATTCGACGTCCACGCCCCCGGGCAGGGTTCCGAACGCGATCCCCCAGTCGCCGCCGAACCTGGTCTCGCAGAAGGCGTCCGCGACGGCCGGGTGGCCGTGCCGCACCAGCTGCGCGCCCTGCAGCACCAGCGCCATCAGCTCGACCACGCGGCGGGCCCGGTATTCGATGTCGGCGAAGTCGGTGAGCTCCTTGCCGATCCGGTCGATGGCCTCGTCCAGGTGGCGGTTGCCGCCGCGGGCCAGGTTGACCTCGTTGAAGAACGCCTCGACGGTCTCGGGCTGACGGCCCATGGCGCGCAACGCGTCCAGCGCCGCCACATTGCCCGAGCCCTCCCAGATGGACATGAGCGGGGCTTCCCGGTACAGGCGCGGCATGCCGGATTCCTCGGCGTATCCGTTGCCGCCGAAGCATTCCAGCGCCTCGGCCGCGTGCGCGGGGGCCCGCTTGCACACCCAGTACTTGGTGACCGCGAGCGCGATGCGGCGCAGCGCGGCCTCGGCCGGATCGGAGTCGGCGCGGTCGGTGGCCCCGGCCAGGCGCATCATGACGGTGGTGGCGGCGTCGGATTCGATCACCAGGTCCGCCAGCACGTTTCGCATGGCGGGCTGGTCGATGAGCTTCTTGCCGAACACCTCCCGGTGGCGGGCGTGGTGGGTGGCGAAGACGACCCCGGCGCGCATGCCGGTGGCCGAGCCGATCACGCAGTCCAGGCGGGTCATGTTGACCATCTCGATGATGGTCTTGACGCCCGCGCCCTCCGCGCCGACCAGCCAGCCGACGGCGTTCTCGTACTCGAGTTCGGAGGAGGCGTTGGACTTGTTGCCCAGCTTGTCCTTCAGCCGCTGGATGCGCAGTGCGTTGCGGGTGCCGTCGGGCAGCACCCGGGGCAGCAGGAAGCAGGACAGCCCGCCCGGCGCCTGGGCCAGGGTGAGGAACATGTCGCCCATGGGGTGCGAGGTGAACCACTTGTGGCCGACGATGCGGTAGCTGCCGTCGGTCAGCGGGGTGGCGGTGGTGGTGTTGGCGCGGACGTCGGAGCCGCCCTGCTTCTCGGTCATGGACATGCCCGCGATGAGACCGGCCTTGGTGGACGGCTCGCGCAGGCCGAAATCGTAAGTGCGCGAGGCGAGCAGCGGCTCGTACTTCGCGGACAACTCCGGATTGTGGCGCAGCGCGGGGACCACCGCGTAGGTCATGGAGATCGGGCACATGTGTCCGGCGTCGGCGATGCCCCACGTGAAGAACTTGGCGGCGCGGGCGGTGTGCGCGCCCGGCCGGTCGTCGCGCCACGGCGCGCCGTGCAGGCCGTGGGTGACCGCGACATCCATCAGGTTGTGCCAGTACGGGTGGAATTCCACCTCGTCGATGCGGTGACCGTAGCGGTCGTGGGTGTGCAGGACCGGCGGGTACTCGTTGGCGACCCGGCCCCACTCCTGGGCCTCGATCCCGCCCGCGAGCACGCCCAGTTCCCGCACCTCGGCCTCGGCCCAGCCCGCGCCCTCCCGGTGCAGGCCCTCGATCAGCGCGGGGTTGCGGGAGTTGTCGAACGGGGAGATGGGCGGCACCTGGTTGAAGACGTCGTGGGTGTGCATGACGGGTGACTCCTATTCGTGGGGGACGCCGCGGGCTTCGGCGGGGACGCCGAGGGCGCGCAGGGCGAAGGCGACCAGTTCCGGCAGCACCGACTCGATCTGGAGCTGCTGGGAGAGCGGCCCGACCAGCACCTCGCCGATCGCGCCGACCAGCGCGGTGGCGGAGGTCGCCGGATCCTGCGGCGGCAGTTGGCCATTGGCGATGCCGTCGGCGATGGCGGCCACGTAGGTCTCGGCGAAGGCCCGGCGGAAGCGCAGGCGTTCGGCGTCGACGGCGGTGTCCACGGGCTCGGCGAGCAGCACGTAGGCGAGTTTGGGGTTCTTGAGGGCGCGGCCCGCGAAGGTCTCGACGGCCGCGGTGACCCGATCGGAGGCGGTGCGGCCCTCCCCCGCCGCGCCCGCCTCGGCGACGGCGTCGACCTCGCGGGTGACGACCTCGCGGAAGACGGCGGTGACGAGTTCGGCCTTGCCGCTGAAGTTCTTGTAGACGGTGCCGGTGGCGACCCCGGCCTCGGCGGCGACGGCGGCCATGGACAGTCCGGAGAAGCCGTCGCGGGAGAGGACGGTCATGGCCGCGCGCACGATCGCCCCCGCCTGGGCGTCCAGTCGAGCCTGGACAGCGGGTGTTCTCCGATAGGCCATGCAAGAAGTGAACCACTCATTCATTTCTTGACGCAAGCCCACCCGTCACCCACCGCCACCCTTCATTCGAGACGCTTCGCGCCGCAGCCCTGTTTACGGCGTAACGTCGGGCCCGTGACAGTACGAGTGGAGCGCAACGGCCCCGTCTACACCGTGATCCTGCACCGCCCCGGAGCCCGCAACGCGGTCGACGGACCCACCGCGAAAGCCCTGGCCGACGCCTTCCGCGACTTCGACGCCGACCCCACCGCCGCGGTCGCCGTGCTATGGGGCGACGGCGGCACCTTCTGCGCCGGCGCCGACCTCAAGGCGCTGGGCACCGAACGCTCCAACCAGGTCACCGAGGACGGCGACGGGCCTATGGGCCCCACCCGCATGAAACTGTCCAAGCCGGTCATCGCGGCGGTCTCCGGTTACGCGGTCGCGGGCGGCATCGAGCTGGCGCTGTGGTGCGATCTGCGAATCGCGGAGCAGGACAGCACCTTCGGCGTCTTCTGCCGCCGCTGGGGCGTGCCGCTCATCGACGGCGGCACGGTGCGGCTGCCGCGCATCATCGGCGAGGGCCGGGCGATGGATCTGATCCTCACCGGCCGCGCGGTCGGGGCCACCGAGGCGCTGCAGATCGGCCTGGTGAACCGGGTGGTGCCGAACGGCGAATCCCGGCGCGCCGCCGAGGAACTCGCGCTCGAACTGGCGGCGCTGCCGCAGACCTGCCTGCGCTCGGACCGGATGTCGGTGCTGGAGCAGGACGGGCTCGAGGAGCCGGCGGCGATCTCCAACGAGCTGCGGCACGGCATGAAGGCCCTCATGGACGGCGCGCTCGACGGCGCCCAGCGCTTCGCGGCGGGTGCGGGACGGCACGGCGGCAGCGCGTAGCGGAAGCCCCGCATACGCCCGGCAGCGCGCTGCCGGACCGATCGGTACGCTAGCCGTTCGATGAATCGGCTGAGCGTGCTGGACGAGATCTTCCTGCGGTCGCATCGGGGTCTGGGCACCCCGATCGTCCTGCAGGGACTCTGGCGTACCGCCGAACCCGTGCATCCGGCGCTGTTGTGGCGGGTGCACCGCGATCTGCGCACCGGGCCGCTGGGGCGGCGCGTGGTCCGCTCCCGTGTACCCGGGGCGCGGCCGCGCTGGCAGCCCACCGAGTCCGCCTACCCGTTCACCATGACGAGCGAGCCGATTCCGGTCGCCGCGATCCTGGACTGGGCCGACCGGCAGGGCGAGGACCTGAACCCGGAGACCGGGCCCGGCTGGCGGCTCTCGGCGGCGCGGCTCGACGACGGCGGCTGCCTGGTCGCGCTGACCTGCTCGCACGCCCTGGCCGACGGGCGCGCGCTGACCCTGGCCATCGACAACGCGCTGTCGGGCATTCCACTCGCGGCTCCCGTTGCGGGACATTCGGATTGGGCTGACGCGCGCGGCATGTGGGCGACCGTGCTGGGCGGAACCGCTCGCGCGCTGCGCCGCGGCATCCCGGCCCGACCGGTCCCCAACGCCGACCGGAAGACGGTGCCGGGCAGCAGGAAATCCGGTGACCGACCGGCCACCCGCGCGACCGTGCTGCAGATTCCGGCCCGCGACTGGAATCGCGTCGCCGTCGCGCATGAGGGAACCGCCAACAGCCTGTTCGTGTACGTGATCGCGAAAATGCTGTGGGCCGGCGGATTCCAGCCCGACACCATCGCCGCCAGCCTCCCCGTCGACACCCGCGACGAACCGCGCGTGGACAACGACATGTCCATGACCGAGATCGCCATCACCCGCGACGACACCCCGGCCACCCTGCGGCAGCAGGCCCGGCGGGCCTACGAGCACCGCATGACCAGCCCCGGCGGCATCCCCGAGGAACTCCTCCAGGTCATCCCCGACCGCTGGGCGTACCGGCTGGCCAAGGGCGCGGGCGAGCGCGACATCCTGTGCTCCAATATCGGCAACCTGCCCGAATCGCTGCTGGCGCTGGGGCCGCACGCCTGCACCGGGGTGGCGGCGCGCGCCATCCACCCGGGGTTGCGGCTCGACGCCCTGCCCCGCACCCGGCTGTCCGGGTACCTGACCCGGATCGCCGACACCTACACGCTGTCGCTGGTGAGCCTGGACCCCGACGCCGTGCCCACGGCCGCGGCGCTCACGGCGCTGGCCGACGCGGAACTGTCCGCGCTCGGCCTGCCGTACACCCGGTGGTGACGCCGCTCAGGTGAGCGCCGGAATCCGAACGCCTTGCCAGGCCAGGCGTTTGGTGCGGTCCGGGTCGAATTCGACCCGGCTCGGGGAATCGATGATGAGGGTGGCGCGCTGGTCCTCTGTGTAGGCGGGCCACTCCGGGAGCGGGGCGCCGGTGCGGGCGAAGGACAGCCAGTTGTCCTGGAACTGTTTCGACACCGACCGGAATCCCCGATGCCCGCCCAAAGTCGTCATGGCCCGGCCGATACCCGTGTCGACCGCGCCGAACACGGGAATCAGATCGAGGGCGTGGGTCGCGCCGAAACCGCTCAAATGCACTGCGCGCGGGGCGAAGTCGTAGCGGTAGGCGTAGGTGGGCGCGAACCGGCTGTGCGCCTCCATGACCCGGACCGAGGGCCGCCAGAAGGTGAAGTCGCCACCCATCCGAACGGTCGCCTTCTTGCCCGGGAAGCCGGGATAGGCGGCGGCGACCCGGGATTCGACGGCCGCGCCGTATTCGGACAGCGCGTCGTGCAGGCGTTCCTCCGAGGTCGGCATGGTGCGGCCGAGTTTGGTGAAGATCGGGCCCTCGCCGTCGGCCTCGAGGGCCTGGTCGACGTGGCGCAGCAGCCAGCGCATGCGGTCGGGGGTGGTGGGCAGGGTGTCGTCGAGGCGCACGAACAGGGTGGCCTCGTCGCGGTTGGTGCCGAGGATCAGCGGCACCCGGTGCGCGGTGCCGTTGGCGAACGCGGCCACCGGTGCGGCGGGCAGGAATTCGCCGTCCACCACCGGGGCGACCGGGAACAGGCCCGGCTGCTCGTGCATGACGCGGGCCAGCGCGCGGTCGACGCCCTTGCGGATGTCATTGGCCCCGGCGGTGCTCAGGGCCTGCGCGGCGTCGGCGGGGTCGATGCCGAGTTCGTCGAGGCAGCGGCGGGCGAAGAGGCGGGCCTCGGCCTGGCTCGGCGACCAGTCGGCGGGCGCGCTCTGCGCGATGCCGCGATGGAACAACCCGGCCGCGGCGGGGGTCGCCATGAGCGACAGCACCGCGTGCGCGCCCGCGGATTCACCGAAAATGGTGACGTTGCCGGGGTCGCCGCCGAAGGCCGCGATATTGCGCTGCACCCATTCCAGGGCCGCGACCTGGTCCCGCAGCCCCAGGTTGGAGTCGAATTGCCGGTCGGGCGTGGAGTATTCGCCGAAATCGACGTACCCGAACGCGCCCAGCCGGTAGTTGACCGACACCACGACGACATCGCCGCGGGCCGCCAGCCGCGCACCGGAATACAGTCGCAGCGCGGAGGTTCCGATCATGTAGCCGCCACCGTGGATGAACACCATCACCGGCCGTGGCGTCCCCGACGGCGAGTTCGGCGCCGCCACATTCAGCGTGAGGCAGTCCTCGCCCGTCGCCTGCGCCTGCCGCGGCCCGATCCGCGCACCGTCACGGTGTTGCATTGCGGCATAGCCGAAGTCGGTCGCGTCCCGCACCCCGGTCCAGGGCAGCACCGGCTGCGGCGCCCGAAAGCGCAAGTCGCCGACCGCCGGCGCGGCGAAGGGAATGGACCGCCAGCGTGAGACGCGGCGGCCCCGGATTCCGCGAACCACCCCGTCCGCGGTCGTGATGTCTGTGGTTGCCACCATTGGAAAAGCGTAGACCCAACGCTGGGGCGCTCCCAGGGCCTACGCGCCCGGACCCCATATTTGGCGACTCCCGCCACCCCGGGACGAGCGGCTCCCCCACCAGGCCCGGGCAACACCGGCCGATTCAGGAGGCCCGGACGCACCGGGCCGGGCGCGGATCCGGGACCGCTCGTCGACGCGGTCCCGGGGGCGGGTTGTTCGGGTCCCTACTGGAGGTAGCCCTCGACCTGGCGGGCGGAGTTGGGCTGGGCCTCGTCGGGGTTACGGCCCTGGTCGAGGCGGGCGCGGCGCTGGCGGAGCAGGTCCCAGCACTGGTCGAGCTGGACCTCGATCTCGGCGAGCTGGCGGCGTTCGGCCTCCGGGTCGAGTTCGCCGCCGGTGGTCTGGGCGCGCAGCTCGTGCTCACGATCCACGAGTTCCTTGATGCGGGCGTGGATGTCCTTTTCGGTCATGCGGTCCACTGTACGACCCGGGCCAGCGCGTTTCCGGCCAACCGGACCGCGCCGGGCAGGTCCGCCGCAGGCAGGGCGGCGTATCCGAGGGCTATGCCGAAGGTATGCCGGGGGCCGACGTGGTGGCGGGACAGGCCGTCCAGGTAGACGCCGTCGGCACGGGACGCGGCGATCGCGCGATCCTCCTGCTCCGCGCTCGCGAGGGGGACGTAGACGTGCGAACCCGCGTCGTCGCCGCGCACCTCCAGACCGTGGCGGCGCAGTTCCGCCAGGACGAGGGCGCGGCGGGCGGGCATGTCGCGGCGCAGGCGGCGCAGATGCCGGGCGAGGTCTCCCGCGCGGGCGAGTTCGGCCACCACCTGCTGTCCGGCGGGCGAGGGGCTGGTGCCGGTGAGTTCGCGGTGGGCGAGCACGGCCTCGGTGACGGCGGGATCGGCCACCAGCCAGCCGGTTCCGAGCGTCGGGGTGAGGATCTTGCTGGTGGTGCCGAGGTGCACGACCACGTCGGGGGCGAGGGTGGCCAGCAGGGGCAGCGGCGCGGTGTCGTACCGCAATTCGCCGTCGTAGTCGTCCTCGATCACCAGGGCTCCGGTGCGGCGCGCGAATTCGATGAGCCGCACCCGCCGCGCCGCGGGCATGCGCGCGCCGAGCGGAAACTGGTGCGCGGGAGTGCAATACACCATGCGCGCGTTCTCGGGCAGCAGTTCGACGCGCAGTCCGTCGGCGTCGACCGGCACCGGCACCAGGCGCGCGCCCGCCGCCCGGAACGCGCCGCCCGCCCGCTGATACCCCGGATCCTCGATCGCCACCACATCGCCGGGCCGCAGCAGCGCGGCCGCGAGTTCGCCTGCCGCCGCGCTGGTTCCGGCGGTGGCAAGCACTGTCGCCCCGCTGCCCGCGCCCAATCCTCGATGCCGCAGCAGGTGCTCCACCACGGCTTCGCGATACGCGGCCTCCCCGCGCCGATCCCGCCGGATCACCGGCGTCCGATCCGACGCGGCCCGCCAGGCGCGACGCCACGCGGCGGCATCGATGGCCTCGATCGAGGGCGCTCCCGCACCCAGGTCCAGCAGCCCGGCCAGTGGGTCGACCCGCTGCGGCCCGTCGCCCTGCGCGTCCACCCGCGGCGGCGTGGCCGTCAGATACGTCCCCGACCCGTGCCGGCCGTCCAGCCACCCCTCCGCATGCAACTGGTCATAGGCGGCCGTCACCACCGTCCGGCTCACCCCCAGCCGAGCCGCCAACTCCCGCGACGACGGCAGCCGGTCACCCCCGCGCAGCGCCCCGCTGGTCGCGGCCCGCCGCAGCCCATCGGCCACCTGCACGACCAGCGGCTCCCGCCCCTCCCGCTCGATGGCGAACGGCAGATCGTCATCGACCAGGCGATTCCGGCGCAAGTGGCCTCCTGACATCTCAGCGAACAGTCGACATCAGGATGCCACTCGACGCCTCAGAACCTGCGCGACGAGGGCATAGAGAACGAACCCAGCCCCGGCGCTGGTGATCGCGTAGATCGTCATGTGCCGGACGCAGTCGTAGAGACTCACGTCCGCGATCGGATCGGTGCGGGCGTAGAGGGCCGCGACCGCCGCGACCGCGATCAGCGCGGCCGAGACCCAGCCGCGCCAGGGATCCTGGGCAACGCGCCGCGCCCCTCGATACCAGGCGATCACATAGCCCGCGAGCAGCAGCATGCCGCCGACGGACGAGACGTACCCGATCACGTTGTACACCCGATGCGGCCCGATCACCGACTCCCGCAACACTTCCCAATGCCGTACCGCGATACCGTCGGTGTGGGTGAACTCGTCCCACGCCAGGTGCGTCATCGCGCCGACCGTCAGGGCCGCGACCGCCGCCACCACCCCCGGCCGACTTCCGCCGATCGCCTTGCCGAGCATCCCTTGCACCGCGCCGCGCAGTCCCCACGCGACCGCGACCAGGATCGCCCCCAGCAGCGCGTCCACCGGCAGCCCCCACAGCGCATGCGTCACCGAACCATCCACACCCGTCCACAGGTAGTAGGGCAGGTCCGGCGCGATGCTCCCGGCGACGAGCCCGGGAAACCACAACGCCCGCCGCAAGGGCAGGACGGCCGCCGGATGCGCCACCGTGAACGGCACGAACCCCCAAAGTGGTCTGCGAATCTTCCGAAGAATTGGCTATTCAACAATGCCAATTCCCGGCCGAAACTGGTCATATGAGTGAGACAGCGACGACCCGGACCCCATTGTCACCCACCCCGCGCAGCAGCCTCACCCGGTCCAAGGAGCGGGGCAGCACCGACCGCGCCGACCTGGACGCCATCCTCGACACCGGCCTGCTGTGCCACCTCGGTGTCCTGCTGCACGGCGCCCCGGTGGTCATCCCCACCATCTACGGCCGCGACGGCGACACTCTCTACCTGCACGGCTCCACCGGCGCCGGCAACCTGCGCGCCGCCATGACCGGCGACGTCTCCCTGACCGTCACCCACGTCGACGGCATCGTCTACGCCCGCTCCGCCATGCACTTCTCCATGAACTACCGCTCGGCCGTGATCCACGCCCGGCCGGTCGAGGTCACCGATCCGGAGGAACGCATGCACGCCCTCCGCGTCATCGTCGAGCAGGCCGCCCCCGGCGCCTGGGACTCGGTCCGCTCCCCCGACAAGAAGGAAATGGCCGCCACCGCGGTCCTGGCCCTCGACCTGACCGAGGCCTCGGTCAAGATCCGCACCGGCGGCCCGCGCGACACCCCCGAGGACATCGCCACCGGTGGTGTCTGGGCAGGCGTCCTCCCCCTCCGCCAGGTCTTCGACGCCCCGATCCCCGCCGCGGACCTGGAGACGGGCATCGAGGTTCCGAAGCACGTCATGGAGCGGTGTAGCGAAAGCGTAGTAACGCTGTAGCCAGTCCCGTATTCTGGGATGATGACGAGTCCAGCGGAGCTTCCGGAGATCCCTCAGCGGGAGCTGCGGAACGACGCGAGCCGGGTCCTCCGCGAGGTCCGCGCCGGGCGCTCCTACACCATCACGGTCGATGGAACCCCGGTCGCGGATCTGGTTCCGCACCGGAATCTGCGCCGGCGTGCGGCCGTTCCGCTCTCCGAAGCCATCGCGGCCTTCAGCGGACCGTCCGGTGCCGCGACGGGAACACCGAGCGATTCGGCTGAACTCATCGACGATTCGCTGTACGACCCGTACGACCGGGCCTATCGCCGTGGGGAATTCGCGGAAGACGGTGGCGAATGAGCCCGGTACCCGTTCGCGGCCTGGTCGATACGAACGTGCTCATTCTGCTCGAGGCCCTGGACCCGGATGAGCTGCCCGCCGAGTTGGTTATCAGCGCGGTGACGATGGCCGAGCTCGCGGCGGGCCCGCATTTCGCGACCGAACCGGGTGAACGCGCCGGCCGGATCGAGCGCCTCCAGAATGCGGAAGCCCTGTTCGAGCCGCTCCCCTTCGATACCCGGGCAGCGCGGCGGTTCGGGCACATCGTCGCGTCGGTTCTCGCGGCGGGGCGAAATCCCAAGCCCCGGCGGGTCGACTTGATGATCGCCGCCATCGCCTCCGTGCACGGATTGCCGTTGTTCACGGTCAATCCGGATGATTTCACCGGCCTGACAGGGTTGGTCGATGTCCAGAAGGTCACCCACCCGGACAATCGCTGACCCTGCTACTTGAGCAGGCGGGACATGCGGCGGTCGGCGAGGATCTTGCCGGAGGTCTGGCAGGTGGGGCAGTACTGGAAGGACTTGTCGGCGTAGGAGACTTCGCGGACGGTGTCGCCGCAGACCGGGCAGGGGAGGCCGGTGCGGGCGTGGACCTGGAAGCCGGAGCGTTTCTCGCCCTTGAGGCGGGCGGCGTCCTGGCCCACCGAGCGCAGGATGGCGTCGGAGAGGGTGGCGCGCATGGCCGAGTAGAGGGCGGTCAGCTGCTGGGGGTTGAGGGTGCCGGAGTTGGCGAAGGGGGAAATCTTTGCGGTGTGCAGGATTTCGTCGGAGTAGGCGTTGCCGATGCCCGCCATCAGGGTTTGGTCGGTGAGGGCGTTCTTCACGCGTTGGGAAGTGCCGCCGAGGATTTCGGCGAATTCGAGTTCGCTGACCGCGAGGGCGTCCGGGCCCAGGCGGGCGATGCCGGGCACCGAGAGGGGGTCGGACGTAATCCACACGGCCAGGCGTTTCTTGGTGCCCGCCTCGGTGAGATCGAAGGCGGGCGTGGCCCCTTCGGGGGTGAAGAAGTGCACCCGCAGGGCGAGCGGGCCCTTGCCGGGTTTGGGCGGATTGGCTCCCGGTTCGTCGATCCACCGCAGCCAGCCGCCCCGCGACAGATGGGTGATCAACCACAGCCCGTCGCAATCCATTCCGAGGTGCTTGCCCCAGTGCCCCACCCCGGTCACGTCCCGCCCCGACAGCGCCGTCACCGGCGGATCGAAGGTTTTCAGCACGCTGAGCGCGGCCACGTCGACCCGCCCGACCACCGCCCCCACCGCATGCTCGACCAGAAACTGCTCGAGCGCCACGATCTCCGGTAGTTCGGGCAACGGATCTCCTCCAATCCCCGAGGCATCCACCCGAGTCAGCCGACCCGGGCGATCGCCTCCACCCTAACCCGACCGCCCGACACACCCGAGCTTCAGCGCGCGGGATACGCCCCGTGGAACACGGTGCGGCCGAGCGGGCGCCGCCCCGGATGCCGGCGGCTCTCGGCGGCGTATCCGACCGACATGAGCAGCGCGACGGCCACGTCATCACGCCCGTCGAGCCCGATCACCCTCTTCACCTCGTCCTCGTCCCACCCGTTCATGGGCGCGGTGGCGAGCCCGAGCTCGGTCGCGGCCAGCATGACGTAGCTCGCCGCGATCATGGCGTCCTTCACCGCGTATTCACGCAGCAGGCCGCGCTCGGCCAGCCCCTGCTGGAACTCGGTGGACGCGGCGGCGAATCCGGCCGCGAACTCCTCGCTCCAGGCCCGATTGCCACGAGCGAGTTCGAAGATGTCGGACCGATCTGCCCGCCAGGCATGTGGTTCGGCGACGAAGACCAGCATGACGGGGGCCTCGGCGGGCTGGGGCTGGCCACCGGTGGCCCGGGTCAGACCTTCGCGCCCGGCCGCGTCGGTCACCACCACCAGCGACCGGTCCTGCAAATTCCAGCTGGAGGGCGCCTCCATGGCGAGTTCGATCAGGGTGTCGAGGGCCTCCGCCGGGACCGGGTCGGGTCGATAGTGGCGGATGGTGCGGCGGGTGCGGATCGCGTCGGCGACGCTCATCGATGTCATGCCACTAACTATCGGAGAGTGACTCTCGATTGGGAAGAAGGCACTAAATAGTGCGCTACTCTCGAAAAGGTGACAGTCGTGGAATCCTCGGGCCTTCCCGCCGACGTCTACTCGGCGAAATGCCCCACTCGCCAGGTGCTCGATCACATCGCCGGCAAATGGACGGTGCTGGTGATCGATTCACTGCTGGACCAGGGCACCCTGCGCTACACCGAACTGTCCCGCCGCATCGGCGGGGTATCCCAGAAAATGCTGACCCAGACCCTGCGCAGCCTGGAAGCCGACGGATTCCTCACCCGCACAGTGCATCCCACCATCCCCCCACGCGTGGAGTACGAACTCACCGACCTGGGCCGCAGTCTCGCCGAGCCCATTGCCGCCCTGCGCGTGTGGACCGAGACCCACATCAACGAGATCGAGCGGGCGCGAGCCGCCGCGAGCTGAGCCTCAGCGGGAGCGGCGCAGGAGGTAGATGTCCATGATCCAGCCCTTGGCCTCCCGGAGGGCGGCGCGGCGGCGGGTGATGCGGGATTCGACGACCCGCAGCGGGCCTTCGATGACGACCTCGTCGGGCATGCCGAGATACGCGCCCCACCAGATGTAGATGTCGTCGCCGGGCAGCTGGGTGAACGAGCATTCGCCGTCGAGCATGACCAGGGTGGATTGACCGTCGGTCAGCCCCTCGTCGCGCAGCCGGCGGCCGGTGGTGATGTGGAGGGGTTCGCCGATCTCGTGCAGGACGGTCCGGTGGGCCGCGGCGAGGGCCTGCACGCTGGTGATGCCGGGGATCACCTCGTAGTCGAATTGGATGCGGCCGCGGTCGAGGACGCGTTCGACGATGCGCAGGGTGCTGTCGTAGAGGGACGGGTCGCCCCAGACGAGAATGCCGCCGACGCCCTCGGTTCCGGCGAAGGCCCGTTCCAGGAGTTCGGCGCGCGCCTCGTGCCAGTCGGCGACCACGCCCTGGTAGGCGGCGTCGGCGCCACGCGCGGGCACGCTGCGGTCGCGCGGCGGGTCGGTGATCTCCACGACCGTGTGCGGTTGCCGGACGTGTTCGGCCAGGATCGCCGCGCGCACGTCCGTGAGCTCCTGTTTCTCGGCCCCCTTGCCGATCAGGAAGAACACGTCCACCTGGCGCATCGCCTTGACGGCCTGCACCGTCACCTGGTCCGGGTCCCCCGCCCCGATTCCGATCACAAACAACTTTCGCACGGTGCGTAAGCTTGCCAGGCGTGGAGAGCGCCCGAGATACCCAGTACGAGGACCTGCTCCGACTGGTGCTGGAGTCCGGCACCCCGAAGGCGGATCGCACCGGCACCGGCACCCGCAGCATCTTCGGACATCAGCTGCGCTACGACCTGTCGCAGGGCTTTCCGCTGATCACCACCAAGAAGGTGCATCTCAAGTCGATCGTCTACGAGTTGCTGTGGTTCCTGCGCGGTGACTCGAACGTGAGCTGGCTGCGCGAGCACGGCGTCACCATCTGGGACGAATGGGCCGACAAGCAGGGCGAATTGGGTCCGGTCTACGGCGTGCAGTGGCGGTCGTGGCCCAGCCCGGACGGCACCCACATCGATCAGATCTCGCAGGTGCTGCAGACGCTGCGCACCGACCCGGACTCGCGCCGCATCATCGTGTCGGCCTGGAACGTGGCCGAGCTGGACAAGATGGCCCTGGCCCCCTGCCACGCCTTCTTCCAGTTCTACGTGGCCGACGGCAAGCTGTCGTGCCAGCTGTATCAGCGCAGCGCGGACCTGTTCCTGGGCGTGCCGTTCAATATCGCCAGCTACGCGCTGCTGACCCTGATGGTGGCGCAGCAGACCGAACTGCAGCCCGGCGAGTTCATCTGGACCGGCGGCGACGTCCACATCTACGACAATCACGTGGAGCAGGTGCGCGAGCAGCTGACCCGCGAGCCGTACCCGTTCCCCAAGCTGCACCTGCGTCCGGCCCCCTCGTTGTTCGACTACGAATACGAGGACGTGAAAATCGAGGGCTACCAGCATCATCCGGCCATCAAGGCGCCGGTGGCGGTGTGAGCAGAACCGTCGGCCTGATCTGGGCGCAGACGACGCGGGGAATCATCGGGCGGGACAATACGATTCCGTGGCGGGTGCCCGAGGACATGGCGCATTTCAAGGACGTCACCTTCGGTCATCCGGTGGTGATGGGCCGTAAGACCTGGGATTCGCTGCCCGTGCGTTTCCGTCCGCTGGACGGTCGCCGCAATATCGTCGTGACCCGGCAGCCGGAGTGGGCGGTGGACGGCGCGGAGCGCGCGGGTTCCCTGACCGAGGCGCTGGAGATGACCGGCGACAAATCGGTGTGGATCATGGGCGGCGGTGAGATCTACCGCGCGGCAATGCCTTTCGCGACGGAGCTGATGGTCACCGAGATCGACGCGGATATCGACGGCGACACCGTCGCTCCGGCGATCGACCGGCAGTGGCGGGCCGAGGCGGCCGATTGGCGGGAGTCGTCGACGGGTCTGCGCTATCGATTCCGTCGTTATACGCGGCCCCGCATATAACGCGCGGATTCCTCGTCCGGCAATTCCCGCACACACCGCGCCGAAACCGCCGAGCGCCCCGGGTGTGTCCGGCATACTCAGCGATACCCCGGCGAAAGGCAGTCCATGGACAAGAAGTCGCTGACCGCGGTTGCTCGCCAGCAGCTGAAGCTGGCCGCCACGGCGTCGAGCGGGCGTAGTTCGTCGACCATCTACGGCGGCCACACGCATTCGCTGCGGCAGACGGTGATCGCGTTGACGGCCGGACAGACGCTGGCCGAGCACGAGAATCCGGGCGAGGCGACGCTCATGGTGATCAGCGGGGTGCTGGTGTTGATCAGTGGCGCCAACGAGTGGAAGGGCTCGGCCGGCGATCTGATCGTGATCCCGAACGCACGGCACAGTGTGAAAGCCATCGATGACGTGGCGTTTCTGCTGACCGTCGCCAAGTAGCCCACCAGGGCGTTCGCACGGCGCGAACCTGACACGGACGTACCGGACGGTTCGGTGGTCGGCGGCAGGGCCTAGGGTGGTGCCCATGGGTGAGCCACAGTCGATCCTCGACCCGCTCACACCGGCGGCCATCTTCCTCGTCGTGACCATCGACGAGGGTGGCGAGTCGGTGGCGCGGGATTTGCTCGCAGATCTGCCCGGGTTGCGGCGTTCCGTCGGTTTCCGGGTGCCCGGTTCCGGCCTCGCGTGCATCACCAGCATCGGGTCCACCGCCTGGGACCGCCTGTTCACGGGGCCGAAACCCGCACAGCTGCACGAGTTTCCGGGCTACCTAGGCGAGCGGCACCAGGCCCCGGTCACGCCGGGCGACCTGCTGTTCCACATCAAGGCCGAAACCCAGGACGCCTGTTTCGAATTGGCGATGAAGATCGCCGAGCGGCTGTCCGGGGCGGGCACGATCGTGGATCAGACGGTGGGGTTCCGCTATTTCGAGCAGCGCGATCTGCTCGGCTTCGTGGACGGCACCGAGAATCCGGAGGGTCAGCTGGCCGTCACCGCCGCGCTGGTGGGTGACGAGGATCCCGAATTCGCCGGTGGCAGTTACGTGACCGTGCAGAAGTACCTGCACGACCTGGATTCGTGGAAGTCGCTCTCGACCACCGAGCAGGAAAAGGTCATCGGGCGAACCAAACTCGACGACTACGAGCTCGACGCGGCCGAACAGCCCGCGAATTCCCATGTGGCCGTGAACGATCAGGACGTCAGCGGCAATATCGTGCGCGCCAACATGCCGTTCGGCTCGGTCCAGGACGGCGAGTTCGGCACCTACTACATCGCTTACGCCGACGATCCGGCCGTGACCGAGACCATGCTGACCCGTATGTTCCTGGGCAGCCCGGACGCCGCCTACGACCGCATCCTGGATTTCTCCACCGCCGTCACCGGTACCTCGTTCTTCACCCCGCCCGCCGCGTTCTTCGACGCGCTGCCCGACGCGCCCGCCCCGGCGGCGGTCGCGGCCGCGCCGGAATCCAATGGCGCGGGCGGCGGAAACGGATCGCTGGGAATCGGGACGCTGCGAAATCGTTGACTAGCTACGAAATCGTCGAACCGACAAGGAGCTGACGTATGAACAACCTGCATCGCGAACTGGCGCCGATCACCTCGGAGGCATGGAAGGCCATCGAGGAGGAGGCGACGCGAACCTTCAAGCGGCACATCGCCGGTCGCCGCGTGGTCGATCTGTCGGGACCGCACGGGGTCGACTACTCCGCGGTCGGCACGGGCCGCGCCACGGCGATCGAATCCCCGGGCGAGGGGGTGCAGGCGCGGCAGCGCGCGGTGGTGCCGCTGGTCGAATTGCGGGTGCCGTTCACGCTTTCGCGCACCGAACTCGACAATGTGGAACGCGGAGCGCAGGACGCCGACCTGGATCCGGTGAAGGCGGCCGCCAAGAAGATCGCGTTCGCGGAGGACCGTGCGATCTTCGAGGGCTATCCGGCGGCGGAGATCCAGGGCATCCGGGCCGCCACCTCGTGCGAGCCGGTGAAGCTGCCCGGTGACGCGCGTCTGGCCCCCGAAGCGGTGGCGCAGGCATTGAGCAAGCTGCGGCTGGCCGGTGTGGACGGCCCGTATTCGGTGCTGTTGTCCGCGGACCTGTACACCGCGGTCAGCGAGACCTCCGATCACGGTCACCCGATCCGCACGCACATCGAGCGGCTCATCGACGGCGAGATCATCTGGGCGCCGGCCATCGACGGCGCGTTCGTCTTGTCCACGCGCGGCGGCGATTTCGATCTGCAGCTGGGCCAGGACCTGTCGATCGGCTATCTCTCCCACGACGCCGAGACGGTGCAGCTGTACTTCCAGGAGAGCCTGACGTTCCTGGTGTACACCGCCGAGGCGGCGGTCGCGCTCGAAGCGTGATCAGGTGATGCGGAAGCGGTTTCGATACTCCGTCGGCGTCGTGTCCAGCGTGCGCCGGAAGGCCCGGGTGAGGGTGTCGGTGGTGTTGAAACCGCTCAGCGTCGCCACCCGTTCCAGAGTGTGATCGGTCGTCTCGAGCTGGTTGCGCGCGAATTCCACACGCGCGGACTCGATGTAGGCGGCCGGGGTGGCGCCGAGGTCGGTCTTGAAGATGCGGGTCAGCTGCCGTTCGCTCACGTGCGCCTCGGCGGCGAGGTCGGCGACGGTGAGCTGGTCGCCGAGGTGGCGGGTGATGTAGTGCCGCAGGTCGTCGATGCGCCGCGTGGTCGAGATCGGTTCGAGTGACACGCTGAACTGGCTCTGCCCGCTGGGCCTTTTCAGGAACATGACCAGCTGCCGCGCCACCCGCAGTGCGAGCGCGTCGCCGAAGTCGTCGGCGACCAGGGCGAGCGCCAGGTCGAGGCAGGCGGTGAGTCCCGCTCCGGTCCAGACGTTCTCGTCGCGGATGAAGATCGGGTCGGCGTCGACCTCGACGGCCGGATGCTCGGCGGCGAGCTGGGTGGCGGTGGACCAGTGCGTGGTGGCGCGTCGGCCGTCCAGGAGTCCGGCGTCGGCGAGGATGTGCGCGCCCACGCACACCGAGGCGACCCGCCGGGTCTGTCCGGCGAGTCTGCGCACCCACTCGACCACGGCCGGGTCGCTGAGCGCCCGCACCCGCCCGTCCCCGTCCACCTCGACCGCGCCGGGCACGACCAGGGTGTCGATGCCGCGGTCGCCGATCTCGGCGAAGGTGATGTCGGGCAGCACCCGCACGCCCGCGGAGGTGGTCACCGGGTCGAGGGTCTCGGCGGCGAGGGCGACGCGATATCCGGTCTCCCCGTTCATCTCTCGCCGCAGCAGCGCGAAGACCTCGGGCGGCCCGGTCACGTCGAGCAGATCGACGCGGTCGAACAGCACGATGACCACGAATCGTTCGATGGTGCCCACGGTCCTCCGTCCACCCGGCGATGTCCGGATTTGCAGGTTACATGACATTTCCGACACGCCCGCGGGCTCATAGCGTGGACGACGTCCCCCGCACCAGGCGGCCCGGACCACGACCCGACCGGAGGAATTCCCCATGTCCGCCCAGACTCTGCGCGACCTCAGCGGCTTCGATCAGACCCCCGCCACCCTGGCCGACGCCACCCTGATCCTGGTCGACTACCAGAACACCTACACCCGCGGCGTGATGGAGCTGACCGGCTGGGAGCCCGCCCTCGATGCCGCCGCCGACCTGCTGGCCCGGGCCCGCGCCGCCGGTGCTTCGGTCATCCACATCGTGAACGACGGCGGCCCGGGCACGCCCTACGACATCACCGACGAGATCGGCCGCATCCATCCCCGGGTGGCCCCGATCGACGGCGAACCCGTTGTCGTGAAGACGGTTCCGAACGCCTTCGTCGGCACCGACCTGGCCGCGCACGTGGACGCGGCGGGCCACAAGGATGTCGTGATCGCCGGTTTCATGACCCACATGTGCGTCACCTTCACCACCGAGGGCGCGTTCCTGCGCGGCAATCACCCCACGGTCGTGGCCGACGCGTCCGCCACCCGCCCCCTGCTGTCGGCCGCCGGCGAGGTCGGCGCCGCCCAGTTGCACGAGAGCGCGCTGGCCACCATCGCCGACCTCTACGGCGTCGTGGTCGCCGCCGGCTCCGAACTGAACTGAATCACGGGTCAGGGCTGGCGGGGCATCGCGCGACTGGTGTGCAGGTAGCGCGTCTCGGCGTGCCCGTCGCCGTTGATCAGGCCGTAGACGGTGTGGCGGCCGCGGATCGGGTGGGCGGCGATGAGGGCGTCGGGCCGCAGGTGCAGCACTTCGATGCGGTCGGGGACCGCGACCAGGGCGGCCTCGGTGGTGAGGGGTTTGGTGGAGAGCCAGGCGCGGCCGTCGGGGTCGACGTCGATGGCGTGCTCGTACATGGCGGAGCGGTAGCGGCCGCCGACGCGGGCGGCGTCGACCGGTTCGGGGCGGGCCGGGGGCACCGGGCGGGCGGGCAGCCGGATGCCCGCGTGCTCCCACAGCAGGTCCTCGACCAGATCGCGGTAGAGCCCGAACGCGCTTCCGCCATTGGCCAGCAAGGCGATCGCGACGCCGGAGCCGGGCGCGATGCGCAGGAAGGCGTTCTGGCCCAGGGTGCTGCCGTCGTGCCCGAACAGCCCGGTGGCGGCGTCGAACAGCTGCCAGCCCAGTCCCCAGTGGGTGCCGTAGCCGATGTCGGGCACCTCGATGTGCGGCCGGGTCATGTCCCGCACCGCGGATTCGGGGAGCACGGCGGTCCCGTCCGGGGCGCGGCCGGCGGACAGGTGCAGCCGGGCGAACCCCAGCAGGTCGCGCGCGGACATGGCGAGCCGCGCTCCGGCCGGGGCATTGGAGGCCGGGAGCGCCCACACCGGCGCGGGCAGCGGGCCGGTCTCGGGCTCGAATCCGGTGTGCCCGACCGCGGCCCGGAACAGGATGGCCTCGTCGGCGTCGGCGGCCACCCGGGTCAGCCCGAGCGGGGTCACCAGCCGTTCCCGCAGCAGTGTGTCGAAGGGCTTGCCGCGCAACACTTCGAGGATGCGACCGAGCAGCACGTACCCGCTGTTGCAGTAGGAGAACATGGCGCCGGGCCGGTGCACCTGCCCGGCGTCGGCGATGGCGGGCACGAAGTTGGCGACCGCGTCCGCGCCGCGCCCGGTGTCGAGGAACAGGTCGCCGTCGATGCCGGAGGTGTGGCCGAGCAGCTGCCGGACGGTGATGGCGGCGGCCGCGTCCTCGTCGCGCACCCGGAATTCGGGCAGGTAGCGCCGCACCGGGGCGTCGAGGTCGAGCAGGCCCTCGGCGACGGCCTGCATGATCAGGGTCGCGGTCCACGGCTTGGTGATCGAGCCGATCTGGAACACCGAATCCGTGGTCGCCGCAACGCCGGTCGCGGTGTTGAGGACCCCGGCGGCCGCGTCGGTGATCCGGCCGCCGGTCAGGACCGCGACCTGTGCGCCGGGCACCCCGTACTCCTCGATCAGGTCGCCCAACCGGCGTTCGAGATCGACGGCTGGCACCATGGGTCGCTCCTTCGGGTAATGCTGACCCACACCGCCGGAGGCGGCAGGAGTGGGCATCGTAGGTTAGGTCGGCGACGGCGCCGGTGTCGAGATCGCCGGGCACCCGGGACCCGGGCCGGGTACGGTGACGCGCAGTCGGTTGCGGGAGGCGATGAGCGATGGTGCGGGCGGGCGTGGTGCCGGGACGCCGGATTGCCGGTTACGCGGTGGCGGGCGTGTTCCTGGTCGCGGTGGTCTGCGCCGGGACGATCGGGGTCTTCGGGCTGAATCGGGTGTTCACGGGGTTGTTCTTCGGGGCGGCCGCCGCCGTGGGGCTGTTGATCCTGCTGTTCGGGCGGGACGGGGTGGAACTGACCGAGGCGGCGATCGTGCGCCGGACGCCGTGGGGCACGTCGACGGTGGCGTGGGATCGGGTGGTGGCGGCGCGGTTCGCGCTCGACGAGCACGGCCGCTGGACGCTGGCGCTGGATCTGACCGACGGCGACGAGCCGCACCGGGAACTGGTGCTGCTGTCCATCCCGCCGGTGCACCGCCCGGTGGCGAGCGCCTACGACCAGCGCAAGCGCGAGCAGGTCACCGAGATCCGAACCATGTTGCGGCAGCGCCGGATTCCGGTGACCATCCTGCCGGAGATCGCCGAGGCGTTGCAGGAGCACTGGAAGATCGCCCCGCCCACGCGTTGATCCCCGTCGGGCCCGCTCGGGTACCCGGTTAGGGTGGGTGCCGTGATTCGTACCGCAGCACTGGCGCACATCCGGGACCGCCGCATGCTGCAGACCCGGTCCGACGGCAAGACCGTCTTCTACATGGCGGGCGGCAAGATCGATCCGGGCGAGACCCCGGAGATGGCCCTGCACAGGGAGATTCGCGAGGAGCTCGGGGTCGGCACGGCCGGGGTGAGCGAGCTGGGGGTGTTCGAGGCCGAGGCGTACGGGCACATGCCCGGCACCCGACTGCACATGACCTGCTTCCTGGGCGAGCTCACCGAGGAGCCGCGAGCCTCGGGCGAGATCGCCGAACTGCGCTGGTTCACCCTCGCCGAGTACGCCGCCATGGACGAGGTCGCTCCCGGTTCGCTGCTGGTCTTCCAGCGCCTCCACGCGCTCGGCCTGATCGACTGATCAGCAACCCGGTGTGACGCAACCGAAGACGTCGACCCGGTCGTCCGGCCTGCGCCGGGACGGTCAGCTGCTCTGATCGTCCCCGGTGCCGTCGGACATCGACCGCGAGTCGTCGGGCGGCACATTGTCGGCGGTCCCCGTGTAGGGCCGGTTCGGGATGCGGGTGGCCGCGGCCAGGCCCACCAGCAGGAACAGCGCGGCGGCCAGCAGGGTGGTGCGGGTGGAGTCGGTGAAGGCCCGGCTCAGCGCGTCCGCGATGGCCGCGCCGCCCCCGTGTTCGCGCACCCCGGGGATGGCGCCACCCGCGGATTCCCGGGTGGCGGTGGCGAGGGTGTCGGCGGCGTCCGGCGGCAGATCCTTGACCGTCGAGAGGCGGCGCGGCAGATCGTGGGCCAGGGCCCCGGACAGCAGCGCACCGACGACCGCGGTACCGAAGGCGGAACCGACCTGCCGCACCGTGCTCTGGGTGGCCGAGCCCTGACCGGAATTGCGCGGCGGCACATCGGCGAGCACCGTCCCGGTCAGCTGGGCCGACGCCATGCCGAGCCCGATGCCGTACCCGATCAGCAGCACCGCCAGCCACCAGCCCGAGATGTGCGGGGTGACGAACAGCGCGGCCAGGGCCACCGCGACGACCTCGAAGGCGAGGCCCAGCTGCACCACCCGCACCGGCCCGTAGCGCCGCACCAGCCCTTCGGCGATCCCCGCGGCCAGGAAGGCGCCGACGGCCATGGCGGCCAGCACGTAGCCCGCGCCGAGGGTGGACAGCCCGAGCACGTTCACCATGAACAGGGGCAGCACGAACAGCAGGCCGAACTCGCCCAGCGCCACCAGGAACGCGGTGATATTGCCCCACCGGAAGCTGGGGATCTTGAACAGCGCCGGATCCAGCAGCGCGGAACGGCCGACCAGATGGCGGTGCTGTTCCCACTTCACGAACAGGTACAGCGCCAGCACGCCCAGCACCAGCAGCACCGGGATCGGCGAGATGGGTGCGCTGACCGGCCATTTCCATCCGGCGATCGGGAACTCCCGCAGCGGTTTCCACCAGCCGTAGGTCTGGCCCTCGATGAGCGCGAACACCAGCAGCGCGAAACCCATTGCGCTGAGCAGGAATCCGTCCACGTCCAGGCCGGGCGCGTTCTTGCCGGTACGGGTCTCGGGGACGAACAGCACCAGCCCGATCAGCACCACGATGCCCAGCGGGATGTTCACCAGGAAGATCCAGGGCCAGGTGAAGTAGGTGGTGAGCCAACCGCCGAGCAGCGGCCCGATGGCGGCGACGCCGGAGATGACCGAGCCCCACACCGCGAAGGCGATGGCCCGGTCACGGCCGCGGAACAGCGCGTTCACGGTGGCCAGCGTGCCGGGCATGACGCCCGCCGCGCCGATGCCCTGGATGACGCGGCCGAGGATGAGGGGTCCCGCGCTGTGCGCCCGCGCGGCGAGCAGGCTGCCGAGCAGGAAGACGATGACGCCCGCGGCGAACATGGTGCGCCGTCCGAGCCGGTCGCCGAGTCGGCCGCTGGTGATCAGCAGCGCGGCCAGCACGACCGCGTAGATGCTGTTGATCCATTGCGCCTGAGTGAAATTCAGCCCGAGCTGGTCGATGAGGACCGGCAGTGAGACCGAGACGATGGTGCCGTCGAGCACCACCATGCCCAGGCCCAGCGCCAGCACGCCGAGGGTGATCCACTTCCTGCGCCCCAGATCGGGCCGAATTTCCGTCATCCGTCGCTCCCGCCGCTGAACAGTCGTCCGAGGACGCCGATGTTCCGGTTAGCTACCTATGCGCGAAATGTCCGTTGCTCAGTGTAGGCCGAGGTTGTTGGACAGCTGAACATTAGCCGGTCGGAAAGGGGAAACGATGCATGCCGGAATCGGATAACTTGGAAATCGTGTCGATGATGAAGGGTTCCAACGTTCCGGTGGCGGCCTCCGAGGTTCGGATCGAACTGGGCTGGGAATCGGGACCCGGGGTCCCCGACGCCGACGCCTCCGCGCTGCTGCTGGCCGGTGGGCGGGTCCGCTCGGACGCCGATTTCGTGTTCTACAACCAGCCCGCGCACGCCTCCGGCGCGGTGCACCACCGCGGCAAACAGCCCGGACCCGTCGTGGTCGACGCGCTGTCGGTGGATCTGCCGCGGGTGGAGCCGCAGATCGACAGCATCGTGCTGGCCGCCTCCGCGGACGGCGGCACCTTCGCCCAATTCCGGGGCCTGCACGTGCGTTTGGTGGATGCCCGCGGGGTGGAGCTGGCCCGGTTCGACAGCGCCGACGCCACCTCCGAGACCGCGTTCGTGCTGGGTGAGCTGTACCGCCGCGACGGTGGCTGGAAGTTCCGCGCGGTCGGCCAGGGCTACGCCTCCGGACTCGCCGGACTCGCAACCGATTACGGCATCACCGTCGACGACGCGCCCGCCCCGCAGCCGATTCCGCCGCAGCCGGTCGCTCCCCCGCAGCAGTTCACACCGCCTCCGCCGCAGTTCACACCGCCACCCGCGCCGCAGCAATTCGCTCCGCCACCGCCGCCGCAGCAATTCGCTCCCCCGCCCGCGCCGCAGCAATTCGCTCCCCCGCCCGCGCCGCAGCAATTCGCTCCGCCGCCTGCGCCGCAGCAGTTCGCACCCCCGTCGCCGCAGCAATTCGCGCCCGCGCCACCGCCCCAGCAGTTCGCGCCCGCGCCGCCGCCCGCGCCCGCGCCGCGGGTGAATCTGGCCAAGATCTCGCTGACCAAGGAGGCCCCTGCGGTCTCGCTGACCAAGGCGGGCGCGACCGGCGGCATCATGCGGGTCAACCTGAACTGGTCGGTCCCGAGTTCGGGCGGCCTGTTCGGGCGCAGGCGCGCGCAGGGCGGTCTGGATCTGGATCTGTGCGCCTTCTGGGAGCTGACGGACGGTTCCCGCGGCTGTGTCAGCGCGCTGGACACGTTCGGCAATCTCACCAAGCCGCCGTTCATCGCGCTGGATCAGGACGACCGCACCGGGAACAGCGCGACGGGCGAGAACCTGGCCATCAATCTGGACCAGACCACGGCCTTCCGCCGCATCCTGGTGTTCGCCTCGATCTACGAGGGCGCCCAGGATTTCCGCGGCGTGCACGCCACCGCGACCCTGTTCCCGCGCGACGCCCCGCCGATCGAGATGGAAGTGGGCGGCTGCCAGGACGATTCGCGCGAGATGGTGCTGGCGCTGATCGAGAACATCGGCGGCGAGCTGGTGGTGCGCCGCGAGGGCCGGTTCATCCGCCCGCCGGAGGGCCGCAAGTTCTGGGGCAAGATGGCGGTCGATCAGGCCTACGGCTGGGGCCTGAAATGGGGCACCTCGAAGGGCAAGTCCTGAGCCGTCCGGCTCAGTTCGACGGCGCCCGGTGTACCGCCGGGCGCAGTTCGCGCGCCAATTCGAGTGCGGCGAGCCGGTTCTCGGCGAGCGGCCCGGTCCAGCAGAGCAAGCGCAGGATGGCGTCGGGAATGAGCTGTTCGGCGTACTCGGGCGCCGCACCCTCGTCGGAGCGCATATTGATGACCGATTCGACGAGCCGGAAGGGCAGTCGTTCGGCTCCCGCGACCGCGCCGGTCCCGGCTTCGGCGATGACGGCGGCGGCCAGGGTCTCGTAGTGACCGCGCAGTTCGTCTCGGCGTTCCCGGAAGCGGGCGAAGCGTTCGCTGCGCAGTTCGGGTAGGAGGTACAGCGCGCCGAGGTTCCAGCGGCTGGCGCAAAGCTGGCTGACGTCGAACCAGGCCAGCGCGTAGAGCCGCACGGCGGCGGGTTCGGGACGTTCGGCGAGGGTGCCCGCCAATTCCAGTGGCGCGGTGACCGTTTCGGCGAGCAGCGCGTCGAGGATGTCGTCCTTGGCGGCGAAGTGGTGGTACAGCGAGGCCTGCCGGATACCGACGGCGTCGGCGACCGCCCGGGTGGAGGTGTTGCCGTACCCGTGGCTGGTGAACAATTCGGCGGCGGCGTCGAGGATTTCGGCACGCGGCGTCTGGCCCGCGCGCCGGCGCGGTTCGAGGCGGGGCCGGCCGGGTCCGAGTTGGGTCACCGTTTCATTCTGTCCTACCGCTTCCGCCACCTGGCAGGTGAGGTTCCTGTCACTTGATAGAAATCCCGGCAATGCAGAAGTTACGGCGGGCCACGCACCCGATACATCGGCGTCACCGGAGCGGCGATCGCGAATGGAAACCTTTCAAGCGATAGATATTCGCCTCGGGAAAGACTCACCGCCCATGGTT
This sequence comes from Nocardia sp. NPDC004340, assembly GCF_053602575.1. Taxonomy (NCBI): domain Bacteria; kingdom Bacillati; phylum Actinomycetota; class Actinomycetes; order Mycobacteriales; family Nocardiaceae; genus Nocardia; species Nocardia sp. NPDC004340. Next base: position 623,130 of record NZ_JBSGDW010000002.1, read on the forward strand.
GCCTCCGCCGAAGCCCTCACCCCGGGCTCCCCGACCGGTCCCGATACCAGCGCCGACAGCACCGATCTGGCGCGTTTCGGCTATCAGCCGGTGCTGCACCGCAAGCTCGGCCGCTACGCCTCCTTCGCGGCCGGCTTCTCCTTCGTCTCCATCCTGACCACCATCTTCCAGTTCTTCGGCTTCGGCTACTCCTTCGGGGGCGCGGCCTTCTTCTGGACCTGGCCGATCGTCTTCGCCGGCCAGTTCCTGGTGGCGTTGAACTTCGCGGAACTGGCCGCGCGCTACCCGATCTCGGGCTGCATCTATCAGTGGTCGCGCCGCCTGGCCGGGGAGGTGGTGGGCTGGTTCGCGGGCTGGATGATGATCATCGCGCAGATCGTGACCGCCGCGGCCGCCGCCATCGCGTTGCAGGTGGTGCTGCCGACCATCTGGTCGGGCTTCCAGCTGATCGGCACCGACACCGCTCTCACCTCCCGTGACGGGGCCTCGAACGCGGTGCTGCTGGGCAGCGCGCTGCTGGCGCTCACCACGCTGATCAATGTGATCGGCATCGACTGGATGGCGCGGATCAACTCGCTCGGCGTCACCATCGAGATCATCGGCGTGCTCGCGGTGATCGCGGTCTTCTTCACCCACACCGATCGCGGGCCGGGCGTGGTCACCCACACCGATCAGGCCGCGGCCGGACCCTATTGGGCCGCGTTCCTGGCCTCGGGGCTGATGGCCGCCTACGTGATGGTCGGATTCGACTCCGCCGGTGAGCTTTCCGAGGAGACCAAGAATCCGCGCCAGGTCGCGCCGCGCACCATCCTGTCCGCGCTGGCGGTGTCGGCGCTGGGCGGCGGGCTCATCCTGCTGGGCGCGCTGATGGCCGCCCCGAGCCTGTCCGACGGCTCGCTGGCGAGCGGCGGCCTGGCGTACGTGATCGAGGCCAAGCTCGACACCACGCCCGGCAAGGTGGTGCTGGCGTGCGTGGCCTGCGCGATCACGGTGTGCACCTTGGCGATCCAGACGGCGGGCTCGCGACTGCTGTTCTCCATGGCCCGCGACGAGCGGCTCCCGTTCTCCAAGCAGCTGGCGAGCGTGCACCCCCGCTTCGGCACCCCGGTGTGGCCCGCGGTGGCGATCGGCGTGCTCGGCATCGGCCTGCTGCTGCTGAACCTGGGCAACGCGGCCATCTTCGCGACCCTGGCCAGCGTCTGCATCGTCATGCTCTACATCGCCTACCTGCTGGTCACGGTGCCGCTGCTGGTGCGCCGGATCAAGGGCTGGCCCGCCGACGTGGCCGGTGACGCCGCGGGCACCAAGCTCTTCGCGCTGGGCCGCTACGGCATCGCGATCAACGCGCTGGCCGTCGTCTGGGGCGTCGCCATGGCGGTGAACCTGGCCTGGCCGCGCAGCGCCGTCTACACCCCGAACGGCGGGGGCTGGTGGATGCTCTGGGCCGCACCGCTGTTCGTCCTGGTCACGCTGGCGGTGGGGGCGGTGGTGCACCGGCTGGTGACGCCCGCCCGCGGCCCCGTCGCCGAGACCGTCGCCCAAATCGCCTGAACGGAGTAGCAATGACCACAGCGAACACCACGGGAGCGCGGGACCACGCCCGCGCCCAGGCCGCGGCCGCCGCCGACTTCGGACCGGAGCTGCCCGCCGATGTCGACAACACGAACATCACCGTCGCCCAGCGGATTCCGGCCGGTGGCTACGCGAATGTCGTGCTGGCCCGCGGCACCCGGGTGCGGCTGTCCGATCCGGACGGCGGGGCGTGCGCGCACGTCCTGCTGTTGCGGGCCGAATCTCCGTGGGAGCGGCTGAATGTCGCGGACACGGTGAAGGTGCCGTGGCAGGCCTACCTGGGCGTGGGTCATCCGCTGCTGTCGGATCAGGGCCGGGTGCTGGCCACGGTGCTGACCGACACCTCGGGGAGCCACGACACCCTGTGCGGACCGTCGCCCGCCGCCCGCCAGGGCCTGCGGATGGCCGGGGTGAAGCAGGGTCTCGAGCCCCGCGACATCGGGCCGACGGTGTCGTTCTTCCGGGGCGTGCGCGTGGAAACCGATGGCGCGCTGACGATCACCGGTGGGACGGGCGGCGCGGGCGCGGCGGTCGAGCTGCTCGTCCACCTGCCGGTGACGCTGCTGGTCGCCAATGCCGAGCACCCGCTGGACCCCACCCCGGTGACCCCGCTGGATCTGGTGGCCTGGTCCGCGCCCGCGGACCTCGCCCTGTCCCCGAACCCCGACCCGGAATACCTGCGCGCGGTGGAGAACACCGAACAGGACTGGCACGCACGCACTCTGGAGGCACGCGCATGATCACCACCACCCGCACGGTCGTCCTCGACGAGACGGTCCCCGCTCGCGCGCCCTGGTCGGCCGTGGTGCGCGCCGGGGAGCAGCTGGAGATCATCGACCTGCACGGCAATCAGGCCGTGGATTGCCTGCTCTACAACGCCGCGGACCACGCCGACCGCTACAGCGCCCAGGCCACCATCACCGCGCAGCGCAATATCTTCCTGGGGACCGGCAGCGTCCTGCTCACCGAGGCGGGCACTCCGCTCATGACGGTCGTCGCCGACGAGGTCGGCAATCACGACACGGTGGCCGGGGCGTGCTCGCAGGAGTCCAACACCCTGCGCTACGGCCACCACACCCGCCATCAGCACGCCTGCGTGGAGAACTTCCTGGCCGAGGGCCTGAAGTGGGGCCTGGGCAAACGGGACCTGGTCTCGAACATCAACTGGTTCATGAATGTTCCGGTCGAGGCGGACGGGACGCTGGGCATCGTGGACGGCCTGTCCGCGCCCGGCAAGACCATCACCCTGCGCGCAGAGATCGACACCCTGGTGCTGGTCTCCAACTGCCCGCAGATCAACAATCCCTGCAACGGTTTCGACCCGACGCCCGTCCGCATGGTGGTGACCCGATGACTGCCGTGCTCCCCGATCTCGCGGTGACCGAGAAGCCCTCCCCCGCACCGGCTTTCCGGGTCGTCCGCCCTGGCATGCAGACGACGGTGCAGGATTGGCCCGCCCGGGTCGGCTACTGGCACGTGGGTGTGCCGCCGTCGGGCCCGATGGACGACCTGTCGTTCCGGCTGGGCAATCGGGCCCTCGGGAACCCTGAGGGCGCGGCGGGCCTGGAGTGCACGCTCGGCGGCCCGGCGCTGCGCTTCGACAGCGACACCTGGGTGTGCGTGACGGGCGCCCCGGCGCCGGTCACGGTGAACGGCCGCGCGGTCCGGCAGTGGCGTAGCGTGCTGGTGCCCGCGGGCGGGGTGCTGGATGTCGGCATGGTGCGCGGGCCCGGCATGCGGTGCTACGTCCTGGTGGCGGGCGGCATCGAGGTGCCCGAATACCTGGGCAGCCGTTCGACTTTCACGCTCGGCAAGTTCGGCGGCGGCACCGGGCGCGCGCTGGCCGCGGACGACGCGTTCGAGCTCGGCCCGGCGGGCCGGGTCACGGCCGGGGTGCCCGGCGACGATCAGCCGGTGCTGACCCGGCGGTGGGAGCTGGCGGTCACCGAGGGCCCGCACGGTGCGCCGGAGTTCTTCACCCGCGCCGACTTCGACACCATCATCGGCACCGACTACGAGGTGCACTTCAACTCCGATCGGACCGGGGTCCGGCTGATCGGGCCGAAGCCGCAGTGGGCGCGCCCGGACGGCGGCGAGGCGGGCCTGCACCCCTCCAATATCCACGACACCGCGTACTCCATCGGCGCGCTGGACTTCACCGGCGACACCCCGATCCTGCTCGGCCCGGACGGCCCCAGCCTGGGCGGGTTCGTCTGCCCGGTCACCGTGGTCGCCGCCGACCGCTGGAAGCTGGGCCAGCTCACCCCGGGCGACAGCGTGCGCTTCGTGCCGGTGCGCGCCGAACGCGCGGCCTCGCTGCGGGAACTGGGCGCCGAGCGCCGCGCCGCGTGGCCGGTGGTGCTGTCCACCGGCGGCGACGGCGACGACGGCGTCCTGGCCCGCCGCGACGGCGCGGACACCGCCGTCACCTACCGCCGTGCGGGCAATGACGGCCTGCTCGTCGAATACGGCGATATGACACTGGATCTGGAGCTGCGTGCCCGCGTGCACGCCCTGCACCAGGCGCTGCTGGAACGCGCCGAGCCGGGCATCACCGAGCTGACCCCGGGCGTCCGGTCGCTCCAGGTGCGCAATGATCCCGATCGCCTGCCCACCCGCAAGCTGCTGGACCTGCTGGCCGAGGTGGAGGCCGACCTGCCCTCCGCCGACCAGCTGGTGGTCCCGAGCCGCACGGTGCGCCTGCCGCTGTCCTGGGACGACCCGTCCACCCGGGAGGCCATCACCCGGTACATGCACGGCGTCCGCGCCGACGCACCGTGGTGCCCGTGGAACATCGAGTTCATCCGCCGGATGAACGGATTGGCCTCCGTGGACGAGGTTTTCGACACCGTCTTCGCCGCCGAATACCTGGTGCTGGGCCTCGGTGACGTCTATCTGGGCGCACCGGTCGCCACCCCCACCGATCCCCGGCACCGGCTGGTCACCACCAAGTACAACCCGGCCCGCACCTGGACCCCGGAGAACGCGGTCGGCATCGGCGGCGCGTACCTGTGCATCTACGGCATGGAGGGTCCCGGCGGCTACCAGTTCGTCGGCCGCACCACCCAGGTGTGGAACCACCGCTCCAGCGGGATCGGCGAAGACCCGTGGCTGCTGCGCTATTTCGACCGGATCAGCTGGTATCCGGTGAGCGCCGAGGAACTGCTCGACCTGCGCGCCGACACCGCCGCCGGGCGGGGACAGCTGCTGGCCGAGGACGGCGAGTTCCGGCTCACCGACTACCGGAAGTTCCTGGCCGACAACGCCGACTCCATCGCGGACTTCCGCGCCCGGCAGGCCGACGCCTTCACCGCCGAACGCAACTCCTGGCGCGAGGCGGGCGAACTCGCCGAAACACCCTGACCCGATCCCACCGCCCTGACCCGATCTAGGAGCACGAATGACCACGTGGATTCACCGCCGCGACGATGCCGAGGTGGCCACCGACATCGCTTCCGCCGCAGGCATTCTGGCGGGGCTGCGACTGGCCGTGAAGGACAATGTGGACGTGGCGGGCCTGCCGACCACCGCGGCCTGCCCCGACTTCGCCTACGCCCCGGAACGGGACGCGCCGGCGGTGGCGGCGCTGCGGGCGGCGGGCGCGGTCGTGGTCGGCAAGACCAATCTCGATCAGTTCGCCACCGGCCTGGTCGGCACCCGCTCGCCGTACGGCGTGGTCGAGAACGCGCTGCGGCCCGGATACGTATCGGGCGGTTCGAGTTCCGGCTCGGCGGTGGCGGTGGCCGCGGGCGAGGCGGACATCGCCATCGGCACCGACACCGCGGGCTCGGGACGCGTCCCGGCCGCGTTGCACGGCCTGGTCGGCATCAAGCCGACGGTGGGCGTGATCTCGACCGAGGGCGTGGTGCCCGCGTGCCGCTCCTACGACTGCGTGACGATCTTCGCCGCCGACCTGGGCCTGGCCGACCGCGCCATGGGCGTGATGGCCGTCGGCGCCGCGGGCCGCCCGTGGCCCGCCGACACCCGTCTGGCCGCTCCACCCAAGCCGGTGGTGGCCGTCTTCGAAACGCTGCCGGACCTGGATCCGCAGTGGCACAACGCCTTCGAGCGCACGGTCGGGGCGCTGCGCGATGCGGGCGCGACCATTGTCCAGATCGATCCGGCCCCGTTCCTGGCCGCCGCGAAACTCCTCTACGAAGGCGCGCTGGTCGCGGAACGCTATGCCGCGGTCGGCGAGTTCGTCGACGCGCATCCCGAATCCGTCGATCCCACAGTCGGTTCCATCATCCGGGCCGCCCGGGACCTGCCCGCGCACCGGCTGGTCACCGACCTGGCCGCGCTGGAACGCCTGCGCGCCACCGCCATGGCGAGTCTCGCGGGCGCGGACGCGCTGCTGACGCCGACCGTGCCGGTCCACCCGACCGTCGCCGAGGTCGCCGCCGACCCGATCGGCGTCAATTCCCGGCTCGGCACGTACACGAACTTCTGCAACCTCTTCGACCTGTGCGCGGTGGCGGTCCCCACCGACGAGCCGCATTTCGGGGTGACGGTGCTGGCCCGCGCGTTCGAGGACGCCGTCGCGATCGACATCGCCGCACTGATCGCCGGCACGCCGCTCGACCGGTGCTGGCCGACGGCCGTCGCGCCCGTGCGGGACCTGATCGTCTTCGGTGCGCACCTGCGCGGTCAGCCCCTCGAACACCAGCTGATCGAACTGGGCGCCCGCTGGGGCGGCCCGGTCGAGACCGCCCCGCACTACCGCCTCGGCGCGCTCGACACCGTTCCGCCCAAACCGGCCGTAACCCGGGTCGCCGCAACCGAATCCGGTGTCGCGGTGGCCGGGGAGCGCTGGCTGCTCTCCCCCACCGCCCTCGGCCGCTTCCTCGCGAATCTGCCCGCCCCCATGCAGCTCGGCGCCGTCGAGCTGGCCGACGGCACCTGGCCCACCGGTTTCGGCTGCGCCGGGGCCGCCGCCGAATCCGCCAAGGACATCAGCGAATACGGCGGCTGGAAGGCGGCGCTGGCGGCCGGCGCCGTCGGCTGAGGCCGGTCTTCCCGGATCAGTCCTGCCAGAGGGCTACGATCCGCTCCGCATCCGACTTGCCTTGGGCGCGACCGGCTTCCAGTGACGGGACCCGGGTGGCGGTATCGAGGGGATTGAGGCCGAAGGCGGTGGTGGCCGCCTCGTCGGGTGCGATCACCTCGACCCGCGCCCCGGCCGCGACCAGTCCCGCGACCTGGGCCTCGAGCTCCTCGTCCGGCATGGGCGCGATCACCAGCACCCGCGCGTAGCCGGTGGCGAGGTCGGCGTTCACCGAGGTCCGGACGCCGCCGTCGGTGTAGCGCACCCCGTCGATGGTGACGCACGGCCACACCATGGGCACCGCCGAACTGGCCTGCACGGCGTCGACGAGCGCGACCCCGGAGTCCTTGTCGAAGACCCGCGGTTCCCCGGTCTCGGCATTGACCGCGACGATGCGCAGGTCGCGGGCGGGCCACTCGTGCACCGGCAGCCGGGTCTCGATCACGGCCCGGCGGTCCGCCTCGGGGACGGTCTCGGCGGTCAGCGCGAGCGCCCCTATCCGCTGCCGCCGCTCGGGCGAATCCCCCTGCGTCTCTTCGATGATCGCCGTCATGGTCTCCCAGAGCCCGGCGAACTTCTCCATGGACGGCACGATCTCGCGGCTCTGCACCGCCGGATCCACCTGCCGACGCACCAGTTCCGCGAGCTCGGTCCCGCTACCGAGCTGCGCCGTCACGTTCGACCCCGCCGACGTCCCGAGGAGCAGGTCCGCCCCCGTCACATCCACCCCCGCGTCGGCGAGCCCGGCCACGATGCCGGTCGCCCAGGAAATCCCCGCCACACCACCGCCGCCGATGACCAGCGCACGTTCGGTCGTCATTCCGTCCCACTTTCTCACCACGAGGAAAACACACCCTGCGGTTCGCAAGTTACCGGCTGCGCGCCCGTCGCGACGGTTGTGCGGGATGTCGGCTCAATCCGAGATCTGGGTGGCCGCGGCATTGGTGGCGTCGCGGATCACCCGCAGGCTCGCGGTGAGGTCGTCGAGCTGGGCGGGGGTGAGCAGGCTGGTGAACCAGCGGTCGATGCCGTCCAGGTAGGCGGGCAGCACGCGGGCGACGCGGGTGGCCCCGGCGGCGGTGAGGACGGCGTAGGAGCTGCGCCGGTCGGCGGGGTCGGGTTCGCGGCGCACGAAGCCGTTGCGTTCCAGGCGGTCCACCAGCCGGGTGACGCCGCTGGTCGAGAGACCGGTCTGGGTGGCCAGGTCGGTCATGCGTAGCCGGCGGCCGGGTGAGCGGCTCAGGCGCATCAGTGCATTGAGGTCGAGACCGGAGAGTCCATTGCTCTTCCAGGTCTCCTCGAGCCGGGCGATGAGCCCCTCATGGGCCTCGTAGAGCAGGCCGACGGCGGTCAGCCGAGGGTCGTCGAAGAGATGCTTGGGATCCACGCCGACCAGCGTAAACCAGGTGATTTCGCTGGGGATAGTTGACACGCGGAACAAATGCGCTATCTTGTTGTCAGCGCAATATTCCGCACAGCAACTAAATGGAGGTTCTCATGACGACACAGCGCTGGGCAGCGGGATTCCGTGCGCCGCTGGTGAATCCGGCCGAGGAGATCAAACTGGCCGAGCCGCGGGACTTCGCCGACGAGACGGTCCGCCAGGTGGTGCGGGTGGCCGGCGGCGGATCGAGCCTGCGGGTGCGGCTGACCAACCGGTACGGCACCGAAGACCTGGTGATCGGGGCGGCCCGGGTCGCGCTCCGCAAGGCGGGCGGCGAGATCGTGGCGGAGACCGATACCGAGGTGCGGTTCGCGGGGTCCGCATCGACGCGGATCCCGGCCGGAGCCGATCTGGTCAGCGATCCGGTCGAGCTGGCGGTGGAGGCGGGCGCCGAACTGGCGGTCAGCGTGTACCTGCCGGAGCCGACGCGGCCCGCATTCGCCCAGTTCCCGATGGATTCGAGCTGGATCAGCGCCGGCGATCGGACCGGCGACGCTGCTCCGACCGATGCCGAGGAGACCGCGCTGCGGTTCTTCCTCACCGGCATCGACGTCGCTGCCGATGCCGACGTGCCGGTGCTGGTGGCCTTCGGCGACTCCTGGTTCGAGGGTGTCGGTTCCACCCACGCCGCCAACCGGCGCTCGGTGGACGTCCTCAACGAGCGACTGGCCGCCGGGTGGGCGGTGAACCAGGGCATCAGCGGCAACCGGCTGCTGACCGACGAGATCGGCGAGCACGGCCTGGCCCGGTTCGAGCGGGATGTGTTGTCGGTGCCCGGGGTCGCGGCCGTGTGGGCCAACTTCGGCATCAACGACCTGATCCTGGCCGGGACCGCCACCGCCGAGGCGCTGATCGCCGGGTTCACCGCGCTGGCCGAACGGGCCCACGCGGCCGGACTTCCGGTGTACGCCAACACCATCGGGCCGTTCGCCGGGGCGATTTACCCCGGACTCTCACTGGAGGACGGCATTCCCGTCCGCAACGTGCTCAACGAGTGGCTGCGCGGCACCGACGTGTTCGACGCCGTCTTCGATGTGGCCGCGGCCGTGGAGGATCCGGCCCGGCCGGACTTCATCCGCCCCGACCTCGACGGCGGCGACGGCATGCACCTCAATGACGCGGGAGCGCGGGCGATGGCGGAGACGGTGGATATCACCGTGCTGCCGTCCGCTTTTCAGGGCAACCGCGGCCCGGCGGCCTGATCCTGCCGTAGCCCGGCGGCGCGTCGGTGGCGCTCTCGATCAGTCCTTCCTTCGGCGGAAATTGAGTAGGGAGATGCGCAGACCGCTGAACACGTAGACGGACGCCCACACCGAGATCACGATGAGGACAACGAACATCGGTAGCCAGCTGCTCTTAGCGTGATCGACGCTCCACCAGACCGTCGTGAACAGAATCGCGGAGACGAACAGCAGGATGTCGCGCAAGCTGCCGCGATAGGAGGCGGCCGCTCTGCGCAGCGGCCGGTATCGGTTGACGGTCGCGACCAGGTCGTCGATGCGGCTATCGATGGCTCGTTGGAGTTCGGCTCGCCGCTCCGCCTCCTCCGGCGGTAGGCGGTCCAGCAGTTCCATATCCTGGCTGATCGTCTTGCGGACGTCCGGGCCCTTCAGATAACCCGCCGCTGCACCGAGAGCCAATCCACCAGCGACGGGTGCGATCCCCACGGCAAGATCAACCAGAGCGGGCATGCTTCCGTCTCCTCAGCCACCAATCAACATCGCGGCGAGAGCGCCGGCCGACTCGCGGCGGTGGAGGCATCGCTGAACCTACGAATGAAGACCGTGCCCCTACCGGACTGTGGCCGATCACGGCTAACCTGAATTATCGTCCTTTTCCGAACGCATGGAAAGGGATGCGGCTTCGGTCAGAGCATGCGCACCGGAGCCGCCAGGTCGACGTGGTCGTGACAGTGCCTGGCGCCGGGCCGATCCGTACCGGGTCTGGTTCGGCAATTTCATCGCGTAGCTATCGCTCGCCATGCAGGACCATGACAACTGGTCGGGGTTGGAACAAAGCGGGTCATGGGCTGCACCCGAGGGCGGCGAAGCGGACGACAGCAGTGAGACCACTGTCTGGTGTCACCGATTTCGCCGCTCGATCACCCCAAGGAACAAACATGTCCAGCAAAATGATCAAGTTCGCGGCCGCAACCGCTATTGCCTTGTCGCTAGGCGCTATCGCAGCTCCGGCGGCTTCGGCCGGCCCCATTGCGACGGCACCTGCGATTTCGACATCGACCGTTACTCCTGTCGATGGATCACTTGCTATCTGCTTCCCCCTGGGCAGTGTGGTCTGGTGCATCTGAGACCACAGTCCAACGTCTAGGTACGGTTGGGAAGGAGCTGCCAGGATACTGTGACATCCCCGCCCCTTCCTGGGGGCGGGGCTTCGTTCCTCAGGCGGCCGTCGAACGAGGTTTGCCGTCCGCTGTTCAGTGCACGCGCGGTCCGGCGGCCTGATCCTGCCGCAGCCCGGCGACCCACAGGTCGTCGGTCAGGGTTTCGGGGCCGTCGGCGGCGGCGTAGTAGCCGACGATGGTCCGGAAGGTCGTGCCCACGAAGGCGGCGTCGTCCCCACAGCGGACCGCGGTTCCCGCGAGGACGGCGTTGACCAGGGCGAACAGGCGGGCGTTCTGTTCCACGTCATTGCCCTGGACGATGGCGATCTCGCGGGTCATCAGATTGCAGAAGCGGGTCGGGGCGGCGGAGGAACCGTCGTGCGATATATCGGAACCCGGTTCCGGATCGTCCGCGCGGGCGTTGAGGATCGCACGGGCGACGGCCTGCCCCTGGTGGCCGCCCCGGCTGGTGCCCCGTCCGTGTAATCCCGCTTCCCGCAGGGCTTTGTCGAACCGCGCGATCCGCTCCGGGTAGAGCGCCGACAGAATGGTGTGGGCGGCGACCGCGATGGCGGCGTCGGGCGCGGCGCCCGGGGCCGCCACGGGTGGCGCGGTCAGCCAGGTGCCGTGCGGTGCACCGAAAATGCTGAAGATGGCATCGTGCATGGCCAGGTGTACTACGGCCAGGGCACGGGAACTGCCGGTGTCGGTGTGCGCCATGCGGTCCGACTCCAGCGCCACCGCGTTCCAATACAGGATCTGATCCACTGTCGCTGTCTCCCAATGTTTCGAGCAGTGGGACCAGCGTCGCCGGATAGGCCCGGAATGTCGGCAGTAGTGCGCTACCCGATTCCAGGCCGATGATCGGCGGCGAGGTGAGTAGCCGCGGTCAACGGGGTTTCACCTCGGCCAGCAGTTCGGGGCCGCGCTCCTCCAATCGGGTGGTCGCCCAGCGGATTCCGAGCAGCGCGGCGAGTACGCCGAGCAGCACACCGACCGGCAGGGCCGCCCACTGCACGAGCGAATTGTGCAGGTAGGCACCGATTCCCAGGATGGCCAGGGCGGGAGCGGCGGCCAGCACCTGCACCACGCCCACCGCCAACTGCATGAGCATCTTCATGCAGCCGGGGTTCCCGGTGCCCGCGAACGGATTTCCGCGCTGCGGCGGCAGTGCGAAGGCGGCGTGCGTGGACAAATACACGACGGCGCCCACGCCCACGCCGAACAGCACCGGCAGCGTGGACAGCGCCCACGGATACAGGTGGGCCAGACCGAGCGCGCCGGGGAGGACGAGCGTGGAGATCAGGGAGACCGGCCCGACCAGCAGCGCCCAGGAGTAGGCCCGGCCGCGGACGTCCGCCCGGGCCGCGCCCGGCGTCACCAGCGTTTGCCAGACCGCCGTGCCGTCGAATCCGTACAGGTTGGTACTGGACATGGTGGCCAACCACACCACGAAAGCGCCCGAGAACGCGATGGTCCCGCTACCGCCGTTGCGGACCGACAGGAAGATCGGCAGCACGAAGCCGATGATCAGCAGCGGGATCAGGGCCGCGCGCCGGCGGCCGTCCCGCCACCAGGTGCGCAGTTCCTTGGCGACCACCGCGCCGACCGGAGTGGTGGGCAGGAAGCGGTCGAGCAGCCCGCCGCCGGTGTCGACCATCTGGGCCTCCGGCGCGGGCGGGGTGGTGAGCCGGCGCTCCAGCAGCACCGCCCACGACTGCCACAGCACCAGCGACAGCAGGGCCAGACCGAGCAGCGCCAACAGCGCGAGTAGGTAGTCGCCTCGGGAAGCGGCCTCGACGGCGTACGGGGCCCAGCCCGACGGGACCGAGCGCAACAGGATGGACAGGCCGCCGCGGTCGCCGTCGAGTTTCGGGCCGGCCGTGGTGATGAGCAGATTCAGCGGGTAGTACGCCAACCCGATGAGCGCCGCGAACAGCACGCCCAGGTCCTTGCCGCGCCGGGAGCGCATGGCCGCGCCCAGCCAGGCCACCACCACGCGGGCCAGCAGCACCACGAACACGAGTTGCAGGACCACGCCGAGCGCCGCGATTCCGGCTGCGGCCCAGCCGATCTGAGCGCCCAGCAGGACCAGCCCGGCGAAGGCGATCAGGTTGACGATGGGCGCGGGTCCCACGAACGCGGCGGCCCCGAGTCCGTAGGCGAGTTCCCGAGTCGTCAACGGCAGCAACCGGAACTGCTCGGGTTGCAGGGTTTCGTCGCTGGTTCCGGTGAGGACCGGCCCGCAGATCCAGCCCAGGGTCCAGGCCCCGAACAGCGCGGCGGCGATGGTCACGCCCCCGTGCACGCTCTCGTGCCCCTTGGCGATGAGCACCGCCGTGAACAGGGCGACCGCCAGTCCGAAGACGCTGCCCAGCACGAAGTTCAGCGCCGACCGGCTCTCGCGCAGGCTGCGTCCGATGATGCGCAGCCGCATCCGGATCAGGACGCCAACCACGACAGCCCCTCCTCGCCGCCGACCCGCCCCCCGACGAGCCGCACGAACGCCTCCTCCAGGGTCCCGTCGCCACGGACCTCGGCGAGGGTGCCGCCCGCGACCACGCGCCCCCGGTTGATCACGGCCACCCGATCGCAGATCGATTCCACCAGGGCCATCACGTGACTGGACAGGACCACCGATCCCCCGGCGGCCACGAACCGTTGCAGGATCGTCCGGATGGTTCCCGCCGAGACGGGGTCCACGGCTTCGAACGGCTCGTCCAGCACCAGCAGTTTCGGCGCGTGCAGCAGCGCCGTGGCCAGCCCGATCTTCTTGCGCATACCGGCCGAATAGTCAACGACCACAGTGTTTTCCGCGCCGTCGAGCTCGAGCACGTGCAGCAGCTCGTCCGCCCGCCCGACCACGGTCGCCTTGTCCATCCCGCGCAGCAGCCCGGTGAAGTTCAACAGCTCGCGCCCGGTCAGCCGCTCCGGCAAGGCCATCCCGTCGGGCAGCACCCCGACCACGGCCTTCGCGGCGACAGGGTCCGCCCACACGTCGTGCCCGAAGATCCGCGCCAGCCCCTGGTCCGGCCGCAACAACCCCACCGCCATCGACAGGGTGGTCGTCTTCCCCGCGCCATTGGGTCCCACCAGCCCGAAGAACGACCCGGGCGGCACCGCCAGGCTCACGCCCTCGACCACCCAGGGCCCGCCGAATCTCCTGTACAGCCCGCTCAGCTCGAGCGCCATCTGCCCGTTGGTCGTCACAAGCCCCTCCTTCGCGCGCGCCCCCACGGCGCTTTGCCCACGATACGTCCGAACTCGCTGTTCAACGAGTTATCGCGAGCGGCTCTCACGGCGCAACGAGCCCGCCCCTGGACGGCGGCTAGGGCAACAGTCTCGCTGTGTCCAAAGCGATTTCGAAGGGCCGCTGCATGACGACCTCGGATCCCGCGGCTGCGCGCCGCACCAGTTCGTACTCACCGGTGTCGGCGAGCGCGTAGGCGAACAGTATCGGCAGTTCTTCGCCGGGCAGTTGGCCCTTGAAGCGCGCGGTCTCCAGCCGCCAATAGTTGGGGATTCCGGCAGCGGTCCAGCGATCGGAAGCGGGCACGTGCATAGTCGAATTGTCCAGCTCATGTACCGGCATCGCCAAGGCAAACACCCCCCGATTCGCAGCTGAAGTCCGAAACCACCGCCAACGGGGTCGAGGCTAGCTCGGTTCAGCAGACGACTCGCCGGTGACGAACATTTGTTCGTTCGTCACCGGCGAGTTGCCGCTAGCTGGGGATGACGCGGATTTCGTCGCCCGCGTCGCCCGCCGGGTCGGCCTCGGTGGTGAACCAGTGGGTCACCTCGCCGTCCTCCAGGTCGGCGGGGATGTCGCCGGTGGGGAGGACGGAGAGCGCGCCCGCGGTCGAGGACGACAGGAACTCGTCGATGGCCGCGGTGCCGGTGGAGGCGGTGGTGTACGTGGTCGACTCGTAGTCGATCTCGTGGTCGCCGCGCAGGGTGGCCGCGCGGTCGAGGGCCTCGGACTGGGTGAGGGTGGCCCAGTTGTCGGCGTTGCGGTAGATGAAGGCCGGGTCGGTTTCGGACAGCGGGCGGACTCGGTCGCTGTAGGAGACCGGGTGCGCCGGGCGGGCGGTCAGGTCGGCCTGGACCTTGGGGTCCGAGGGGACCAGCCAGCGGACCGAGCTGGCGGCGGGTTCCAGGGCGATGCCGAAACCGGCTCCGGCGGCGAGGATGTCGCCGAAGGAGAGGGTGTCGGCGAACAGTGCCGCGGCACCGGCCTTCTGGATGGCCCAGACCGCCACGACCGCGTCGACCGAGTGCGGGAGGGCGACGGCGACGATGTCGCCGGGGCCCGCGCCGCGTTCGATGAGCAGACGCGCCAACTGGGAGCTGCGGCGGTCCAGGACGTGGTACGCGATCTCCTCGCCACCGGACAGCAGGGCGGGCGCCTGCGGGTCCTCCTCGACGACCTCGGCCAGCACGTTGGCCACGGTCGCCGTGCCCACCCGCGCCGCGTCGGCCGCGGAATCGGCCGGGGTGACGGCGCTTTCGGCGAGGATGCGGGCACGTTCGCCGGCATCGAGGATGTCGATGTCGCCGACCAAGCCGTCGGCATCGCCGACCAGCGCGTCCAGGATCCGGTTGAAGCGCGCGGCGAGGATGACGACCTCGTCGGCGGTGAACCGGCTGCCCAGGTAGCGCATGGAGATGTCGATGGTCTCGCCCGCCATGATGACCAGGCTCATCGGGTAGTGGGTGTTGTCGTTGATACCGACACCACTGACCGACATGCCGTCGATGGAGCTGGCGGCCGCGATCGCGTCCTTGTCCACCGGGTAGGACTCGAACGCCATCATGGTGTCGAATTCCGCTCCGGCGCCGGCCAATTGCAGGATCTCGGTGAGCCCGATGTGGTGGTGCTCGAGCAGGTCGGCCTGATCGCTCTGGACGCGCTGCAGCAGCCCGCCGATGGTCAGGCGGTCATCGACCCGGATGCGCACCGGCACCGTGTTGATGAACAGACCCACCATGGCTTCCACGCCCGGCAGGTCGCCGGGGCGGCCGGAGACGGTGGCGCCGAACACCACGTCGCTGCGCCCGGTGAGGCGGCCGATCAGCACCGCCCAGGAGGTCTGGATCAGCGTGTTCAGCGTGACGTTGAGTTCCCCGGCGCGCTTGGTGAGCGCGCGGGTGCGTTCGGCGTCGATGTCGACGGTGTAGCGGCCGATCTCGTAGTTCTCGTCGCGGGTCGCGGCCGGCGCGAGCTGGGTGGGCTCGCTGACCCCGGCCAGGGCGCGCTTCCACGCCTCGATCGACTCGTCCCGGTTCCGTCCGGCCAGCCAGGCCAGGTAGTTGCGGAACGACGGCACCCGCGGCAGCACCGACGCATCGCCGCGCACCGCGTACAGCACCAGCAGGTCCTGCATGAGCAGCGGCATGGACCAGCCGTCCACCAGGATGTGGTGGGTGGTGATGACCAGGTGCACCAGGTCGCCGCTGATCCGGAACACGTTGAACCGCATGAGCGGAGCCGCGGACAGATCGAAGTGATCGGCGCGATCGGCCTCGATCATCTCCCGCATGCGCGGATTGCGTTCGGCCTCGGGCAGATCCGTCAGGTCGATGACCTGGAACGGCGCTTCCACGCGATCCAGCACGACCTGGTGGGCCTGGCCGTCGGCGTCGGTGACGAACGCGGTCCGCAGGCTCGGGTACCGGTCGAGGATGGCCTGCGCGGCCACCTTCAAACGGTCCACGTCCACCACACCGCTCAGGTCGAGCACGGTCTGAATGGTGTAGACGTCCACCGTGTTCTGGGTGAGCAGCGCGTGGAACAGCAGACCGGACTGCAGCGGCGAGAGCGGCCACACGTCGCCCAGGGCCGGGTAGTTCCGTTCCCAGACTTCGATGTCGGACTGCGCGACCCGGACCAGCGGCAGGTCGGACGGCGTGAGACCGCCCGCCTCCGGCCGATTCGCGTGTTCGGCCAGCGCGGTCAGCGCCGCCACGAACAGGTCGGCGAACTCCTGCACCCGCTCGCGCTCCAGGAGGCCGCGCGGGTAGGAGAAGGCCGCGCCCAGCTGCGGGCCGTCCTCGCCGTCGGTGACGATGGCGTTGATGTCGAGGGTGGCGTTGGCGGGCATGTCGGCGTCCATGTCGCCGTCGAGGCGACCCAGGTCGTCGACCGGCACCCAGCCGATCTCGGCCATGCCCTCGGGCGCTTCGCCCGCGGACATGCGGCCCAGGTAGTTGAAGCTGATCTGGCCGACGTCCCGCAGCTGCGGGGCGGTGTCGGGGTTGAGGTGCCGCAGCAGACCCCAGCCCAGACCCTTGTCGGGCATGGCGAGCAGCTGTTCCTTGACCGATTTCACGATGTCGCCCAGGGCGTTTCCGCCCGCGAACGCCTCGTCGAGGTTGGCGCCGTTCAGGTCCAGGCGGACCGGGAAGGCCGCGGTGAACCAGCCGACCGTGCGCGAGAGATCCGCGCCCGGAACGATCTCCTCTTCACGACCGTGGCCCTCGAGCTTGATCAGCGCCGAGCCGCCGGTGGTCTCCCCGCGCCAGCGCGCGACCGCCATGGCCAGCGCCGAGAGCAGGCCGTCGTTCACGCCGCCGCGGTACAGGCCGGGGACGGCGGTGAGCACGGCGTCGGTGACCTCGGCCGGAACGCTGACCTCGATCCGTTCGACGGTGTCGAAGGTGTCGACGGTCGGGTCGAAGGCCCGCGAACCCAGCTGCGGGTCCGGTGTCTCGGTGACCCGCTGCCAGAACGGCAGTTCCGCGACCCGCGCCTCGCTGCGCGATTCCTCGACCAGGGCGTGCGCCCAGCGGCGCAGCGAGGTGCCGGTCTCGGGCAGCGCGATCGGCTGCTCGAAGGCCACCTGCGACCAGGCCAGACCCAGGTCCGGGATCAGGATGCGCCAGGAGACGCCGTCCACCACCATGTGGTGCGCGACGATGAGCAGCACGTCGCGGCGGACGCGAGCCTCGTCGGAACCCTCGGGGGCGAAGGCGAACCAGACGAACTGCACCATGGCGGCGTTCGCCGGATCCAGTCGGCCCAGGGCGGCGTCGAATTCGACGCTGCCGACGCGGGTCAGCTCCTCGTCGGAGATGTCCGCGGCCAGCTCGACCCGATGCACGAGCGCGTCGACGTCGACGGCGCCCTTCGGCAGCGCCTCGAATTCGAAGCCGTCCGAGGCGTTTCCGTTCAGGCGCGAGCGCAGCACGTCGTGGTGGTCGAACAGGGCCGAGATGGCCCCGACGAGCACCGGCCGGGTGATGCCGTCCGGCAGGCGCAGCGGCATGGTCTGCGAGAACCGGTCGTAGGACGAACCGCTCGACAGGATGGCGTGCATGATCGGCGTCAGCGGGATGTCGCCGACTCCGCCGCCGGGCAGTTCGGCCAGCTTCTCCTGCGCGGTGTCGTCGCCCAGCGTGGCCACCTCGGCCAGTCCGGCGACGGTCCGCTGCTCGAACACATCGCGCGGTGAGAACTTGATGCCGCGCGCCTTGGCCCGCGAGACCAGCTGGATGGACAGGATCGAGTCACCGCCGAGGGCGAAGAACGAATCGTCGGCACCCACCTGCTCCACACCGAGCACGTCGGCGAAGACCTCGGCGAGCGTGGCCTCGAGTTCGGTGACCGGAGCGCGGAAGTCGCGCGCGGTGAACACCGGCTCGGGCAGCGCCCGGCGATCCAGCTTGCCGACCGGGGTCAGCGGGATGGCGTCCAGAATCGTGATCGCGGTCGGCACCATGTATTCCGGCAGGCGGCCCGAGACGTGCTCGGTCAGCGCCGGAATGTCGATGCTGCGGCCGGCGACCGGGAGCACGTAGGCCGCCAGGATGGTGGCCCCCGCCTCGGTCTTGTGACCCACGGTGACCGCGAAGTCGACCGTCTCGTGCGAGGCCAGCGCCGCGTCGATCTCACCGAGCTCGATGCGGAAACCACGCACCTTCACCTGGAAGTCGTTGCGGCCCACGTATTCGACCAGGCCGTCCGGGGTCCAGCGGACCACGTCGCCGGAGCGGTACATGCGCTCGCCCGCCACGAACGGGTTGGCGACGAACCGCTCGGCGCTCAGGCCCGGGCGGTCGTGGTAGCCACGCGAGAGCTGGATACCCGACAGGTACAGCTCACCCGCGACGCCCACCGGCACCGGCCGCAGCCGCGAGTCCAGGATCAGGGCCTGCATGCCGCGGATCGGACCACCGATGGTGACCAGTTCGCCCGGCGTCAGCGCGTCGCTGATGTTGGTCATGATCGTGGTCTCGGTGGGGCCGTAACCGTTGTGGAATGCACGAATCGTGCGGTTCTCCAACGGAATCGCCCACTTCTCCACCAGATCGGCCGGAACGGCTTCACCACCGGCGACCAGGACGCGCAGCGAGTCCAGACCCTTCGGATCCAGGGTGGCGAGCGCGGCCGGGGTGATGAACGCGTGCGTGGCCCGCTCGCGCTTGATCACCTCGGCGAGCTCCTCGCCGCCGTAGACGCCCGGCGGGACCACCACGAGGGTGCCGCCCGCGCCGATGGCGAGCAGGTACTCCAGCACCGACGCGTCGAACGACGGCGACGCGAAGTGCAGTGCGCGCGAACCGGAGTCGAGGTGGTAGCGCACGATCTGCTCGGTGGCGAAGTTGGCCAGACCGGCGTGCGTCACCACGACGCCCTTGGGCATGCCCGTGGTGCCGGAGGTGTAGATCACGTACGCGACGTGCTCGGGCCGGACCACGCCCCACCGCTCGGCGTCGGTGACGGGTTCGGCCGAATGCGAGGCGATCTCGGCGTGCACCATCGGATCGTCGAGCGAGATCCAGCCCGCCAGGCTGGCGACCGGCGGCAGCCCCTCGAGTTCGGCGTCGATGGTCAGACCCAGCACCGCGCCGGAGTCGTTCACCATGTGCGCGATGCGGTCCGCCGGGTAGGACGGGTCGACCGGCACGAACGCCGCGCCCGACTTGGCGACGGCCCAGATGGCCAGCACCGATTCGAAGGAGCGCCGGATGGCCACGGCGACACGGGTTTCCGGTCCGGCGCCGCGCTCGATGAGCACCCGCGCCAGACGCGAGGAGGCCGCGTCGAGTTCGGCGTAGCCCAGGGCCTGGCCGTCGAAGGCGACGGCCTCGCCGACCGGGTTGTTGGCGACGGCGTCGGCCAGCAGCTCGGGCAGCGTGCGCGGCGCGATGGCCGGTCCGCCGGTGCGGGTGATCAGATCCGCGCGCTCGTCGGCGGCCAGGATCTCCAGATCGCCGACGGCCTGGCGCGGCGCGGAGACGATCTCGGTGAGCAGCCGGACGAACCGCGCCGCGAAGCCCTCGACGGTCTCCTGGTCGAACAGGTCACGGGCGTAACCGAATTCGGCGTACATGCCCGCGTCCGCGTCGGCCGGGGCCTCGGTCAGGGTGAGCATGAGGTCGAACTTGGCGATCTCGTTCTCGAAGTCGACCGCGGCGGCCTTCAGGCCGGGCAGCTCGAAGGAGCCGCCGGGCAGGTTCTCGAACGACAGCGCCACCTGGAACAGCGGGTGCCGCGCGGTGGAGCGTTCCGGGTTGAGCAGCTCGACGAGCCGCTCGAACGGAATGTCGGCGTGCGCGAACGCCGCCAGGTCGCTGTCCTTGTTGGCGGCGAGCAGCTCGGTGAAGCCGGTCTGTCCGTTCACCTCGGTGCGCAGCACCAGGGTGTTGACGAACATGCCGATCAGATCGTCCAGCTCGGCTTCGCCACGGCCCGCGATGGGCGCGCCGATGGCGATGTCGGTGGTGCCGGACAGGCGCGCCAGGAACACCGCGAGGGCGGTGTGCACGACCATGAACATGGTCGCGTTGTTGGTGCGCGCGATCTGCTGCAGGCCGCGGTGCAGGTCGTTGGAGATCGGGAACAGCACCCGGCCGCCGCGGAAGGTCTGCGCGGTGGGGCGCGGGCGATCCGAGGGCAGGTTCAGCTCGTCGGGCAGGTCGGCCAGCGCGGTGCGCCAGAACTCGGCCTGCGCGGAGACCAGGCTGGTCGCGTCGTCCTCGGAGCCGAGCACCTCGCGCTGCCAGATCGAGAAGTCCGCGTACTGCACCGGCAGCGGGGCCCAGCCGGGCTGCACGCCGGCGGCGCGGGCGGCGTAGGCCACCATGACGTCGCGGGTGAGCGGGCCCATGGACCAGCCGTCGGCAGCGATGTGGTGGGTGACGAAGACGAGCACGTGCTCGACGACGGCGGTGCCGTCGATCGACTCAGCGGGCGCGTCCTCGACGCGGAACAGCTTGGCGTGCAACGGAACTTCGGTGGTCACGTCGAAGCCGGTGGTGACGAGAGCGGCGATCCGCTCGGTCACCGATTCGGCCGTGACGGTGACCGGACGCAGATCCGGCATCGCCTGCGCGGCGGTCACGATCACCTGTGCGGCAGCGCCGTCGACCTGCGGGTAGATGGTGCGCAGCGTCTCGTGGCGGCCGATCACGTCGGACACGGCCTCGCGCAGCGCGTCCACATCCAGCGCGCCGGTGAGGCGCACGGCGACGGGCACGTTGTACGCGGCCGACGCGGTGTCGAACTGGTTGAGGAACCACATGCGCTGCTGCGCCAGCGACAGCGGCACGGTCTCCGGACGCGGTCCGGCGGTGAGCGCCTTGCGATCTCCCGCTCCGGCGTGCTGCTCGACCTTGGCGGCCAGCCCGGCGACGGTCGACGCCTCGAACACGGCGCGCACCGGCACCCGCGCGTCCAGGGCCGCGCCGATGCGCGCGGCGACCTGGGTGGCGAGCAGCGAGTTGCCGCCGAGGGCGAAGAAGTCGTCGTCCGCGCCGACCCGCTCGATACCGAGCACCTCGGCGATGACGCCCGCCACGATCTCCTCGATCGGGGTGGACGGCGCGCGGAAGGCGGTGGTCTCGAACTCGGGCTCCGGCAACGCCTTCCGGTCCAGCTTGCCGTTCACATTGAGCGGCAGGGCGTCGAGCACCACGAAGGCCGACGGCACCATGTACGACGGCAGACCCGCCGACAGCGCCGACTTCACCAGCGGCACATCCACACCCGAGCCGGACGGCACCAGGTAGGCGACCAGGCGGTCACCGGTCTTGGCGTCCTGCTTGGCCAGCACCGCGGTCTGCGCGATCTCGGGCAGCGCCAGCAGCGCGGCCTCGATCTCGCCGAGCTCGATACGGAAGCCGCGGATCTTCACCTGGAAGTCGGTGCGGCCCCGGTACTCCAGCTCGCCGTTGTCCGACCAGGCGACGAGGTCACCGGTGCGGTACATGCGCTCGCCGACGGCGAACGGGTTGGCCACGAAGCGATCCGCGGTCAGGTCCGGTCGCGCGAAGTAGCCGCGGGCCAGCTGGGTGCCGGCGAGATAGAGCTCACCGGACACGCCGTCGGGCACCGGGTTCAGGCGCGCGTCGAGCACGTAGACCCGCGAGTTCCATTCCGGCGCACCGATCGAC
Organism: Nocardia sp. NPDC004340; assembly: GCF_053602575.1. Lineage (NCBI taxonomy): Bacteria > Bacillati > Actinomycetota > Actinomycetes > Mycobacteriales > Nocardiaceae > Nocardia > Nocardia sp. NPDC004340. The sequence goes on from NZ_JBSGDW010000002.1 coordinate 644,925, forward strand.
ACCGAGCCCTTGTCGGCGTCGGTGACCTGGTGGCTGGTGATGGACACCGCGGCCTCGGTCGGGCCGTACAGGTTGAACAGTCGACTTTGCCGGTTCAAGGCGCGGAAGCGCTGGGCCACCGCGGCGGGCAGCGCCTCACCGATGGCCAGCACCCGGCGCAGCGCGGCGTTCATGGTGCCGTCGCCCGCGGTGAGCAGCGCGTCGAGCATGGACGGCACCACGTGCAGGGTGGTGACCCGCTCGCGCGCCATCAGCTCGTTCAGGTACGCCGGATCGCGGTGGCCGTCGGCGGCGGCGATCACCAGGCGGCCACCGGTGACGGCGGCCGACCAGAACTCCCAGACCGAGAGGTCGAAGGTGGCGGCGGTCTTGAGCAGCACCGCGTCGTCCGGGCCGAGCCCGAATTCCGCACCCTTCCACTGCAACTGGTTGGCGATGGCCGCGTGCGGCAGCGCCACGCCCTTCGGGCGGCCGGTCGAACCGGACGTGAAGATGACGTAGGCGGTGTGGTCCGGACGCAGCGGGGCGACCCGGTCGGCGTCGGTGATCGGGCCGAGCTTCGCGGCGGGCGCGAGCTCATCCATTCGCACCAGCGGCGCGACGCCGGTCGAGAACTCCGCGGACGCGTTGGTCAGCACGCACACCGGCGCGGCGGTCTCCAGGATGTACCCGGTCCGCTCGGCGGGCTGGTCGGGGTCGACCGGCACGTACGCGCCACCGGCGACCGAGACCGCGTACATGGCCACCACCAGGTCGACCGAGCGCCGCAGCGCCAGCGCGACCCGCGCCTCCGGGCCGACACCGATCGAGATCAGGTGGCGGGCCAGGCCGTTGACCCGCGCGCCGAGTTCGGCGTAGGTGAGCGTCTCGCCGTCGGGGCCGATGAGGGCGATGGCGGTCGGCTTGGCGGCCACCGTCGCGGTCAGCATCGACGCCAGCGTGGCGGTCGAATCCACCTGGTGCGCGGTGTCATTGCGCCGGTCCAGGATCTCGGCCCGCTCGGGGGCGGCCAGGATCTCGATCTCGCCGACCACGATCCGCGGCGCGGCCACGATCTCGCGCAGCAGGGCCACGAAGCGATCGGCGAAGCCGACCACGGTCTCCCGGTCGAAGATGTCCGTCGCGTAGGTCAGGATGCCGGTGATGCCGTCGGCCGCGCCGTCGTCGCCGTACAGGTCGGAGACGATCAGGTGCAGGTCGAACTGCGACAGCTCGGTGTCCACGTCCAGGCCGGACACGCTCAGGCCCGGGAGTTCCAGGGTGGAGCGGGTCAGGTTCTGGAAGGACAGACCCACCTGGAACAGCGGGTGCCGCGCGGTCGAACGGGCCGGGTTGAGCACCTCGACGAGGCGCTCGAACGGCACGTCCGCATTGGCATAGGCCTGGATGTCGGTCTCGCGCTGACGCGCCAGCAGGGCGTCGAACGGTTCGCCGCCGTCGACCTCGGTGCGGAACACCAGGGTGTTGACGAACATGCCGATCAGGTCGTCGAGGACGGCCTCGCCACGACCGGCCATCGGCGTGCCGATGGCGATGTCGCTGGAGCCCGACAGCCGCGCGAGCAGCACGGCGAGCGCGGTGTGCACGACCATGAACAGCGTCGCGCCCTCGGCGCGGGCCAGATCGACCAGCCCCGAGTGCAATTCGGCGTCGATGCGGATGTCGATCTTGCCACCGGCGAAGGACTGCACCGCCGGACGCGGCCGGTCGGCCGGGAGGTCCAGCTGGTCGGGCAGCCCGGCCAGCGCCTGCTGCCAGTAGGCGACCTGCTTGGCGGCCAGCGAGTCCGCGTCGTTCTCGTCACCGAGCAGTTCGCGCTGCCAGATGGAGTAGTCCGCGTACTGCACCGCGAGCGGGCTCCAGCCCGGCTCCTGCTCGAGCGAGCGCGCCGCGTAGGCGGTCATCAGGTCGCGGGTCAGCGGCGCCACCGAGGAGCCGTCACCCGAGATGTGGTGGATGACCAGTGCCAGCACGTATTCCGCCGGAGCCGCGGCGTCCGGGTTCACGATCCGGAACTGACCGGTGGGGGCGATGTCGGCGAAGTCGAAGGTGTAGGCCGCCGCGTGCGCCGCGGCTTCCGACTCGACCGGAGCCGGGGCCGGGGCCTCGCCCTCGATCTTGAACAGCGCCACCTTGATCGGCACCTCGACGGTGACGTCGAAGCTGGTGGAGGTCAGCTCGACCACCGCGCCGACGACCTCGTCGGCGGTCACGGTGCGCACCTCGAGCTCGGGCACGGCCTGTGCCGGCGGCAGGATGACCTGCACCGGGCCCTGCTCGGTTTGCGGGTAGATGGTGCGCAGGATCTCGTGGCGGGCAACCACATCCGCGATGGCCGACCGCAGCGCGTCCTCGTCGAGCGCGCCGGACAGGCGCACCGCGACCGGCACGTTGTAGGCCGCCGAGGCGGTGTCGAAGCGGTTGAGGAACCACATGCGCTGCTGGGCCAGCGACAGCGGGATGTTCTCCGGTCGCGGCGCCGCGATCAGCGCCTTGCGGCCGCCGGCCCCGGCGTCGTGCTCCACCCGGGCCGCGAGCGCGACCACGGTGGACGCCTCGAACAGCAGTCGCACCGGCACCCGGGTGTTGAGCGCCTCGCCGAGGCGCGCGGCGACCTGGGTGGCCAGCAGCGAGTTGCCGCCCCACTGGAAGAAGTCGTCGTCCAGGCCGATACGGCCGGATTCGACGCGCAGCACCTCCGCGAACACGCCCGCCACGATCTGCTCGATCGGGCTGACGGGGGCGCGGAAGACCGCCTTCTCGAAGGTGGGCTCCGGCAGTTCCTTGCGGTCCAGCTTGCCGTTGGCGTTGAGCGGCAACGCGTTCAGCGGCATGAAGACCGACGGGATCATGTACGACGGCAGTTCGGCGGCCAGCGCCGACTGCAGCGCCTGCTTGTCCGGATCGCCGTCGGCGCCGACCACGTAGGCCACCAGGCGGTCGCCCAGCACCGGGTCGGTGTGCGCGACCACGGCGGCGGAGGCGATGGAATCCAGGCGCAGCAGCGCGGATTCGATATCGCCGAGCTCGATGCGGAAGCCGCGGATCTTCACCTGGAAGTCGGTGCGGCCCCGGTACTCGAGCTCGCCGTTCGCCTGCCAGGCCACCAGGTCACCGGTGCGGTACATGCGGGAACCGTTCTCGGCGAACGGGTTCGCGACGAAGCGGTCCGAGGTGAGGTCGGGGCGGCCGAAGTAGCCGCGCGCCAGCTGCGCGCCGGCCAGGTACAGCTCGCCGGAGACGCCCACCGGCACCGGCCGCAGACGCGAATCCAGCACGAACACCTGGGAGTTCCATTCGGGCGAGCCGATGGACACCGACAGCTCGTCGCGCTCGGTGACCCGGTGGTTGGTGATGGACACCGCGGCCTCGGTCGGGCCGTACAGGTTGAACAGCTCGGTGCGCGGACGCTCCCGCAGCACGCGCTGCGCCAGCGGTCCGGGCAGCGCCTCACCGATGGCCAGGATGCGCCACAGCGAGTCCGGCAGCCCGTCGGTGAGCAGCGCGTCCAGCATGGACGGCACCACGTGCAGGGTGGTGACCCATTCGCGGGCCATGAGCTCGTTCAGGTACGCCGGATCCTTGTGCCCGTCGGGCGCGGCGATGACCAGGCGGCCACCGCAGGCCGCGGCGGACCAGAACTCCCAGACCGAGAGGTCGAAGGTGGCGGCGGTCTTGAGCAGCACCGCGTCGGCCGGGTCTAGGCCGAATTCGGTGACCTTCCAGAGCAACTGGTTCACGACCGCGCCGTGCGGCAGCGCCACACCCTTGGGGCGGCCGGTGGAGCCGGAGGTGAAGATGACGTACGCGGTGTTCGCGGCGGTCAGCATCCGCACCCGGTCGGCGTCGGCGACCGGCTTCGCCGAGTGGACGCTCAGGTCCAGCTCATCGATGCGCAGTACCTCGGCCAGTTCGGTCTCGAAACCGACGGCGGCCGTGGTGAGTACCGCCTTGGGCGCGGCCGTCTCCAGGATGTAGCCGACGCGCTCGGCGGGCTGATCCGGATCGATCGGCACGTAGGCGGCGCCGGCCTTGGCGACCGCGTACATGGCGACCACCAGGTCGGTGGACCGACGGATGGCCAGTGCCACCCGGTCTTCGGTGCCGATGCCGCGCGCGATGAGCTCCCGCGCCAGCTGGTTCACCCGCGCGTCGAGTTCGGCGTAGGTGAGGTTCTCCACGTCGTCGGCGGTGTCGGCGACGATGGCCACGGCCTTCGGGTCCTCGGCCACCGAGCGATCCAGCAACGAGACCAGGGTGGCTTCCGAGCCGCCCTCGAACACCGTGTTCACGTCCTGCGCGGTGTTGTTCCAGCGCTGCAGGATTCGGGTGTTCTCGTCGTCGTCGAGCAGGTCGATGTCGCCGACCGGGACGGCGGTGTCGGCCAGGATGGCATCCAGCACCCGCACGAACCGGTCGGCGAAGGCGCGCACGGTCGACTCGTCGAACAGGTCGGTGGCGTAACCGAATTCGGTGAGGATCTCGGCGGGGGTGCCGTCCTCGGTGTAGCGATCGTAGAGGGTGACGTGCAGGTCGGTCTTGGCCAGCTGCGAGTCGAATTCGACCGCGGCCACGTGCAGGCCCGGCAGTTCGAAGGCGGTCTCGGCCAGGTTCTGGAACGAGAGGCCCACCTGGAACAGCGGGTTGCGCGCGGTGGAACGGACCGGGTTGAGCACCTCGACGAGGCGCTCGAACGGCACGTCGGCGTTGGCGAAGGCCTCCAGGTCGCGTTCGCGGACCTCGGAGAGCAGGTCGGCGAAGCTCGCGTTGCCGTCGACCTGGGTGCGGAACACCAGGGTGTTCACGAACATGCCGATCAGGTCGTCGAGTTCGCGTTCACCACGGCCCGCGATCGGGGTGCCGACCGCGATGTCGTCGGTGCCCGACAGGCGGGCGAGCAGCACCGCGAGGGCGGCGTGCACGACCATGAACAGCGAGGCGTTGTTGGCGCGGGCCAGTTCGTGCAGCTTGGCGTGGCGTTCGGCGTCGATGTCGAAGCGCAGCGCCTTGCCGTGGAACGACTGCGCCGGCGGACGCGGCCGGTCGGTGGGCAGCTCCAGCTGGTCCGGCAGCCCGGCCAGCGCGCGGGTCCAGTACGAGACCTGCTTGGCGGCCAGCGATTCGGCGTCGTCCTCGCGGCCGAGCACCTCGCGCTGCCACAGCGCGTAGTCGGCGTACTGCACCGGCAGCGGAGCCCACTGCGGGACGTCGCCGTTCGCCCGGGCCACGTAGGCGGCCATGATGTCGCGCGCCATCGGGCCCATGGAGGAGCCGTCGGCGGAGACGTGGTGGACGGTGAACGCCAGCACATGCTGGGTGGTCTCACTGTCGGTGATCCGGAACATCTTGACCGCCAGCGGAACCTCGACGGTGACGTCGAAGGTGGTCATGGCGAATTCGATGATCTTGCCGAGCAGTTCGGCCTCGGTCACCGGCTCCGGCACCAGTGTCAGATCGGTCTGCGCGGCGGCCAGGATCACCTGGTGCGGGCCCTCGGCCGACCGCGGGTACACGGTCCGCAGCACCTCGTGGCGGGCGATCACATCGCCGATGGCCTGCTTCATGGCGTACAGGTCGAGCGCGCCGGTGAAGCGGACCGCCAGCGGAATGTTGTCGACCGCCGAGGTGGTGGTGTCGAACTGGTTGAGGAACCAGTAGCGCTGCTGCGCGGGCGACAGCGGCATGTGCGCGGGCCGCTCACCGGCGACCAGGCTCGGGCGACGGCCCGAACCGGCATTGCGCTCCACCCGCGCGGCCAGCGCCGCGACGGTGGACGCCTCGAACAGATCGCGCACGGCCAGCTGGGTGTCCAGGGCCGCGCCGAGGCGGGCGGTGACCTGGGTGGCGATCAGCGAGTTGCCGCCGAGTTCGAAGAAGTCGTCGTCGACGCCGACCCGTCCGACGCCCAGGACGTCGGAGAAGGTGCCCGCCACGATCTCCTCGATCGGGGTGGACGGCGCGCGGAAGACCTTGGCCTCGAACACCGGCGCGGGCAGGGCCTTGCGGTCCAGCTTGCCGGAGGCGTTGAGCGGGAAGGCGTCCAGCACCACGAAGGCGGCCGGGACCATGTAGCCGGGCAGGCCGTCCTGCAGTTCGGCGCGCACGGCGTCGAGGTCGACGGTGTGGCCGGCGGTGGGGATGACGTAGCCGACCAGCTGCTCGCCGAGGCGGTCGTCGGCGCGGACGACCACCACGGACTGGGCGATGGAGTCGATGGCGGTGAGCGCGGCCTCGATCTCGCCGAGCTCGATGCGCAGACCGCGCAGCTTCACCTGGAAGTCGGTGCGGCCCAGGTACTCCAGCTCGCCGCGGCCGGTCCACTTCACGAGGTCGCCGGTGCGGTACATGCGCTCGCCGTTATGGAACGGGTCCGCGACGAAGCGGTCGGCGGTCAGCTCCGGGCGGGCGACGTAGCCGCGCGCCAGCTGGACGCCCGCGAGGTACAGCTCACCCGCGACACCCGGGGCGACCGGGTGCAGACGCGAATCCAGCACGTACACACGGGTGTTGAAGACCGGCGCGCCGATCGGCACGGACAGCGTGTCGGCGTCGTCCACCTCGTGGTAGGTGACGTCGACGGCCGCTTCGGTCGGGCCGTACAGGTTGTGCAGACGCGCGCCGGTCAGTTCGCGCAGCTTCTGCGCGGTCGGCGCGGGCAGCGCCTCACCGGAGGCGAACACCTGGTGCAGCGAAATGCGGTCGGAGGCCTTCTCGGTATCCATTTCCCGGTCGGCCAGGGTGGCCACGAACACCGACATCATCGACGGCACGAAGTGCGCGGTGGTGACACCGGTGGCGATGATCAGGTCGGCCAGGTAGCCGGGATCGCGGTGGCCGTCGGGCTTGGCGATGACCAGCGAGGCGCCGATCTGCAAGGGCCAGAAGAACTCCCACACCGACACGTCGAAGGTGGCGGGCGTCTTCTGCAGCACCACGTCGTCGTCGAACAGGCCGTACTCGGTCTGCATCCAGACCAGGCGGTTGACGATGGCGGTGTGGCTCACGGCCACACCCTTCGGACGACCGGTCGAACCCGACGTGAAGATCACGTACGCGACGTCGTCGCCACGCAGCGGGGCGATGCGGTCGGCGTCGGTGATCGGGGCGTCGGAGTAGCCGGTCAGGTCCAGCTCGTCGATCAGCAGTGTGCGCGTGGTGGTTTCGAACCCGTCACGCGCGGTGCTGAGCACGCACACCGGCTGCGCGGTGTCCAGCACGTACTGGTTGCGCTCGGCCGGGTGGTCCGGGTCCAGCGGCACGTAGGCGCCACCGGCGAGGGTGACGGCGTACATGCCGACCAGCAGCTCGAAGGAGCGCCGCATGCCCAGGGCCACATAGGAATCCGGTCCGACGCCCTCGGCGACGAGGTGGCGGGCCAGCTGGTGGGCACGGCCGGCGAACTCGCCGTAGGTCAGACTCGTCCCCTCGAACACCAGGGCGGTGAGGTTCGGGGTCCGCTTGGCCTGGTCCTCGAACATCGACGCGAGGGTGACCTCGGCGGCGAGCTTCTTGCCGCCCAGGGCGACGCGCTTGACGTCGTACTCGGTGGCGTTCCAGGACCGCAGCACCTGGCGGCGCTCGGCGGCGTCGAGCAGCTCGATGTCACCGACCAGCGCGGTCGGCTCGGCGACCACGGCGGACAGCAGGCGCACCAGGCGATCACCGAATCCGGCGATGGTGCTCGCGTCGAACATGTCTGTGGCGTAGGCGAATTCGGCGGTCATGCCGTCGCCGTCGGCGCGCTCGAAGCGCGGGGAGGCGGAGCGCATGTTGAGGTGCAGGTCGAACTTGGCGGTGACCACGTCCAGCGGCACGCCCGCGACTTCCAGTCCGGGCAGGGCGAAGGTCGCCTCGCCGGTGTTCTGGAACGACAGCATGACCTGGAACAGCGGGTGCCGGGCCTGCGAGCGGGCCGGGTTGAGGATCTCCACCAGGCGCTCGAACGGCAGGTCGGCGTGGCCGAAGGCGGCCAGGTCGCTGTCCTTGGTGCGGGCCAGCAGCTCGGTGAACTTCTCCCCCGAGTCGACGCCGGTGCGCAGCACCAGGGTGTTGACGAACATGCCGATGGCGTCGTCGAGCACCTGCTCGCCACGGCCGGCGACCGCGGTGCCGATGGCGATGTCGTCGCCGCCGGACAGTCGCGCCAGCAGGGCCGCGAAGGCCGCGTGCACGACCATGAACAGCGAGGCGCCGTGCTGGCGGGCCAGGGCCTCGAGTCCGGCCAGCAGCTCCGCGTCGATGGCGAACTCGTGCACGCCACCGGCATTGGAGGCCACGGCCGGGCGCGGCCGGTCGGAGGGCAGGTCGATCTGGTCGGGCAGGCCCGCCAGGTCGTTGCTCCAGTAGGCCACCTGCTGCGAGATCAGCGAATCGGCGTCGTCCTCGGAGCCGAGGGTCTCGCGCTGCCAGAGCGCGAAGTCGGCGTACTGGACGGGCAGCGGAGCCCACTGCGGCGCTTCGCCATGGGCGCGCGCGGCGTAGGCGAGCATGACGTCGCGGGCCAGCGGGCGCACCGACCAGCCGTCACCGGAGATGTGGTGGACCACGAAAACCAGGACGTGCGTGGGCACGACGGCGGTGCCGTCAATGGACACCATGGCATCCGAGACCCGGAACAGCCCGGCGCGCACCGGCGCGGCGGCGGTGACGTCGAAGCCGGTGAGCACCAGTTCGGCGATCCGCTCGCGCAGGTCGGCCTCGGCCACGTCGATCACGGCGGCGTCCAGGCGGACCTGGTCGGCGGGCAGGATCACCTGCACGCCACGGCCTTCGGCGTTCTCGGGGTAGACCGTGCGCAGCACCTCGTGGCGCTCGAGCACGTCGCCGACGGCGGCCAGCAGCGCATCCGTGTCGAGGTCGCCGGTCAGGCGCACCGCGAGCGGGATGTTGTTGACGGCCGAGGCGGTGTCGAAGCGGTTGAGGAACCACATGCGCTGCTGGGCCAGCGACAGCGGGATCTCGTCCGGGCGAGCCTGCGCCACCAGGGCGCGGCGGCTGCCGGTGCCCGCCTGCGCCTCGACCCGGGCCGCGAGGGCGGCCACGGTCGGGGCGTCGAACAGGGCGCGGACGGGGATCCGGGTGTCGAGGGCCGCGCCCACGCGGGCGACGACCTGGGTGGCGATCAGCGAGTTGCCGCCGAGTTCGAAGAAGTCGTCGTCGGCGCCGACCGGGGACTCGAGTCCGAGCACCTCGGCGAAGACCTCGGCCACGATCTCCTCGGCCCGGGTCGCGGCGGCGCGGAATTCGCGGGCGGCGAACTCCGGCTCCGGCAGGGCACGGCGGTCCAGCTTGCCGTTGGCGCTGAGCGGGAACCCGCCCAGGGCCACGAAGGCGGCCGGAACCATGTAGGAGGGCAGCTGCTCACCGAGGTGGGCGCGCAGGGCTTCCACGTCGATGGCGTCGGCGTCGAGCGCGATCGGCTCGCTGGTCGCGGCGTCGGCCGGGACCACGTAGGCGACCAGCTGGTCGCCGGTGCGAGCGTCGGAGCGCAGCACCACCACGGCCTGGGTGACCGAGTCGTGCGCGGTGAGCGCGGCCTCGATCTCGCCGAGCTCGATGCGCAGACCGCGCAGCTTCACCTGGAAGTCGGTGCGGCCGATGTACTCCAGCTCGCCGTCCGCGGTCCAGGTGACGAGGTCACCGGTGCGGTACATGCGCCTGCCCGGGGTGAAGGGGTTGGCGACGAAGCGGTCCGCCGACAGGTCGGGGCGGGCCACGTAGCCGCGCGCCAGCTGCACACCGGCCAGGTAGAGCTCGCCCGCCATGCCCGGGGCGACCGGGTGCAGGCGCGAATCCAGCACGTACACCTGGGTGTTGAACACCGGACGGCCGATCGGCACGGTCTCGGTGTCGGCGTCGACGACCTGGTGGTAGGTGACGTCGACCGCGGCCTCGGTGGGGCCGTACAGGTTGTGCAGGGCCGCGCCGGTGACCCGGCGCAGCTGCTGGGCGGTGGTCGCGGGCAGCGCCTCACCGGAGGCGAACACCAGACGCAGGCCGGTGCACCGCGCGGCGGCGGGCTCGGCCACGAACACGGCCATCATCGACGGCACGAAGTGCGCGGTCGTGACGCCTTCGCGGGCGATGGTTTCCGCGAGGTACACCGGGTCACGGTGCCCGTCCGGCTTGGCCACGACCAGCTTCGCGCCGATCTGCAAGGGCCAGAAGAACTCCCACACCGACACGTCGAATGTCGCCGGAGTCTTCTGCAGCACCACGTCTTCGGCGGTCAGACCGTATGCGGCCTGCATCCACACCAGACGGTTCACGATCGCCGAGTGCGGCACCGCCACACCCTTGGGGCGACCGGTCGAACCGGACGTGAAGATCACGTACGCGGTGTTCGAAGCATCCAGCGGCGCACGGCGATCCGCGTCGGTCAGCGCGGCGTCGGAGTAACCCGACAGGTCCGCGGTGTCCACGGCGAGGGTCGGCACGGTGGCGTGGGTGAACCCGTCGCGCTCGGTGGTGAGCACGCACACCGGCCGGGCCGTCTCGAGCACGTAGTCGATGCGGTCGGCGGGCTGGTCCAGGTCCAGCGGCACGTACGCGCCACCGGCCTCGACGATCGCGTACATGGCGACCACCAGGTCCAGCGAGCGGCGCATACCCAAGGCCACCATGCTCTCCGGGCCGACGCCGGCCTCGACGAGCTTGCGGGCCAGCTGGTGCACGCGGCCCGCGAACTCGGCGTAGGACAGAGCTGTCCCCTCGAACGCGACGGCGACCGCTTCGGGGGTCCGCTCGGCCTGGGCCTCGAACAGTGCGACCAGCGTCTCGCCCGCGTCCCCGGAGGCGCTGCGCACGATCTCGCCCGCGGCGGTGTCCTCGGCCGAGAGGGTGCCCGACGTCAGTTCCGCGACCACGGACACGACGTCGGCGGTGGTGCGGTTCCAGTCGCGCAGCACGCGGGTGCGCTCGCCGCCGACCAGCAGGTCGATATCGCCCACGGCCCGCTCCGGCTTGGCCGCGACGGCCTTCAGCAGCAGGTCGAACCGGTCGGCGAAGCGCGCCATGGTGGCCGCGTCGAACAGGTCGGTGGCGTAGATGAGTTCGGCGGTGATGCCGGACTGCGGGGCGGCGGCGTTCTCGGTGAGCACCAGTTGCAGGTCGAACTTGGCGGTGTCGATCGGCAGTTCGACGGCGCTGACGGTCAGGCCGGGCAGTTCCAGTTCGGTGATGCCGGTGTTCTGGAACGACAGCATGACCTGGAACAGCGGGTGCCGGGCCTGCGAGCGGGCCGGGTTGAGGATCTCCACCAGGCGCTCGAACGGCAGATCGGCGTGGCCGAAGGCCTGGATGTCGGTGCCGCGCACCGTGTCCAGCAGTTCGGTGAAGCCGGCGCCGCCGTCCACCTCGGTGCGCAGCACCAGGGTGTTGACGAACATGCCGATGAGGTCGTCGAGGGCGCGTTCGCCTCGACCGGCGACCGGGGTGCCGATGGCGATGTCGGACTCGCCGGACAGGCGAGACAGCAGCACGGCCAGCGCCGAGTGCATGACCATGAACAGCGTGGTGCCGCGGGTGCGGGCGAGTTCGGCCAGCGCGCCGTGGGTTTCGGCGTCGATGTCGAACACGTGGGTGGCGCCGCGGCCCGAGGCCACGGCCGGACGCGGCCGGTCGGACGGCAGCTCCAGCTGGTCGGGCAGGCCGCGCAGCGACTCCCGCCAGTACGAGATCTGCTGCGAGATCACCGATTCGGCGTCGCGCTCGTCACCGAGCACCTCGCGCTGCCACAGCGCGTAGTCGGCGTACTGGACGTCGAGCACCTGCCAGCCGGGTTCGCCGCCCTCGACGCGCGCGCCGTAGGCGGTCATGACGTCCCGGGTGAGCGGGCCCATGGAGAAACCGTCGGCCGAGATGTGGTGCACCACCAGCGCGAGCACGTGCTCGGTGGGGCTGACCTCGAACAGGCGGGCCCGGAACGGCACGTCCACGGTGACGTCGAAGCCGGTCAGCACCAGCTCCGAGAGCGCCTGCGGCAGTGCGGTTTCGGAGACCTCGACCGGGGTCAGGTCCGGGATGACCTGGCTGGTCGGGACGATCTCCTGGTACGCGTGGCCGTCGATCTCGGGGTAGCGGGTGCGCAGCGACTCGTGCCGGGCCAGTACGTCGGCGACGGCGATCTGCAGGGCCTGGCGGTCCACCAGACCGGACAGCCGCACGGCCGCCGGGATGTTGTCCACGGCCGATTCGGGATCGAACCGGTTGAGGAACCACATGCGCTGCTGGGCCAGCGACAGCGGCAGCCGCTCGGGCCGCTCCTGCGCGACCAGCGCCAGGCGGGTGCCGGAGCCGGAATGGGTTTCGGCCTTGGCGGCCAGCGCGGCCACGGTCGAGGACTCGAAGATCTCGCGCACGCCGAGCTGGGTGTCCAGCGCGGCGGACAGGCGCGCCGCCACCTGGGTGGCGATGAGCGAGTTGCCGCCCAAGGCAAAGAAGTCGTCGTCCAGGCCGACCCGCTCCAGGCCGAGGATCTCGGCGAACACACCGGCCACGATCTGCTCGACCGGGGTGACGGGGGCGCGGAACACCGCGGCCTCGAACACCGGCGCGGGCAGCGCCTTGCGGTCCAGCTTGCCGGAGGCGTTGAGCGGGAACTCGTCGAGCACCATCAGGATCGACGGCACCATGTAGGACGGCACGCTCTCGCCGATCTCGGCGCGTACGGCCTCCACGTCCACGCTGCGGCCCGCCGCGGCGATGACGTAGCCGACCAGCTGGTCACCGGCGTGCGGGTCGTGGCGCACCACGACCACCGACTGCGCGATGGAATCCAGTGCGGTGAGCGCGGATTCGATCTCGCCGAGCTCGATGCGCAGACCGCGCAGCTTCACCTGGAAGTCGGTGCGGCCGATGTACTCCAGCTCGCCGTCCGCGGTCCAGGTGACGAGGTCACCGGTCCGGTACATGCGCTGCGACGTGCCGAACGGGTTGGCCACGAAGCGATCCGAGGACAGGTCCGGCCGTGCCACGTAGCCGCGGGCCAGCTGGTCACCGGCGAGGTACAGCTCGCCCGCGACGCCGACCGGAACCGGCCGCAGGCGCGAATCCAGCACGTACACCTGGGTGTTGAACACCGGACGGCCGATCGGCACCGAGTCCACGTCGGCGTCCACGACCTGGTGGTAGGTGACGTCGACCGCGGCCTCGGTGGGGCCGTACAGGTTGTGCAGGGCCGCGCCGGTGAGCTCGCGCAGCTTGTGCGACGGCTTCGGGGACAGCGCCTCGCCGGAGGCGAAGACCATGCGCAGGCTGGTGCACCGCGCGGCGGCCTCCTCCGCCACGAACACCGCCAGCATGGACGGCACGAAGTGGGTGACCGTGACGCCCTCGCGGGCGATGAGGTCGGCGAGGTAGGCCGGATCGCGGTGGCCCTCGGGCTTGGCCACGACCAGCTTCGCGCCGATCTGCAAGGGCCAGAAGAACTCCCACACCGACACGTCGAACGTGGCCGGGGTCTTCTGCAGGACGACGTCCTCGGCGGTCAGGCCGTACTCGGCCTGCATCCACACCAGGCGGTTCACGATCGCCGAGTGCGGCACGGCCACACCCTTCGGGCGACCGGTCGAACCCGACGTGAAGATCACGTACGCGGTGTTCGAATCCCGCAGCGGCGCACGACGATCCGCGTCGGTCAGCGGAGCGGCCGAGTAGCTCGACAGGTCCAGCTTGTCGATGCGCACCTGCGCGGTGTCGACCGGGAGATCCTCACCGGAGGTCAGCACGGTCACCGGGTCGGCGGTCTCGAGGATGTACTCGGTGCGCTCGGCCGGGTGGTCCGGGTCCAGCGGGACGTAGGCGGCGCCGGTGACGGCGACGGCGTACATACCGACGACCAGGTCCAGCGAGCGCCGCATGCCCAGCGCCACGAACGATTCCGCGCCGACGCCGCGCTCGACGAGCCAGCGGGCCAGGCGGTGCACGCGCTCGCCGAACTCGGCGTAGGACAGAGCTGTCCCCTCGAACGCGACGGCGGTCGCTTCGGGAGTCCGCTCGGCCTGCGCCTCGAACATGGCGACCAGGGTGGCGTTCTCGGCCTTGTGCTCGGTGAGCACGGCCTCGACGTCGAAGGTGGTCGTGTTCCAGGTCTCGACGACCTGGGTGCGCTCGGCGGCGTCGACCAGCTCGATATCGCCGACGGCGGCAGCGGGATCGGTGGTGATCGCGGTGAGGACCCGGATCAGGCGGTCCGCGATGCGCTCGACGGTGGCCTCGTCGAACAGGTCACGCAGGTAGCCCGCGCGGATGCGCAGCCGGGTGTCGAGCTGGGCGATGAGGGTGAGCGGGTAGTGGGTGGCGTCCGCGGCGTCCAGGCCGGTGACGGCCATGCCGTCGATGTCGGCGGCCTGGGACCGGATGCCTTCGGCGTCGACCGGATAGGACTCGAACACCACGAGGGTGTCGAAGAGTCCGCCGATGCCCGCGGCCGACTGGATGTCGGCCAGGCCCACGTAGTGGTGGTCGAGCAGGTCGGCCTGCTCGCCCTGGGTACGGGTGAGCAGCGTGCTCGCCGCCTCGGCCGGGTCGAAGGCGACCCGCACCGGCACGGTGTTGATGAACAGACCCACCATGGACTCGACGCCCGAGAGCTGGGCCGGGCGACCGGACACGGTGGTGCCGAACAGCACGTCCTCGCGGCCGGTGAGGCGGCCGAGCAGGATGCCCCAGGCGACCTGGAGCACGGTGTTCGGGGTGACGCCGAGTTCGGCGGCCAGCCCGGTCAGGCGTGCGGTCGCGGCCTCGTCCAGGTCGAAGAAGTACTCGCCGGACAGCGCGGTGATCTCGCGGCCGGTGTCGGGACGGGTGAGCAGGGTCGGCTCGGAGACCCCGAGCAGCGACTTCTGCCAGGCCGCCAGCGACGCCGAACGATCCTGCTGCGCAACCCATTCCAGGAAGTAGCGGTAGGACCGCACCGGCGGCAGCACCGCGGTGTCGGAGTGCGTGGCGTAGAGCACCAGCAGGTCCTGCATGAGCAGCGGCATGGACCAGCCGTCGAGCAGGATGTGGTGGTTGGCCACGGCCAGCTGGTAGCTGTGCGTGTCGGTCCGCACCAGGGTGTAGCGGATGAGCGGCGGCGCGGTCAGGTCGAATCGCTCGACCCGGTCGGCGGCCAGGATCTCCGCGGCCCGCGCGGCGCGAGCGTCCGCGTCGGCGATATCGGTGAGGTCGTGGTTGGTCCACGCCACCTTCACACCGTCGATGACGACCTGCACGGGAACGCCCGAGGCGTCGTTGACGTAGGCGGTGCGCAAGATCTCGTGACGGTCGAGCAGGGCCTGCGCGGCCGCCCGCAGTCGGTCGGCGTCGACGCGGCCCTCGAGGGTGAGCACCGCCTGCGCGGTGTACACGTCGACGGAGGTGGCGGCGAGCTGCGCGTGGAAGAGCAGACCGGCCTGCAGCGCCGACAGCGGCCACACCTGGTGCAGGGAGCCGTAGCGCTTCTCCCAGCCGTCGATGTCGCGCTGGGTGACGCGGACCAGGCCGAAGTCGGACGGGGTGTGCCCGCCCTTGGCCGAATCGGCGTGCGCGGCAACGGCTTCGAGCGCGGTCATCCACAGGGCGGCGAACTCGGCGATCTCGGTGGCGGAGATCAGCGTGCTCGGGTAACCGATCTGCGCGGTCAGCTTGTCGCCCGCGACGATGGCATTGATGTCGATCGGGGCCATGGCGGGCATGTCGGCGTCGTAGGAGCCCGCCAGGTCGGCCAGGTCGGCCGCCGGGATCCAGCCGAAGCCGCGCAGCGCCTCGGGCACGTCGCCCTCGTTGACCCGGCCCAGGTAGTTGAAGCTGACCTGGCCCGGCAGCTGCTTGGGCAGCTGGGCGGCGGTGTCGGAGTTCATGTACCGCAGCAGGCCGTAACCGATGCCCTTGTCGGGCACCGCGAGCAGCTGCTCCTTGACCGTCTTGATGGCCCGGCCCATGGCCGCGCCGCCGGTGAGGGCGGCGTCCACGTCGATGCCGGACAGGTCGAAGCGCACCGGGAAGATTGCGGTGAACCAGCCGACCGTGCGGGACAGGTCGGCGCCGGGCACGACCTCTTCCTCGCGGCCGTGGCCTTCCAGGCGGACGAGGGCGGACTTCTCCCCCAGGCCCTTGCCGGCGCGGAACTTGGCCACCGCCAAGGCGAGCGCGGTCAGCAGACCGTCGTTCACGCCGCCGTGGAACAGGGCGGGCACGGTGGTCAGCAGCGAGCGGGTGGCCTCGGCCGACAGCTCGACGCGGTGCTTGACGATGGTCGCGGTGACGTCGACGGCCGGGTCCATGGCGCGCTCGGTGAGCAGCGGGTCCGGGCTCTCGACGACGTCGCGCCAGAACGCGAGCTCGGCGACGCGCTCCTCGGTGGCGGCCTCCCGCTCGAGGGCGTGCGCCCAGGTGCGCATGCTGGTGGCGGGGGCGACCAGTTCGGGGGTCTGCCCGGCGGACAGCTGGCCCCAGGCGGCGACGAAGTCCGGCACCAGGATTCGCCAGGTGACGCCGTCGACCACCAGGTGGTGACCGGCGACGATCAGGCGTCCGGCGCGGCTGTCGTCCGAGGGCTCCAGCCATACGAACCGGATGACCTGGCCCGCGGCCGGATCCAGCTTGTCGAGCGTGGCATCCAGTGCGGCCGCGGCGATCTCGAACAGCCGCTCGTCGGTGACGGCGGCGTCGAACTCGGTGCGGTCGATCAGCGAATCCGCGTCGATGGTTCCGGGCGCGGCGGTCTCGACGATCCAGTCCGCGTCCGGCACCCGGCGCAGGCGCGCCCGCAGCATGTCGTGGCGGTCGATGACCGCGCCGACGGTGGCGGCGATGCCCGCGCGGTCGATGCCGTTCGGGAGCTCCAGGGCCATGGTCTGGTTGAAGCGGCCGAACTCGCCCGGCCGGCCCGCCATGAAGCGGACCACCGGCGTCAGCGGCATGACACCCACGCCGCCGCCGGGCAGCTCGGTCAGCTGCGGGGCCGAATCGCCCTGGCCGTCCACGGATACCGTCGCGATGGCGGCCAGGCCGGACACGGTGCGCTGCTCGAACACATCGCGCGGTGAGAACACCACGCCGCGCGCCTTGGCCCGCGACACCAGCTGGATGGAGACGATGGAGTCGCCGCCGAGCGCGAAGAACGAGTCGTCGATGCCGACCCGCTCCAGGCCCAGCACCTCGGCGAACACCTCGGCGATGGTCTGCTCGAGGGTGTTGCGCGCGGCCCGGAAGACCACCTCGGTGGCGAAGACCGGCTCGGGCAGCGCCCGGCGGTCCAGCTTGCCGACCGGGGTCAGCGGCACCCGGTCGATGATCATCACCGAGGACGGCACCATGTACGCGGGCAGACGCTGCTCGACGTGCGCGGTCACGGCCGCCACATCGATCGAATGCCCCGGCGTGGCAACCACGTACGACACCAGCGAGGTCGCGCCCGCGGCGTTCTTGTGGCCCACGGTGACCGCGAAGTCGACCGTCTCGTGCGAGGCCAGCGCCGCGTCGATCTCACCGAGCTCGATACGGAAACCGCGCACCTTGACCTGGAAGTCGGAGCGGCCGACGTACTCGACCAGGCCGTCCGGGGTCCAGCGGACCACGTCACCGGTGCGGTACATGCGCGCGCCGTCCACGTACGGGTTGGCGACGAAACGGTCGGCGGTCAGGCCCGGCCGCGCGTGGTAGCCGCG
The DNA here is from genome assembly GCF_053602575.1 of Nocardia sp. NPDC004340. Classification (NCBI taxonomy): domain Bacteria; kingdom Bacillati; phylum Actinomycetota; class Actinomycetes; order Mycobacteriales; family Nocardiaceae; genus Nocardia; species Nocardia sp. NPDC004340. The sequence continues at coordinate 662,576 of NZ_JBSGDW010000002.1, forward strand.
CGCCAGCTGGATGCCCGACAGGTACAGCTCACCCGCGACGCCCACCGGCACCGGGCGCAGGCGGTTGTCGAGGATCAGCGACTGCATGCCCCGGATCGGACCACCGATGGTGACCAGATCGCCCGGCACCAGCGCGTCGCTGATGTTGGTCATGATCGTGGTCTCGGTCGGACCGTAGCCGTTGTGGAACGCACGAATCGTGCCGTCCGGCAGCGTCCCCTCTCCAATGGGCACCGCCCACTTCTCCACCAGATCGGCCGGAACGGCTTCACCACCGGCGACCAGCACGCGCAGCGAGTCCAGGCCCGCCGGTCCGAAGGTGGACAGCGCGGCCGGGGTGATGAACGCGTGGGTGGCCCGCTCGCGGCGGATCAGCTCGGCGAGCTCCTCGCCGCCGTAGGTGCCCGGCGGGACGACCACCAGGGTGCCGCCCTTGCCGATGGCCAGCAGGAATTCCAGCATCGACGCGTCGAACGAGGGCGACGCGAAATGCAGTGCGCGCGAGGAGGAGTCGAGCGCGTACCGCTCGGCCTGCTCGACGGTGAAGTTGGCCAGACCGGCGTGGCTGACCACGACGCCCTTCGGCACACCGGTGGAGCCGGAGGTGTAGATGACGTAGGCCGGGTGCTCCGGGCGCAGCGGGCGCACCCGCTCGGCGGCGTCGATCGCGGTGTCCGCGAACGCGTTCAGATCCAGGTCGTCCAGCACCAGCCACTCGACCGAGTCCGGCATGTCCGCGCGTACCGACGCCACGGTCAGGCCGACCGGCGAACCGGAGTCGGTGACCATGTGGGCGATGCGGTCGGCCGGGTAGCTCGGGTCCACCGGCACGAACGCCGCACCGGTCTTGGACACCGCCCATTCGGCGAAGTAGGACTCGTCCGAACGCGGCACGGCGACGGCGACCAGATCCTCGGTGCCGATGCCGCGCTCGATGAGCAAGCGCGCCAAACGGTTCGAGCGGGAATCCAGCTCGCCGTAGGACAGACTCCTGCCCTCGAACACCACCGCGGGCGCGGCGGGATCGATGGCGACGGCGTCGGCGATCAGCTCGGGCAGGGTGCGCGCCGGGACGGCGGGCAGACCGAACCGGGCCACCAGATCGGCGCGCTCGCCGGAGTCCAGGATGTCGATCGCGCCGACACCGATCTCCGGGTTCACGGCGACGGCCTCGAGCACCCGCACCCAGCGCTGCGCGAACCCGGCCGCGGTGGCCGCGTCGAACAGATCGGTGGCGTAGGTCAGGGCCAGAGCCATGCCGGAGTCCTGCTCCGACAACGTGAACTGCAGGTCGAAGCGCGAGATGTTCTCGTCGAGGTCCAGCGTGGAGACCGTCAGACCCGGCAGCTCGATGCTGGTGCGGTCCAGGTTCTGGAAGGCCAGCATGACCTGGAACAGCGGGTTGCGGGCCTGCGAGCGCTCGGGCGCGAGCAGCTCCACCAGCCGCTCGAACGGCACGTCGGCATTGCCGAAGGCGTCGAGGTCGGTGTGCCGGACGCGATCCAGCAGGTCGGTGAACGACTCGCCGGGCTCGATGCCGGTGCGCAGCACCAGCGTGTTGACGAACATGCCGACCAGGTCGTCGAGCGCCGCCTCACCGCGACCGGCGACCGGGGTGCCGACCGCGATGTCGTCGCCGCCGGACAGGCGGGCCAGCAGCACCGCGAGGGCGCTGTGCATGACCATGAACAGTGACGAACCGCGCTGGCGGGCAACGTCTTCCAGCGCCGCGATCAGCTCGGGCGACAGCGTCCGCTGCAGGGTCGCGCCGCGGTGCGAGGCGATGGCCGGGCGCGGGCGGTCGGTGGGCAGGGCCAGCTCGTCCGGCACGCCGCCGAGCACGCGCTGCCAGTAGGCGACCTGGCGGGCCATGATCGAGGACGAATCCTCTTCCGAGCCCAGCACTTCGCGCTGCCACAGCGCGAAGTCGGCGTACTGCACGGCCAGCGGGGCCCAGCCGGGCACCGCGCCCTGGGTGCGCGCGGTGTAGGCGACCATGACGTCGCGGGCCAGCGGGGACATGGAGAAACCGTCGCCGGCGATGTGGTGCACGACCACCACGAGCACGTGCTCGGTGGCGACGGCGGTGCCGTCAATGGACTGAGTCTCACCGCCCGCGCGGAACAGGCGGGCGCGCAGCGGAACCTGTTCGGCCACATTGAAGCCCAGCGTCGCGAACGCGGTCACCGTGGCGGTGAGCTCGGCCGCGGCGACCGTGACCGGCCGCAGATCGAGGGCGATCTCCTCGGCCGGGACGACCACCTGCATGGGGGTGCCGCCGTGCTCGGGGTACTTGGTGCGCAGCGACTCGTGGCGGCGGACCACGTCGGCGACCGCGAGTTCCAGTGCGGCGGTGTCGAGTTCACCGGTGAGGCGAATCGCCAGCGGCAGGTTGTAGGCCGCCGAATGGGTGTCGTACTGGTTGAGGAACCACATGCGCTGCTGCGCGAACGACAGCGGCACCAGCTCACCCGGAATCCGGCCGCGGGCGGTCAGCTTGGCGCGCGAGGCGCCGTCGGCGTGCGATTCGATGCGGGCCGCGAGGGCCTCGACCGTGGTGGCCTCGAACAGGGTGCGCACCGCGACCGTGGTGTCCAGGGCCGCGCCGACGCGCGACACGACACGGGTGGCGATGAGCGAGTTGCCGCCCAGGTCGAAGAAGTCGTCGTCCAGACCGACCCGCTCCAGGCCGAGCACCTCGGCGAAGACGGCGGCGACCGTCTCCTGGGTCGGGGTCTCCGGTGCGCGGAAGGCACGCGCCTGCGCGGCCGGGGCCGGGAGGGCGCGACGGTCCAGCTTGCCGTTGACGGTCAGCGGGATCCGGTCCAGCACCACGACGGCCGACGGGACCATGTAGGCGGGCAGCAGCTCGGCCGCGCCGTCGCGGACGGCGTCCACGGCGGGCGCGACACCGTCCTGCGGCACCACATAGGCGACGATGCGCTGATCGCCCGGCTGGTCCTCGCGCACGATGACCGCGGTCTGCGCGACCCCGGCCTGCGCCAGCACCGCGGACTCGATCTCGCCGAGCTCGATGCGGAAACCGCGGACCTTGACCTGGTCGTCGGCGCGGCCCAGGTATTCGAGCTCGCCGAAGCGGTTCCAGCGGGCCACGTCACCGGAGCGGTACAGGCGGGCGCCCGGCGCACCGAAGGGGCTGGCCACGAAGCGGGCCGCGGACAGGTCCGGGCGGCCCAGGTAGCCGCGCGCCAATTGCGCACCGGCGACGTACATCTCACCCGCGACGCCGACCGGCACCGGGTGCAGGCGGTCGTCGAGGACGTACACGCGCAGACCGGCGATGGCCCGGCCGACCACCGAACCGGTGGCGGCGGCGATGGTGTCGGCGTCGAGCACCCGCACGGACACGTGGACCGTGGTCTCGGTGATGCCGTACATGTTCACCAGGTACGGGGTGGAATCCCCGTGGCGGGCAACCCAATCCGACAGGCGGCGCAGCTCCAGCGCCTCACCGCCGAAGACGACGTAGCGCAGGGCCAGGTCCTGCTGGTCGCCGGCGGTGGCCGCGATGCGGTCGGCCTCGGCCAGCTGGTAGAACGCCGACGGCGTCTGGTTGAGGACGGTGACCTGCTCGCGGCGCAGCAGTTCCAGGAACTGCTCCGGGGAGCGCGACACGTAGTAGTCGACGACGACGAGCTTGCCGCCGTAGAGCAGCGGGCCCCACAGCTCCCACACCGAGAAGTCGAAGGCGTAGGAGTGGAACAGGGTCCACACGTCGTCGGGTCCGAAGCCGAACTCGCGATCGGTGTTCGCCATCAGGCGCACCACATTGCGGTGCGCGACCGCGACGCCCTTGGGGCGGCCGGTCGAACCGGAGGTGTAGATGACGTAGGCGACGTGGTCCGGGTGCAGCGCCGCACGGCGGTCGGCATCGGTGACGGGGCCGTCGGCCGCGTCCACGATGTTCCCGGCCTCCAGCGAGAAGCCGTCCAGGAGAACGGTGTTCAGCTCGGCCGGGAGCTCGACCTGCACGGTCGAGTCGGTGATCACGCTGGTGGGCTTCGCGTCCGAGAGCACGAAGGCGATGCGGTCGGCCGGGTAGGACGGATCGATCGGCACGTAACCCGCACCGGTCTTGATCACGGCCAGCAGCGCCACGACCAGGTCCGCGGAACGCGGCAGCAGCACCGCGACCAGCGACTCCGGACCCGCGCCCTCCCCGATCAGCCTGCGCGCCAGCACGTTCGCGCGGCGATCCAGCTCGAAGTAGGTGAGCTCCTCGTCGCCGAACCGCACCGCGACCCGCTCCGGGTGAGCGGCCACGGCCAGGTCGAACAGGCCCGAGATGGTGGCCTCGGACGCGGCGAACGGGCTCGCCAGCGCTTCGAGGGGGTTGGACAGGCGCTCGGCGGCCCCGCCCAGCGCGGCCAGCGCGGCGGCCTCGGGCGCGATGCCCGAGATGCCCTCGGCGACGGCGAGTTCGGCCTCGGCGACCGCCGCGCGCGCGGTCTCGGCCAGCTCGACGATGTCCTCGCCCGCGGAGACCCAGTACTCGGCGACGTCGTGGCGTTCGCCCTCGCCCAGCAGGTCGATGTCGCCGATCAGGGCCGACGGTTCCTCGGCGACGGCGCGCAGGATGCGGACCAGGCGCTCGGCGAAGGAGATGACGGTCTCGGCGTCGAACAGATCGGTGGCGTAGTTCCAGGACAGGCCCAGCGACCCGTCGGCGCGCTCGCTCACCGTGAGCTGCACGTCGAACTTGGCGGTGCCCGGATCGAATTCGACGACCTCGAGGGCCAGGTCGGGCAGCTCGACGGCGGCCGCGTCCTTGGCGCTCGCGGCCTCGAAGGTCAGCGCCACCTGGAACAGCGGGTGGTGCGCCTGCGACCGGACCGGGCTGAGCACGTCCACCAGCCGCTCGAACGGCACGTCGGCGTGCGCGAAGGCGGCCAGGTCGGTGCGGCGCACCTGGGCGAGCAGATCGCGGAAGGCCGCGTCCGGCCGCACCTCGCTGCGCAGCACCAGGGTGTTGACGAACATGCCGACCACGTCGTCGAGGGCGCGTTCACCGCGACCCGCGATCGGGGTGCCGATGGCGATGTCGGTGGACCGCGACAGGCGTGCGGACCAGGCCGCGAGCGCCGCGTGGACCAGCATGAACAGGGTGACGTCGTGTTCGCGGGCCACGCCGGTGAGGGCGCGGTGCAGGTCGGCGTCGATCGAGAAGTCGTGCACGCCACCGGCATTGGTGGCGACCTCGGGACGCGGCCGATCGGCGGGCAGCTCCAGCTGCTCGGGCAGGTCGGCCAGCTGGGTGGTCCAGTAGCCGATCTGCTGGGCGGCGATCGACTCGGGATCGGTCTCCGCGCCCAGGATCTCGCGCTGCCACAGCGTGTAGTCGGCGTACTGCACCGGCAGCGGCGACCAGGCCGGGGCCTCGCCGGTCGCGCGGGACAGGTAGGCGGCCACCACGTCACGCAGCAGCGGGCGCAGCGACGCGCCGTCCGCGCTGATGTGGTGCAGCACCAGCACGACCACGTGCTCGGTCTCGCTGAGGCTGAGCACCGTGGCACGGAACGGCAGTTCCCGGGTGACGTCGAAGAAGACGCTCGCCAGCTGGGTGATGCGCGCGGTCAGGTCGGCCGCGGTGACGGACTCGGTCCGCACCTCGAAGTCGATCTCGGACAGCGGCAGGACGCGCTGGAAGCCGTCGCCCTCGATCTCGGGGTAGACGGTGCGCAGCGACTCGTGCCGGGCCAGCACATCGCCCAGGGCGGCGGTGAAGGCGGCCGGATCGATCGCGCCGGTGAGCTTCAGCGCCACCGGGATGTTGTTGACCGCGGTGCGGTTGTCGAAGCGGTTCAGGAACCACATGCGCTGCTGCGCCAGCGACAGCGGCACCAGCTCCGGACGCTCCTGCGCGACCAGGGCGGCGCGCGCGCCGGTGCCGACGCGCGATTCCAGCTGTGCCGCCAGCGAGGCCACGGTGGAGGCCTCGAACAGCGCGCGCAGCGGGATGTCGGCGTCCAGCGCCGCGGACAGGCGCGCGATCACCTGGGTGGCGATCAGCGAGTTGCCGCCCAGCTCGAAGAAGTCGTCGTCCAGGCCGACCCGCTCCAGGCCGAGCACGTCGGCGATGGTTCCGGCGACCGTCTGCTGCACCGGGGTGGCCGGGGCGCGGAAGGTCTTGGCGGCGAAGGTCGGCGCGGGCAGCTGCTTGCGGTCCAGCTTGCCGGAGGCGTTGAGCGGGAAGGCGTCCAGCACCATGAAGGCGGCCGGGACCATGTAGGCCGGAAGCTGTTCGGACAGCACGTCCTTCACGGCGTCGACGTCGAGGTTGCCGTCGGCGGCGATCAGGTAGGCGACCAGCTGATCGCCGGTGCGCTCGTCGTGGCGGACCACGACCACGGACTGCGCGACGGCGGGCAGCGCGGTGAGCGCGGATTCGATCTCGCCGAGCTCGATGCGCAGACCGCGCAGCTTCACCTGGAAGTCGGTGCGGCCCAGGTACTCCAGCTCGCCGTGACCGGTCCAGGTGACGAGGTCACCGGTGCGGTACATGCGCGCGCCGTCGCCGAACGGGTTGGCCACGAAGCGATCCGCGGTCAGGTCGGGGCGGGCCACGTAGCCGGTGGCCAGCTGGTCACCCGCGAGATAGAGCTCACCCGCGACACCCACCGGAACCGGGTTCAGGCGCGAATCCAGCACGTACACCTGGGTGTTGAAGACCGGCGCGCCGATCGGCACCGAGGTGATGTCGGCGTCGACGACCTCGTGGAAGGTCACGTCGACCGCGGCCTCGGTGGGGCCGTACAGGTTGTGCAGACGGGCGCCGGTCAGCTGCCGCAGCTTCTGCGCGGTCGGCGCGGGCAGGCCCTCACCGGAGGCGAAGACATTGGTCAGGCTGACGCAGTCGGACGCGGCCGGCTCGGCCACGAACACCGCGAGCATGGACGGCACGAAGTGGGTGACCGTGACGCCCTCGCGGACGATGATCTCGGCCAGGTACGCCGGGTCGCGGTGGCCGTCGGGCTTGGCGACCACCAGGCGCGCGCCAACCTGCAAGGGCCAGAAGAACTCCCACACCGACACGTCGAACGTGGCCGGGGTCTTCTGCAGCACCACGTCGTAGGCGGCCAGCCCGTACTGGGCGTGCATCCACACCAGGCGGTTGACGATGGCCGCGTGGCTCACGGCCACACCCTTGGGGCGGCCGGTGGAACCGGACGTGAAGATCACGTAGGCGGTATTGCCCGGGCGCAGCGGCGAGCGGCGCTCGGCATCGGTGACCGGGCTGTCGTCGAAGGCCGACAGATCCAGCTCGTCGATCCGAACCTGGCGCGCCTCAACGCCTTCCAGGTCGTCGCCCGAAGTGAGCACGCAGACCGGCTGCGCGGTCTCGAGGATGTACTGGGTGCGCTCGGCCGGGTGATCCGGGTCCAGCGGCACGTACGCGCCACCGGCGACGGCCACGGCGTACATGCCCGCGACCAGGTCGATGGAGCGGCGCATGCCCAGCGCGACGAAGGATTCCGGTCCGACGCCCTCGGCGATCAGCCAGCGCGCCAGCTTGCGCACGCGGGCCGCGAACTCGGCATAGGACAGACTTGTCCCCTCGAACGTGACAGCCGTCGCGTCCGGGGTCAGCGCGACCTGCGCCTCGAACAGCGACACCAGCGTCGCCGCCGCGCCCTCGTCGATCTCCGGCAGCGCGGTGTCCAGCTCGAACGCGGTCTCGTTCCAGCCGACCAGCAGCTGACGGCGCTCGGTCTCGGTCAGCAGCTCGACATCGCCGACCAGCTGGGCCGGGTCCGTGGCCACGGCGGTGAGCACGGCGACGAAGCGCTGCGCGAACACACCCGCGTACTGCGCGTCGAAAAGGTCTGTGGCGTAGACGAGCTCGGCGTCCATGGCGGAGTCGCCGTCGACGACCTCGCTCAGGGTCATCTGCAGATCGAACTTGGCCGACTGCTGATCGATGGCCAGCTCGGCCACGCTCAGGCCCGGTAGCTCCAGCGAGGCACGCCCCAGGTTCTGGAACGACAGCATGACCTGGAACAGCGGGTGCCGCGCCTGCGAGCGGGCCGGGTTGAGCACCTCGACCAGGCGCTCGAACGGCACGTCCGCGTGGGCGAAGGCCTGCAGATCGCGCTCGCGCACGGTCTTCAGCAGGTCGGTGAAACTCGCGCCGGTGTCCACCGGGGCGCGCAGCACCAGGGTGTTGACGAACATGCCGACCAGGTCGTCGAGCGCCTGCTCGCCACGGCCCGCGACCGGAATGCCGACCGCGATGTCGTCGGTGCCGCTCAGGCGGGCCAGCAGCGCGGCGAAGGCGCTGTGCACCACCATGAACAGGGTCGTGCCATGGGCCTGCGCCACCCGGTTCAGCCCGGCGATGAGCTCGCCCGGCACCTGGAACCGGTGGGTGCCCGCGTCGTAGGAGGCGACGGCCGGGCGCGGCGTGGTGGACAGGCGCAGCTCGTCCGGCAGGCCGGACAGGGTGTCGCGCCAGTAGTCGAGCTGCTCGGTGATGAGCGAGCGCGGGTCCTCTTCCGAACCCAGGGTCTCGCGCTGCCACAGCGCGTAATCCGCGTACTGCACCGGCAATTCGGTCCAGCCCGGGGTCTCGCCCTGACTGCGCGCGATGTAGGCGGTCATCAGGTCGCGGACCAGCGGCGTCATGGAGAAGCCGTCGGCGGCGATGTGGTGGGCCACCAGGACCAGCACGTGCTCGTCGGCCGCGAGGCGGTAGGCGCGCAGGCGCACCGCGGTCTCGGTGGTGACGTCGAAGCCGCGCGCGGCGAAATCGTAGACCGCGGCGAACAACTCGCCCTCGGTCACGTCCAGCACGTCCAGCTCCGGAATGGCGCGCCCGGTGGGCAGCACCTTCTGGTAGGCGACGCCCTCGTGCGACGGGTACAGGGTGCGCAGCGACTCGTGGCGCGCCATCACGTCGGCGATCGCGCCGCGCATGGCGTCGAGATCCAGTGCGCCGGTGAGCCGTACGGCCGCCGGGATGTTGTTCGCGGCCGATTCGGGATCGAACCGGTTGAGGAACCACATGCGCTGCTGCGCGAGCGACAGCGGCGGGTACTCGGGACGGGTGCGGACCGTGAGCGCCTGACGCACACCGGTTCCCGCGTGCGACTCCACCCGCGCGGCCAGCGCGGCCACGGTCGGGGCCTCGAACAGCACACGCACGCCGATCTCGGCGTTCAGCGCGGCCGCCAGGCGAGCCACCACCTGGGTGGCGACCAGCGAGTTGCCGCCCAGCTCGAAGAAGTCGTCGTCCACGCCGACGCGCTCGGCGCCGAGCAGGTCGGCGAAGATCTGCGCGATGATCTCCTCGATCGGGGTCGAGGGGGCGCGGAAACGCTTGGCCTCGAACACCGGCGCGGGCAGGGCCTTGCGGTCCAGCTTGCCGGAGGCGTTGACCGGGAAGGCGTCCAGCACCACGAGCGCGGCCGGAACCATGTAGGCGGGCAGCGAGGCGCTCAGCGCGGCCTTCACGCCGTCGACGTCGACCACGGCGTGAGGCTCGCGGACCACGTAACCCACCAGCTGGTCGCCCGCGTGCGCGTCGGTGCGGACCACCACGACGGACTGGGCGATGGTCGGCTGCGCCAGCAGCGCCGCCTCGATCTCGCCCAGCTCGATGCGCAGACCGCGCAGCTTCACCTGGAAGTCGGTGCGGCCCAGGTAGTTCAGTTCCCCGGCGGCGGTCCAGGAGACCAGGTCGCCGGTGCGGTACATCCGGTCGCCGGAGACGAACGGGTTGGCCACGAAACGGTCCGCGGACAGGTCCGGGCGGCCCAGGTAACCCCGCGCGAGCTGATCACCCGCGAGGTAGAGCTCACCCGCGACACCCGGCGCGACCGGGTGCAGGCGGGCGTCGAGGACGTAGGTCTCGGTGTTCCACACCGGGCGGCCGATCGGCACGAAGACGGTGTCGGCGTCCACGACCTCGTGGTAGGTGACGTCGACGGCCGCCTCGGTCGGGCCGTACAGGTTGTGCAGACGCGCGCCGGTCAGCTCGCGCAGCTTCTGCGCGGTCGGCGCGGGCAGCGCCTCACCGGAGGCGAACACCTGCCGCAGCCGCGGTGCGGTGGCGGCGGCATCACCGCTGTCGGTGCCGAGGGTGGCGACGAAGACCGACAGCATCGACGGCACGAAGTGCGCCGTGGTGATGCCGGTTTCCGCGATGACCTGGGCCAGATAGACCGGGTCGCGGTGGCCGTCCGGCTTGGCGACCACCAGGCGCGCACCGGTCTGCAAGGGCCAGAAGAACTCCCACACCGACACGTCGAAGGTGGCCGGGGTCTTCTGCAGCACCGCGTCGGTGGCGTCGATCGGGTACTCGTGCTGCATCCACAGCAGGCGGTTCACGATCGCGCCGTGCTCGACGGCCACGCCCTTGGGGCGGCCGGTCGAACCGGACGTGAAGATCACGTAGGCGGTGTGCTCGGGCCGGATCGCCTGTCCCCGTTCGGCATCCGTGATCGGAGCGTCGGAGTAGGCGTCCAGGTTCAGGGTGTCGACTTCCAGCACCGGCACATTGCGGCCGGTCACGAAGTCGTCGCGGCCGGTGGTCAGGATGGCGACCGGGCGCGCGGTGTCGAGCACGTAGTCGATGCGCTCCATCGGCTGGTCCGGGTCCAGCGGCACGTACGCGCCACCGGCCTCCAGCACGGCGTACATGGCCACGACCAGATCCAGCGAACGCCGGATCGCCAGGGCCACCGGCGATTCCGCGGTGACGCCCTGCGCGATGAGCTTGCGGGCCAGCTTGTGCACCCGCGCCGCGAACTCGGCGTAGGACAGAACTGTCCCCTCGAATTCCACGGCAGGCGCATCAGGGCTGGTCAGAGCCTGGGCTTCGAACAGCGAGACCAGCGTCGCCGCCTCGCCTTCGGGCAGCGCGGGCAGCACCGAGGCCAGGTTGAACGCGGTGTCGTTCCAGCCGTCGAGCACCTGGTCGCGCTCGCCGGTGACCAGCACGTCGATATCGCCGAGCGGGCGATCCGGGTGCTCGATGACAGCGGCCAGGATCAGATCCAGTCGCCGCGCGAACGCCTCGATGGTGGGCTCGTCGAACAGGTCCAGCGCGTAGGAGATCTCGGCCGACATGCCGGCGTGCTCGCCGTGGTCGTCCTGCGCCTCCTGCAGGGTCAGCTGCAGGTCGAACTTGGCCAGGCGGGCGTCGTAGTCGATGCCGTTGACCGAGAGGCCGGGCAGTTCCAGGCTGGCCTGCCGGGTGTTCTGGAAGGTCAGCATGACCTGGAACAGCGGGTGGCGGGCCTGCGAACGGGCCGGGTTGATGACCTCGACCAGGCGCTCGAACGGCACGTCCGCGTGCGCGAAGGCGTGCAGGTCGGTGTCGCGGGACCGGGCCAGCAGGTCGGCGAAGGTCTCCGAGCCGTCCACCTCGGTGCGCAGCACCAGGGTGTTGACGAACATGCCGATCAGGTCGTCGAGCGCGGCCTCACCGCGGCCGTGCACCGGGGTGCCGATCGCGATGTCGGAGGTGCCCGACAGGCGGGCCAGCAGCACCGCCAGCGCCGAGTGCATGACCATGAACAGCGAGGCGTTGTGCCGGCGGCCCAGATCCACCAGCGCCTGCTGGGTTTCGGCGGAGATGGCGAACGGGTAGGTGCCGCCCTGGTAGCTGGCCACGGCCGGACGCTGCCGGTCGGAGGGCAGCACCAGTTCGTCGGGCAGGTCGGCCAGGGCCTCGGTCCAGTAGCGGATCTGCTTGGAGATCAGCGCGTCCGGATCGTCCTCGGAGCCGAGCACCTCGCGCTGCCAGAGCGCGTAATCGGCGTACTGCACCGGCAGTTCCGCCCAGGCCGGGGCCTCCCACGAGGTGCGGGCCGCGTAGGCCACCATCACGTCGCGGGCCAGCGGGCCCATGGACCAGCCGTCGGCGCTGATGTGGTGGACCACCATGCCGAGGATGTACTCGGTGTCGCTGATCTCGAAAAGCGCCGCGTGCAAAGGCACTTCGCCGGTGACGTCGAAGGCCATGGTGGCCAGCTCGACCAGGTGGTCGATCAGGTTGGACTCGGTGACCGGTACCGGGGTCAGGTCCGGCACGATCTGCGCGGCGTCCAGCACCCGCTGCACCGGGCCGTGCGCGGTCTCCGGGAAGACCGTGCGCAGCGACTCGTGGCGGTCGATGACGTCGATGACCGCGACCTGCAGCGCCGCGATGTCCAGCTCACCGGAGAGCCGGATGGCGACGGGGATGTTGTTGACCGCCGAGGCGGTGTCGAAGCGGTTGAGGAACCACATGCGCTGCTGCGCAAGCGAAAGCGGAACCTCGTTCGGCCGCTCGCGAGCGACCAGCGCCTTGCGGCCGCCGTCGCCGACATGCGATTCCACCCGGGCCGCGAGGGCCTCCACAGTGGCCGCCTCGAACAGCATGCGCACCGGCACGCGGGTGTCGAGGGCGGTGCCCAGGCGGGTCGCCACCTGGGTCGCGATCAGCGAGTTGCCACCCAGCTCGAAGAAGTCGTCGTCGACGCCGACGCGGACGATGCCCAGCACCTCGCCGAAGATCTGGGCGATGATCTCCTCGATCGGCGTTGTCGGAGCGCGGAATTCGCGCACCTCGAACCGCGGCGTCGGCAGTGCCTTGCGATCCAGCTTGCCGGAGGCGTTCAGCGGGAACGCGTCCAGCACCATGATCGAGCCCGGCACCATGTACGCGGGCAGGGTGCGCTGCAACGAGGTCTTGACCCCGTCCAGGTCCACCGGGCCGCCGGCCACGATGTAGGCGACCAGTTGATCGCCGGCCACGGTGTCGATGACCAGCACCACGGCCTGCTGCACCTTGGGGTGGTCCAGCAGCGCGGTCTCGATCTCGCCGAGCTCGATGCGCTGACCGCGGAACTTCACCTGGAAGTCGGTGCGGCCGATGTAGTCGATGACGCCCGGGTCGTTCTGGTTCCAGCGCACCAGGTCACCGGTGCGGTAGAGCCGCGAACCCGGCTCGCCGTAGGGGTTGGCGACGAAACGCTCGGCCGACAGGTCCGGACGGCCGAAGTAGCCGCGCGCCACCTGCACACCGCCGAGGTACAGCTCACCCGGGACGCCCGCGGGCACCGGGCGCAGGCCCTCGTCGAGCACGTAGGTCTGCGCGTTCCACACCGGGCGACCGATCGGCACCGAGGTGACCACCGGCGCGTCGATGGCGGCGGCGGTGGCGTGCACGGTGAACTCGGTCGGGCCGTACAGGTTGTGCACGGCCGCGGTGGAGAAGCGGCGGAACGCGGTCACGGTGGCCGGCGGCAGCGCCTCACCGGCGACCAGCACCGCACGCAGGGACAGGCATTCGGACGCCGAGGCCGTGGAGGCGAACACGCTCAGCATGGACGGCACGAACGAGGTCATGGTGACCCGGTGGCGTCCGATGACCTCCGAGAGGTACATCGGGTCGCGGTGGCCGTCCGGCGCGGCGATGACCTGCTGCGCGCCGACCGCCAGCGAACCGAACAGCTCCCATACCGACACGTCGAAGGTGACCGGCGTCTTCTGCAGGATCACATCGGTGTCGTCGATGCCGTATTCGGCGGTGATCCAGGCGATCTGGTTGAGCACCGCGGCGTGCGGGATGGCCACGCCCTTGGGGCGGCCGGTCGAGCCGGAGGTGAACAGCACGTAGGCGGCATTGTCCGGCCGCAGCGGCGCGAGCCGGTCCGCGTCGGTGACCGGGGCGTCGCCGTACTCGTCGAGGTCCAGCGAATCCAGTTGCAGCACCGGGCAATCCGAGGATTCCACGGCGTCGTCGACGGTGGTGAGCAGCACCACCGGCTCGGCGGTGCGCAGCACGTAGTCGGTGCGCTCGGCCGGGTGGTCCGGATCGATCGGCACGTAGCCGCCACCCGCGGTGAGGGTGGCGTAGATGGCGACCAGCATGTCCACCGAGCGGCGGATGCCCACCGCCACCAGGGACTCCGGACCGACGCCGGCGTCGACGAGCTTGCGCGCCAGGCGGTTCACCCGGGCCGAGAACTCGGCGTAGGTCAGCTCCTCGGCGGGGCCGAACATGCTGCCGCTGCGCTCGCCCGGATCGAAGATCAGGGCGGTGGCGTCCGGGCGGATCCGGACCTGCTGCTCGAACAAATCCAGAACGGTTGCCGCGCCGCGCAGTTCGCGGGCGGTGTGGTTCCAGGCGTGCAGGACGGTCTCGCGCTCACCGGCGTCGAGGACGTCGATGTCGCGGACCACGGTGTCCGGGGCGGCCACGGCGGTCTCGAGCACGCGCAGGTAGCGCTGCCCGAACTCGGCGACGGTCGACGCGTCGAACAGGTCGGTGGCGTAGGACAGGATCACCGACAGCCCGGCGGGCTCGCCGCCCAGGCCGCGCTGTTCGGTCAGGGTCCACTGCAGGTCGAACTTGGCGATGTCGACCTCGAGCTCGTCCGCGGAGACGGTGAGGCCGGGCAGCTCCATGGAGCCGTGCGACATCTCCTGGAACGACAGCATGACCTGGAACAGCGGGTGCCGGGCCTGCGAACGGGTCGGGTTGAGCACCTCGACCAGTCGCTCGAACGGGACATCGGTATTGGCGAAGGCCGCCAGGTCGGTCTCCCGGGTGCGGGCCAGGAAATCGGTGAAGCGTTCCGCCCCATCCACTTCCGAGCGCAGCACCAGGGTGTTGACGAACATGCCGATCAGGTCGTCGAGCGCCTGCTCACCGCGACCGGCGACCGGGGTGCCGATGGCGATGTCGCTGGTGCCCGAGAGGCGGGCCAGCAGCACGGCCAGCGCGCTGTGCATGACCATGAACAGCGAGACGCCCTGGGCGCGAGCCAATCCCGCGAGCCGGACGTGCAGCTCGGCCGGGATCTCGAAGGTGACGCGGGAGCCGTGGAAGCTCTGCACCGGCGGCCGCGGGCGATCCGCGGGCAGGTCCAGCTGATCCGGCAGCCCGGCCAGGGCCGTGCGCCAGTAGTCGTTCTGGCGCGCGGCCATGGAGTCGGCGTCGGATTCCGAGCCGAGCACCTCGCGCTGCCACAGGCTGAAGTCCTGGTACTGCACCGGCAGCGGCGCCCACGCGGGCTCCTGACCGGCGACCCGGGCCAGGTAGGCGGCGGTCATGTCGCGCGAGAGCGGACCGAACGAGAAACCGTCGGCCGCGATGTGGTGCACCACGAACGCGACCGCGAGATCCACTTCGTTGTCGTCGGCGACGGCATGACGGCCGGTCTCGGCCCCGGCGGCGACCCGGTACACGCGTACCCGGATCGGCAGCTGAGTGGAGACGTCGAAGCCCGCGGACGCGAACTGCGCCAGCGCGGAGCGCAATTCGGCCTCGGCGAGGTCGTGCACCTCGATGCCGAGATCCACCTCGTCCATGGGCAGCACCTGCTGGAAGCCGCCGTCCCCGGACTCCGGGAAGATGGTGCGCAGCGACTCCTGGCGCGCCACCACGTCGGTCAGCGCCAGCTGCAGCGCCTCGATGTCGACCTGTCCGCGCAACCGCACCACGAACGGCAGGTTGTAGGTCGGGACGTTCGGGTCGAACTGGTTGAGGAACCACATGCGCTGCTGCGCCAGCGACAGCGGCACCCGCTCCGGACGCTCCCGCGCCACCAGCGGCGGCCGCGAGACATCCGCGGGCCCAGCGGCTTCCACGCGCGCGGCCAGTCCGGCCACGGTCGGGGTCTCGAACAGCGCGCGCACACCCAGGCGGGTGCTGAACGCGGCCGAGATGCGGGCCACCACCTGGGTGGCGACCAGCGAGTTGCCGCCCAGATCGAAGAAGTTGTCGTCCACGCCGACCCGGTCGTGACCGAGCACGTCGGCGAACACGCCCGCCACGATCTCCTCGGCGGCGGTGCGCGGGGCGCGGTATCCGGCGGCGTCGGCGCTGAACACCGGCTCCGGCAGGCCCTTGCGGTCCAGCTTGCCGGAGGTGTTGAGCGGGAACGCCTCCAGCACCATGATCGAGGCCGGGACCATGTAGGTCGGCAGCTTCTCGGCGGCGAAGCGGGTCAGCTCGGCCGGGTCGATGCTCTGGCCCGGAACCGGCACCACGTAGGCGACCAGCTGCTGACCGGTGGCGGTGTCCATCACCAGCACGGCGGCCTGGCTGACCGACGGGTGGGCCAGCAGGTCGGTCTCGATCTCGCCGAGCTCGATGCGCTGACCGCGGAACTTCACCTGGAAGTCGGTGCGGCCGATGTACTCCAGCGCACCGACGGTACCCGATTTGTCGCTCGCGACGAGGTTCCAGCGCACCAGGTCACCGGTGCGGTACATGCGTTCGCCGGTGAGCGACAACGGATTCGCGACGAAGCGGTCCGAGGTCAGGTCCGGGCGGCCCTTGTAGCCGCGCGCCAGCTGGCGGCCCGCCAGATAGAGCTCACCCGCGGCGCCGATGGCGGCCGGTCGCAGATGCGAATCCAGTACGTAGACTTCGACATTCCACTCGGGTACACCGATCGGCACCGTGACGGTGTCGGCGGCGGTGTTCTCCCAGTAGGTGACCGAGACCGCGGCCTCGGTGGGGCCGTACAGGTTGTGCAGGCCGGCCGAGGTGATCTCGCGGAAGCCCGCGCCGGTCTCCGGCGGCAGCGCCTCACCGATCACGAAGACGTACTTCAGCGTGGCGCACTGGGCGCGGGTGGCGTGCGCGACGAACACCGTCAGCATGGACGGCACGAAGTCCGTGACCGTGACGCCGTGGCGCTCGATCATCTCCGCCACGTACAACGGATCGCGGTGACCGTCCGGGGTGGCCACGATCAGCTTCGCGCCGACCAGCAGCGGCATGAAGTAGCCCCACAGCGACACGTCGAAGGTGGTGGCCGTCTTCTGCAGGTACACATCGTCTTCGGTCATCGGATACTCGTCGAGCATCCACAGTTCCTGGTTGACGATGGCGTGGTGGGTGACCGCGACGCCCTTGGGGCGGCCGGTCGAACCCGAGGTGTAGATGACGTAGGCGGTGTTGTCCGGGCGCAGCGGCGCGCGGCGGTCCGCGTCGGTCACCGGCTCGGCGGAGAACGCCGACACGTCGAGGGTGTCGATCTCCAAGCGCCGCACCGACTCCGGCAGCTCGAGCTCGTCGCGGGCGGTGGTCAGCACGCAGACCGGTGCCGCGGACTCCAGGATGTAGGCGGTGCGGTCGGCCGGATGATCGGGGTCGATCGGCACATACGCGCCACCGGCGCGCAGCACCGCGTGCATGCCCACGACCAGCTCCAGCGAACGCCGCATGCCCAGGGCCACCAGCGATTCCGGGCCGACGCCGTCCTCGATCAGGAAGCGGGCCAGGCGGTTGACCCGCTCGCCGAACTCGGCGTAGGTGAGCTGCTCGCCCTCGAACTCGACGGCCACATTGTCCGGGGTCAGCGGAATCTGCGTGTCCAGCAACGCCGGCAGCGTGGTGACCGGCACCTCGTGCGCGGCGGAGTTCCACTCCACCAGGGTGCGGGTGCGCTCGGCCGCGGTGGTGATGGGCAGGCCCCACACCGGCTGCGCCGCCTCGGCCGCCAGGAAGCGGTCGAAGAACTCCAGGAAACGCGCGTGGTGACTGCGGGTCTCCTGGTCGGAGTACAGGTTCGGGTTGGTCTCGAAGTCGATGTGGTTCCGGGTGCCCTTCACCGACTGGTAGAAGTTGACGCCCAGGTCCTCGATGGAACCGGTGGACAGCACGCTGTACTCACCGGTGATGTCGCCGAGCACGACCTCGTTGTGGAACAACATGATGTTGACCCACGGGCCGAAGAACTGCGACCCGACCTCGCCACCGGAGAAATCGCCGGAAGAACTGTCGCGCTTGATGTCCTCGGCGCGGTAGCGCTGGTGACGCAGGGCGCCCGAGACGGCCACCGTCACCTGGCCGAGCAGATCGGTGACCGTGGAGTCGTGGCCGACCTTCAGGCGCAGCGGCACGATGTTCGAGGCAGCGCCACCGGAGCGGCGCATGATCGCGGTGGTGCGCGCGGTCACCGGGAGGCTGAGGACGACGTCCTGACTGCCGGTCCACTGCGCGAGGTAGGCGGCGAAACCGGCGATCAGCAGACCCGCGGGCGAGGACTCGTGGCGGGCCACGGCCTGATCCAGCAGTGAGGTCTGGCCCTTGGTGAGCGCGGCCGTGGCGATCCGGTTGATCGCCGCCGGCGGCGCGGAACGTCCGGCCAGGCTGGTGCCGTCCTCGACACCGGCGATCCGCTCGGCCCAGTACTCCTTGTCGGACTTGAAGCGGCTCGAGTCGCGGTAGGCGAACTCCTGCTCGACCAGGGTGGGCAGGTCGGTCAGCTTGTGCGGCGGGGGCTCGACGCCATTGACGAACGCGGTGTAGACCTCGGCGACCCGGGTCATGTAGGTCACCGCGCCGAGACCGTCCAGCACGATGTGGTGGATGCGCGCATACCAGTAGTAATGGCCGTCGGCCAGTTTCAGCATGCAGGTGCGGATGAGGCGGTCGCGGGTGAGTTCCAGGGGCGCGCTGTAGTCGGCGCGCATCCAGGCGTGGGCGGCGGCGGCCGGATCGGCCTCGGCGCTCAGATCGACGTGGTAGATGGTGCGGTCCAGCGAGTGGTCCACCATCTGCATGGGCTCGCCGTCACGCTCGACGATGCGCAGGAAGCCGGAACCGAACTCCTCCGAGCCGCGCACCATGGCGGCCTCGAGCAGCGCCATGTCGAGTTCCCCGCGCAGCTCGACGTACTGGGCGATATTGATCGGAACCTGCGGGTCCAGGTGCTGGGCATACCAGATGCCGAGCTGCGCCGGCGACAGCGGGAAAAGTTCGCCCGATCCCGGTGCGATTTCGCTGCCAGCTTCGCCGATGCCGCCGAAATCCAGCCGGTCCAACCCAAACCTCGCTTCCGGAACACCACGACCGCAGCGTTCCCCGCCGAAAAACCCGAACAGGACGCCACCGCTGCGGTCAGCGTGACGTCCGGCGTTCGGGGCTTACTTCACCGTCTTGTTTTTGTTGTCGAGACTCCCTGGGAGGTATCCCCCCAGCTGGCCGATCTTGTTACATGGGCGCGACCACACCCACCGGCCAACGCCGGGTCACAGTCGTGATTCTGGTGACGGACACTCGGTCCAATCTACCGGCAGCGCGCAAGCGGGAATCCGAAAGGGCCATAGCCGTCGGCTATCTTCCCATTTCACTGTTTCAGCCAGTGATATGCGACCTATCGCGACCAGGGTCGTACAGGTGAGACTGCGCGCAATCGATACTTTCGGCCAGTGCCCGGCCCACCAGAATGACCGCGGCCTGCCGCAGCCCGGCTGCCTCCACACGGTCCGCGATGTCGGCCAAGGTTCCACGGAGAACCTGCTGCTCGGGCTGGGTCGCCCGGTACACCACGGCCACCGGGCAGGCACTGCCGTAGTCGGCGGTCAGCTCCTGCGCGAGGGCGCGGATCCGGGTGATGGCCAGGTGCAGCACCAGCGTGGCCCGGGTGCGGGCGAAATTGGCCAGCGCCTCCGAATCGGGCATAGCCGTCGAGCGCGCGTGTGTCCGAGTCAACACCACCGACTGCACCTGTTCGGGCACAGTCAGTTCCGCCCCGAGCAGGGCCGCGGCGGCGGCGTACGCGGGCACCCCGGGCGTCACGTCCCACGGGATCCCCAGCGCGTCGAGTCGCCGCTTCTGTTCGGTGAGGGCCGAATATATGGAGGGATCGCCCGAGCACAGCCGCGCGACCTCCTTGCCCTCGGCGTGCGCCCGCGCGCAGTGCGCCACGATCTCGTCCAGATCCAGCTTCTGGGTATCGATCAGCTCGGCGTCGGGCGCGCAGTACGCCAGCACTTCCGGGTCCAGATACGTCCCCGCGTACAGGCACACCGGGGATCGGCGCAGCAGTTCGACCGCGCGCACGGTCAGCAGATCCGCCGCCCCGGGCCCGGCCCCGATGAAGTGCACTGTCATCGGGCGAGTCTCGCACACCCGCTCAGGCGAACCGTCCGACCGCCACCAGCACCGCCACCACGAACAGCACCACGTTCGACAACGACCGCCCATACTCCCCGCGTCGCACGTGGGTCACGAACCCGCCGACCATCACCAGGGCCAGACCCACCGCGGCGATCGGCGTCAGCACCTTCGCGATCCCCGTGGCCCACGGCAGCACGACCCCCAGGCCGCCCAGGATCTCCACGATCCCGATCCCCCGCACCGCGTTCTGCGACAGGTCGTCCACCCAGGGCATTCCGCCACGCAGCTTGTCCTTCTCGATCGCCGCCTTCGCGACGCCCCCGAGCACGAACGACGCCGCGAGCACGATCTGCCCGATCCACAGCCAGGTGTTCATTGGTCCTTCTCCTTGTCGTACATCCAGCTCGCGGCAACGGAATCCGCGACCCGGTCGATCAGCGCCCGATCGCCCTGCCCACCGAGCATGGTGAGCCAGAGGAAGACCGGTCCCGCGAATTGCGCGTGCGCCCAATCCAAGTCGGGCACACGGGCCAGATCCCCGCGCTCGACCGCCCGCTCGGCGACCGCCCGGATGAGCTCACGCTCGGGCAGCAGGCAGACGTCCTCGAACACGGTCTGCAGCGTTCCGTCGCGCATCAGATCCGCCATGAGCTCGGGCAGCACCGCCCGCACCCGCGGATTCCCCATGCGTTCGACGAAGTCCGCCGCGACCTCGTGCAGATCACCGCGCAGACCGCCGGTGTCGCGATACTCGCGCGGCCGCAGGTCCCCGATCAGATGATGCAGTGCGAGCGCGGCTTTCGACGGCCAGCGCCGGTACAGCGCGGCCTTGCCCACCCCGGCCCGGGTCGCCACGTCCTGCACGCGCAGGCCGGCGTAGCCCACCTCGGCGAGCAGGGCGACGGTCGCCTCGCGAACGGCCAGATCGGTCTCGGCCGACAGCGGCCGGCCCGGCCGCGGACCCTCGGATACGGAACTCACGGTTCCGAATCTAACACATAACGGAACTCACGGTTCCATAATCGGAGATTTCAGCCGCTGACCTTGAAATCGGCGAGGACCTTGGTGGGGAAGAGCCGGACGACGAGTTCACCGGGGACGCCGTTGCGCTTGCCGAACTCCTCGGCGCTGTCCGCGCCCATGTAGCGGGCGGCGATATCGGTGGCGGTGCGGATCAGGTCGTCGGGATCCTCGGAGACCTCGGTCACGCCCTGCACCTGAACGAAAGAGTATGGGGGCTCGGATACGTCGACACAGAGGGTGACGCGGCCGTCGCGCAGGATCGAGCGGCCCTTGGCGGTGTCCTTGCCGGTATTGAAGACGATGTGGTCGTCCTCGACGATGAACCAGATCGGGGCGATCAGGGGACGGCCGTCGGCGGCCACGAAGGCCAGCTTGCCGGTGCGGGTGCCCGCGCTCAGAAACTCGCGTACTCGGGAATCGGAGAGTGAGGCCATAGCGGACACCGTACGACGCTCAGCCGCGCGCGCCCCGGAGGCGGGCGATCTGGGTTTTGCTGAGCTCCTGAGCCTTTCGCATGTGCGCGATGATCGCCTCGAGTTCGGCGTCGGTGTGGTCGCTCAGCATGGCCTCCCAACCCTCGCCCAGGTCGTCCCACGTCGCGGTGATGCGAGCGACCGCCTCGGGGACCGGGGTGACCAGCACCCGGCGGCGGTCCTCGGGATCGGCTTCGCGGGTGACATAGCCGCCGCGTTCCATACGGTCGACCAGGCGGGTGGCGGAACCCGTGGTCAACCCGGTCATGTCGGCGATCTGCTTGACCGTCAGCGGCTGCGATTCCGCGGTGAGCAGGCTCAGGCATTGCAGGTCGGTGGGATGCAGTCCGAGCTTGTCCGCGATGGCCTGGTTGAACAGCGTGTACGCGGCCATGTACCGGCGCGATTCGCCGGAGAGCTCGTCGTACAACGCCCGGCGACGCTGGGATGTCATCTGGATCACACTCCTAATTAGCTGCGCGACGCAGCAATCTCCAATAGATTGCTGCGTGGCGCAGTTAATGCGCCGCACAGCAGATAATACCCCTGGAGGAACCATGCTCACCATCGCGGTCACCGGCGCCACCGGCGCCCAGGGCGGAGCCACCGCCCGCGCCCTGCTCGATCGGGGCCACCACGTCCGCGCCCTCACCCGCTTCCCCGACTCCCCCGCCGCCGAGCGGCTGCGCGCGCTCGGCGCGGAGATCCGCCGGGCCGACTTCGACGATCGCGCATCGCTGGATGCCGCACTCGCCGGGGCGGATTCGCTGTTCGCGGTCACCACCCCGTTCGACACCGACACCACCGTCGAGGTCCGGCACGGCGAGAACCTCGTCGAGGCCGCTGTCGCCGCTCACCTCGGCCACATCGTCTTCACCTCCGTCGCGCACGCCGACCGCGAAACCGGTGTGCCGCACTACGAGAGCAAGTTCGCGGTCGAGCGCCGGCTGACCGCCTCGGGCGTGCCGTGGACCGTCATCGCTCCGGCCGCCTTCATGGACAACTACGCCACCGGCTGGACCCTGGACGGCCTGCGCGAGCAGACGTTCTCCTGGCCGATGCCCACCGAGCAGCCGTTGACCCTGATCTGTGCCACCGATATCGGCGCGTTCGCGGCCCTCGCCCTGGACCGCCGCGCCGAATTCGCCGGTCGTCGTATCGATATCGCGGCGGACGAGCTCACGCCCGCGCGGATCGCCGCGACCCTGGCCGCCGCCATCGGCGCGCCGATCGCGCACCGGGAGGTCCCGCTCGCGTACGTGCGCTCCCGTTCCACCGATCTGGCCGCCATGTTCGAGTACTTCTCGACCGTCGGTCTCGATGTCGATGTCGCCGGTCTGCGCCGCGACTACCCCGAGATCGCCTGGCATTCCTTCGCCGACTGGGCGTCGACCCAGGATTGGCCCGCGCTGCTGGCCGCCGCGCCTGCCGCCCACTGAGTTCGGCGGTTCCGCGCGGTCAGATCGCTCCGCGCTCTCGGGCCCTGGCCACGGCGGAGGTTCGGGACTTCACGCCGAGCTTCGAATAGATGTGGACCAGGTGGGATTTGACGGTGGTCTCGGAGAGGAAGAGGCGTTTGCCGATCTCGCGGTTGGAGTGGCCGTCGGCGACCAGGCGCAGGACTTCGATCTCGCGGGGGCTCAGGGTGGTGTCGGGTTTGCGGACCCGGGTCATGAGGCGGGAGGCGACCGACGGGGAGAGGACGCTCTCGCCGTCGGCGGCGGAGCGGACGGCGGCGAGGAGTTCGGCGGGCGGGGTGTCCTTGAGGATGTAGCCGACGGCGCCCGCCTCGATGGCGCCGAGGATGTCGGCGTCGGTGTCGTAGTTGGTGACCACCAGGACGTTCGGCGGGTTCGGGAGGCCGCGCAGGGCGGCGGTGGCGTCGGCGCCGGACTTGCCGGGACCGAAGCGGAGGTCCATCAGGACCAGGTCGACCTCGGTCGTGGAGCAGAAGGCCACCGAATCCTCGGCGGTGGCGACCTCCCCGACGACGTCGATGTCATCGGAATCGGTTTCGGCGACGCTGGAGTCGAGGAGGGCGCGCAGGCCCGCGCGGACGATGGCGTGGTCGTCGGCGAGGAGGATGCGGATCATTGGTCCTCCAAGGGGAAGTAGACGGTGACCGCGGTGTGGCCGGGTTCGGATTCGACATCCATGGTGCCGCCCTGCTGCTCCACCCGATTGCGCATGGCGTTCAAACCGAAGCTGCCCGACGGGGATTCGGCCAGCACGGCCGGATCGATGCCCACACCGTCGTCGACCACGTCGAGGTGCACGGCGTCATCGCCGTAGGTGAGGGTCACCCGCATGCGCTGAGCCTGCGCGTGCCGCACCACATTCGACACCGCGCCCTGCGCGATGCGGACCAGCGCGGCCTCGATCGGCATGGGCAGCGCCTGCGGATCGCCCTCGACGAGAACCTCCGCCTCCAACCCTGGGGCGGCGGCCCGCTCCGCGATCCGGGTGAGCGCGCCCGCGAGGGACTGGCCCTCCAGCGCGGCCGGCGTGAGTTCGGCGATGAGATGGCGGGTTTCGACGAGACTGTCGGCGGCGGTCTCCCGGGCCAGCCGAATCCGTTCCAGCGCCGGATGATCGGGGGCGGCCCGCTCGACGGCGTGCAGCAGCAGCTGAATACTGCTGAGCCCCTGCGCGACGGTGTCGTGGATCTCCTGCGCCAGCCGCTCCCGTTCGGCCATCTTGCCCGCGGTGCGTTCCTGTTCGGCGAGAGTCTCTCGGGTGGCGAGCAATTCGTCGATGAGCCGCTGCCGTTCCGCGGCCTCCCGGAACAGCGCCTCGTAGCCGAGCCCGATGGCGACCGCGACCAGCGCGCCCAGCAGCGGGCCGATCACACCGGCGACCGTCCAGCCGCGGTGCGCGGCGAACCCGACGACGGCGACCACGGTCGCGGCGATCACCGCCAGCACGCCCCAATAGCGCGGCAGCAGATGCAGATAGAGGAAGAAGAGGCCGAAGACCAGGTAGACGGCCAGCGGGGCGACGAGCACCAGGGCCAGCCAGAGCAGGGTCAGCGCACCGAGCCAGATCCGCGCTCCCACCAGGTTCCGGCGGAACCGTCCCCCGGCGAAGTAGACGCCGAGGAAGACCTCGGCCAGCACGACCACCAGCACCTGATGGGCCCCGGAGACGACCTCCTGCACCGCCACCACCACGGTCAACGCCACGACCAGCACGTGCAGCCCGAGCTGCAGTGCGGAGAAGACGGGAGTCAGGGGGGACCGGTGCACGCGACCAGCTTATGCCGGGCAATTACCCCGGCATCCATCGAAAGTAGGAAACGCCGCCGTGCCGTTGGCGGACCGGGATTCGTTCCGCGGCGCGATGGCGGGACGGGCTTTCCCGGCGAGGGTGTAAGTATGTTCGTCGCATTCAGAGATCTGCGGGCGGCCCGCGGCCGCTTCCTCCTGATTACCCTGGTGGTCACGCTGGTCGCGCTGCTGGTCAGCTTTCTCAGCGGTCTCACGGCCGGTCTGGCGCACCAGAACATCTCCGCCATCGAATCGCTGAAGACCGACACCGTCGTCTTCTCCGACACCGGCTCCTCCCCCTCCTTCGACTCCTCCACGCTGAGCACCGAACAGGTGCAGACCTGGGAGCGCGCGGGCGGCACCGTCGACCCGATCGGCATCAGCCGCACCCGCGCCACCGTCAACGGCGCGTCCCCCACCCAGGTGGCGCTGTTCGGCGTGCAGGGCACCCCCTTCGGCAAGCGCACAGCTACCGAACCCGGATCGGTGATCCTCTCCAAGGCGGCCGCGAAGAACCTCGATGCGAAGTCCGGTGACACGGTCGAGCTGGGCTCGGCTCGCTACAGCGTGGCGGGCGTGACCGACGACGACTGGTACGCGCACACCCCGGTGGTGTGGATGACCCTGTCGGACTGGCAGGCGCTGAACCCGCGCTCGGGGGCGGCCACCATCCTCGCGGTCTCGGGGGTGAGCGAACAGAAGGCACTGAACTCGAGTGCTCACACCACCACGACCAGCAGCAAGAACTCACTGTCCGCCATGTCCTCCTACCAGGCCGAGAACGGGTCGCTCACGCTGATGACCGTCATGCTGTTCGCCATCTCGGCGCTCGTGATCGGCGCGTTCTTCACGGTGTGGACCGTGCAGCGACAGCCCGACATCGCGACCTTGAAGGCCTTGGGCGCGACCACCGGCTCCCTGATCCGGGATGCCTTGAGCCAGGCCCTGATCGTGCTGCTGCTCGGTGTCGGCGTGGGTGTCGGAATCACGGTCGTGGCCGGACTGTTCATGGGCGGCGCGGTGCCGTTCATCCTCAGCGCGAGCACGACACTCTTCCCGGCCGCCGCCCTGATCGCGCTCGGCCTGCTGGGCGCCGCCTTCGCCCTGCGCTTCCTCGTCACCACCGATCCGCTGACCGCGCTCAACCAGGCCCGCTGATGACCACGATCCCTTTGCCTCCCAGGAGCATCGCGATGACCAACACACTGACCGTCTCCGACCTCACCCTCACCTTCCCGGACGGCGCGGACCGCATCACCGCGCTCGACCACGTGAACCTGCGCGTGGGCGGCGGCGAGATCGCCGCCATCACAGGGCCGTCGGGGTCCGGCAAATCCACACTGCTGGCCACGGTGTCGACGCTGCTGCGGCCGGACTCGGGGCGGGTGGAGCTCGAAACCGCCTCGGGAAACGTGAATCTCGCCGAGCTGAGCCGCCGGGACGCGGCGACGATGCGGCGGAACTCGATCGGGATCGTGTTCCAGCAGTCCAATCTGGTGCCGGCGCTGACCACCATCGAGCAACTCGAGGCGATGGTGCACCTGGGGCAGAGCTGGTTCGTCTCCCCCGGCACGCGGCGCGAAGCTCGTGCGCGGGCACGGGATCTGCTGCACGCGGTGGGGTTGAGCGGCCACGAGAACAAGCGGCCCGCTCAGCTCTCGGGCGGGCAGCGGCAGCGGGTCAATATCGCCCGAGCGCTGATGAACGATCCGTCGCTGCTGGTCATCGATGAACCGACCAGTGCGTTGGATCAGGAGCGCGGGGCGGCGATCATCGACTTGATCGTTGGGATCGTGCGAGAGCATGGTGCAGCCACTTTGCTTGTTACACACGATCTTTCACATTTGGATCAGATGGACAGCGTTTACCAGATGGTGGATGGTGTTCTTACACAGCAGCAATCGGCAATTGCTGCATGAATTACTAAGGTATACCGGACATTTCGTGTTCCCTGGGTAATAGCACGGGCGTAAAATGGAGGCATGGATTCGAATGGGGGTGACACTCGACGACTGCGGTATCGCTGAACTGGCGGCCGCAGTCTCGACCCAGCGTCAACTCGCCGCCCTGGACACTCGCCTGATCATCGAAGCGGGAGAACGGTCCCTGCACGCGCGTAGCGGTGCGGGGAAGATGGTGCCGTTCCTGCGCCACACCCTCGGCCTGTCCCGCCACGACGCGGCGGTGCGGGTAAAGATCACACACCACTGCGGCGAATTCGTGCAGCAGACCGGACGCGTCGCCCCGCCGGTGCTGCCGGTGACAGCCGAAGCGTTTGCCGCCACAGACATCTCGCGCGATCACGTCCGCCACATCATGGACGTGATGAACCACCTTCCCGTCGACGTGCCCACCGAAGCGCGCGCCGAGGCCGAACAGATCCTCGTCAACTACTCGCGCAATGGGTGGCCCGATGATCTGTTGAAGATCGGTCGCGACATCCTCGCCCGCCTCGATCCCGACGGGAAGGTCATCTCCGACGCCGACCGTCGCCGCCGTCGCGGAATCACCCTGTGCCGCCCTGGAGTGGACGGGATAACCCGCATCGAAGGCTGGATCACCCCCGAGCTGCGTGCGTGCCTCGATGCCGTTGAGTCTTTGGTCTTTCAGCTCTTGTCTTTGACCGCACGCCCTGCACGATCACGGATCGCACGAATCTCCTCCACCAACTCCGCCGGACCATGCACCGTGATCTCAACCCCCAACTGCAGCAATCGATGCGCCACCCACTCGGGCAAGTCATCTCGCCGCATATCCAACGCACAAGCCTCCGGCCCCCGCGCGACTACATCGCCCGGCCCCTCCCCCAGCCGCCCGATCACGGCCGAGGCAGGAGCAGCGATATCCACGAGAAAGTGCAGCGACGGCGTCCCCCAATCGGTTCGATCACCGGTGATGTAGGCAGCGGGGTCCGCGGCGGGAAGCTCTCGGGCAACGAACCGAGCGCCGGTCGCGAGCACCCGACTGACCCTGTCCGCTCGAAAGCTCCGCCAGTCATCGCGGTCGAGATCGAACCCAACCAGGTACCAGCGGTGCCGATAGGGCACGAGCCCGACCGGCTCCACATGCCGACGGGTCTCGGCACCATCCGCCGCCTCGTACGCGAAACGGACGCGTTCAGTATTGGAGATCGCCGCCGCGAGTGCGGTGAGCAGCTCCGGGTCCACGGACTTCGCACCCGCACCGGGCGCGATGGTGGCGACACCCAGAACCCGCACTCGGCGGCGCAGCTTGGCGGGCAGGACCTGTTCGAGTTTGGCGAGCGCGCGGACCGAGGCCTCCTCGATGCCGGCGATGGCGGATCCCGCGGCGCCGCGCAGGCCGACGGCGATGGCCACGGCCTCGTCGTCGTCGAGGAGCAGCGGCGGCATGGCGGCGCCGGCCACCAGTCGATAGCCGCCGGTCGCGCCCATGGTGGCCTCGACCGGGTAGCCGAGGTCGCGGAGCCGGTCGATATCGCGGCGCACCGTGCGGTCGGTGACGCCGAGACGGTCCGCCAGTTCGCTGCCGGGCCATTCGCGCGGGGTCTGCAGGAGGGACAGCAAACGGAGCAGCCGGGCCGACGTATCGCTCATGAATTCCATCCTGCGCTCGAAGTAGGACAACAATAGTCCTACATGCTTCGTAACTTGGTCGGTGAACCGTTCACCGAATACCAAGGGGAGCCACGATGACCAGCACCGATATCCGCCCGTTCCGCATCGCCGTGCCGCAGTCCGAGCTCGACGACCTCCACGACCGCCTGGCGCGGGCCAGGTGGAGCGGGCAGCTGCCGGGGCAGGGCTGGGAGCGCGGTGTGCCGGTGGACTATCTGCGCGAGCTGGCCGAGTATTGGCGTACCGAATTCGACTGGCGCGCAGAGGAAACCGCATTCAATGAGTTCCCCCAGTTCCTGACCGAGATCGACGGGCTGGATGTGCATTTCCTGCATGTGCGTTCCGAGGATCCGGACGCGGTGCCGCTGATCCTCACGCACGGGTGGCCGAACAGCTTCGTCGAGTTCACGAAAACCATTCCGCTGCTGACGAATCC
The DNA here is from genome assembly GCF_053602575.1 of Nocardia sp. NPDC004340. Classification (NCBI taxonomy): domain Bacteria; kingdom Bacillati; phylum Actinomycetota; class Actinomycetes; order Mycobacteriales; family Nocardiaceae; genus Nocardia; species Nocardia sp. NPDC004340. Next base: position 691,237 of record NZ_JBSGDW010000002.1, read on the forward strand.
CCGGGCGCACGGCATGGAATCGGCGCGGGCTTTCCACGTGGTGATTCCGTCGGTACCCGGGTTCGGGTTCTCCGAGGCGCCGCGTGAGCCGGGGATGAAGCCGCGCCGGGTCGCCCGGATGTGGGTGGAGCTGATGGCGCGGCTCGGTTACGACCGGTACGGCGCGCAGGGCGGGGATCTGGGCGCGTACGTGGTGCAGGAGATGGCGATCGCCGATCCGGATCATCTGATCGGCGTGCACATCGACGGCGGTATCGGGATGCCGACCGCGGCGGACGTGCCGACCATGACGGCCGAGGAGCGCGCCGAATGGGATCTCATGCAGAAGTGGCAGTCCGGGGTGAACCACCACGTGCTGTTGCGGCAGGCGCCGCAGACCTTCGCGCACGGGTGGGCCGATTCGCCGGTCGGGCTACTGGGCTGGCTGGTGCACAAGTTCAACGAGTTCTCACCGCTGGCCGATCACCTGGAGGAGGCGGTGGATCGCGACCAGCTGCTGGCCAACGCGAGCGTCTTCTGGTTCACCAATACCGGCGCCACCTCATCGTGGCCCATGTACAACGGCCTCGGCGAGGACGGATTCGCCTGGCCGGCGGGCCAGAAACTGGTCCCGATCGGCGTGTATTCCGGCGGATCGCCGCTCATGCGCCGCCTCGCGGAACGCGATAACACCATCGCGTACTGGCCCGAGGGCAACACCGGTAACCATTTCCTCGCCATGGATGTGCCCGGGGCGCACGCGGCCGATATCCAGACCTTCTTCGACCTCGTGTCACGGCGACGTTAGCGGACCGGTCGGTCCCGAAAGACGTAGGGTGCTCGTCATGGCGAGGACCAAGGAGTTCGACCCCGGCACCGCCTTGCACCGCGCTCTCGAATTGTTCTGGGAGCAGGGCTACGAGGCGACCTCGATGGCGGATCTGGTTGAGCGTCTTGGGATTGCCAAGGCGAGCATCTACGGCACCTTCGGCGGCAAGCGCGACCTCTATCTGAAGGCTCTGCGGCGCTATCTCGAGACCACCGATCCGGCCATCATGGCGGAGCTGTCGCAGCCCGGTCCGGTACTGCCGGCGGTGCGCGGACTGGTCGAGCGGTTCGTGCGTGAAGCCTCCAGTCCCGATTCGTATCTGGGTTGCATGGTGGTGAACAGCGCGGTCGAACGGGCCCGCACCGACGAGGCGGTGGCGCGGCTGGTGGAGTCCAGCTGGGCGCACCTGGAAACGACGTTGACTTCGGCATTGCTGCGGGCTCGCGCGCAGGGGGAACTGGCCGCGGATTCGGATCCGCGTTCACTTGCCCGATTCCTCCTGGTTTTCCTCCAGGGTGTCCGAGTCCTCGAGCGAACGCCGGATTCCGCTGCGCGCCTGCGTGATGCCGCGCGGACAGCCGTATCCGTGCTCGCCTGAACGGATTTCCGATTCATCCACAGTTTTCACGACCGGCCGGATTCGAGACTGATCGTTCCATATAGAACAGGCTCACCGATTGATCGTCGGTTATGGGGAGGTTCCCCTAGCGGAATGGCAGTGGGCTGTTGAACCGGCAGACACGTCCCTGTCATCTGCGCTGACTACTGTGCTTGGAATTCGCAGGGAGCGGTATTAGGAGCAGTAGCGATGAGGGACACACTGCCATCCAAGAACCAGGTCCTTCAGGCTTGCCGTGGGACAGGTTTTCCCGGACATCCACTATTGCGCGCCGCGCACGATCTGACCGGACTACACGAGCGCCTGCTCAGCGCCCGGCCGGAGCAGCTCACCGAACTCGACACGCGCCGTTCGAATTTGGTGCACGAGATCGACTGCTGGGTGACGGCGCAATTGCCACCGTCACACGGCGCGGCCCGCGTGCACACCGAGACGCTCGGCGCGGTCATCGATCGGCTGGCCCGGCTCACCGCCGCCGCCTATGCCGCCCTGGCGCGCGAATCCGGCCGGGATCTCACCGTGACCTGGGAGCATCTGGCCGAATTGGCCGTCGGCTACGAGGATTTGGCGTCGGAGGTATGCACCGGGCGGCGGCGCCTGCCCGGTGCACACTGAGTAACCCCGCTCATCCGCGGGCTTCCGGTTATCCGCGAGGCTTCTGAGCGGCGTACCAATCGAGCAGTTCGGGCACGTCGACGGCGGTGGGGGCCACCACGGTGGCGGCTTCCGCGCCCTGGAAGAGCTTCTTGATCGGCACTTCCAGCTTCTTGCCGGTGCGGGTGTGCGGAATGCCGGGCGCGGCGATGATTTCGTCGGGGACATGCCGCGGGGACACCTCGGCGCGAATGGTCGCATTGATCCGGCCGCGCAATTCGTCGGTCAATTCGACGCCGGGGGTGAGCACCACGAACAATGGCATCCAATAGCCGCCGTCGGGCTGTTCGGCACCGATGACCAGCGCCTCGGCGATCTCCGGAATACGTTCCACCGCCTGGTAGATGTCGGCGCTGCCCATCCGGATGCCCTGCCGATTCAGGGTGGAATCCGAGCGCCCGTGCACGACGATGCTGCCGTGGCCGGTGATGGTGATCCAGTCGCCGTGCCGCCAGACGCCGGGGAACATCTCGAAGTAGGCGTCACGGTAGCGGGAGCCGTCGGCGTCGTTCCAGAACGACACCGGCATGGACGGCATCGGCTTGGTGATGACCAGCTCACCGACCTCGTCCCGAACCGGATTGCCCTGTTCGTCCCAGGCGTCCAGGGCCACACCCAGATACGGGGCCGACAGTTCACCCGGCCACACCGGCACGGTGCGGACGCCGCCGATGAACGCCGACACCACGTCGGTGCCGCCGCTGATCGAGGCCACCGGCACCCGCTCGCCGACATTGTCGCGCAGCCACAGCGAGGACGACGGCGGCAGCGACGAGCCGGTGATGCCGACCAGCCGCAGCGCGGACAGGTCGTGGTCGGTGCGGGGCACGGATCCGGCCTTGGCGCAGGCCAGCACGTAGCCGGGGCTGGTGCCGAGGACGGTGGCGCGGGTGCGGGCGGCCAGCCGCCACAGCGCGTCCGGGGTGGGCGCGGCGGGGCTGCCGTCGTAGCAGACGATGGTGGCGCCGACCAGCAGTCCGGCGACCTGGAAGTTCCACATCATCCAGCTGGGGCTGGTGTACCAGAAGAACGTGTCGTCGGGCCCGATATCGGATTGCAGGGCAACGGCTTTCAGGTGCTCCAGCAGCACGCCGCCGTGTCCGTGCACGATGCCCTTGGGCTTGCCGGTGGTGCCGGACGAGTACAGCACCCACAGCGGGTGCGCGAAATCCACGGCTTCGATGTCGAAGTCGACATCCGCGTCGCCCGGATCGACGTTCGCCCAGGCGATCGCGTCCGGCACGGCCGCGCCGATGCGCGACACCACCACGGTCCCGGCCAGCGACGGCAGGCCCGCACGCAGCGCCGCGATATCGGCGGTCTTGTCGTGCACCTTGCCGCCGAAGCGGTACCCGTCGGCCGTGACCAGCACCTTCGGTTCGAGTTGGCCGAGCCGGTCGAGGGCGGCCTGCGCGGAATAGTCCTGCCCGCAAGCGCTCCAGACGGCTCCGATACCGGCGGTGGCCAGGAACGCGATCACGGCTTCGGCGATGTTCGGCAGGTATCCGGCGACCCGGTCGCCGGGGCCGACGCCCATTTCGCGCAGGGTGCGCGCGAACCCGGCGGCGGTGGCGACCAGCGCTGCCCAGGAGATCTCGGTGATCTCGCCGGTCTCGTCGACCGACAGGATCGCGGGCCGGTCGTCACGAACCTGCCGCAGCACCTGCTCGACATAGTTCAGCCGCGCCCCCGGGAACCACCGCGCGCCCGGCATTTCCGTGGAGCCGAGCACGTCGCCGGTCCGGTCGCCGAGGTCGAAGTAGTCCCAGAGCGCGCCCCAGAACCCTTCCAGGTCGTCGATCGACCACTGCCACAAGGCCTGATAGTCCGGGAAGGACAGTCCTGTCCGCTTCTCGGCGAACAGCGCGAAGCTGGTCACCTGGGCCTGGGCGAGATCGTCGTCGCTCGGCACCCACTGTGGTTCCACCGCCATACCTCCTACAACGCGTATCCCGCGCTGCCGGCCGCGTCGGCCCGCTGCACGATGCGCTCGGCGTGCCGGATGACCGGCATATCCACCATGCGCCCTTCGAAGGTGAAGACACCCCGATGGTTGGGTGCTTCCACCAAAAGCCTTTGCGCCCAGTCGACCTCCGTGGCGGCGGGCGCGTAGGCGGTCCGGATGACCGGCAGCTGACGGGGGTGGATGGCCACCTTGGCGTCGAAGCCGATGGCCACCGCGTCCTCGGACTCGGCGGCCAGCCCGGTCAGATCCGCGATGTCGAGATACACCGAGTCCAGCGCGAACTTGCCGTACGCCTTGGCCGCCAGCAGCGACTGCGACCGCACGTGCCGGGCCACATCGCGGTAGCCGCCGTGCGCGTGTCGGCTGGAATTGCCGCCCAGCGCGGCGACCAGGTCCTCCGCGCCCCACATGACGCCGATGGCATTGCGCACCATGACCGCCCGGCCGACGGCGAGCGCGCCCAGCGGGGATTCGATGAGCGCGATCACCTCGTAGTCGGTGAGCCGCGTGATCTGCTCGGCCGATTCGCATTTCGGCAGCATGATGCGGCGGTACTCGGTGCGCACCAGGGCGTCCAGGTCGAGCATGTGCTCGAGGGTGCCCGCGGCGTTCACCCGCACGACGGTGCGCTCGGGGTCGAGCGGGTTGGCGATCAGCGCCTCGCGGGCCGCGGCCTTGTCGGATTCGGCGACGCCGTCCTCGAGGTCGATGATGACCACGTCGGCGGCCGCGAGCGCCTTGCCGTAGCGCTCGGGGCGGTCGGCGGGGCAGAAAAGCCAAGCGGGGCCGGGCATTTCCCAACTCATGAAGGCTCCTCCAGCGAGCTGGTCAGTGGATTCCGCCTCACCAGGGTCTTGCGGACGGCGGTGGCGACGACGTCACCGTGTTGATTGCGGCCGGTGTGCGCGAAGGTCACGATGCCCTCGCCCGGCCGGCTCTTGGACTCGCGCAGCTCGGTGACCACGGTCTCCGCGTACAGCGTGTCGCCGTGGAAGAGCGGCTTGGGGAACGCGATATCGGAGAAGCCGAGGTTGGCCACGATGGTGCCCTGCGTCAGCTGGGCGACCGACAGACCGACCAGCGTCGAGAGCGTGAACATGGAGTTCACCAGTCGCTGATGGAACGGCGGCAGCGCCTCGGAGAACGCCGCGTCCAGGTGCAGGGCCTGGGTGTTCATGGTCAAGGTCGTGAACAGCACATTGTCGGCCTCGGTGATGGTCCGCCCCGGCCGGTGCTCATAGACCACACCGACCTCGAACTCGTCGAACCACAAGCCGCGCTGGACGACCCGCTTCACCTCGACTGTGTCCGATGGACGCTCGCTGCGCTCGCTCACAGGCCGAGCTCCCGACCGATCAGCATCAACTGCACCTCCGTGGTGCCCTCACCGATTTCCAGGATCTTGCTGTCGCGATAGTGCCGGGCCACAGCATATTCGTTCATGAACCCGTAGCCGCCGAAGATCTGCGTGGCGTCGCGGGCATTGTCCATGGCGGCCTCGCTGGCGACCAGCTTGGCGATGGCGGCCTGCTTCTTGAACGGCTTGCCGGACAGCATGAGCGCGGCCGCGTCGTAGTAGGCGGTGCGGGCCATGTGGGCGCGGGCCTCCATGCGGGCGATCTTGAAGGCGATGGCCTGGTTGCTGCCGATCGGGCGGCCGAAGGCCTCGCGGTCCTTGGCGTAGCGGACGCTCTCGTCCACGCAGCCCTGGGCCGCGCCGACCGACAGCGCGGCGATGGCGATCCGGCCCTCGTCGAGGATGCGCAGGAAGTTGGCGTAGCCGCGGCCGCGCTCGCCGAGCAGGTTCTCCTCCGGCACCCGGACGTCGACGAAGCTGAGCGGGTGGGTGTCGGAGGCGTTCCAGCCGACCTTGTTGTAGGCGGGCTCGGCGGTGAAGCCCGGGGTGTCGGCGGGAACGATGATCGTGGAGATCTCCTTCTTGCCGTCCACTCCCCCGGTGACCGCGGTGACCGTCACCAGCCGGGTGATATCGGTGCCCGAGTTGGTGATGAACTGCTTGGAGCCGTTGATGATCCAGCTGTCGCCGTCGAGCACCGCGGTGGTGCGGGTGCCGCCCGCATCACTGCCCGCACCCGGCTCGGTGAGGCCGAACGCGCCCAGCGCGCGCCCACTGGCCAGCAGCGGCAGCCACTCCGCCTTCTGCTTGTCGTTGCCGAAGCGGTAGATCGGCATGGCGCCCAGCGAGACACCGGCCTCCAGGGTGATGGCGACACTCTGGTCGACCTTGCCGAGCTCCTCGAGCGCCAGGCAGAGCGCGAAGTAGTCGCCGCCCATGCCGCCGAACTCCTCGGGGAACGGCAGGCCGAACAGGCCCATGTCGGCCATGCCGGAGACGACCTCGTACGGGAAGCTGTGCTCGGCGTCGTGCTTGGCGGCGACCGGGGCCACCACCTGGTTGGCGAAGTCGCGGACGGTGAGGGCGAGTTCGCGGTACTCGTCCGGAAGCGTTCCGGTGGACAGGAAATCGGTCATGACTGGGTGTTCTCCTCGGCGATGATGCGAGCCAGCGGCTGTTCGAGTTTCACCTGCGCGCCCGGCTCGACCAGCAGTTCGACGCGGCCGGCGATGGGGGCGGTGAGGGTGTGTTCCATCTTCATGGCCTCCACGACCACGATGGGGGCGCCCGCCGCGACGACATCGCCGTCGGCGGCGGGGGTGGCGATGACCGAACCCGGCATGGGGCTCTGGATCTCGGCGTCGCCGACGTGGGCGTCGCCGCCGCGGACGTCGGCCTCGGCGACCTCGCGCAGCAGGGCGGTGCCGGTGCGGTCGGCGACCCAGATGTGCCCGGGCGCGGTGGCGACCCGGTAGCGGCCGCGCAGGCCGTCGATGGCGAGGGTGAGGGTGTCGCCGTCGGAATCGACGGTGAGGGTGCGCCGCTCGCCGTCCTCGATCCAGGTGGTGGCCCGGTCCGGGGTGCCGGAGAAGAACACGTGCGCGGTGCGGTCGCCGCCGATCAGGCGGATGCCGAAGGGCGCGTGCGCGCCGACCCGCCAGCCGGTGGGCAGCTGCCACGGATCCACCGGGCCGTCCGGCCAGTGCCGCAGCCACAGCCGCGCGGCGGCCGCGATGAACTGCTCGTCGGTGACGGCGGCGGGGGCGAAGTCGGCGGCGCGGCGGTCCAGCAGGCCAGTGTCGAGCCGTCCGGCGAGGACGTCCGGGTCGGCGAGCAGGAAGCGCGCGAAATCGGTATTGGTGCGCACACCGAGGATCTGTGTGTCCCGCAGGGCCGCATCGAGTGCGGCGATGGCCGCGCCGCGGTCGGCGGCGTGCGCGATGACCTTGGACAGCATCGGGTCGTAGTCGGAGCCGACCACGGTGCCGGTGCGCAGGCCCGAATCCACCCGCACGCCCGGGCCTTCCGGCTCGGACAGGGCGAGCACGGTGCCGCCGGTGGGCAGGAAGTCGCGGCCCGGGTCCTCGGCGTACACGCGCGCCTCGATGGCGTGCCCGGTGAGCCGGACGTCCTCCTGCGCGGCGGACAGCTTCTGTCCGGCCGCGATGCGGACCTGGCATTCCACCAGGTCGACGCCGGTGACCAGTTCGGTGACCGGATGTTCCACCTGCAGCCGGGTGTTCATCTCCATGAAGAAGAACTCGTCCGGCTGGTCCGCGGAGACGATGAACTCGACGGTGCCCGCGCCGACGTAGTCGACACTGCGGGCGGTATTGCAGGCGGCCGCGCCGATCCGGGCCCGGGTGCGGGCGTCCAGCAAGGGCGAGGGGGCTTCCTCGATCACCTTCTGGTGGCGGCGCTGCAGGCTGCACTCGCGTTCGCCCAGGTGCAGCACGTGACCGAACTGGTCGGCCAGGATCTGCACCTCGATGTGGCGGGGGCGGGTGACGAAGCGTTCCAGGAACAGGGTGTCGTCGCCGAAGGCGGCCCCGGCCTCGCGGCGGGCGCTGACCAGGGCGGCGGGCAGGTCGGCGGGATCGTCGACCCGGCGCATGCCCTTGCCGCCGCCACCGGCGGACGGCTTGACCAGCACCGGGTAGCCGATCTCGGTCGCGGCCGCGATCAACTCGGCGTCGGTGAGACCCGGCTTGGCGATGCCGGGCACCACGGGCACGCCGTATTCGGCGACCGCGTTCTTGGCGGTGATCTTGTCGCCCATGATCTCGATGGCGCGCGCGGACGGGCCCAGGAAGGCGATGCCCGCCGCCTCGAGCGCGGCCGCGAAGGCCGAATTCTCGGACAGGAAGCCGTATCCCGGGTGCACGGCCTGCGCGCCGGAGCGCACGGCGGCGGCGACCACCTTGTCGATGTTCAGGTAGGACTCGCGCGCGGCGGCCGGGCCGAGGCGGACCGCGGTGTCGGCCTCGCGCACGTGGCGGGCGTCGGCGTCGGCGTCGCTGTAGACGGCGACGGATCGAATTCCCATGTCGCGCAAGGTGCGAATCACCCGGACCGCGATCTCGCCGCGATTGGCGACGAGCACGGTGTCGAACACGACGGGCTGAGCTTTGTTCATCAAGGTCATCACATCCGGAAGACGCCGTAGGAGACGGGCTCGAGCGGGGCCTGCGCGCAGGCCGAGAGGGCCAGGCCGACAACGGTTCTGGTGTCGGCGGGGTCGATGACGCCATCGTCCCAGAGCCGGGCCGTGGAGTAGTACGGATTGCCCTGGGCCTCGTACTGCTCACGGATCGGGGCCTTGAACTTCTCCAGATCCTCCTCCGACTGGTCGCCGCGCACGGTCGCCAGCACCGAGGCCGCCTGCTCGCCGCCCATGACGGAGATGCGGGCGTTCGGCCACATCCACAGGAAGCGCGGCGAATACGCGCGCCCGCACATGGAGTAGTTGCCCGCGCCGTAGGAGCCGCCGATCACCACGGTCAGCTTCGGCACCCGGGCGCACGCGACCGCGGTCACCATCTTCGCGCCGTGCTTGGCGATGCCGCCCGCCTCGTAGTCGCGCCCGACCATGAAGCCGGTGATGTTCTGCAGGAACAGCAGCGGGATCTTGCGCTTGTCGCACAGTTCGATGAAATGCGCGCCCTTCATGGCGGATTCGCTGAACAGCACGCCATTGTTGGCGACGATGCCGACCGGGTGGCCGTGGATCCGGGCGAAGCCGGTGACCAGGGTCTTGCCGTATTCGGCCTTGAATTCCTGGAATTCGCCGCCGTCGACGACGCGGGTGATGACCTCGCGGACGTCGTAGGGGGTGCGCAGGTCCACCGGCACCACGTCGTACAGCTCGTCCTGCGGCGCGATCGGGTCCACGGTCGGCGCGACATCCCACGGCGTCGGCGTCTTCGGGCCCAGCGTGGCCACGATATTGCGCACGATGCGCAGCGCGTCCTGATCGCTCTCGGCCAGATGATCGGTGACGCCGGAGGTGCGCGAGTGCAGATCGCCGCCGCCCAGTTCCTCGGCGGTGACGACCTCGCCGGTGGCCGCCTTCACCAGCGGCGGGCCGCCCAGGAAGATGGTGCCCTGATTGCGCACGATGACGGTCTCGTCGCTCATGGCCGGGACGTACGCGCCGCCCGCGGTGCACGAGCCCATGACCGCGGAGATCTGCGCGATCCCCTTGGCGCTCATGTTCGCCTGGTTGAAGAAGATGCGGCCGAAGTGCTCGCGATCGGGGAACACCTCGTCCTGCCGGGGCAGGTACGCGCCGCCGGAGTCGACCAGGTAGACGCACGGCAGATTGTTCTGCAGCGCGACTTCCTGGGCGCGCAGATGCTTCTTGACCGACATCGGGTAGTAGGTGCCGCCCTTGACCGTCGCGTCGTTGGCGAGGATCACGCACTCGCGCCCGGAGACCCGGCCGATGCCGCCGATCACGCCCGCACCGGGGCATTCGTCGTCGTACATGCCGTTGGCCGCCAGCGGCGACAGCTCCAGGAACGGGCTGCCGGTATCGAGCAGCTGGTCCACCCGCTGGCGCGGCAGCAGCTTGCCGCGGGCCAGGTGCCGTTCCCGCGATTTCTCGGGCCCGCCCAGCGCGCTGACGGCCAATCGCTCCCGCAGCTCCTCGACCAACGCCAGGTGCGCGTCCCGGTTCCCGGTCCGCGTCTGTTCGCTCAGCGTCATCCGCTCCGCCTCCCCGTGCGTCCGATCCGGTCCGCTCGGTTAGTCACCAATAACTGGAAAATAAGATAATCTTCACTAACTGAGTTGTCCAGCACCGCTGAAAGGAGCCACGGTGAACAGTGCGACGGAACCCGTGGGGCTGACCCGGCGCGAGCAGCTCAAGGCGCAACGTCGCGAACAGCTGCTGGAGGCGGGTGCGCGACTCATCGCGGACCGCGGATTCCTCGGCATGCGGCTCGACGATCTCGGCGCGGCGGCCGGCATCAGCGGGCCCGCCGTGTACCGGCACTTCCCCAACAAGGAGGCGCTGCTGGTCGAGCTGCTGGTCGGCATCAGTCAGCGGCTGCTCGACGGCGGCCGGTCCGTGGCGCTCGCGGCGGGTTCCCCGCGCGAGGCGCTCGGCGGCCTGGTGGACTTCCACCTCGACTTCGCGCTCGGCGAACCCGAGCTGATCCGCATCCAGGATCGCGACCTGGAGAATCTGCCGGAGTCGGCGCGCCGTCAGGTGCGGCGCACGCAGCGGCAGTACGTGGAGGTGTGGGTGGCGGTGCTGCGGGAACTACGCCCCGACCTACCCGAGCAGGCCGCGCGCGTCCAAGCGCACGCCACCTTCGGCCTGATCAACTCGACCCCGCACAGCGCACCGGCCAGCGCCACCAGGGCGCGCCCGATCCTGCGCCGCATGGCCCTCGCCGCCCTGGACTGACTCCCCCACCGGCTCCCCCACCTGTCCCGAACGAGCGGTGGCGCGGACGGAATCGAATCCGTCCACGCCACAGGCTGTTTCACCGCTTCGATCGAACTCAGTTCGCGGACGACCCGCTGATCCGGGTCTGCGCCGCGGCCAGGCGGGCGGCGAACTCGGGCGATTCGAGCGACGCCAGCTGCGGGATCACCTCGGTGCTGACCGCCTCCGCGTGGGTGGGCAGGGCACGGGTGGCGCGCATGGTGCGCTTGGTGGTGATGAGCAGCTCACGTGGGACTTCCGCTGTCGCGGAGGCGTATTCGACGGCGGCGGCGACCAGGGCGGCGTGGTCGCCGTCGACGACCCGGTGCACCAGTCCGGCGGTTGCCGCTTCGTGCGCGTCGAGCACCTCACCGAACAGCGTCATGGCCGTCGCCTGCTGCGGGCCCACCGCGCGCTGCAGCATCCAGGTCATGCCGCCGCCGGGGTGGATGCCCAGGCGCAGGAAGCGAGCGTCGAAGCGGGCGTTGGGATTCGCGAAGCGCAGGTCGGCGGCCAGCGCCAGGTTCAGGCCCGCGCCGACGGCCTGGCCGCCGACCGCCGCGATGGTGGGCAGCTTGCAGCGGGCCACCGCAAGGAAGCCTTCATAGATGGCCCGCAGGCCCTCTTCCTTCGCCTCGCCCAGGGCGGTCAGGTTGGCGCCCGCGCAGAAGGCGGGGGGCGTGCCGGTGACCACCAGGGCGTGCACCGATTCGTCGGCCTCGGCGTCCGCCACCGCGTCCGCGAGATCGGCGGATAGATCCAGCGTCAACGCATTCCGCTTGTCGGGGTCGTGCACCGTCACCAGCGCCACGGACTTCAGGCGCTCCACCTTGATCTCGGCCATGGCCCCAGATGGTAACGGCGCGCGGGGCGCCGCGTTCACGCACCGCGTAGTTCGCGCGCGGCGGTCCGCAACACCATGTCGAAGCTGAGGCTCACCACCGGGGCCGCCAGGAAGGTCCACATCGGCGCGAGCACGGGCGCGGCGATCTCGAAGGTCGTCGACCAGTGCACCAGGGTGCCGTCGGCGACCGGGTCACAGCTGATGGAACCCTCCTGATGCCGCAGGCGCGGAACGGATTTCAGCCCGCGATACCGCATCAGCCGGGGCGGATCGTATTCGGTGATCTCCTGGGTGAGCCGCATGAGCGGGGTCACCACCAACCGCACCGCGCCCACGCCGTTGCCCGCGGTATTGCCGGGGCGGACCAGGGTGACGCGGCGGACGAACGGAACCCGTTGATAATTCGCGACATCGGTGAGCCAATCGAAGACATCCGCGGGCGGGGCGGCGATGGTGCGTTCGACGTCGACCGTGCGCATCCCGGCAGACTACCCAGATCGGCGGCGGGACGTCGGCCGAAATGCCTGGTGATTACCATTGCGATATGACCGTCGAGGAGCAGCCGCAGCGCGTGATCCGCCGCCGACCGAAGAATCGGCGCGCGCAGATCGCCGCCACTTCGGCCGCCGCCTTCGGATCGCTCGGCTACCACGGCGTGAGCATGGAGGACATCGCCACCCGGCTCGGTATTTCGTCGGCCGCCCTGTACCGGCACTATCCGAGCAAGTACGCGCTGTTCCGGGAGGAATTGCTGCGCCTGTCGCGGCTCACCGCCGAGGCGGCCACGCTGCCCGACGAGTCCGAGGGCCTGTCCCCGCGCGCCCGGCTGAACCGGGTGCTGGATCGGATGATCGCCGAGACCATCGCCAATCGCGCCACCGTCACCCTGGTGCGCTGGGAGCGCCGCTATCTCGACGACACCGATCGGCAGATCCTGGAGGAGCAGTTCATCGTGGCGCTGACCACGTTGCGCGCGCTCATCGCGGACGTGCGGCCCGAACTCGACGGGCACGACCGCGCGGTGCGGGCGGTGTCGATGCTCAGCGTCATCTCCAGCATCGGCGACCACCACGCCACGCTGCCCGCGAAATCGCTGACGGCCCTGCTGCATTCGGCTTGCGACGCCATCCTCGACACCGAGCTGCCGCCGGAGGGCACCGCGGCGGAGCCGCCGCGCGCGGTGGAGATCCCGCGCAGTTTCAAGCACGAGCTGCTGCTGAAGAAGGCGGTGGAGCTGTTCCACCAGCGCGGCTACCCCAATGTGAGCGTGGAGGACATCGCGGCCGCGGCCGATCTGTCGGCGGCCTCGGCGGTGTACCGGTACTACCGCAGCAAGGGCGATCTACTGGCCGCCGCGTTCCGCCGGGCGGCGGACCGGGTGTCCGGGGCGATCGGCCCGGCGGTGGCGACCTCGTCGACTCCGGCCGAGGCGCTGCGCAAACTGGTGGATCTGTATGTCGCGGGATCGTTCGCCGAGCGCGAGCTGACCTTCGTGTACTACGCCGAGTTCGGCCATGTCTCGGCCGAGGAGCGCACCATGCTGCGCAATGTGCAGCGGCTCATCGTGGCCGAGTGGGTGCGGCTGCTGGTGGCGGTGCGCCCGGAACTGTCCGAGAGCGAGGCGCGCATCCTGGTGCAGGCCGGGTTCGGTCTGGTGGTGGATCTGGGGCGCGAGTTCGGCGGTCACGCGTCGATCTGCCCGCCGCCCAGGGTGATCCGGCTGATGGAGGTCACCCTGTTCGGCGCCGACATACCGGAGCGCTGAACCTCCGAAGGCCGGAGGGCTAGGCCTTCAGGGCGGTCAGCGGGACGAAAGGCGCGTAGTCGCAGACGTGCCCGTTGTCCCACTCCCACAGCGAGACCGGATCGACGGCCACGCCGCTCTGCAGGATGAGCCGCCAGCCGCCGTCCTCCCGCTGCCAGATATCGCCGTCCCGGTCCCAGTAGAGACCGATCACGTGTGGTTCCAGGGGCTCGGGCCGGCTCATATCTCCCTCTCATAGCTAATCTTCAGCGATTGCGCGAGTGCGGGCGCTCCGGGACTATTTCGTGGTAACCAGGGTTTACGTTCGGAGCAAATATATTTGCCAATCGTTCGCTCGCCCAGGAAGCGGCGCGCGCGAGTCGAATTCGCTTCGCCGAATTCTCGCGGCCGGCCGGTATCGTGCACAGCGCATGGTCGGGGAGGACTGCAAGACTAGGGCCGAAAGGCGTTGTTGCCCATGAGAATCATCAGCACTGTCGCAATCGCGGCGAGCGCCGCCGTCCTGTGGTCGGCCGCGCCCGCGCAGGCCGGGCCGGAGACCGGGTCCGCGGATCGGCCGCTGCCGGCCGGGAGCACCATCGAACCGGTCATCGACTGCGGGCCGACCGCCGCGCATCCGTATCCCGTGGTGGTGCTGCCCGGCGGGGACGGCAGCACGGATCAGACCGCCGCGCAGTGGGAGACCATGGTCGGCGCACTGCGCGGGGCCGGATACTGCACTCTGCTGTTCCAGGGCGGTGTGGTGAACAGGAAGCGGTGGTACGGCGATATGCCCGCCGAGGCAGGGCAGGTCGCGGATTTCATCGCGAAGGTGCGGGAGACCACCGGGGCCGAGAAGGTCGAGATCGTGGCCCACTCGGCGGGGACCATCGTGACGAACTACTACCTGAAGCTGCTGGGCGGGGCGCCGACGGTGAGCCACGCCGTGTTCATCACGCCCGAGGTGCGCGGCTGTGACGGCGCGGGTGTCCTCGGCATCCCGAATCCGCCCATCACCCCCGTGCAGCTGCTGCACGAGCTGCCCGTGCTGAGCACCCTGCTGGCCGCGGCCTCGCCGGAATTGGCCACAGCCCTGCAGATGACACCGGATTCGCCGGTGTACAAGGCGATTTTCGATACGCGGGTCACCCAGCCCGGGGTCACCTATTCGGTGATCGCGACGCGCCGGGATCAGCTCGCCACGCCCGCGCCGCAGTGCTCGACCCTCGACGAACCGGGCGTCGAGAACGTGGTCTACGAGGACCTGTTCCCGGACGCGGCGCCGGTGGACCACTCACTGATCCGATCCAGCGCCGAGACCGCGGGCTGGGTCCTGGACCGGTTGCGGCGCTGAGCCCCGGGGGCCGCCAGGACGGGTTGCCCTGGCGGCCTTCACACACCTGCCCGAAAGCTGCTACGTAGTCGCCGGCGGCCAGGTGAAGGAGGAGCCGGAGCCCAGCGACTTCGCCAGGAAGCTGAAAAAGTCGTTCACAGCACTACCGCTGAACATGCAGGCCTCCTAGACGACCGGAGTCGGGGTAGGGGTAGTGCCGCCCGGCTGGGTGACCGAGGTCGAGGAGCCGGAGCCGATGACCTTCGCGATCGCGATGAGCAGGTCGGTCATACCGCTGCCAGTGTAGAAATCCACAGCGATTTCCTTTCGAGAATTTCGTGAGTGCGGCGCGAATTACTTCGCGCTGTGGGTCTTGAGCTTCGGGCCCTTGGGGTTGTAGCTCGCGGTGGAACCGGCGCCCAGGAACTTCAGCACCTGGGAGACAACAGCGCCGATGTCGACCGAAGGCGTAGTGCCGGGATCCGGAGGAGTGGTAGTCATGGTGATTCCCTTTCTTTCACGACGCGGACAGACCCCCTCGATGTGTGGTTTCTTCTCGGGACCGCCGCACGGGGCCATTTGACCCCGGGTCTGTGGATACGGAACTCGGTGTTCCGCTGGTCTATTCGGGCTCGACCGACATGGCCTGGACGAGCGAGGCAGGTCGCATGTCGGTCCAGTGCGCCTCGACGTAGTCCAGGCAGCTCTGTCGCAGGGCCGGGCCGTGCGCCGCGGTCCAGCCGCCGGGGATGGCGGCGAACACCGGCCACAGCGAGTGCTGGGCCTCCTCGTTGACGAGAACATAGAACTGGGCGTTTTCGTCGTCGAACGGATTGCTCATTCGGGTTGCCTTTCTAGGTCCGGGGCGTGGTGGTGTTCAGCACACGGGCGATGGACACGAGTGCGTCGGGCGAGGTCATTCGCCAGTGGGTGGCCGGGACGGCGATGTTCTCCAGCTCGCCGTCGACGGCGTCGGTCCAGCTCGAGATGCCTCGGCTGCCGGTCGGATCGTCCAGGGCGGCATGGAAGTACAGCAGGTCGCCGCTGAATCGGCGGGGACGGTAGGCGGCGATGAGCGGGAACGAGGCGACCGCGCTGTCCACGATCCGGGCGATCCGGTCCGTGCCGACCTCGGCTTCGGCGTCGACCAGTCCGGGAACCTCGCCCAGCAACTCGGTCACCGGCACGGCGTCCTCGGCGCCGTCGCCGACGTCGAGCGAGCTGTCGAGCATGGCCAGCGTCGCGACCTGCTGCCCTTCGGCCTGGAGCCGCACCGCCATGGCGTGCGCCAGCACGCCGCCGAGCGACCAGCCGAGCAGGTGGTACGGCCCCTCGGGCTGTACCGCGCGGATCTCGCGCACGTAGCGCGCCGCCCACTCTTCGATCGAATCCGGCAGCGGCACATCGGCGGCCAGGGTCGGGGACTGCAAGCCGTAGATGGGCCGGTCCTCGTCCAGGTGCGCGGCCAGGCCCGCGAAGGACCAGGACACGCCGCCGACCGGGTGGACACAGAACAGCGGTGCGCCCGTGCCCGACGGCCGGATCGGCAGCAGGACACCGAAGGCGGCGTCGGCGTCGATACCGCCCGGAGCGCTCAGCGGTCCCGCCATCTCGGCGGGGGTCGGCGCGGCAAAGACCAGTACGACCGGAACCCGCTGTCCGAGTTGCTCACCCAGCCGGGTGGCCAGGCGGACGGCGAGCAGCGAGTTGCCGCCCAGCTCGAAGAAGTTGTCGTCCAGGCCGACCTGCTCGGCGCCCAGCACCTCCGCGAACACCGCGCACACGGCGATCTCCACGTCGGTACCCGGGGCACGGTATTCGCGCGCCGCGAACTCCGGCGCGGGCAGGGCGGCGCGATCGACCTTGCCATTGGCATTGCGCGGCACGGCGTCCAGGAACAGCAGCGCCTCGGGCACCATGTAGCTGGGCAGCAGTCCGGCGAGCCGGGCACGCACCTGCGCGGAGTCGATGGCGTCGGCCGCGCTGTAGTAGCCGACCAACCGGGCGGTGTCGGCCGCACCGTCGACCACCACGACCGCGTCGGTCACGCCCGGGTGCGAGCGCAGGGCGTGCTCGATCTCGGCCAGCTCGATGCGGTAACCGCGCACCTTCACCTGGAAGTCGCGGCGGTCCACGAATTCCAGTACGCCGCTGCCCGATTCGTCGGCGGCCCGGGTCCAGCGCACCAGGTCACCGGTGCGGTAGAGGCGGGAACCGGCCGGACCGAAGGGATCGGCGACGAAGCGCTCCCCCGTCAGGTCCGGGCGGCCGTGGTAGCCGCGGGCCAGCTGCGCGCCACCCAGGTACAGCTCACCGGTGACACCGACCGGCACCGGCCGGAGCCGGTCGTCGAGGACGTAGACCCGGTTGCCCGGCTCGGGCGTACCGATCGGCACCACGGCCTGGCGGATGTCGGTGTCGGTGCGGAATCGGGTGACCGACACCGCCGCCTCGGTCGGGCCGTACAGGTTGTCGATGCGGGCGGGCGTCGCCGCCGCGGCGCGGGCCAGGGTCCGCGCCGGCAGCGCCTCACCGATCACGAGCAGGCGACGCAGCGACGCGGGCAGGCCCGCGCCGGCGACATCGGTCAGCATGGCCAGCAGCGACGGCACCAGGGTGAGGGTGGTGACCGACTCCCGGCGGACCAGGTCGAGCAGGCCCTCCGGATCGTGTTGCGCGCCATCGGGAGCCAGCACCAGCCGGGCGCCGGTGCGCAGCGCCCACCAGAGTTCCCAGATCGAGAGGTCGAAGGCCGCGGAGGTCATCCACAGCACCGCGTCGCTCTCGGTGAGCTCGTATTCGGACTGCATCCAGTCCAGCTGGTGCGCGACGGCCGCGTGCGGCAGCGCCACGCCCTTGGGCTTGCCGGTCGAACCCGAGGTGAAGATGACGTAGGCCGGGTCCGCCGGCGAGGACGGCGCGTTGCGCTCCTCGTCGCGAATCGCGTTGCCCGGCAGCGTCATATCCTCGGCGGCCGAGACGTCGAGCAGGATGGTGTGCTGCAGCAGCGTGTCCGGCAGGGTCATGCCCCGCGTGGCGCTGGTCAGCACGACCGGCGGCGCAGCCGTCTCCAGCACCATGGCGGTGCGCTCGAGCGGGTGGGCCGGATCCAGCGGCACGTACGCGCCACCGGCCCGCACCACCGCGTACATGGCGATCAGCAGTTCGATGCTGCGCGGAAGCGCCAGCGCCACCAGGGTTTCCGGTCCTACGCCCACCCCGAGCAGTACCCGGGCCAGGCGGTTCACCCGCTCCGAGAAGTCGCGGTAGCTCACCGCCCGCCCCTGCTCGACGAGCGCGATAGCGAAGGGCGTGCGCAGCACCTGCGCGTCGAAGGCGTCGAGCATTCCGCTCGGCGGGAACGCGGTTCCGGCCGGGTTCCAGTCCCGCAGCAGACGTTCGGATTCCGCCGCGCCGAGGATGTCCACATCCCCGATCGGCGACTCCGGAGCGGCGATCACCCCGGCGAGGAGGCGCTGCAGGCGATCGGCGAAGCCGGCGACGGTGACCTCGTCGAACAGGGCGGTCGCGTAGGTCATGGTCGCGGTCATCCCGGCCGGCGCGCCCGCGGCGTCGTAGCGGTCGGTGATGATCAGGTGCAGGTCGAACTGCGAGACGTCGGTATCGAATTCGATGGCCGAGACCCCGAGCCCGTCCAGGTCGAGACCGGCCTGGCCCTGGTTGTGGAAGGAGAACCCGACCTGCACCAGCGGGTGGCGCGCGGTGGAGCGCTCCGGGTTGAGCACCTCGACGAGGCGCTCGAACGGCACGTCCACATTGTCGAACGCCGCGACGTCGCGGGCCCGGGTGCGGCGGACCAGGTCGGTGAAGCCCTCGGCCGGTGCGACCTCGGTGCGCAGCACGAGCGTATTGACAAACATGCCGACCAGGTCGTCCAGCGCCGCGTCGCCACGCCCGGCGACCGGGGTGCCGACCGCGATATCGGTCGATCCGGTGAGCCGGGACAGCAGCGCCGCGAAGGCGGCGTGCACCGTCATGAACAGCGTCGCGCCGGCGGTGCGGCCCAATTCGGTGAGGGCCGACTGGGTTTCGGCGTCGATGGTGAAATCGACGCGGCGTCCGTCGGTGTCCAGCACCACCGGCCGGGGCCGGTCGGCGGGGACGGTCAGCAGCGGGGGCAGCCCGGCCAGCGTCTCGGTCCAGAAGCTCAGCTGGCGGGAGGCCAGCGAGGCCGGATCGTCCTCGGAGCCCAGCAGCTCGCGCTGCCAGACCGCGTAGTCGGTGTACTGCACCGGCAGTGGCGTCCAGGCCGGGGCGACGCCGGCCTTGCGTGCCGCGTAGGCGGTCATGACGTCGCGGGCCAGCGGCGCCAGCGAGGTGCCGTCACCGGCGATGTGGTGCATCACCACGACGAAGACATGGTCCTCGGGGGCCAGCTGGAACAGCGCCGCCCGCAGCGGCACCGCCGCGGTGACATCGAAGCCCTGGCTGATCATGTCGGTGACCGCCGCGGTGACGGTCGCCTCGGTGACCGGAATCGCCGCGAGCGCCGGAAGATCCGCGACCGCGGTGGCGGGCAGCACCAGCTGCACCGGACCCGCCGCCGTCTCCGGGTAGACGGTGCGCAGCACCTCGTGCCGGACCACCACGTCGGCGATCGCGGCCTGCAGCGCCGCCACGTCCAGGGCGCCGGTCAGGCGGATGGGGAGCGGGATGTTGTAGGCGGCGGAGTCCGGTTCCAGACGGTTCAGGAACCAGATGCGCTGCTGCGCCAGCGATACCGGCACCGGGCCGTCACCGACGCGGGGCAGCAGCGGCGGGCGGGCGGGGGCGTTCGCGTCGGCTTCGAGCACGGCGGCGGTGAGCGCCTCGACCGTGGTGTGCTCGAATACCGTCCGCACCGGCACCCGCGCGCCGAAGGCGGCGCTCAGTCGCGCGGCCAGCTGGGTCGCGGTGAGCGAGTTGCCGCCGAGGGCGAAGAAGTCGTCGGCGATGCCGACCCGCTGCCCGTCCTCGATGCCGAGCACCGCGGCGACCACCTCGGCGACCGTGTGCTCGGCCTCGGTGCGCGGCGCGATGAACTCGGCGGTACGGAATTCGGGCTTCGGCAGGGCGCGGCGATCCAGTTTGCCGTTGACGGTCAACGGGATCGAGTCCACCACCACGAAGGCCGACGGGACCATGTGGGCGGGCAGCAGCTCGGCCGCACCGGCGTGGATCGTGTCCACGACGGGCGCGACACCGTCCTGCGGCACCACGTAGGCGACGATCCGCAGATCGCCCGGCTGGTCCTCACGCACGATGACCGCGGTCTGCGCGACCCCGGCCTGCGCCAGCACCGCCGACTCGATCTCACCGAGCTCGATACGGAAACCACGGACCTTCACCTGGTCGTCGGCGCGGCCCAGGTATTCGAGCTCGCCGGCCCGGTTCCAGCGGGCGACGTCACCGGAGCGGTACAGCCGCTTACCGGTCTCACCGAAGGGGCTCGCCACGAAGCGGGTCGCGGACAGGTCGGGGCGACCCAGGTAGCCGCGCGCCAGCTGCGCACCGGAGATGTACAACTCGCCCGCGACGCCGACCGGCACCGGGTGCAGACGCTCGTCGAGCACGTAAGCGTGCAGACCGGGAATCGCATGACCGATCACCGATCCGGTGGCGACGGCGATGGTTTCGGCGTCGAGCATCCGGTGGGACACGTGCACGGTGGTCTCGGTGATGCCGTAGATGTTCACCACCTGCGGCGAGGTATCACCGTGGCGGGCAATCCAATCCGAGAGGCGGCGCAGTTCCAGAGCCTCACCGCCGAGGATCAGGTAGCGCAGGGCGAGCGGCTGCTGCTCCCCGGCGGCCATCGCGAGACGGTCCGCCTCCGAAAGCTGGTAGAAGGCCGACGGGGTCTGGTTGAGCACGGTGACCTGCTCGCGGCGCAGCAGTTCCAGGAACTGCTCGGGCGAACGCGACACGTAGTAGTCGACGACCACGAGCTTGCCGCCGTAGAGCAGCGGGCCCCACAGCTCCCACACCGTGAAGTCGAAGGCGTAGGAGTGGAACAGCGTCCACACGTCCTCGTGATCGAAGTCGAACTCGGGCACGATGTTCGCCATGAGCTGCACGACGTTCCGGTGCGCCACGGCCACGCCCTTGGGGCGGCCGGTGGACCCGGAGGTGTAGATGACGTAGGCGACGTCGTCCGGTCGCAGCAAGGTCAGGCGGTCGGCGTCGGTGATCGGCGCGTCCGGCCACTCCTGCGAATCACCGTCCAGCAGAACGATGTTCAGATCCGGTGCCGGTTCGCCGTCCCGCGTCAGCGCGGACCGCACGGTCGAATCGGTGATCACGCTGGTGGGTCGCGCGTCCGACAGCACGTACGCGATGCGGTCGGCCGGGTAGGACGGATCGATCGGCACATAACCCGCGCCGGACTTGAGCACCGCCAGCAGCGCCACGACCAGATCGGCCGAACGCGGCAGCAGCACCGCGACCAGCGACTCCGGACCGGCGCCCGCCGCGATCAGCCTGCGCGCCAGTGCGTTCGCGCGGCGATCCAGCGAGAGGTAGGTGAGCTCCTCGTCGCCGAACCGCACCGCGACCCGCTCCGAGTGCGCGGCCACCGTGGCGTCGAACAGGCTCGGCAGGGTGGCGTCGGACTCGTCGACGCCGTCGCCGGTGTACCCCCACAGGTCGGTGACGTCGCGGCGCTCGGCCGCCTCCATCAGGTCGATGTCACCGATGGGCGCGGTCGCGTCCGCGGCCACGGCGCGCAGTACGCGTTCCATCCGCTCGGCGAAGGACACGATGGTCTCGGCGTCGAACAGGTCGGTGGCGTAGTTCATTTCGATGGCCAGCCGGCCCTCGGCGTCCGGTTCGCCGGACACGGTCACCTGCAGGTCGAAGCGAGCCACCGGGGCCAGGTAGTCGACGCCCTCCAGGGCCAGGCCGGGGGCCGAGTAGGACGGGTTGTCGAGGTTCATGTACGTCAGGGCGACGGTGAACAGCGGGTTGCGGGACTGGCTGCGGGGCAGGCCGAGCGCGTCCACGACCTGGTCGAACGGCACGTTCGCGTGGTCGAAGGCGGCCAGGTCGGCCTCGCGGGTCTGCGCCAGCAGCGCGTCGAATCCGCGGCCCAGGTCGGGGCGGGTCCGCAGCACCAGGGTATTGACGAACATGCCGACCAGGTCGTCGAGGTCGGCATTGCCGCGGCCCTCGATCGGGGTGCCGATGGCGATGTCGGTGCCCGCCGACAGGCGGGCCAGCAGCACCGTCAGCGCGGCGTGCCACACCATGAACGGGGTGACGTTGTGCGCCTCCGCGATTCGCGTGATCGCGCCGGTCAGATCGGCGTCCAGGTGAGTGTGGAGGTACGCGCCGTGGCCGGAGGCCACCTCCGGGCGGGGCCTGTCGGTGGGCAGGGCGATCTCGTCGGGCAGGTCGGCCAGGGTCTCGGTCCAGAACGCCAGTTCGCGGGCGCCGACGCGCTCCAGGGTGGCCTGCTGCCAGAGCGCGAACTCGGCGTACTGCACGGGCAGATCCGTCCACTCCGGCGCGTGCCCCGCCGCCCGGGACAGGTAGGCGGTGATGGTGTCGCGCAGCAGCGGGTTCATCGACTGGCCGTCACCGGCGATGTGGTGCTGAACCACCACCAGCATGTGGCTGTGCTCGGTCTCGCGCAGCAGCGCGACGCGAATCGGCACGGTGTCGGTGACGTCGAAGCCGGTCGAGACGAAGGCTTCGATCCAGGCAGGGTCCGCGGCGTTCGCGCCGGTGTGGATCTCGAGCGGGAGCGGCACGGTCTCGGCGGGCAGGATCAACTGGTAGCCGAGGCCGTCGGCGTCGGACGGGTAGATGGTGCGCAGCGCCTCGTGGCGAGCGACCACGTCGGCGAAGGCCGCCGTCAGCACGGTGGTGTCGATCTCGCCGGTGATGCGGACCGCGGAGGGCAGGTTGTAGGCCGCCGATTCGGGGTCCAGGCGGTTGAGCAGCCACATGCGGGTCTGCACCGGGGACAGCGGGATTCGCTCCGGCCGGACCATCCGGCGCAGCGGCAGGCCGGTGCCGCCGGCGGTGACCAACGCCGCCAGTCCGGCGACGGTGGGTGCCTCGAACAGCTGGCGCACCGACAGGTCCGCGCCGAGCGCCGCGTTGGCGCGGGCGATCAGGCGCATGCCGAGCAGCGAATTGCCGCCACGGGCGAAGAAGTCGTCGTCCGCGCCGAGGGTGACGCCGCCGAGCAGGTCCCCGGCGAGAGCGGCCAGGGTGGCTTCCGCGCCCGCCGCGGGTTCGCGGAAAGCGACGGTGGCCGAGGTGAACTCGATGGCGGGCAGGGCCGCCCGGTCCAGCTTGCCGACGGTGGTGAGCGGCATCGCGTCCAGCACCGCCACGTGGGCGGGCACCATGTACGAGGGCAGCTGGGTGCGGGCGTGGGCCAGCACCGCCTCGGCGTCGAGCTGCTCGCCGGACACGTAGCCGACCAGGCAGTCCGCCCCGGTGGTGTCCTGGGCCAGCAGCACCACCGCGTTGGCCACGCCGGGCGCGGACAGCAGGGCGGCCTCGATCTCGCCGAGCTCGACGCGCTGACCGCGCAGCTTGATCTGGAAGTCGTTGCGGCCCATGTAGACCAGGTCGCCGGTGCGGTTCCAGCGCACCAGGTCGCCGGTGCGGTACATGCGCGCGCCGGGCACGCCGAACGGGTCGGCCACGAACCGGTCGGCGGTCAGCGCGCCGCGGCCCTGATAGCCGCGGGCCAGCTGGGCGCCGGCCAGGTAGAGCTCGCCGATGACGCCCATCGGCACCGGGCGCATGCGGGCGTCGAGCACGTAGGCGCGGGTGTTCCAGTTCGGGCGGCCGATGGCGACCTCGAAATCCGGGTCGGCGTCGGAGAACTCGTGGTAGATGGTCGAGATGGCGGCCTCGGTCGGACCGTAGGCGTTGTGCACCGAACCGCCGACCAGCTCACGCAGCCGACCGAGCAGTTCGACGGGCAGCGCCTCACCACCGGTGTGCAGGTGGCGGAACGACTTCAGGGCGTCGCCGTGGCCCTCGGCGATCAGCGCGGCCAGCACCGACGGCACGTGTTCGGCGATGGTGACGCCGAATTCGCGCATCAGGTCGGCCAGGTAGTCCAGGTCCAGCGGGCCCGGACGCGGAACCACCAGGGGCGCACCGACCATGGCGGGCAGGAAGCACTCCCACACCGAGACGTCGAAGGCCAGCGGGGCCCGCTGCATGATGCTGTCCTCGCGGGTGACGCCGTAGCGCTCCTCGAGCCAGCGCAGCTGGTTCATGATGGCGCGGTGGCTGGTGGCCACGCCCTTGGGCAGGCCGGTGGAGCCGGAAGTGTACAACACGTAGGCCAGGTTGTCCGGGTGCAGCACGCCGAGCCGGTCCGCGTCGGTGATCGGCGCGTCCGAGAACTCCTCCAGCGCACCCGATTCCGCCAGCACGGCGAGGTCGAGCACGCGCACGCCCGCGAGTTCGGGCAGCGTGGCCCCGCCGACGGTCAGCACCAGGGTGCTGTCCGAAGTGCCGAGCACATGCGCGATGCGGTCGGCCGGATGGGACGGGTCGACCGGCACGTAGGCGGCGCCGGCGGCCACCACCGCGTACAGCGCGACCACCATGTCGACCGACCGCTGGGCGGTGACGCCGACGATCGCGTCCGGGCCGACGCCCTGCGCGATCAGCAGGCGGCCCAGGCGATTCACGCGCCGGGCCAGGTCCGCGTAGCCGACCCGCTCGCCCTCGAAGACCAGCGCGTCCACGTCGGGATCCAGCGCGGCCCGCGCGTCGAGCAGTTCGGCCAGGGTCTCGACCGGCAGCGGCCGGGTGGTGGCATTGCGATCCACCAGCAGCGCACCGCGTTCGGCGCGCGACATGATCTCCACGTCACCGGCGGCGACGCGGGGATCGGCGAGCAGCGCCCGCAGCACGCGTTCGAAGGTCTCCTGGAAGCCGCCGATGGTGGCGGCGTCGAAAAGATCGGTGGCGTAGGTGATGTAGACGTCGATGCCGCCGGGCGCGCCGTCGGCGCCGGTGGTCTCGGCCAGCGTCCAGTCCAGGTCGAACTGGGTGGCGGTGGCGTCCACGGTGAGCGCCTCGATGGCCAGGCGGTTCAGCTTGATGCTGGGCCGGGCGTGGTTCTGCAGGGTCAGCGTCACCTGGGCCAGCGGCGCGTGCGCCTGGGAGCGCACCGGATTCACCGCTTCGACCAGCATCTCGAACGGCACCACGGCGTGGTCGAAGGCGGTCAGATCGGTGTCGCGGACCTGGGTGAGCAGCTCGGCCAGGGCGGCGTCCGGGCGCACCTCGGTGCGCAGCACCAGGGTGTTGACGAACATGCCGACCAGGTCGTCGAGGGCCTCGTCGCCGCGGCCCGCGACCGGGGTGCCGATCACGATGTCGGCGGTGCCGGACAGGCGGGCCAGCGTCACCGACAGCGCCGTGTGCAGCACCATGAACGGGGTGACCCGGCGCTCGGCCGCGAAAGCCAGGACGGCCGAGTGCAATTCGGCGTCGAAGCGGCCGCTGAAGCCCGCGCCGCGGCCGCTGGCCACGGCGGGCCGGGGACGGTCGGTGGGCAGGGGCAGCACGTCCGGGACGCCGTGCAGGCGGCGGGTCCAGTGCGTGAGCTGCTGGGCCAGCACCGATTCGGGGTCTTCGGGGCCGCCGAGGGCGGCGCGCTGCCACAGCGCGAAGTCGGCGTACTGCACCGGCAGCGGCGCCAGGTTGGGGACCTCACCGGCGCAACGCGCCACGTAGGCGGTGGCGATGTCGCGGGTGAGCGGGCCGAAGGACCAGCCGTCGGCGGCGATGTGGTGCACCACCAGGACCAGCAGGTGGACGCCCGGCTCGTCGGTGAGTTCGAGCAGCCGGATGCGGAACGGCACCTCGGCGGTCACGTCGAAGGCGGTGCGCGCCACCGATTCCACCAGTCCGGGCAGTTCCGCGGCGGTGACGGACTCGGGGACCAGGTCGATCAGGCGGGTGCCGGTGGGCAGGATGAGCTGGCTCGCCTGGCCGTCGTGCTCGGGGTAGATGGTGCGCAGGGTCTCGTGACGGTCCACCACGTCGGACACGGCCGCGCGCAGGGCCTCGATGTTCAGCGCACCGGTGAGGCGCAGCGCGAACGGAATGGTGTAGCCGTCGCGAATGTCGAAGCGGTTGAGGAACCACAGCCGCTGCTGGGCGATGGACAGCGGGATGTGGTCGCCGCGTTCCTGCGCGACCACGGGCGGCAGCTCGACCAGCGTCTCGGCGTCGGCCGCGCGGATCTTGGCGGCCAGGCCCGCGACGGTGGCGTCCTCGAACACCGCGCGCAACGGAATCCGCACGCCCGCGGCCTTGCCCAAGCGCGCCACCAGCTGGGTGGCGATGAGCGAGTTGCCGCCGAGGGAGAAGAAGTCGTCGTCCGCGCCGACTCGCGCGGCGCCGAGCAGGGAGGCGAAGACCTCCGAGACGATCCGCTCCTCGGGGCCGGTGGCCGCGCGGAAGGCGGTGGTGGCGGCGGCCGGGGCGGGCAGCGCGCCGCGGTCCAGCTTGCCGGAGCTGTTGACCGGGAAGGAGTCCAGGCTCATCAGGACGGCGGGCACCATGTAGACCGGTAGTCGCTGCGCCAGTTCGGCTTTCAGCGCCGCCACCGAGATCTCCGCGCCCGCGGCGGGCACCACGTAGCCGACCAGCTGCGCGTCGGCGCCGGAGCCGTGCACTACGACCACGGACTGGGCGACCTCGGGGTGCGCGGTCAGCGCGGCCTCGATCTCCCCCAGCTCGATGCGCAGACCGCGCAGCTTCACCTGGAAGTCGGTGCGGCCCAGGTACTCCAGCTCACCGTCGCGGTTCCACTTGACCAGGTCACCGGTGCGGTACATGCGCTCCGACCCACCGAACGGGTTGGCCACGAAGCGATCCGCGGTCAGGCCCGGGCGGGCCACGTAGCCGACCGCCAGCTGGTCACCGGCGAGGTACAGCTCGCCCGCGACGCCCACCGGGACCGGGCGCAGGCGCGCGTCCAGCACGTAGAGCTCGGTGTTGAAGGTGGGCCGGCCGATCGGCACGGCGTCCACGTCGGCATCGGTGACCCGGTGGTAGGCCACCTCGACCGCGGCCTCGGTCGGGCCGTAGAGGTTGTGCAGTTCCGCGCCGGTCAGCTCGCGCAGCCGGTGCGCGGGCTTCGAGGACAGCGCCTCACCGGAGGCGAAGACGATCCGCAGCGAGGTGCAGCGCGCGGCGGCCTCCTCGGCGACGAAGACGGTCATCATGGACGGCACGAAGTGCGCGGCCGTGATGCCCTCGCGGGCGATGAGTTCGGCGAGGTACACCGGATCGCTGTGGCCCTCGGGCTTGGCGATCACCAGGCGCGCGCCGATCTGCAAGGGCAGGAAGAACTCCGGGACCGACACGTCGAAGGTCATCGGGGTCTTCTGCAGCACCACGTCGGCGGCGGTCAGGCCGTGCGCCGACCGGCCCCAGACCAGGCGGTTGACGATCGCGGCGTGGCTGACCGCGACGCCCTTGGGGCGGCCGGTGGAGCCGGAGGTGAAGATGACGTAGGCGGTGTTGGAATCCCGCAGCGGGGCACTGCGATCCGCGTCGGTGATCGGCGCCTCGGCGATGCCGGTCAGGTCGAGCAGGTCGATGCGCACCTGGGCGGTGTCGAGCGGCAGGTCCACGCCGGAGGTCAGCACGGTCACCGGGTCGGCGGTCTCGAGGATGTACTCGAGCCGGTCGGCCGGGTGGTCGGGGTCCAGCGGCAGGTAACCGGCGCCCGCCGCGGACACCGCGTACATGCCGATCACCAGGTCCAGGGAGCGCCGCATACCCAGTGCGACAAGCGATTCCGGGCCGACGCCCTCGCTGATCAGCCAGCGCGCGAGCCGGCGGACGCGGCCCGCGAACTCGGCATAGGACAGACTCGTCCCCTCGAAGGTGAGGGCGACGGCGTCGGGGGTGCGGGCGACCTGCTCCTCGAACAGCGAGATCAGGGTCTTGGCGTCCGCGGCGGCGGCCGGGGTCAGCCCCAGCGCGGCGTCCACATCGAAGGCGGTGTCGTTCCAGCCGCGCACGACCAGGTCGCGCTCGACCTCGCCGAGCAGGTCGATGTCGCCGACCAGGACGGAGGCGTCGGCGGCCACGGCGGCCAGCAGGCGGCCGAACTGCTCGGTGAGCGAGGCCGCGGTGGCGGCGTCGAACATCTCGGTGGCGTAGCGCAGGTTGCCGGTCAGACCGGACTGCTCGCCGAGTTCGCCGACGACCAGGTGCAGGTCGAATTTGACCGTGGGGTCGTCGATCTCGACGGGGGTGACGGCCAGTTCGGGCAGCTCGAAGGTGCCCGTGCCGCCGCTCATCCGGGCGTCGTTGAACGACAGCATGACCTGGGCCAGCGGCGGCGCGCCGGTGGTGCGGTCCACGGCCAGCGCGTCCACGATGCGCTCGAAAGGCAGTTCGGCGTGGCCGAAGGCGGCCAGGTCGGCGGTGCGCACGGCGCCCAGCAGATCGGCGAAGCTCCGGTCGGCCTCGACCTGGGTGCGCAGCACCAGGGTGTTGACGAACATGCCGATGAGGGCGTCGAGTTCGCGTTCGCCGCGGCCGCCGATCGGGGAGGCGACCGGGATGTCGGCGGTGCCGGAGGCACGGGCCAGCAGGGCCGCGAAGGCGGCGTGCACGACCATGAACAGGGTGACGCCGTGCGCCCGCGCCAGCTCGCGCAGTCCGGCGGCCACGGTCTCGTCGATCGAGAACGGCACGGCCGCACCGGCATTGGTGGCCACGGCGGGGCGGGGACGGTCGGCCGGGAGGGCGAGCTGCGGCGGCAGGCCGGCCAGGGTCTCGCGCCAGAACTCGATCTGCTGGTGTGCGACGGTGCCGGGGACCTCGGCGTCGCCGAGCAGTTCGTGCTGCCAGAGGCTGTAGTCGGCGTACTGCACGGCCAGCGGTTCCCAGCCGGGCTCCTGGCCCGCGACCCGGGCCAGGTAGGAGCGCATCAGGTCGCCGATGAGGGGCTGCAGCGACAGCGCGTCGGCGGCGATGTGGTGCACGACCACGGCCAGCACGTACTCGGTCTCCGCGGCGGCCTCGTCGTCGAGGACGAACAGCGCGATGCGGGAGGACAGTTCGGCGGTGACGTCGAATCCGGCGGTGGCGAAGGCGGTGATCGCCCCGGTCACCTCGGCCGCGGTGACCGGCACCGGGCTCAGGCTCAGGCCGATGTCGGCGATGTCCAGGATCTGCTGGTACGGACCGGCTTCCGAGTCCGGGTAGCTGGTGCGCAGCGACTCGTGGCGGGCCAGCACGTCCAGGGTGGCCTGCTCGAGGGCGGCGATGTCCAGGTCGCCGCGCAGGCGCAGCACGATCGGCAGGTTGTAGACGCTGTGCTCGCCGTCCTCGGCCTCGATGCGGTTGAGGAACCACAGGCGCTGCTGGGCGGGCGAGAGCGGAATGCGGTCCGGGCGCGGGCGCGCGGCCAGCACCGGCCGGGCGGCATCGGGATTCGCGGCCACCAGCGCGGCGGCCAGGCCCTCGACGGTGGAGAACTCGAACAGCAGGCGCACCGGCACCCGGGAGCCGAGCTCGGCGCCGATGCGGGAGGTGACCCGGGCGGCGTCCAGGGAGCTGCCGCCCAGGGCGAAGAAGTCGTCGTCGAGACCGGCGCGCTCGGCGTTCAGCACCTCGGCGAACACGGCCGCCACCAGGCGCTGGGCCGGGTCGATCGGCTCACGGAAGGCTCTGGCGCGCAACTGCGGAACGGGCAGCGCCTTGCGGTCCAGCTTGCCGCTGGAGTTGAGCGGCAGTTCGGTCAGCGCCATCAGGGCGGTGGGCACCATGTAGGGCGGTAGCACCCGGGTCAGGCCCTCGCGCAGGGTCTCCGGGTCCAGCTCGACACCGGGGGCGGGCACCACGTATCCGGCCAGGAAGTCGCCGGAGTCGGCGCCGACCAGACGCACCGCGGCCTGAGCCACCTCGGGCGCCAGCAGCAGGGCGCTCTCGATCTCGGCCAGTTCGATGCGCTGGCCGCGGAACTTGATCTGGAAGTCGAGGCGCTCGAGGTAGACCAGCTCGCCGTCCTCGGTCCACTTCACCAGGTCGCCCGTGCGGTACATCCGCGACCCGTCACCCCCCTGCCCACTCGGGCCGAAGGGGTTGGCCACGAAGCGATCCGAGGTCAGGTCGAAGCGGCTGTGGTAGCCGCGGGCCAGCTGGGCGCCCGCCAGGTACAGCTCGCCGGGCACGCCGATGGCGACCGGGTGCAGGCGCGAATCCAGCACGAACACCTGGGAGTTCCACTCCGGCTCGCCGATCGGGACGGCGAGGGTGTCGGAGCGGTGCGCCTCCCGGAAGGTGATGGACACCGCGGCCTCGGTGGGGCCGTACAGGTTGTGCACGCCGGCGTCGCTGACCGCCCAGAAGGCGGTCACGGTCTCGGGCGGCAGCGCCTCGCCGATGACGAAGATGTCGCGCAGCGAGTCGAGTTCGCCCGCCTCGGCGTGCGCGGCGAACACCGACAGCATGGACGGCACGAAGTCGGTCAGTGTGACCTGGTGCCGGGCAATGGTTTCCGCGATGTAGCGCGGGTCGCGGTGGCCGTCGGGGGTGGCGACCACCAGGGTCGCGCCCGCGCGCAGCGGCAGGAAGTAGCCCCACAGCGAGACGTCGAAGGTGGTGGCGGTCTTCTGCAGGTAGACGTCCTGGGCGCGGACGCCGTACTCGGCCTGCATCCAGGCCAGCTGGTTGGCGATGGCGCGGTGGGTGACCGCGACGCCCTTGGGCTTGCCGGTGGATCCGGAGGTGAACAGCACGTAGGCCGGGTGGTCGGGGTGCAGGACCCCGTGCCGCTCCTTGTCGCCGATCTTGGCGGCGGAGTAGTCCTCGAGGTTCAGTTCGTCGAGGTGGTGCAGGGGCACGTCGATGGTCTCGGGCAGCGTGAAACCGTCCCGGCGGGTGGTGAGCACCGAGTGCGGGCCCGCGGTGGCCAGGATGTGGCCGATCCGCTCGGCCGGGTGCGCGGGGTCGACCGGCACGTAGGCGCCGCCCGCGCGCAGCACGGCGTACATGGCCACGACCAGTTCCACCGAGCGCGCCATAGCCAGCACGACCAGCGATTCCGGGCCGACACCGGCGGCGATGAGGTGCCGCGCCAGGCGGTTGGCCCGCTCGGAGAACTCGGTGTAGGTCAGCTCGGTGTCGCCGAAGACCAGCGCGCGGTTCTTCGGCGTGCGCGCGACCTGCGAGTCGAAACCCTGGTGCAGGAACAGATCCGGGACGCGGGCGCCGGTGGCGTTCCAGCTGGAGGTGACATAGTCGTACTCGCCGGCGTCGAGCAGTTCGATATCGCCGACGGCGACGGTGGCGTCCGCGGTGGCGGCGGCCAGCAGGCGGGTGAACTTGGCGGCCAGCTCGCGCACCGTGTGGTCGTCGAAAAGGTCGGTGGCGTAGGTGTATTCGACCCGGTAGCCGTCACCGGCGGTGTTCACGGTGAGCTGCAGGTCGAACTTGGCGATGCCCGGATCGAAGTCCAGTTCCTCGGCCGTGAGGCCGGGCAGCCCGGCGGTCAGCTCGCCCAGGTTCTGCATGAACAGGGCCACCTGGAACAGCGGGTGGCGGTTGCGGGCGCGCGGCGGGTTGAGCACCTCGACCAGGCGCTCGAACGGCACGTCGCGGTGGGCGAAGGCGCGCAGATCGCGGTCACGCACATGGGCGATGAGGTCGCCGAAGGAGTCCGCGTTCCGGACCTCGGTGCGCAGCACCAGGGTGTTGACGAACATGCCGACCAGGTCGTCGAGGGCCTGATCGCCGCGTCCGGCCACCGGGGTGCCGATGGCGATGTCGGTGGTGCCGGACAGCCGGGCCAGCACGGCGGCCAGCGCGGCGTGCAGCACCATGAACGGGGTGGCGCGGTGCGCGGCGGCCAGCTTGTCCACCGCGGCCCGCAGGTCGGCGTCCAGCACGGTCTCGAAGGTCGCGCCGCGACCGCTGGAGGCGGCGGGCCGCGGGCGGTCGGCGGGCAGGTCCAGCTGGGCGGGCAGTTCGGCGAGTTCGTCCGTCCAGAAGGAGATCTGGCGGGCGGACACCGAGTCCGGGTCGGACTCGTCGCCCATCCAGGCGCGCTGCCACAGCGCGTAGTCGGCGTACTGCACGGCCAGCGGCGCGAACTGCGGGCGCTGCCCGGCCTGGCGGGCCACGTAGGCCATCACCAGGTCGCGCACCAGCGGGCCGATGGAGGCGCCGTCGGCGGCGATGTGGTGGGCCACCACGACCAGGGTGTGGTCGCCGGGGCCCGAGCGCAGCAGCCGGGCCCGCAGCGGCACCTCGGCGGTGACATCGAAACCCTGTGCGGCCAAGCCCAGTACGGTGCCGACCAGCTGGTCCTCGGGCACGTCGCGCGGGGTCAGGTCGACCGCGGCGGCGGGCAGCACCATCTGGGCCGGGCCCTGCTCGGCGGCCGGGTAGTAGGTGCGCAGCGACTCGTGGCGCTCCACCACGTCGGCGAAGGCGGCCGCCAGCGCCGCGGTGTCGAGGTCGCCGCGCAGCCGCAGCGCGAACGGCATGTTGTCCACCGCGGCCGGATCGAATTCGTCGGCGGCCGGATCGTATTCGCTGCGCGCGTAGTGGTTGAGGAACCACATGCGCTGCTGGGCGGGCGAGAGCGGGATGTGGTCCGGGCGCGGGCCCGCGGTCAGCGGCGGCCGGGCCGGGCCCGCGTTGTCGCCCAGCGCGGCCAGCGCGGACACCGTGGGCCGCTCGAAGAAGTCGCGCACGTCCACGGTGACGCCGAGGGTCTCGCGGATGCGGGCGATGGCGCGGGTGGCGATCAGCGAGTTGCCGCCGATGGTGAAGAAGTCGTCGTCCGCGCCGACCACCTCGAGGTCGAGCAGGTCGGCGAAGATGGCCGCGACCGCCTCCTCGGCGGCGGTCTCCGGCGCGCGGTAGGCGGTGACGGCGTCGGCGAAGTCCGGTTCGGGCAGCGCCCGGCGGTCCACCTTGCCGTTCACATTGAGCGGCAGCCGATCCATCGGCACCAGCAGCGACGGCACCATGTACTCGGGCACGTGGGTGCGCACGGTGGAAAGCACGGTGGCACTGTCGATCTCGTGTCCGTCGGCGGCCACCACATAGCCGACCAGGTTCTGCTCGCCGTCGGCGCGGGTGTGCATGAGCACCGCCGCCTGCGCGACGGCGGCGTCGCGGCGCAGCGCGGTCTCGACCTCGCCGAGCTCGATGCGCAGACCGCGCATCTTCACCTGGAAGTCGCTGCGGCCCACGTATTCCAGCTCGTCGGGGCCGTTGTCGGGGTTGGACACCCAGCGCACCAGGTCGCCGGTGCGGTACATGCGATCGCCGGAGGGGCCTTCGGGGTTGGCCACGAAACGCTCGGCGGTCAGGCCGGAGCGACCGGCGTAGCCGCGGGCCAACTGCGGGCCGGCGATGTAGAGCTCGCCGACCACGCCGACCGGCACGGGACGCAGATCCTCGTCCAGGACCAGCACTTCCACGTCGTCGCCGGGGCTGCCGATCGGGATGGAGTCGACGTCGGCGGCGGTGACCTCGTGCGAGGTGGCCAGCACGGTGGACTCGGTCGGGCCGTACACGTCGAAGAGGGTCGCGCCACTGACGCTGCGGAAGTCAGCGGCGGTTCCGACGGGGACGGTCTCGCCACCGGTGAGCAGGTAGCGCAGCGAGTCGGGCATCTCCTCGCCGCTGCGCATCACCTCGCCCACCAGCGCGGCCAGCATGGAGGTCACGAAGAACGCGGTGGTGACCCGGGATTCGCGGATCACCCGCACCAGGTAGGCCGGGTCCAGGTGACCGTCGGGGCGGGTCATCGCGATCCGCGCGCCGGTGGTCAGCGGCCAGAAGATCTCCCACACCGAGGCGTCGAAGGTGGTGGAGGTCTTGAACAGCAGCGCGTCCTGGTCGGTGAGCCGGAACTGCCGCTGCTGCCAGCGCAGGAAGGCGATCACCGCGCGGTGCGGAATGGCCACACCCTTGGGGCGGCCGGTGGAGCCGGAGGTGAAGATGACGTAGGCCAGGTTGTCCGGGCCCGGCTGCGGTAGCTCCGGGTCGTCGGCCGGGGACAGCAGCCGGTCGCCGTTGATGCCCAGTTCCCGTGCGTTGTCCTCGAATTCGTCGATGCGCAGCACCGGCGCGGCGATCTCGAACGGCGGGTGATCGGCGGTGGTGGTGAGCACCACCGCGGGCTGGGCCACCTCGAGCACGTAGGAGGTGCGCTCGGCCGGGTGGTCCGGATCGATCGGCACGTACGCGCCGCCCGCCTCCAGGATGGCGAACATGCCGACCAGCAGTTCGAAGGAGCGGCGCACCGCGAGGCCCACCAGCACGTCCGGGCCGACGCCCAGGGTGCGCAGGTGGCGCGCGAGAACGGTGACGCGCGTGGCGAATTCGGCGTAGGTGAGGGTCTCGCCCTCGTAGTCCACGGCGATGGCGTCCGGGGTGCGCTGGACCTGCGCCCGGAACTGGGTGCTGAGCGTCTCGACCGGGGCCAGCTTGGGGTCCAGGACATCGGACGCCGCGAGCACGGCGTCGTCGACCAGGGCCTCGAGCGCCGCGGTCAGGCCGCCGGCCTCACCGTCCATGAGGCCGGGCAGCTGGCCGGAGACCACCACCTGGATCAGCGCCTCGGGCTCGAGCGCGCCGCCCATGGCCTCGCTCAGCATGGCGATCTCGGCGGCCAGGACACCGTAGGCGACGGTGTCGCCCGCGTAGCGCAGCGCGACGCGGTCGGCGTCCAGCTCCGCCACGACGGCAATCAGACATGGTAGGTCGCCCACGCCGTAGGCCCGGCGCAAGGCCGTGACCCGTCCGGTCCGGTTGGTGGCGATCGACTCTGCGTAGTGCATCAGAGGCTTCCTTCCGACGTGCTTTCCGTGCTGAGGACCAGGGCCTGCGCGTCCGCGGTGAGCGTGCTCAGGACCTGACGGAGTCCGGCCGCGCCGAGGGCGGCCAGAATGCCGGGCACCAGCCCGGCGAGTGCCACGTTGACCAGCGCCTCCGGCTTCGCGGCGGCGCCCATGGCGCGGGCGGTGACGGCGATCTTCTCGGCGAGATCCCGGTACGTCACCGTGTGCTCGCCGTGCGTGACGGCGACCGACGCGGGAGCGGCGGCCGCAGCGGCGGCGATCAGGGTGGGCAGGTCGGCCGCGGCAGAGGTGGAGGAATTCTGCTGCGGCGCGACCGATTCGGCCTTCGGCGCGCCGGTGCCGGGGCGGCGGTTGCGCTCCGCCTCGGTCCGGATGTCGATGGCGCGCAAGGACACGTCCGGGTTCGCGACGACGGTGTCGAGGACCGACCGCAGGCGCTGAGCCAGCAGACGCACGGAGTCGGCCTCGAAAATGTCTGTCGCGTACCCGAATCGCATGTCCAGGCCGGTCACCTTCCCGGCCGCGTCGTGCTGCTCGATGCCGGTGAGCTGGAGGTCGAACTTGGCCTCGATCAGCTCGGGCTCGAGCGCCGCCACGGTCAGCCCGGGCAGTTCGACCGACACCGGCGCCATGTTCTGGAAGGCGAAGGCCACCTGGAACAACGGGTTCACCGAGGCCGAACGGCCCCGGCCGGTGGCGGCCAGCACGGCCTCCACCACCCGCTCGAACGGGACGTCACCGTGGTCGAACGCGGCCAGATCGCGATCGCGCACCTGCTTCAGCAGGTCGGTGAAGGTCAGCTTGCCGTCCACCTCGGTGCGCAGCACCACGGTATTGACGAACATGCCGATCAGGTCGTCCAGTGCCCGCTCACCGCGACCGGCGACGGGAACGCCGATCGAGATGTCGCGCTGGCCGGACAGTTTGGCCAGCAACACGGTGAAGGCGGCGTGCACGACCCCGAACAGGGTGGCGCCGTGCGCGCGGGCCAGGGTCGACAGTCGTTCGACGGTGTCGGAGTCCACCGCGAAATCGATCGTCTTGCCCAGCATTTCCCGCCGCGTCGGCCGGGGCCGGTCGGTGGGCAGCTCCAGCTGGTCCGGGGCGGAGGACAGTTCGTCCACCCAGAAGGCCAGCTGGCGCGAGAGCAGGCTCTGCGGATCGGCGTCGGAGCCGAGCACAGTGCGCTGCCAGGCGGCGTAATCGCCGTACTGGACCTCGAGCGGGGTCCAGGCGGGAGCGGCGCCGGACGTACGGGAGGTGTACGCCAGCACCAGGTCCCGGGTCATGGGCAGCACCGAGTAGCCGTCGGCGCTGATGTGGTGCAGCACCACCATGAGGACGTGCTCGTCCGGAGCCAGTTCGAACAGCACGACCCGCACCGGCGGGGCCACGGTCACATCGAAGCCCGCCGCGGCCACCTCGACCAGCGCGGCCTGGAGGTCGTTCTCCGACACCGGAACCGGGGTCAGCTCGCCGTCGAGCTCGCCGACCTCGAGCACCACCTGCACGGCCTCGCCGGCCACCTCGGGGTAGCGGGTGCGCAGGATCTCGTGGCGCTCCAGCACATCCCGCAGGGCCGCCGTCAGCGCGGCCCGGTCGAGGTGGCCGGTGAGCCGGATGGCGGTCGGCACGTTGTAGGCGCCCGACTCCGGCTGCAGGCGGTTGAGCACCCACATCCGCTGCTGCGCCAGCGACAGCGGGGCCGGGCCCGCGTCGGTGCGGCGCACCAGCGGCGGCAGCGCGTCGGCGTGGTCGGCGGTGGCGATCCAGGTCGCCAGGCCGTCCACGGTCGGCGCCTCGAACAGGGCCGAGACCGGCACCCGCACACCGAGATCCGCGCCGAGCCGGGCGGCCAGGCGGGTCGCCATCAGCGAGTTGCCGCCGAGGGCGAAGAAGTCGGTGTCCAGGCCGATGAGGACGTCCTCGGCCGCGCCGATCACCTCGGCGAAGCCCGCCGCGACCGCCTGCTCGACGGCCGTGGTCGGCTCGCGGTAGGCCGCGACCGCGAAGACCGGCTCCGGCAGCTGGGCCCGGTCCACCTTGCCATTGGCGTTCAGCGGCAGGGCGTCCAGGACCATGAGCGCGGCCGGGACCATGTACTTCGGCAGCTCCGCGCCCAGGGCGGCGCGCAGCGCGGCCGACACCTCGTCGCGGTTGTCGTCGGCGGTGCCGGGCACCGCGGCGTAGGCGACCAGGCGCGACCCCGCGTCACCCGCGGTGCGGGCGACGGCGACCGCGGCGGTGACGCCGGGCTGGCGACGCAGCGCGGTCTCCACCTCACCGAGCTCGATCCGGAAACCGCCGATCTTGACCTGGAAGTCGGCGCGATCGATGTACTCGAGCGCCCCGTCCTCACGCCAGCGGACGATGTCGCCGGTGCGGTACATGCGGCCGCCCGCGAACGGGTCGGCCACGAAGCGGTCGGCGGTCAGGGCCGGGCGGCCGAAGTAGCCGCGGGCCAGCTGCGCACCCGACAGGTACAGCTCGCCGGGCACGCCGACCGGGACCGGCGAGAGCCGGGCGTCGAGCACGTACGCGCGGCTGTTCCAGGCGGGCGAGCCGATCGGCACGGCCTGCCGGTGCCGCTCGGTCACCTCGAAGGCGGTGATCGAGACGGCCGCCTCGGTCGGTCCGTACAGGTTGAACAGCCGTGCGCCGGAACCGTTCTCGGCGTGGTTGTCGAGGAACTCGGCGGCCGTGGCGGCGGGCAGCGCCTCACCGATGGCCAGTACCGCGCGCACCGATTCGGGCAGCGGGCCGCCGGCCAGCAGCATGCCCAGCAGGGAGGGCACCGGGTGCAGGACGGTGACGCCGTGGCCCTCGATCAGGGCGCGCAGGCGGTCCGGATCGCGCTCCTCGCCCGCGGCCGAGACCAGCAGGCTGCCGCCGGTGGTCAGGGTGGACCAGAACTCCCACACCGACAGGTCGAAGGTGGCGGGCGTCTTCAACAACGCGCGGTCGCCCGCGCCCAGCTCG
Organism: Nocardia sp. NPDC004340; assembly: GCF_053602575.1. Taxonomy (NCBI): domain Bacteria; kingdom Bacillati; phylum Actinomycetota; class Actinomycetes; order Mycobacteriales; family Nocardiaceae; genus Nocardia; species Nocardia sp. NPDC004340. Next base: position 728,807 of record NZ_JBSGDW010000002.1, read on the forward strand.
AATGTGGTCCGCAGCCAGCGCAACTGGTTGACGATGGCCGCGTGCGGCACCGCGACGCCCTTGGGCAGGCCGGTCGAGCCGGAGGTGAAGATGACGTAGGCCGGGTGCTGCTCGCGCAGCGGGCGCACCCGCTCGGCGTCGGTGACCGGGGCGGCGGACAGCGCGGACAGGTCGAGCCGGTCCACCTCGAGCACCGGCGCCGCGGTGGTGAACGGCACGCCGTCCGCCGAGGTGGTGAGAACCACCGCGGGAGCGGCGGTCTCGACGATGTAGGCGATACGGTCGGCCGGGTGGTCGGGGTCGATCGGCACGTACGCGCCGCCCGCCTTCACCACCGCGTACATGGCGACCACCAGGTCGATGCCGCGGCGCATGGCCAGCACCACGCCGGTCTCCGGGCCGACGCCAGCGGCGATCAGGCGACGCGCCAGGCGGTTCACCCGGGCGTCGAATTCGCCGTAGGTGAGCGAGGTTCCGGCGTCGTCCAGCAGCGCGACCGCGCCGGGGGCGACGGCCGCCTGCTCGTCCACCAGGTCGGCCAGGGTGGCCGGGGCCAGCTGGCGCGCGGTGGCGTTCCAGTCGTGCAGGATGCGCTGACGCAGGCCCGCGCCCAGCAGATCGACATCGCCGATGGCCGTCTCCGGCTGCGCCACCACGGTTTCCAGCAGCCGGGCCAGCGCGGCGGTGAAGCGCTGCGCGGTGGCCTCGGTGAACAGGTCGTGGGCGTAGCCGAGGGTCAGCTCCAGACCGGCGGGCGCGCCGGACTCGGCGTAGTGGTCCACCGCGAACAGGTGCAGATCGAATTGCGCGACGTGGGTGTCGAATTCGACCTCCGACACGGTCAGGCCGGGCAGCTCGAGGTTGGCGCGCTCGTGGTTCTGGAAGGACAGGCCCACCTGGACCAGCGGGTGCCGGGCGGTGGAGCGGGCCGGGTTCAGCACCTCCACCAGGCGCTCGAACGGCACGTCGGCATTGCCGAAGGCGGCGATGTCGCCGGTGCGGACCCGGGCCAGCAGATCGGTGAACGGCTCGGCGCCATCGGTTCCGGTGCGCAGCACCAGGGTGTTGACGAACATGCCGATCACGTCGTCGAGGGCGGCGTCGCCGCGGCCCGCGATCGGGGTGCCGACCGCGATGTCGGAGGTGCCCGACAGCCGCGACAGCAGGGCGGCCCAGGCCGCGTGCACCACCATGAACAGGGTCGCGCCGTGGCGGCGGCCCAGTTCGGTCAGGCCGGCGTGCAGCTCGGCGTCCAGCGGGAGCCGGATGTAGCTGCCGCGCAGGCTCTGTCGCGCCGGACGCGGGTGGTCGACGGGCAGGTCCAGCTGGTCGGGCAGCCCGGCCAGGGTCTCGCGCCAGTAGGCGAGCTGGCCCGCGGCCACCGACTCCGGATCGTCCTCCGAGCCCAGCAGCGCGCGCTGCCACAGCGCGTAGTCGGCGTACTGCACGACCAGCGGCGTCCAGGACGGCTTGGCGCCGCCCAGGCAGGCGTTGTAGGCGATCATCAGGTCGCGCACGAACGGCACCACCGAGGAGCCGTCGGCCGAGATGTGGTGCAGCACACCGGCGAGCACGTGATCACCGGTCGGCACGCCGTCGGCGTCCACGATGCGCAGCAGCAGCACCCGCACCGGCACGTCCACCGTCACGTCGAAGGTGGTCGTGGCGAATTCGGTGACCTTGCCGACCAGTTCGGCCTCGGTGAGGTCGACGGGCTTGAGCTCCGAGATCACCTCCGCGGCGGGCAGGATCACCTGCGCGGGGCCCGCGGCCAGCTCCGGGTAGACGGTGCGCAGGGTCTCGTGGCGTTCGATCACTGCCGCGAACGCGGCCTCCAGCGCCGGGGCGTCCAGCTCGCCGGTCAGGCGCAGCGCCACCGGGATGTTGTAGGCCGTCGACGAGCGGTCGAAGCGGTTCAGGAACCACATGCGCTGCTGGGCGGGCGAGAGCGGCAGGTGCTCGGGACGCGCGCCCGCGGCCAGCACCGGCCGCTTCGGGCCGTCGGCCTCGGCCTGCACCCGCGCGGCCAGCGCCGCCACGGTCGGGGCCTCGAACAGCGCGCGCACGCCGACGGTGGTGTCGAACAGCGCGCCGATGCGGGCGACCGCCTTGGCCGCGAGCAGCGAGCTGCCGCCCAGGGCGAAGAAGTCGTCGTCCGCGCCGACCCGCTCGATGCCCAGCAGGTCCGCGTACACATTGGCGATGAGTTCCTCGGCCACGGTGGCGGGCTGGCGGTACTCGGTGCCCTCGAAGACCGGCGCGGGCAGCGCCGCGCGATCCAGTTTGCCGTTGACGGTCAACGGGATCCGGTCCACGACCACCACGGCGGCGGGGACCATGTGCTCGGGCAGTTCCCGGGCGAGGGCGGTGCGCAGGTCGGTGGTGGACACCACGGAACCGGACGCGGGCACCACGTAGCCGATGATGCGGGAAACCTCGGCGGCCTCGTCGTGGCGCACGATGGCCGCGGCCTCGCGCACCGCCGGATCCAGCAGTAGCGCCGCCTCGATCTCGCCCAGCTCCACGCGGAAGCCGTGCAGGTTCACCTGCTGGTCGATGCGGCCCAGGTACTCGAGGTCGCCGGTGGCGGTCCAGCGCGCCAGATCGCCGGTGCGGTAGGCGGATTCGCCGGGAGCGCCGTACGGATCGGCCACGAAGCGGCCCGAGGTGAGCGCGGGGCGGTTCAGGTAGCCGCGCGCCAGCTGACCGCCGGAGACGTAGATCTCGCCGGGGACGCCGACCGGGACCGGGCGCAGCCGCGAATCCAGCACGCGCACGGTCAGACCCGGCAGCGCGCCGCCGATCACGCTGGCCGAACCGGTGTCCGGGGTGATCGGGCGGTAGGACACGTGCACCGTGGTCTCGGTGATGCCGTACATGTTGATCAGGGCCGGGCCCTGCGGGTGCCGGGCGAACCAGCCCGAGAGCCGCTGCGGCTCCAGCGCTTCGCCGCCGAAGATCACGTAGCGCAGCGCGAGCTCGGAGTCGCTCTCGGCGTCGGCGGTGATCAGCTGGTAGAAGGCCGACGGGGTCTGGTTGAGCACGGTCACGCCCGCGGTGGACAGCAGTTCGCGGAACTGCTGCGGCGATCGCGAGGTGAAGTAGTCGACCACCACGACGCTGCCGCCGTACAGCAGCGCGCCCCACAGCTCCCACACCGAGAAGTCGAAGGCGTAGGAGTGGAACATGGTCCACACGTCGGCGGGCCCGAAACCGTAGTGGCCCTGGGCATTGTCGAACAGCCGGATCACATTGCGGTGCGGGATCACCACGCCCTTGGGGCGGCCGGTGGAGCCCGAGGTGTAGATGACGTAGGCGGTGTCGGCCGGGCGCAGCGGGGCGCGCCGGTCGCGGTCGGTGACCGGGGCGGCGTCGTAGCCGTCCAGGTCGATGGTGTCGAGGCAGACCACCGGGCCGCCGAACCAGCCGGCGGGCAGCTGGGCCGCGCCGCTGCTGATCGCGCACACCGGGCGGGCGTCGTCGATCACATACTCGATGCGGTCGGCCGGGTAGTTGGGGTCGATCGGCAGGTAGCCGCCGCCCGCCTTGACCACGGCCAGCAGCGCCACCGCCAGCTCCTCGGTGCGCGGCAGGGCCACGGCCACCAGGGATTCCGGTCCGACGCCGGCCGCGATCAGGCAGCGGGCCAGGCGGTTGGAGCGGGCGTCGAGCTCGGCGTAGGAGAGGGTGACGTCGCCGGAGCGCACCGCCGGGGCGGCCGGGTCGATGGCCGCCGCGGTGGCGAAACGGTCCGCCAGCGTGGTGAATTCGGCGATGTCGGGTCCGGTGCCGGCCCACTCGTGGAGGACGCGGGCACTCTCCTCGATGGTCAGCAGCGGGATGTCGCCGACCACCACGGTGTCGTCGGCGGCCACCGACGCCAGCACCCGGTCGAAGCGACCGGCGAGGGCGGCGATGGTGTCGGCGTCGAACAGCTCACTGGCGTAGCTGATCTCGATGTCCATGCCGTTCGGGCGGCCGTCCGGGCCGTGCTGCTCGAGCACCGTGAACTGGAGATCGAACTTCGACACCCCGGCGTCCAGGGCCTCCGGGCGCACCGTCAGGTACGGCAGTTCCACCGCGGGCAGCGCGTAGTTGTGGAAGGTCAGCGCCACCTGGAACAGCGGGTGGCGGGCCTGCGAGCGGGCCGGGGACAGCACCTCGACCAGGCGCTCGAACGGCACCTCGGCGTGCGAGAGGGCCGCGATGTCGTCGGCGCGCACCGCGTTCAGCACGGTGTCGAAGCCGGCGCGCGGGTCGATCTCGCTGCGCAGCACCAGGGTGTTGACGAACATGCCGACCAAGGCGTCGAGCTGCTGCTCGCCGCGGCCCGCGACCGGGGTGCCGATCGCGATGTCGGTGCTGCCCGAGATCCGGGCCAGCAACACGGCCAGCGCCGCGTGCACGGTGCTGAAGAGCGTCGTGTCGTGGGCGCGCGCCAGATCGACCAGGCCGCCGTGCAATTCGGCGTCCACGCTCATGCGGTGGGTGCCACCGCGCAGCGAGGCCACCGCCGGACGCGGGCGGTCCGCGGGCAGCTCCAGCTGCTCGGGCAGCCCGGACAGGCGCTGCTGCCAGAACGCCAGCTGCCGGTGCGCGAGCGAGTCCGGATCGGTCTCGTCACCGCGACGCTCGGCCTGCCACAGGGTGTAGTCGGCGTACTGCACCGGCAGCGGGGCCCAGGCGGGCGTCACACCGGCGCGGTGAGCCTGGTACGCGGTCATGAAGTCCGCGGCCAGCGGGCCCATCGAGAAACCGTCCGAGCTGATGTGGTGGACCACCAGCACCAGCACGTGATCGGTGGGCGACAGGCTGAAAACGGCCGCGCGCACCGGGGTTTCGGTGGTCAGGTCGAACGGGCGGGCGACGACCTCGGCCACCCGGGCGGTCAGTTCGTCCGCGGTGATCGGGGCGGTGACCAGGCGGGCATCGCCCTCGGCCAGCACCCGCTGCACGGGACCGTCCGGCCCGTCGGGGTAGACGGTCCGCAGGGTCTCGTGGCGCGCCACCACATCCCGCAACGCGGCGTGCAGGGCGGCCGCGGCCAGCGGGCCGGTCACCCGCAGCACCATGGGGATGTTGTCGGCCGCCGCGCCGGGGCCGACCCCGGTCGCGTCGGCGTGGTAGCGGTTGAGGAACCACATGCGGCGCTGCGCGTCCGACAGCGGCACCAGCGCGGGGCGCGGGCGCGCGGTCAGCGGCACCAGTGTGCCGCTGCCCGAACGGGATTCGGCGACGGCGGCCAGACCGGCGACGCTCGGGGCGTCGAACAGGTCGCGCACCGACAGTTCGGCGTCCAGCGCCGCGCCGACCCGGGCGACCACGCGGGCGGCCAGCAGCGAGCTGCCGCCGAGCGCGAAGAAGTCGTCGTTCGCGCCGATCCGGTCGACGCCGAGCAGGTCCGCGAAGACCCCGGCGACGACGTCCTCGGCCACGGTCTCGGGCGCGCGGTAGGCCGCGGTCTCGAAGACCGGGGCGGGCAGCGCCGCGCGATCCAGCTTGCCGGAGGCATTGACCGGGAACTCGTCGAGCACCACGAACGCGGCCGGAATCATGTACGCGGGCAACAGGCCGCCCAGCGCCGCCTTGACGGCGTCCAGGTCGATGGCGTGGCCGGGCTCGCGCCGCAGGTAGCCCGCCAGCTGATCGCCCGCGTGCGGGTCCGAACGGACCAGCACGACCGCCTGGTTCACACCCGGCTGCGCCAGCAGCGCGGCCTCGATCTCGCCCAGCTCGATGCGCAGACCGCGCAGCTTCACCTGGAAGTCGGTGCGGCCCAGGTAGATCAGCTCACCCTCGGCGTTCCAGGTGACCAGGTCGCCGGTGCGGTACATGCGCGCGCCAGTCCCGAAGGGGTTGGCCACGAAGCGATCCGCGGACAGGTCCGGGCGGCCCAGGTAGCCGCGGGCCAGCTGATCGCCCGCCAGGTAGAGCTCACCGGCGACACCCGGCGCGACCGGGTTCAGGCGGCCGTCGAGCACGTAGGTCTGGGTGTTCCAGACCGGGCGGCCCATGGGCACGAACGCGGTGTCGGTGTCGATCACCTCGTGGTGGGTCACCTCGACCGCGGCCTCGGTCGGGCCGTACAGGTTGTGCAGGCGCGCGCCGGTCAGCTCGCGCAGCTTGGCGGCGGTGCCGACGGGCAGGCCCTCACCGGAGGCGAACACCTGGCGCAGGCCGGTGCAGTTCGCCGCGGCCGGCTCGGTCACGAAGACCGCCATCATGGACGGCACGAAGTGCGCGTGGGTGATGCCCGCGCGAATGATCAACTCGGCCAGGTACTTCGGGTCACGATGGCCGTCGGGCGCGGCCACGACCAGCTTGGCGCCGATCTGCAAGGGCCAGAAGAACTCCCACACCGACACGTCGAAGGTGAAGGGGGTCTTCTGCAGCACCACATCGTCGGCGGTCAGCCGGTAGCGGTCCTGACCCCACACCAGGCGGTTCACCACGGCGGCGTGCGACACCGCCACGCCCTTGGGGCGGCCGGTGGAACCGGAGGTGAAGATGACGTAGCAGGCGTTCGACTCCCGCAGCGGCGCGAGCCGATCGGCGTCGGTGAGCGGGGTCGCGGCGTAGCCGGCCAGATCGAGGGTGTCGACGGCCAGCACCGGCAGGTCGCGCGCGGTGGTGAAACCGTCGCGGGCGGTGGTCAGCACGAGCACCGGGCCCGCCGCGTCCAGCACGTAGTCGGTGCGCTGCTCGGGCTGATCCGGGTCGACCGGGACGTACGCGCCGCCGGCGGCCAGGATCGCGTACATGCCGACCAGCAGGTCGTGCGAGCGGCGGATCGCCAGCGCCACCCGGGATTCCGGGCCGACGCCGCACTCGACCAGCTTGCGGGCCAGGCGGTGCACGCGGCCGGAGAACTCGCCGTAGGACAGAGTCGTCCCGTCGAATTCGACTGCCGGGGCGTTCGGGCAGGTCAGAGCACGCGACTCGAACAGGGCGACCAGGGTCGCGGGGGTGGTCTCGCCCCACGCGCCGACCGGCAGCGCCGAGCGGATGTCGTGGGCGGTGTCGTTCCAGCCGGTCAGCACCTGGGCGCGCTCGGCGTCGGTGAGCAGGTCGATATCGCCGACCGGGCGGTCCGGGGTGGCGGTGACCGCGTCCAGCACCACGTCCAGGCGACGGGCGAAGGCCGCTACGGTGGCCTCGTCGAAAATGTCGGTGGCGTAGGTGAACACGGCGTCCAGCCCGCCCGCCGCGCGGTCCTCGACCAGCGACAGCTGCAGATCGAACTTGGCGATGCCCGGGTCCAGCTCGACCCGCGAGGCGGTCAGGCCGTTCAGCTCGAGGCTGGTCTGCGTGGTGTTCTGCAGATCCAGCGCCACCTGGAACAACGGGTGGCGGGCCTGCGAGCGCATCGGGCTGAGCACCTCGACCAGGCGCTCGAACGGGACGTCCGCGTGCGCGAAGGCGCGCAGGTCGGTCTCGCGCACCTGGGCCAGCAGCTCCCGGAACGAACGGTCCGGGGCCACCTCGGTACGCAGCACCAGGGTGTTGACGAACATGCCGACCAGGTCGTCGAGCGCCTGCTCGCCGCGCCCGGCGACCACCGAGCCGATCGAGATGTCCGCGCTGCCGGACAGTTTCGCCAGCAGCGTGGCGTAGGCCGCGTGCAGCGCCATGAACAGGGTGGCGCGATCGCCCTCGGCCAGCTCGCGCAGGCGGGCGTGCCGCTCGGAGGAGACGGCGAAGCGGTACTGCGCGCCGTGGCGGGTCGCCACGGCCGGGCGCGGCCGGTCGCCGGGCAGCTCCAGAGTGTCGGGCTGACCGGACAATTCGGCGCGCCAGAAGCGAACCTGGTCCGCCAGCAGGGATTCCGGGTCGTCTTCGGCGCCGAGCAGGTCACGCTGCCACAGCGTGTAGTCGGCGTACTGGACCGGTAGCGGCGTCCACGCCGGGGCCGCGCCCGCGGTGCGGGACGCGTAGGCCAGCATGAGATCCCGGGTCAGCGGCGCGATGGACCAGCCGTCGGCGGCGATGTGGTGCACGGCGAGCACCAGCACGTGGGTCTCGGGCGCCACCCGCAGCAGGGTGAGCCGGGCCGGAGCCTGCTCGTCCACCGCGAACGGCAGCACGGCCAGCTCGAAGATCCGGGTCTCCAGATCCTCGGCGCCCACCTGCTCCACCGCCAGCGCGACACCGGACCGCTCGACCGGCAGCACCAGCTGACGGCCCACGCCGTCCACGGCCGGGTATACGGTGCGCAGCGTCTCGTGCCGCGCCACCACGTCGGTGACCGCGGCGGCCAGCGCGTCCGCGTCCAGCGGGCCGTCCAGGCGGATGGCCGCGACCAGGTTGTCGGCGATCGAGCTGTTGTCGAAGCGGTTCAGGAACCACATGCGCTGCTGCGCGTAGGACAGCGGCACCACCTCGGGCCGCTCCCCCGCCACCAGCGGCGCGCGACCGCCGGTACCGGCCAGATCGGCCAGCCGGGCCGCCAGCTCGGCGACGCTGGACGCCTCGAACAGCAGGCGCACCGGGACGGTGGTGTCCAGGGCCGCGCCGAGGCGGGCCACCACCTGGGTGGCGATCAGCGAGTTGCCGCCGAGCTCGAAGAAGTCGTCGTCCGCGCCGACACCGGCGGCGGGCGCGTCGGCCTCGACGGCCGAATCCAGGTGCACCGGAGCGTTGTTCGACGCCGGAGCCGCGGCCACCGCGGCGGCCGCCAGAGTCGCGTCCACCGGGGTCGCGTCGGCGACCGGGGCCAGGCCCAGCACCTCGGCGAAGACCTCGGCAACGAGCAGCTCGATCGGCGTTGCGGGAGCACGGAATTCGCGGGCCGCGAAGACCGGGGCGGGCAGCGCGCGGTAGTCCAGCTTGCCGTTGACGGTCATCGGCATGGCGTCGAGCACCATGAAGGCCGAGGGAATCATGTACGCGGTCAGGCGTTCCGCCAGCGCGGTCCTGATCTCGGCGACCTCCACGCCGCCGGCGGCCGGCACCAGGTAGGCCACCAGCTGATCGCCGCGCGACGCGTCGTGGTGCAGGACCACCACGGCCCGGCGTACCTGCGGCAGCGCCGCCAGCGCGGCCTCGATCTCGCCGAGCTCGATGCGGAAGCCGCGCAGCTTCACCTGGGAGTCGTTGCGGCCCAGGTACTCCACCTGACCGTCCGCGGTCCAGCGCACCAGGTCGCCGGTGCGGTACATGCGTTCACCGGATGCCCACGGGCAGGCCACGAACCGGCTCACGGTGAGCTCCGCGCGATTGCGGTAGCCGCGGGTGACCGGCAGGCCGCCCAGGTACAGCTCGCCGATCGCGCCGACCGGCACCGGCCGCAGCCGCTGGTCCAGGATCCACTCGCGCGCACCCGGCACCAGGTGGCCGATGGTGACGGTCTCGCCCGCCGCCAGCGCGCCGGTGATGTTCACGACCACGGTGGCCTCGGTGGGGCCGTAGGCATTGATCATGTCGCGTCCGGCCTCGGCCCAGCGCCGCACCATCTCCGGCGACAGCGCCTCGCCGCCGACCGCGACGTGGCGCAGGGTGGGGACGTCGGCCGGATCGATGGTGCTGGCGCCCGAGGGCGTCATGAAGACGTGGGTGACCCCGTGCGCCCGAATGACTTCCGCCAGCTCGTCGCCGATGTGCGCGCCGGTCGGGGCGACCACCAGGGTGGCGGCCGACCGCAGGGCCAGCAGCAGCTCGCCGACCGAGACGTCGAACGAGGAGCTGGTCACGTGCAGCACCCGCGCGTCGGCGGAACCGCTGAAGCGCTCGTACTGCGCCTCGGACAGACCCGCCAGGCCCGTGTGGGTGACCACGACGCCCTTGGGCAGACCCGTCGAGCCGGAGGTGTAGATGGAGTACACGACATTCGCGGCGCGCAGCGGGCGCACCCGGTCGGCGTCGGTGATGGGCTCGGCCGGGAAGGCCGTGCGGGCAGCGGTGAATTCGGCGTCGTCGAGCAGCAGCCAGGGCAGCGTGTCCGGCAGCGCGGCGCGCACCGGCGCCACGGTCAGGCCGAGCACCGCGCCCGCGTCGCGCACGATGTACTCGATGCGGTCGGCCGGGAAGGCGGGGTCCACCGGCACCCAGGCGGCGCCGGTCTTGGCGATGGCCCACACGGCGACGATGTACTCGATCGACCGCGGCAGGCTCACGGCCACCAGCTGCTCCGGGCCCAGGCCGCGCTCGATCAGCAGGCGCGCCAAGCGATTCGAGAGGGCGTCCAGTTCGGTGTAGGTGAACTGGACATCGCGCTCGATCAGGGCGATCCGGTCCGGGGCCGACGCCACGGCCGCCGCCATGATCTCCGGCAGCAGGCGGACCGCGTCCACCGCCCCGCCGGAACGGGTTGTCAGATCGGTGTATTCGGCCTCGGACAGCAGCGGCAGCGCGTTCACGATCACGGCCGGATCGGCGGTGATCGCCTCGAGCAGGCGCACATAGCGGCGCGCGAAGACCTCGATGGTGGCGGGATCGTAAAGATCCACCGCGAATTCGAACTCCGCGTGGATCCCCGCCGGTGCCGGACCTTCCCCGGGACCGGCACCGGCGAAGCTTTCGGTGACCGCGACCGACAGGTCGAATTTGGTCACCTCGGTGTCCAGGGTACTCGTCGTGGCAAGCAATCCGGGCAGTTCGAGGCTGATGTCTCCGGCGGCGGTGAACGAGAGGGCCACCTGGAACAGCGGATGCCGGGCCGCCGAGCGCACCGGATTCAGGGTCTCGACGAGCTGTTCGAAGGGGACGTCGGCGTGCGCGAACGCGGCGAGATCGATGTCGCGGACCCGGTGCGCGAGGTCGCGGAAGCTGAGCTCGCCGTCGATCTCGGTGCGCAGCGGCAGCGTGTTGACGAACATGCCGATCAGGTCGTCGAGTTCGCGCGCGCCGCGGCCGCCGACCGGGGTGCCGATGACGATGTCCGATTCGCCGGACAGGCGGGACAGCAGCACCGCCAGCGCGGTGTGCATCAGCATGAAGGTCGAAATGCCCTCGGCCCGAGCCGTTTCCGAAATGGCGGCGTGCAACTCCGCGGTGAGCTCGACGTCGAGCTTGCCGCCGCGGCCGGTGGCGATGGCGGGACGGGGACGGTCGGCCGGGAGCTCCAGCACGTCCGGCGCGCCCGACAGGGTGCCGCGCCAGAAGTCCAGCTGCCGCGAGAGCAGCGACTCCGGGTCGTCGGCCGCGCCGAGCCGATCCCGCTGCCACAGCGTGTAATCGGCGTACTGCACCGCGAGCGGCTCCCAGGCGGGCGCCTGGCCGCCGGTGCGGGCCAGGTAGGCGGTGATCAGATCGCGGGCCAGGATGGGCAGCGAGAGGCCGTCGGCGGCGATGTGGTGCAGCACGATCGCGATCGCGTACTCGGGGACGTCGAGGTCCGCGGCGTCGACCAGGACCGGACCGCCCAGTCCGCAATCGGCAGCGACGGCGCCGGTAACGGTGAACAGTCGTGCACGGAACGGGATCTCGCGCTCCAGGTCGAAACCCTGGGCGGCGAAGGCCCGAAGGCGGGCGTCCAGTTCGTCGGCGTCACAGGACTCCTGCGCCACCGGCTCGGTCGCCGCCGCGACCGGAAGCACCTGCTGCGTCGCGAAACCCGCCGCGGTGGTCGGGAACACGGTGCGCAGCACCTCGTGGCGGCCCAGCACGTCGACCAGCGCGGCGCGCATGACCTCCGGATCGGCCTCGCCGCGCAGGCGCACCACGAACGGCATGTTGTAGCCGGCGCTCGCGGTGTCGAAACGGTTCAGGAACCAGATGCGCTGCTGCGCCGGGGACAGCGGCAGCGCCTCCGGACGATCGCGGCGCACCAGGGCGACCGCACTGCCGGACTCGGCGTCGTCGTCCACGAACTGGGCGTCGATCACCGCGGCCAGCTCGGCCACGCCGGTGGCGGAGAACATCTCGCGCACCGTGAGGTGGCAGCCCAGCTCGGCGTTCAGCCGCGACGCCACCTGGGTGGCGATCAGGCTGTTGCCGCCCAGGGCGAAGAAGTCGTCGGTGCGGCCGACCTGGTCGGTGCCCAGCACCTCGGCGAACATGGCGGCCACGGCCCGCTCGGTCACCGTCACCGGCGCCTCGTGCACCACCGCGACCCGGACCGGATCCGGCAGCGCGGCCCGGTCCAGCTTGCCGGAAGCGTTGACCGGCAACGCCTCCAGCAACACGAACGCGCTCGGCACCATGTAGGCGGGCAGCGCCCGCGCGGCGGCGGCCTTGAGCTTGATCGCGTCCACCTCGTCGGTCGCGACCGCGTAGGCGACCAGCTGGTCGTCGCGCACGATCACCACCGCGCGGGACACGCCCTCGACATCGCCGAGCACGGTCTCGATCTCGCCCAGCTCGATGCGCAGGCCGCGCACCTTGACCTGGAAGTCGGTGCGACCCAAGTACTCGATCTCACCCGACTCGGTCCAGCAGACCAGATCGCCGGTGCGGTACATGAGTTCACCCGGGGCCGCGAACGGGTCGGCGACGAACCGCTCCGCCGTCAGACCCGGACGCGCCATGTAACCCCGGGCGAGCTGAACCCCCGACAGATACAGCTCACCCGGAGTCCCCATGGGGACCGGCCGCAGGCGTGCGTCGAGCACGTACAGCCGGGTATTGAACACCGGCGCGCCGATCGGCACGGCGGTGGTGTCCGCGGCAGTCACCTCGTGCGAGGTGACCTCGACCGCAGCTTCGGTGGGGCCATAGAGATTGTGGAGCGGGGCGCCGGTCAGGGCGCGCAGCCGCTGCGCGATGGGGCCCGGCAGCGCCTCGCCCGAGGCGAACAGCTGCCGGATCCGCAGCGGCGGCTCACCCGCGGCCGCGGCGGCCTCCAGCTCGGCCACGAACGGATCCATCATCGACGGCACGAAATGCACCACCGTGACGCCGAATTCGGCGATCACCGCGCGCAGGTAGGCCGGGTCACGGTGGCCGTCGGGCTGGGCCAGCACCAGGGTCGCGCCGATCTGCAGCGCGAAGAACAGCTCCGGCACCGAGACGTCGAAGGTCATCGGCGTCTTCTGCAGCATCACGTCCGTGGCGGACAGCGCGAAGGTCTCGCGCATCCAGACCATGCGGTTGACGATCGAGCGGTGGCTCACCGCCACGCCCTTGGGGCGGCCGGTGGAACCCGAGGTGAAGATGACGTAGGCGGTGTTCGCCGGACGCAGCGGGGACAGCCGGTCCGCATCGGTCACCGTGGCGGCCGAGAACTCGGCCAGCGCGGCCTCGGTCAGATCGGCGATGTCCAGCACGGCGGCGGCGGTGTCGGGACGGTCCGCGGCGGTGGTCAGCACCAGCGCGGGCGCGGCGGTGTCCAGGATGTGCGCGATCCGGTCGGCCGGGTGATCGGGGTCCAGCGGCACGTAGGCGCCGCCGGCCGCCTGCACCGCGTAAACCGCGACCAGTAGCTCCGGCGAACGGCGCAGGTGCAGCGCGACCAGCGACTCCGGGCCGATGCCGCGCGAGATCAGGTAGCGGGCGAGCCGATTCACCCGTCCGGCGAACTCGGCGTATGTGAGATCGCAGGCGGGGGTTCCGCCGAAACGCACCGCGAGCGACTGCGGCGTCCGGGCGGCCTGCGCCTCGAACATCGACACCAGCGTCGCCTCGGGGTCCACGGTGAACGCGGTGTCGTTCCACTCGCGCAGCACCACCTCGCGCTCGCGCTCGGTGATGACCTCGACCGCCGACAGCGGGGCCGCCGGGTCCAGCTCCACCAGCCGCTCGACGAACGCCACGAAACGCTCGATGTGGCGGTCGATCTCGTCGGCGGTGTACAGGTTCGGGTTCACCTCGAGGTCCAGGCGCACCCGGTCGTTCTCGCCGTAGAAGGCGTTGAGGCTCATGTCCTCGACCGGGCTGGTGGACAACAGGTTCAGCCGGCCCTGGATGTCGCCGAAGTCCAGCTGCGGGTGGAACAGCATGATGTTGACCATCGGGCCGTACAGCGCCCGCGACGCCGGGGCGCCCTGCAGTTCGGCCGCGTCGCGGCGGATGTCCTCGTGCCGGTAGCGCTGGTGGCGCAGCGCGCCGGAGATCTCCAGGCGAGCCGCGGTGAGCAGCTCCAGCCAGGTGGTGTCCGGCCCGGCCGCCATCCGCAGCGGCACGATGTTGGACAGCATGCCGGTCGAGCGGCGCATGACCGCGGTGGTGCGGGCGGTGACCGGCAGGCTCAGCACGGCCTCGTCCTGGCCGGTCAGCTTGGCCATGTAGGCCGCGAAGGCGGCGATGATCACGCCCGCCAGACCCGAATCATGCTGCGCGCCACACTCTTCCATGCGGCGGACCAGGTCCTCCGGCAGCACCACGCCGCGGCGCAGGTTGTCCGAGCGCGGCGGGGCGGCGCGGCCCTTGAGCGACATGGTGCCGTCCAGGCCCGCGGTGCGCTCCTGCCAGTAGGCGCGATCGGTGCGGAAGCGGCTGCTCTCGCGATAGGCCAGTTCGGATTCGACCAGCTCGCGCAGCGTGCCGACCTTCACCGTCTCCGGCTCCTGGCCGCGCTGCAGCGCGGTGTAGCGACGGGCCGTCCACTGCATGGTGTTCAGGGCGGCGTAGCCGTCGCCCACGATGTGGTGACCGACGAAGAACCAGAACCAGCGCTGGTCGGCGACCCGGATCAGGGTGGGCGAGAACAGCTTGCCGGTGAGCAGGTCGATCGGCTCGAGGATCTGGACCTGCATCCACTCGTGTGCGGCGGCGATGGGATCGGCCGCCGAGCGCAGGTCCATCAGCTCGGTGTTGTGGCCCGCGGTCGGGTCGATGTACTGGTGGGGCTGTCCGTCGATCTCGGTGAAACGCAGCTGGGAGGAACGCCAGATCGGGACGCCGTCCTCGGCCACGCGCAGCAGCAGGTCGACGTCGAAGTCACCCTCGATGTCGACGTACTGGACCAGGTTGAGGGGCACTTCGGGAGCCAGCAGCTGGGCGTACCACAGCCCGATCTGCGCGGGTCCGAGCGGGAACGGCGTAGACAATTCAGTCGACGTCGGAACTTCACTCGGTCCGAGACCACTCGAGTCCGTACCCTGCACCAGAGCCTCCCTTGTCATGGCGAATTGCTATGTCGACCAACGGTTTCGGGGCATCACGAAATAGACCTGCGTGCGCTCGGCTGACGAGAGCGCACCAGGCCGCGAGTTATCGCATCGCCCTGGGTTTTTCGACGAATGCGCGGCGAATCCGCGCGTGATCCAACTAGTGCTCGAAGCGGCCGGGCTTACTGGCTCGCCGGCCGGGACGCGATTGCCTCCGGGTCATCGCGTCCGGACTGTCCTACTGCCGATCTCCTCCAACTGTCACCTGCATCACAAGGGATGCCGTTCATGCATGCGAACACTAGGCGTTTACACAATAAAAAGGAACTTTTTCCTGAAAAAAAGTTGGACGAGCGTCTAGTTGGCAGCCGATCCGGCGCGAAGATCGCGATGAATGTGGGTCAGACCACATAACAAGGCGGCGGTGTGACCGACCGCACTTTCGGATGTGGAGATTAGGAGTCGAAACGTTGCAACTGCGTTGCATCGGCGCCCAAGCGCCGGTCCAGCACCCGGATCTTGGCCTCGATCTGCGCATACAGCGGAGACTCGCGATCCACGGTGGCCCGATAGGCCGCCCACGCCGCCGCGTCGTCGCGCCCTTCGGCGCCCGCAGTCCACCGACTCAAGACCGAAGCGTCGCCGGAACGTAATACAGCCGTTCTCAAGCGCACCCGCAATTCATCGCGAATGTCTATAACTCCCGGAGCGGTCGAGCGCGGCAACACCGGGCCCGCGTACAGCCGCACGGCGGCGTCCACATCCCCGGAATCCAGGGCGGCGCGCAGCGCCTCCACATCGGTGGCGATCGGCACCCGCAACCGGTACGGGCGCGAGCCGAAGACGTTCGAACCGACCACCGAGCGCAGCCGCGACATGGCGGCGCGAATCGTGGCGTTGTCCAGATCGGCGTCATCGAGGAGCAGGGCCAGGTGATCGGCCGACAACCCCTCGGAATGCTCGGCGAGCAGCAACAGGATCTCGGCGTGCCGCTGCGACAACGGGACCCGCTCCCCCGCCACGGTCAGCTGCGGCTGCCCCAGCCCGAGCACCTCCAGACCCAGGCGTTCCGGCGCGGGCGCGTCGGCGTGCGAACGCCGGTCCTGGCCCGAACGCACCGCGGCCAGCAGCAGATCCATCTCCGCGGCCGTGGCCGCCGCCTTCACCAGCGCCAGGATCTCCGGGCGCGCCACCCGCACGCCGCCGGCGATCATCAGCACGCCCACCAGGCGGCCGTCCGGATCGTGCACCGGCGCAGCCGCTCCCGTGATCTGGTGCATGCGGTGCAGGAAATGCTCGGGGCCGTGGATCCAGGCCGCGCGGCCGGTGCGCACCACCAGGCCCACCGCGTTGGTGCCGACCCGGCGTTCGCTCAGGTCGTTGCCCTCGCGCAATCCCGCCTCGGCGGCCGGCT
Source organism: Nocardia sp. NPDC004340 (assembly GCF_053602575.1). Taxonomy (NCBI): domain Bacteria; kingdom Bacillati; phylum Actinomycetota; class Actinomycetes; order Mycobacteriales; family Nocardiaceae; genus Nocardia; species Nocardia sp. NPDC004340. The sequence continues at coordinate 745,205 of NZ_JBSGDW010000002.1, forward strand.
GCACCCGGTCGGCATTGCCGTGCACCGAGAGCACGCGGCCGAACTGGTCGGCCACCACCACGATCAAACCGGTACTGGTCGCGTCCCGCAGCAACAGCTTGTCCACCAGCGGCATCACCGCGGCGATCGGATGCGCGTCGCGATAGCGCTCGAGGTCCGCGCCGCGCAGGCCGCGACCGTCCCCATCGTCCATCGGGTCCACGCCGCCGCGCACGCTGCGCAGCCACGATTCCAGGACCATGGGACGTAACAAGCCGGGCAGTTGCCCCAGCTGTTCTCCACCCAGGCTGAGATATCCGTGAGCCTGGGCGGCATATGTTTCGAGCGCACCGAGTTGACTGCCCGGTTCGGCGCCGTGGTTAGGGTTTCCCCCACCCGCAAGATTGCTGACCATTTGCCTTTCTTTCCGCACCCAAAGGGTACCGGCGGACCTGAGAGCCCAAGGCGGAAGCTGTACGTTTGTCCGGCAGGTCACACAGCAACCGTGTCCCGCGGAAATGTGAGCTACGCAGCATCTTGTTAAACACGCCGTGTTCAGTCACTGCGCGTGATCCGCGCGTCGCGGCGGCCCCGCCGAGGTTGCGGTGGCGCCGCTGACCGGATCACGACCGCGCACCCCGCCCCGAAAACCTTGCGGCGGCCCGGTTTTCGGTTAACACGGTTCACCGAATGTACCGCCCCGGCTCGCGCACTGTGCGAGGGTGGGTGGGGTGGAGGACATCGACCTGACCGATCTCGACCGGTTCGCGCGCGGCTTCCCGCACGCGGTCTTCGACCGGCTGCGGGCCGACACGCTGGTCTGGTGGCACCCGCCCACTCCACACACCCCCGACGGGGAAGGGTTCTGGGTGGTCAGCCGGTACGCCGACATCGTTGCCGTGGCCGGGGATTCGGTCACCTACTCCTCCGAGAGCGGCGGAGAACGGCGCGGCGGCGGCACCCTCATCGAGGACCTGCCCGTGGACTGGGCCGTCGGAGTCCTGCTCAACATGATGGACGACCCCCGGCACGCGGGCGTGCGGAAACTCCTCATGCCCAGCGTCGCGCCGCGCACCCTGAAACTCATCGAGGACGACCTGCGGCAACGCGCCGCCGACCTGGTCGACGCGGCGCTGGCCAAGGGCGAGTGCGACTTTCTGCTCGACCTCGCCGCCGAACTGCCGCTGCAGGCCGTCGCCCAACTGCTCGGGGTGCCGCAGGAGGACCGGCACCGGCTCTTCGGCTGGGCCAACGTCGCCCTGGACTACGACGATCGCGACCTCGGCGAGGCCACCGCGCGCACCCAGCGGGCCGTCGCCGAAACCCGGGCCTACGGGCGGGAACTGCTCGCCGCCAAGACCGCCGCGCCCGCCGACGACCTGCTCTCCCTGGCCGCCCACGCCACCATCGACGGGCAGCCGCTCACCGATATGGAGCAGGCCATGCTGTTCAGCCTGCTCATCGCGGCGGGCAGCGAGACCACCCGCAACTCCATCGCCGTCGGGATGCTGGCGCTCATCGAACGACCCGAGGTCTGGCGCAGCCTGCGCGAGGACCGGTCCCAACTGGACGGGGCCGTCGACGAGATGCTGCGGTGGGCCTCCTCCACCTCCTACAACCGGCGCACCGCCACCCGCGACGCCGAACTCGGCGGACAGCGAATCAAGGCCGGGGACAAGGTCACCCTGTGGTGGACCTCCGCGAACCGGGACGAAGCCGTGTTCGCCGACCCGCACACCTTCGACATCACCCGGCGGCCCAACCCGCACCTCGCCTTCGGGCGCGGCGGGCACTTCTGCCTCGGATCCAATCTGGCCCGCATGGAGATGCGGGTGGTGTTCGACGCGCTACTCGACCGGGTCGAGACCGCCGAACTCACCGGGGCCGTCGAATACACGCGCAGCAACAAGCACACCGGCGTCCGGCACATGCCGGTCCGGCTGCGGGCGCGCGGGGAGGAGGAGTAGATGAGCATCTCGGAGGATTACGTGCGGGCGGTCAACGCCGCCGACGAGGCCGCGCTGCTGAAGCTCTTCGCGCCCGGGGCCGAACTGCGCAATCCGCGAGGCGTTTTCACCGGTCACGACGAAATCGCCGGGTTCTATCGGGATGTCGTGTTCGCGGGCCGGGCGCGGACCGAGATCACGCGGGTAATCCCGGGCCCGTCAGTCGAAGTCGCACAGCTCGAGGCGACCAGCCCGCTCGGCAAGCCCGGCAACCGCACCTACGCGATCGACGTCTTCGGTCTCGGCCCCGACGGGCGCATCACCACACTGGAGATCTACTACCGCTGATCAACTGGACGGGAGCGTCGGTTTCAGCGCCGCCGCACTGCGGGTGCGGGCCGCGCCCCACCACACACCCGTCCCGTAGGCCACATCGTCCAACCGCCGGCAGAACACGTAGCGGATCGGATCCAGGCTGCCCGGCTCCCGATGGGTGAACCAGTCCGCCAAGCCCTCCGCCATGGCCAGGGTGATCGCGATGTGCCGGATCCGGCGCGAGCACAGCATGCCCAGCAGCGTCACCGGCCAATAGTGGCGGCACATGGCCGACGCCAGCCGCCACACCGCACCGCCGAAACCGCGCGTCATATAGATGGCGGCCACCCGGTTCGGATTGTCGAGCCCGGCGAACACCCGGCGTAATCGGACCAGCGTCGCGCCCAGGGTCAGCACCCCGCCGAAGATGCCCCAGCCCGACGCGGTGCTCAGCAGGCCCGCCGACACCGCCGTCCAGATCGGCAGCGACAGCGGCGCGGCCATCCCCTTGTGCCGCTGCGCCAGCGGGGCCACACCCGTCCCATGGGTGACCTTGTGGGCGAACCACTTTCGCAGCGACACCGGATTGCTGTGCGCCACCCGGGCCGCGGGCTCGTAGCGCAGCCGCCAGCCCGCGCGATCCAGCCGCCAGCACAGGTCGACATCGCCGCCCGCACCCATGGACTCGTCGAAACCGCCCTCGCCCAGCACGGCCAGCCGGCGCACCAGCACCGCCGAACTCGGCACGTACGGCACCGGGCCGTGCGCCTGCACCGCCGACTCACGGCGGCCGCGATGCACCGAACCGCGGGTGTGCTCGTAGCGGGCCAGCACCGTGGAATCGGGATCCATGGCCAGGATGCGCGGGGCCACCAGCGCCACCTTGGGATCGCTGAAATGCCCCAGCATGACCTCCAGCCAGCCGGTCCGGGGCACCACCTCCGGATCCAGGAAGGCCACGAATTCGGTTGACGCGGATCGCAATCCGAAATTACGGGCCGCGGCCGCCCCGTGCCGGCGATCGCGGCGCAGCACGGTGATCCGGCATCGGCTGCGCGCCTCCGGAATCCGCACCGGCTGATCCGAACCGTCGTCCACCACGATCACCGTGTGGCCGCGCAGCGCCGACAACAGCCGCGACAGCTCCGGAGCGTTGTTGTGCACCGGCACGATCACGGTGACGTCCTCCAGCGACGGCAACAGCCGCGGACGCGGGTTCGCGACACCGGAATCGAGAAGACGTCTGGCAACCCGCGCCGACGCCGGGTCGGTCACCTCGAGGTACCCGTCACCGATCAAGGCCGCAGCTTCCGGAGCGAGCCGTAGCAACCTCGTCGGCGTGCCGCCGACCAGTAGCCGTCCACCGGAATAAGTGCGCACCTTGGGATCGATTCGCACCCCGAAACCATCGGGAAGGCGATCATGGCGCATTCCCGAATGCTAAGTCAGCACACCACTGGCAATGATGATTGCCACGCTGGCTCTGTTAATTTTGCCCTCCGCTTCGCTCCGGGCGGGTTCGCGGCCCCTGGTCCCGATTCTTCCCTCCTCCGCTCCTCCGCTTCGCTCCCCCGCTCCGTCAGTCCAGAATCGGGACGGCCGCGAACCTTGGGTGCACATCGGACCGTAGCTCGACCAGCAGAGTCGGGTGCGCTCTACACTGCGGAAGGAAAATCGGCAGTTGAACAGGTAGGGGACGGAAATCCGTGCCCGTGGTGGTCGAGGCGGTATGGGAGTCGGGCGCATGCAGACAGGCGGGGGCGGTAACACCCTCTCGGAATCCGAGATCGTCGAGGCCGCCCTGCGGGTGGTCCGGCAGGACGGCGTGGAGAAGCTGTCGATGCGACGGCTCTCCCGCGAACTCGGAGTTTCACCGATGGCCCCCTATTACTACGTCGCCGACAAGCGGGAGCTACTCGACTTGGTGGCGACCGCGGCGCTGACCGGCGTCCGCAAGCCGCCACCCGAATTCGGCACGTGGCAAATGCGTTTGCGGGATCTCATCGACCAGATCGACGAGAAATTGCGCAAGCACCCGGGTCTCGGCGACGTCCTGATCGAGCAGATGCTCGGCAAACAGCTCGACCTGATCGCGGCCGTGATGGAAATCCTCTTCGACGCCGGTTTCGACGAGCGCAATGTGCTCTCCGCCTACGCCACCATCCACACCTATCTGTTCGGTCGTTCCAAGGTGAACCCGCGCGACCGCTCGTCGCTGCTGGACCGGGTGCTGCCCGAGGCGGTGGAGCGCGCCACCAAACACATGGCGGATCTGCGCGGCAAGTTCTCCTACGACTTCTCGATGGACGTGCTGATCGCCGGTCTGGAAGCTCAGCTTGTCCGGCAGCGCGACAGCCACGTATAGTCAAACTAGAACACGTTCTAGTTTGGGTAGACTGCTCCGGCTGACCATCACTGCCGGGTTCGAGAGGACACTATGACCACCGTCGACGTACCGCACAGCTCGCGATCGGCCGTGCTGCGGGTCTCCGCGGTCATCAACGAGACGGCCGACTCCTGCTCGCTGGTCTTCGACGTGCCCGAGGAACTCAGCGAGCGCTTCGCCTACACGCCGGGCCAGTTCCTGACCCTGCGCATCCCGAGCGACCTGACCGGGTCCGTGGCCCGCTGCTACTCGCTGGCCAGCTCGCCGCACACCGACGACAAGCCGAAGGTGACCATCAAGCGCACCGTCGACGGCTACGCGTCGAACTGGGTGTGCGACAACGTGAAAGCCGGCGACACCATGGAGGTGCTGCCGCCGTCCGGCGTCTTCACCCCCAAGAACCTCGACGAGGACCTGCTGCTGTTCGCGGCCGGCAGCGGCATCACCCCGGTGATGTCCATCCTCAAGTCGGCGCTCGCCCGCGGCAACGGCCGCATCGTGGTGGTCTACGCCAACCGCGACCACGAGTCGGTCATCTTCGCCCGCGAACTGCGCGAACTCGCCGACAAGAACCCGCAGCGGGTCGTCGTCATCCACTGGCTCGAAGCCCTCCAGGGCCTGCCGACCGCGGACGCCTTCGCCGCCCTGGTCTCGCCCTACACCGCCCACGAGGCGTTCATGTGCGGCCCCAAGCCGTTCATGGACCGGGTCCACGACGCCCTCGGCCAGCTCGGCGTGCCGCGCAACCGCACCCACGCCGAGGTCTTCAACTCGCTCTCCGGCGACCCGTTCGCCGATGTCGCCCCGGTCGAGATCAGCGCCGAGGAGGCCGCCGACGCCGCCAGCGTCGAGGTCGAACTCGACGGCGAGACCCACGAGATGACCTGGCCGCGCAGCCAGACCCTGGTCGACATCATGCTCTCCAAGGGCCTGGACGTGCCCTACTCCTGCCTCGAGGGCGAATGCGGCTCCTGCGCCTGCACCGTCCTGGAGGGCGAGGTGGAGATGGAGAACGCGGAGATCCTCGACCCCGAGGACATCGCCAACGGCTACATCCTGGGCTGCCAGGCCCGGCCGGTGACGGACCGCCTGAAGATCCAGTTCTGAGACAACCCGACTCCCGGAACTCTCAGGGCTTCGCCCCGAACCCCGAAAACGATTCGGCCGCCGCGTTGTTTCACGCGGCGGCCGATGTCGTTTGTGCGGTCCGGGCTCAGTACGCCGAGAAGACGTTGTCGATCGAGCCGTAGCGGTGCGCCGCGTAGTTGCAGGCGGCGGAGATGTTCGCGACCGGGTCGTAGATGTCCCACGAGGTGCCGTCGACGTGGTACGCCTGGAACGTCGGGTCGATGACCTGCAGCAGCCCCTTGGACGGGATGCCCGCGGCGGCGTTCGAGTCGTAGAGGTTGATGGCGCGCGGGTTTCCGCCGGACTCACGCTGGATGTTGCGGAAGATGCCGTCGTAGCTGCCCGGAATGCCGCGCTGGTTCATGACCTGCATGGCATTGCGGATCCAGCCGTCCAGATTGTCGGCGAAGACCGGGGGCAGCAACTGGTTGAGGGGGCCGGGCAGGCCCTGCACCGCGGCGCGGACCTGGTCCTGCTGCGGCGCCGGCAGGGAGTTGTTGAGATCGGTGGCCTGCTGCTGGACCTGCTGGGCGGTGCCCTGGAACTCGGGCGGGACGCCGTTGACGTCGGCGGAGGCGGTGCCGGCGGCGATGGCCGAGGCGGCGAGCGCGACGGCGGCGAGGCTGGTGACGGTTCGGACGGGCTGAGCGAAGAATTTATGCATGGCGAATCTCGGTATCGCAGCGCTGACCACGGCGGGTGTCCCTCGGGACCCTGCCGACGCACTGCATGGATCGTGATGTGCAAGGTGGCGGAACGAGATTCGGGAGATTTCCCAGCTATCACCGTTCGTTCACGCTCTCGCCGAAGGCGGCGGTCTCCGCGTGGGGTGCTCCAACTCGTTTCGAGCTGGTATCGGCCATTGCCGACTGATCACAGAGTGGTCTCGACAAATGAACGTAAACTGAACGCAGGGTTAACTGTCAGGATAAATCCCTCGAGCGATGCGTCACAGCAACCCGGCAGCGTGGGCTACCGCCGCGGTGTTCACCGCTGGGCGCGGTAGTGCGCCCGTTGCTCCAGGGTGAGGTGCTCGGTCGCGTAACTCAACGCCGTGCGGCCCATCGCCGCCGCGTGCGCGTCCAGAAATCCGCTCAGAATCGCGGGATCCACCCGCTTCCCGATCTCGCGCAGCATCCAGCCCACCGCCTTCTGGATCAGATCACGGCGGTCGTCGAGCAGGCGCTCACACAATTCCACGGTGGTGGCGGTATCCCCCTGTTTGATGAACGCGAACGTGGTCAGCAACGCCACCCGCCGCTCCCACAGCGAATCCCCCGCCGCGAATTTCCCGAGCAGATCGCGCGGACGCTCCAGCAACCACGGACCGAGAATGAACTCCGCCGAGGCGTCCACCAGATCCCAGTTGTTCACCCGGCCCCTGCGCACCGCCGCCAGATACAACTCGACAATCTCACGCTGCCGCGCCGCATCGCCCCCGCGCTTGCGCGACGCCTTCGTCATCTCCCTATTCAGAATCACCAGCGCCGCCAGCCGATGCTCGTGCACCGGACTGTCGAGCAGTGCGTCGATCTCCGAAAGCGGCATCCCGGCAAACCGTTTCACCGCCTTCCGGGTCTGCGGAACCCGGACGCCGATGAATACATCCCCTTCGCCGTACTCGCCCGGCCCGGTCTTGAAAAAGCGCTGCAGATGCACCGCGTCGGCCGGATCGGCGAGCGCCGCCAAATCCGCTCGCACCGCATCGGCGGTCAAACCATTCGACGCCGCACCGATACCGCTCATCGCGCCTCCCGAGTCAGTGATCCAAGGCCCTCTCGAACGAATACTGAAGTGACGCCTCATCCCATAACGGTCCGGGTAACTCGCCGGGGACGTCCACGAGCTTTACCGTGTTTCCGCCGCGGCTCGTAAGAGGACCTCGCCAAAATTTCGCATGTGGTCCGCCCCTCCGTACCAGGCGGCGACCAATTCCACGGCCGCCGAACGGGTCCGGTGCGCGGCGTCGGCCAACTGCGCGATATCACCCCCACCGGATTCGGCGGCGCTGGCGGCCACCTCCAGATCGTGGCTGGCGACCAGCAGGCGCATGATGTGGTGCAGATCGATGGTGGCGTCGCCGGTGCGGAACTCGGCGGCGGCCTTCGACTCCGGCGCGGCGGCGGGCGATGCGGGCGCGATGACCGTCGACTCGGTCGCGACCTCCGTCGACTCGGTCACGACGGGCGTCGACTCCGTCAGTGCGTGCGCCGGCGCGGCCACGGGCTCGGCCGGCACAGCGGCGGGTTCGGACAGCGCGACGACGGGCTCGGACAGCGCGGCGACGGGCTCGGACAGCGCGGCGATCGGCTCGGGAACGCTCGAAACCTGCTGTTCGACAACGGGTTCCGGGGCGGCGCGACGACGCGAGGGAGCACCCGCCGGGCGGGTGGACTCGCGGGGCGTCTCGTGCACGCTCTCACGCAGGGACGCGGCGACCGCCTCCATGCTCTCCAGACTGGCCGGGGCCTCCAGGCTCTCCAGACGGGCCGGAGTCTCCAGTCGCTCCGGGGTCTCCAGGCGCTCAGGGGTTTCCAGCCGCTCCGGGATCTCGTACCGGACGGGCGGCTCGGGGTCCGGCGCGTAGCGGCGCGACACCGGAGGCTCGAATTCGACAGCGGGGCCGGCGCCGAAGACGCTGTCCCGCGGCTCGGCCGGCAGGGCGAAGGACTGCAGCTCGGGGGCGGGACGCAGGCCCAGCGTGTCGCTGTCCATGGCGGACGGCGCCGCGAAAGGCTCGCTCTCCGGGGCGGAACGGGTGAACTGCCCGCTGTCGGCGGGACTGGTCAGCGGACCGCTGTCATTGATCGACCGGGTGAACGGCGACCCGTCGGCGGCGGGGCGCGTTCCGAACGGCTCACCGTTGACCGGCACCGCGAACGGCTCACTGTCGGTGGTGATGCGGGCCGAGAACGGCTCGTCCGCGGCCAGCCGGGCGGCCACGGCCTCCGGGTCCGAGGTGCGCTGCGGCAGTCCGGGGGCGCGCTGCGGCAGCTCCGGAGCACGCTGCGGCAACTCCGGCGCGCGCTGGGTCAGGTCGAAATTGCGCTGCGGCAGGTCAGGGGAGCGCTGCGGTAGATCGGGCGCGATCCGGCGCGACAGGGCCTCCGATTCCGGTGTGCTGCGCAGGGTTACGGGTGCCGACGACCACTGCACCTGCTGGTCGTGGCCGTTCCGGCTCAGGCCGTCGTGCCCGTTGCGGGACAGACCGTCGTGGCCGTTGCGGGACAGGCCGTCATGTCCGTTGCGGGACAACCCGGCGTGCGCGCCGGTATCGATGCCGGTCAGCACCGGATTCGGTGAGGTGCCCGGCGCGTCCGGGTGGGTGAGGCGGTAACCCGGCTGACGCGCGGAACGCGAATCCCCCGGGCCGGTGGTGAAATCGGCATCCATGGCCGCCATTCTTACCGGGCGGTGGCGGCCGGTGCGAGTCGGGCTACGCTCCGGCCGTGCGCCCGGTCACCACGAAACCGGCTCACGACCAACGGTATTGGGGCATTGACGCGCGCGCCACCCGGCGGCGAACCGGCTCAGCAGGTGGTCGGAGCCGGTACGCCGCGCAACCGGGCGTCCACCCAGTCCAGCGCCGCGGGCAGGCCCAGCACCGCCGCGGACAGGTGTTCGGGCGACGAGTTCAGATTGACGTCGACCGGCACCCCCGCCGCGCAGTACCGGCGGTCGGTGTTCACGATGGCGTCCACCGGGATCAGCGGATCGGTCGGCGAATGCCATTCGAAGATCGGCGTATTCGGCACCCCGTCGTACAGCTCCAGGCTGTTCTCCTGTAGCACCGACAGCGCCGTCGGATCGTCGATCAGCAAGGTGCTGGCCGCGAACTCGCGCGCGCTGTGGCCCGCCCCGATGGCCATGATCTCGTTGGTGCAGCCATTGGCCATGGCGTTGCGGGCGGACAGGCCCGCGGTGTTCATCTGGGTGCTGATCGGCAGCCGGTCCGGATACTCCCGCTCCAGGCCGATGGCGGCCGCCATGGCCAGCCCGAACGCCGGATGCGGCTGGAAGCCCAGCTGGCGCACCATCTTCTCCAGATTCATCGGCACGCCGCCGGTGGCCGCGCCCGCGATCTCCAGTTCCGGCGCGTAGCGCGGGGCCAGCGCCGCCGCCCACGCGGTCGCCATGCCGCCGCCGGAGTATCCGGCCATCGCGACCCGGCTGTCACCGAGGCCCAGTTCCGGCGTCCGCTTGACCGCACGAATCCCGTCCAGGGTGATCTGCCCGCCCAATTTGGCCGCGCCGTAGGCGAAATTCGGTCCGAGGTGGTCCGGCAGCGCCACCGACCAGCCGCGCCGCAGCGCCACGTTCAGGGCGACGGCTTCCTTCACATACAGATTCGGGTCGCTGGTGTACAGCACCCGCGACACCGCGCACTGCGCGCCGAGGCCGTTGATGATGTGCTGATAGGACAGCAGCGGCCCGCCCGGCTGATGCTCGCGCGGCGTGAGCACCGTGGTGACCGCGGCGATCGGGCCGCCCTCGGAGCCGGTGGACCGGAATTTCACCATGGTGACCGCGGTCTCGGGGAACATCAGCAGCGGCGGCATGGGCCGCGTCGCCAGCACGTCGCCCGGCGCGAAGTCGGCGATGTCGGCCGGTTGCGCGTAGAACGGATCCGGGTCGGGCGCGGGATAGATCGGATCCGCGTGCGCCGCGGGCGCCATCGCCGCGAGAGCCAGACCCGCCGAGAACAATCCGAAAATACGCAGCAACAGCTTGGCTTTCACCAGTTCCTCCACGAATTTCGCAGTGAGAATCGCATGTTTGCCCCACAAGGAGTGTGGTTCGCGAAGGTTGGAGAAGAAGCAGCGACACGCCAGCAATCATGATGTCGCGGCGAACTCAACCCATCTGGGTCATGCCCGCCGCCACCACGTTCGCCACATTCAGGATCTCGTCGGCCGTCGGCAACGGCAGCCCGTCCAACGCGTGCAGGCGATCCGTGCTCGCGATGGCCAGCATCGCCGACACCCACGCCGCCGCGCAGGCCCGCAGCGTCCCCGGCTGCACCGGGCCCGGCGCACTCGCCGCCAGCACCCGCGCGGTCGCGTCCAGCAGCTGATCGCGCATGCGGCGCAACTGCTTGCGCACATCCGGATGGGTATCGGCCTCGCGCCACATGATGACGCGCAGCACCGAGGAATGGTGATCGCGCAGATTCAGCGCGGCGTCCATATTGACCAGACTCTTGGCCGGATCACCCGGCACCACCACCGAATAGATATCGTCGATCGGCTCCGGCGGGACGCGCTCGGCCATCAGGGCCGACAGAATCGCGTCCTTGGTCGGGAAGTAGTAGAAGACGAGGCCTTTGGGCACCCCGGCGGCCTCGGCGATGGCCGCGGTGGCCGTGGCGTCGAAACCATTGGCCGCGAACAGCTTCTCGGCGGCATCGAGAATGAGCTGGCGAGCGTCCCCGTCGACCTTCTTGCTGCGACGCTTCCGTGGTGCAGGCACTGCTCGACTTCCTCCTCACGCTTCGAAGCGGAGGCGGCCGCCACCGGTCGGGCGGACGTAGGGAACAAGCATATCGCGCGGACACGCCGGCCTCGTGGGGTCTCCCGCCCTTCACAGGAGAACGAGGCCGGCGCGCCGCGACCCGGTCAGTGGTGCGCCGCGGTGCCGAATCGGCCCGCAACCTCCGGCATCTCGGCCAACGCGACCACGACCGTCAACGCGCCCACGATCCATGCGACCCAGGAGGCGTTGCTGTAGGAGTGGAAGTTCATCACCCACGGGGAGATGAACATCAGGACACCGAGGACGCCGAGCGCTCGGCCCGTCATCGCGGTACCCATATCGCGCAACTGCGCCAGGCCCGCGAGTGCGATCAGCACACCGAGCACGACGAGGGTCCACAGTGCGCGGTCGCTGTGCGACACCCAGATCGGGGACAGCGCGGCTACGACGCCGAGCACGAACGTCAAGGCGTGCTCCGCGCGACTCATGGTGAACATGGAATGCCTCCTTTGAAAGGCCAGGAAATATGTTCTGATTCCGTTGTAATACTGATTGACCGCCCGATCAATAAATGCCCGGATACGATTGGGCCGCATCTCGGGTGTGACGGCCGACACGTCGGTGGGGGCCTGCGGGAACCGCTAAGGTGGGCACATGTCGCACTCGGTAGAACAGGTTCTAATTGTCGGTGGTGGACTCGCGGGATTGCGCACCGCAGAGGAGCTCCGACGTGCCGGTTACACCGGTGAACTGACCCTGCTGAGCGACGAGAACCACGCCCCGTACGACCGGCCGCCGCTGTCGAAGCAGTACATGCGCGGCGAAACCGACGACACCGCGCTGCGGCCCGCCGAGTTCTACGCCGAACAGGACATCCGGCTGCGCCTGGGCGTGACCGCCACCGGCGTCGACACCGACGCCCGCCGGGTCCGGCTCTCCGACGGCACCGAAGCCGCCTACGACGCCCTGGTCATCGCCACCGGGCTGCGGCCGCGCCGGATCCCCGGGCTGCCCGAGGTCTCCGGCGTGCACGTGCTGCGCTCGCACGACGACGCCGCGGCCATGCGCGACCACCTGGACTCGGCCCGCAAGGCCGTCATCGTGGGCGCCGGCTTCATCGGCTGCGAACTCGCGGCCAGCTTCCGGGCGCGCGGGCTCGACGTCACCATCGTCGAACCGCAGCCCACTCCCCTGTACGCCGCGCTCGGCGAGCAGGTCGGCGCGCTGGTGGCCCGGCTGCACGAGGCCGAGGGCATCGAGCTGCGCTGCGGCGTCGGGGTGGAAACGCTTGTCACCGAGGGTGACTCGGTGAGCGGCGTCCGGCTCGCCGACGGCAGCGTCGTCGACGCCGACCTGGTGGTCATCGGCATCGGCTCGGTGCCCGTCACCGAGTGGCTCGACGGCTCCGGCATTCCGCTGGCCGCGCCCGCCGACGGCGGTGGCGTGCTCGCCGACGAGACCGGGCGCACCTCGGTCCCCGGCGTCTGGGCGCTCGGCGACGTGGCCGCCTGGCCGCACGCCATCGGCCGCAACAAGCGCGTCGAGCACTGGACCAATGCCGGCGAGCAGGCGCAGGTGCTGGCCGCCGCGCTGCTGGGCGGCGCCCCGGCCGAGATCCAGGTGCCGTATGTGTGGAGCGACCAGTACGACATGAAGATCCAGGTGCTCGGCATCCCGGCGCTGGCCGACGAGATCGAGATCGTGGAGGACAAGGGCCGCAAGTTCCTGGCCCACTACCGCCGCGCGGGCACGCTGGTCGCCGTGGTCGGCGCGAGCATGGCGGGCAAGGTCATGAAGGCCCGCGGCGAACTCGCCGCGAACCTCCAGCCGGTGGCTACCGCGGGCTGAACGGGAGCGGGCAACCGCTCGGCCACACCTGGACAAGCGCGACATTCCGACCCGCGGTTCGCGATCAGGCCGGTGCTTTCACTACCGTGCAAGGTGTGATCGTCGCGCTCATCGACTCCGGACTGGGGCTGCTGCCCACGGCCGCCTGGTTGCGGAAGCTGCGGCCCGATCTCGACCTGCTGCTGCTCAACGACCCCGACGGCGCGCCCTGGGGTCCCAAGCCCGAGCAGTGGGTCATCGACCGGGTGCTGGACACCGCACGCCTCGCCCTGAGCGAGGGCGCGGAAGTCATTGTGCTGCCCTGCAATACGGCCAGCGTCACCGCACTCGAACACGTCCGCGCCATGGTCGGGCCCGAGGTGCCGGTGATCGGCACCGTGCCCGCCATCAAACCCGCCGCGGCCGCCTGCGCGAAGGTCGCCGTCTGGGCGACCGCCGCCACCACCGGCAGCTCCTACCAGGCCGGGCTGATCGCGCAGTTCGGCGGCGACGCCGAGGTCACCGGGGTCGCGTGCCACGGGCTCGCCGACGCCATCGACCGCGGTGACCTCCCGGTCATCGCCGAGGCCATCGCGGCTGCCGCCGCCCGCACCCCCGCCGACACCGAGGGCATCGTGCTCGGCTGCACCCACTACCCGCTCGTCCTCGACGACATCCTCGCCGCTCTGCCCGACGGCGTGCGCGTCTTCGACAGCGCCGAGGCCGTGGCCGGGCAGACCCTGCGCCGCATGGACGCCCTCGGACGGCCCACCGCGGGGGCGGGCGCCGTCCGCATCCTGGCCTCCGGACGTCCGGCCCGACTGCCTTCCGCCGCAGCGGCTTTCGAATCCGGCCGCCTGCTCGGCGCGACCTGCGAGGACCGGCTCACCGCCTCCTGATCACTCCCCCGGACACACGAAAGGGCCGCTCCCCCAAGGGAAGCGGCCCTTTCGCATGCGGCGACGCGAAGGACGCCGAAAAGGCAGACGGCGCCGCCCCTTTCGGAGCGACGCCGTCCGTCAGCGATTCAAGGAATCACCAGGTGATTCAGCGAATCACTTGATGATCTTGGTGACGCGACCGGCACCGACGGTGCGGCCACCCTCACGGATCGCGAAACGCAGGCCCTCGTCCATGGCGACCGGCTGGATCAGCTTGACCAGCATCTCGGTGTTGTCGCCGGGCATGACCATCTCGGTGCCCTCGGGGAGGGTCACGACGCCGGTCACGTCCGTGGTACGGAAGTAGAACTGCGGGCGGTAGTTGTTGAAGAACGGGGTGTGGCGGCCGCCCTCGTCCTTCGACAGGATGTACGCCTGGCCCTCGAACTCGGTGTGCGGGGTGGTGGTGCCCGGCTTCACGACGACCTGACCACGCTCGACGTCGTCACGCTTCAGACCACGAACCAGCAGACCGACGTTGTCGCCCGCCTGGCCCTGGTCCAGCAGCTTGCGGAACATCTCGACACCGGTGATGGTGGTCTTCTGCGACTTCTCGCGGATGCCGACGATCTCGACTTCCTCGTTCACGTTGATCACACCGCGCTCGATACGACCGGTGACGACGGTGCCACGACCGGTGATCGTGAAGACGTCCTCGATCGGCATCAGGAACGGCTTGTCGGTCTCACGGACCGGGTCCGGGATCGACTCGTCGACAGCGTTCATGAGCTCCAGCACGGACGCGGTCCACTTCGGGTCGCCCTCGAGCGCCTTCAGGCCGGAGACGCGCACGACGGGGGCATCCTCGTCGAACTCCTGCGAAGCCAGCAGCTCGCGGACCTCCATCTCGACGAGCTCGAGGATTTCCTCGTCGTCGACCATGTCGGACTTGTTCAGCGCGACCAGGATGTAGGGCACGCCGACCTGGCGGGCGAGCAGCACGTGCTCACGGGTCTGCGGCATCGGGCCGTCGGTGGCGGCCACGACCAGGATCGCGCCGTCCATCTGGGCGGCACCGGTGATCATGTTCTTGATGTAGTCCGCGTGACCGGGGGCGTCGACGTGCGCGTAGTGGCGCTTCTCGGTCTGGTACTCGACGTGGGAGATGTTGATCGTGATACCACGAGCCTTCTCCTCCGGCGCCTTGTCGATCTGGTCGAACGCGAACGCGGCGTTCACGTCCGGGTAGGTGTCAGCCAGCACCTTGGTGATCGCGGCAGTCAGCGTGGTCTTGCCGTGGTCGACGTGACCAATGGTGCCGATGTTGACGTGGGGCTTCGTCCGCTCGAACTTCGCCTTCGCCACTGTGGTCCTCCTGGACTAGTTAGTGCGTGCTTTTTTGCAGCAGTGCGGTTTGTATAACAGGGGGTCGTTCGACGACCACGCGGGGCGGACTCTCGAGAATCCGCCCCGACAGCGAATTACTCGCCGGTCGCCTTGGCGATGATCTCCTTCGACACGTTGGCCGGAACCTCCGCGTACGAATTGAACACCATCGAGAAGTTCGCCCGGCCCTGGGTCTTCGACCGCAGGTCACCGATGTAGCCGAACATCTCCGAGAGCGGAACCAGCGCCTTGACGACACGGGCACCACTGCGTTCCTCCATGGCCTGGATCTGGCCACGGCGGGAGTTCAGGTCGCCGATCACTTCGCCCATGTAGTCCTCGGGCGTGGTGACCTCGACCGCCATCAGCGGCTCGAGGATCACCGGACCGGCCTTGCGGGCCGCTTCCTTGAGGGCCATCGCGCCGGCGATCTTGAACGCCATTTCCGAGGAGTCGACCTCGTGGTAGGCGCCGTCGAGCAGCGAAGCCTTCACGTTCACCAGCGGGAAGCCGGCGAGCACGCCGTACTGCATGGCGTCCTGGATACCGGCGTCGACCGAGGGGATGTACTCACGCGGAACACGGCCACCGGTGACCTTGTTCTGGAACTCGTAGGTGGCGCCGTCCTCGGCGTCGACCAGCGGCTCCAGAGCGATGATGACGCGGGCGAACTGACCCGAACCACCGGTCTGCTTCTTGTGGGTGTACTCGTACTTGTCCACCGCCTTGGTCAGGGTCTCACGGTAGGCCACCTGCGGCTTACCGATGTTGGCCTCGACCTTGAACTCGCGCTTCATGCGGTCGACGTAGATGTCGAGCTGGAGCTCACCCATACCGCCGATGACGGTCTGGCCGGTCTCCTGGTCCAGCTTCACGTTGAAGGTGGGGTCCTCCTCCGCGAACTTCTGGATCGCGGTGCCCAGCTTCTCCTGGTCGGCCTTGGTCTTCGGCTCGATGGCCACCTCGATGACCGGGTCCGGGAAGGTCATGGACTCCAGCACGATCTGGTTCTGCGGATCGCACAGGGTGTCACCCGTGGTGGTGTCCTTCAGACCGATGACCGCGTAGATGTGGCCGGCCACGGCCTCGGGAACCGGGTTCTCCTTGTTGGAGTGCATCTGGAACAGCTTGCCCAGACGCTCCTTCTTGCCCTTGGTCGCGTTGATGACCTGAGCGCCGGAGTCGACCTTGCCGGAGTACACACGGACGTAGGTCAGCTTGCCGAAGAACGGGTGGGTCGCGATCTTGAACGCCAGCGCCGCGAAGGGCTCGTCCGAAGACGGCTTGCGGGTGAGGATCTCGTCTTCCTTGCCGGGCACGTGGCCCTGCACCGACTCCACGTTCAGCGGCGACGGCAGGTAGTCGACGACGGCGTCGAGCATGGGCTGCACGCCCTTGTTCTTGAACGCCGAACCGCACAGCACCGGGTAGAGCTCGGAGTTGACGGTCATCTTGCGGATGGCGCCCTTGATCTCCTCGATCGAGAGCTCCTCGCCACCGGCGAACTTGTCCAGCAGCTCCTCGTCCGACTCGGCGACGGTCTCGAGCAGCTCCTCGCGGTACTGCTCGGCGCGCTCCTTGAGATCGGCCGGGATCTCGACGACCTCGTACTGCTCGCCGAGCTTGGTCTCGCCCTTCCAGACCTTGGCGTTCATCTCGACCAGGTCGACGATGCCCTCGAAGGTGTCCTCGGCGCCGATCGGCAGCTGGATGACCAGCGGCTTCGCACCCAGGCGGTCCTTGATGGTCTGAACGGTGAAGTAGAAGTCAGCGCCCAGCTTGTCCATCTTGTTGACGAAGCAGATACGCGGCACGTCGTACTTGTCGGCCTGACGCCACACCTGCTCGGACTGCGGCTCGACGCCTTCCTTGCCGTCGAACACCGCGACGGCGCCATCGAGCACGCGCAGCGAACGCTCCACCTCGACGGTGAAGTCGACGTGGCCGGGGGTGTCGATGATGTTGATCTGGTTGTCGTTCCAGTAACAGGTCGTCGCGGCGGACGTGATGGTGATGCCGCGTTCCTGCTCCTGCGCCATCCAGTCCATGGTGGCGGCGCCATCGTGAACTTCACCGATCTTGTACGTGATACCGGTGTAGAACAGGATGCGTTCGGTGGTGGTGGTCTTGCCCGCATCGATGTGGGCCATGATGCCGATGTTGCGGACCTTGTTCAGGTCGGTGAGCACTTCCTGTGCCACGGAAATCTTCCCCGCTCGTAGCTAGTTGGGATTCAACGGGATAGGCCCTGGGGTTCCTGGGCCATCGGTGTCAACGTCGGGCGCGACGCGTAAGTGCCTCGCTTGCAGCAGCTCGGCGGTCGCGCCCGACATGTGACTCGTCTCCCGGCACTTCCGAACGGAGGGCCGGGCCACAGGTCACCAGCGGTAGTGCGCGAAGGCCCGGTTCGACTCGGCCATCTTGTGGGTGTCCTCGCGACGCTTCACCGAAGCGCCCAGGCCGTTGCTGGCGTCCAGCAGCTCGTTGGCCAGACGCTCGACCATGGTCTTCTCGCGGCGAGCGCGGGAGTAGTTGACCAGCCAGCGCAGCGCCAGAGTGTTGGCGCGGCCCGGACGGACCTCGACCGGCACCTGGTAGGTGGCGCCACCGACACGGCGGGGCTTGACCTCGAGGGCGGGCTTGACGTTGTCCAGCGCGCGCTTCAGCGTGACGACCGGATCGGTGCCGGTCTTCTCGCGAGCCTGCTCGAGGGCGCCGTAGACGATGCGCTCGGCGGTGGACTTCTTGCCGTCCAGCAGGATCTTGTTGACCAGCTGCGTCACCAGGGGCGAGCCGTAGACCGGGTCGTTGATCAGGGGACGCTTGGGAGCGGGACCCTTACGCGGCATTAGCTCTTCTCCTTCTTGGCGCCGTAGCGGCTGCGGGCCTGCTTGCGGTTCTTGACACCCTGGGTGTCGAGCGAGCCGCGGATGATCTTGTAGCGCACACCCGGGAGGTCCTTCACACGACCGCCGCGCACGAGCACCATCGAGTGCTCCTGGAGGTTGTGGCCCTCACCGGGGATGTAGGCCGTGACCTCGACCGCGCTGGTCAGGCGAACACGCGCGACCTTACGGAGCGCGGAGTTCGGCTTCTTCGGGGTCGTGGTGTACACGCGAGTGCACACGCCACGACGCTGCGGGCTCCCCTTGAGGGCCGCAGTCTTGGTCTTGGCGACCTTGTCGCGGCGACCCTTGCGGACCAGCTGGTTGATGGTTGGCATAGACCGGCTTTCCTTATTAGTAACCAGGTGTCTGGAACTTCATGTCTTTGTCATTCGAGCTCTCCGCCCAGTTCCCGCGGCATTTCGCCGCCACGGGGTCGGGCGTGTCGTACGCAGCTCGGAGCCCTTTTCAAGGCACGCTGAAAAGGTCAGCCGCTCTCGCTGGCCTACGTACTGCGCATCAACTTGCCCGAATGCTTCCGGGCACAGCGGTCCACGATACCCGCGGGCTCTGGGAGGGGCAAAAGAGGGTCCCTCCGCCGGGGCTGGTAGAGCCCTTATCGAGCCAGGTTCAACGTCAACTCCACCAGCTTGCGAGCCGCTTCGCAGGGGTCCGCGTGCCGAGATCCATTGCGGTAGTTGACCCACCAGCCGACGATGCCGGTATCCGCGGCCGGGGCGCTCACGCCGCACGAGTCCGGATCGTTCGGGCGGTGCGTCTCCAGCGAGCGCCGGCCCTGCACGGTGATGTCGTTGGTCACATACTTCAGACGGTCGTTGTTGGCCTTCTCGTTGGCCAGCGAGCCGAGCTCGTACCAGCTGAGCGTGACCATGCCGCTGCCCGCGGCCCCGCCGGTCAGATTCCACATGCAGACCGCGCCATTGAACGACGGCTCCACATACATGTTGTCGCCGACCGCTTTGCCGATGTCGTCGACCGCGACCACCTGGCATTCGCGCAGCAGCTTGTCGAAGTTGGTGTTGATCCGGGGCGAGCCGCCGGTGCCGGTGGTGCCGCCGGCGGGCAGGGCGGTGCCCGGCACGGTCTTGCCGCACCCGGCCAGCGCCGCGGTGAGGACGAGCACGGACGCGGCTACAGCAAGCTTGCCGCGACGCGGCATGGCGGTCCCCCTCATCCGAGCCGCTGCACGGTCAGTTCGGCCATCTTGCGGGTGCGGTCGCAGGGGTTGCCGAGATTGCCGCTGCCGAACGCGCCGTAGGAGATGGACCATTCGAAGAAGTCGTCGTCGAGCTGCACCGCGAGATCGCAGACCGCGTTGCTGGGGTCCAGCGCCTGGAAGCCCTTGCGCCCGCCGACCTCGATGCTGGCGGGGGTGCGGCCGACGCTGGCCACCCACGCCTTCTCGCGATCGATGGGGCTGCCGCGGTAGGAGGCGAAAGTCACGCTGGAGGAACTGATTCCGCCCGCCTGCCAATTGCAGCCGGTGGAGTTCTTGAAGACGGTGGTGAGGGTCCCGAGCCCGCCCAGGTCCCGGACCTCGTCGTCGGTGAGGTGACCGCACTCCCCGACGAACGGCCCGAGCGTCGCCACTTTGGGCGGTGGCCGCAACCCCGGAGTGTCCTCCGAATCCTTGGTCCCCCCGCACGCCGACAGCAGCAAGGCGAGGACCGACCCCGCGACGATCGCTGACGCCATTCGCATGGCCTGAACTCTACTGGTTTTGCCGGATCAGGCTCGTCGTCAGGGTTTGCGGTCGTGTTGCTTTGCTGTTCAGAGGTTTCCGCGCGCTTCCTGTTCACGCTCTATCGCCTGGAACAGGGCCTTGAAGTTTCCCTTGCCGAAACCGAGGGAGCCGTGGCGTTCGATGAGCTCGAAGAACACGGTCGGGCGGTCGGTGACGGGCTTGCAGAAGATCTGCAGCAGGTAGCCGTCCTCGTCGCGGTCGACCAGGATGCCGCGGCGCTGGAGTTCGGCGACCGGGACCCGGACGTGGCCGATGCGGGCGCGCAGTTCCGGATCCTCGTAGTAGCTGTCGGGGGTGTCGAGGAATTCGATGCCCTCGCGGCGCAGCACGTCGACCGCGGTGAGGATGTCGCCGGTGGCCAGGGCGATGTGCTGGACGCCGGGGCCGCGGTAGAACTCGAGGTACTCGTCGATCTGGGAGCGCTTGCGGCTCGGGGCGGGTTCGTTGAGCGGGAACTTGACCCGGTGGTTGCCGTTCGCCACGACCTTGCTCATCAGCGCCGAGTAGTCGGTGGCGATGTCGTCGCCGACGAATTCGGCCATGTTCTCGAATCCCATGACGCGCCGGTAGAACTCGACCCACTGGTCCATGCGCCCGAGTTCCACATTGCCGACCACGTGGTCGATGGCCTGGAAGACGCGCGTCGGCTGCCCGGGGCGTGGAGCGTAGGCGGAGCGGCGGGGCTGATAGCCCGGCAGGTAGGGACCGTAGTAGCGGGAGCGGTCGACGAGGCTGTGCCGGGTGTCGCCGTAGGTGGCGATGGCGGCGGAGCGGACGACCCCGTATTCGTCGCCCTCGTCGTGCGGTTCGACCAGGACGGTGGCGCCCTGGGCGCGGGCGCGGCGGATGCAGCGGTCCACGTCCGGCACCTCGAGCGCGATGTCCACCACCCCGTCCCCGTGCCGATCGTGATGCGCCACAAGCGGACTGGCCGGGTCCACCGCGCCCTTGACCACGAAGCGGGCGCCGCCGCTGCGCAGCACGAACGCCTTGTGGTCGCGATTGCCGTTCTCGGGTCCGGAGTAGGCCTCCAGCCGCATACCGAACGCGGACTGCAGGTAGTGCGCGGTCTGGGTGGCATTGCCGACCACCCACACCAGCGCGTCCCAGCCCAGCACCGGGAAGGGGTCCGTGGCGGCGTCGTGGTCGATCAGGCCGACCAGGCGGCGCAGTTCGTCGTCGCCGGGCAGGTCGCCGGACCGCGGGCGCTGGTGTCCTGCGTCGATGCTCATGTGATCAGGAAAAGCCCACCGGTCGCCACTAGGCAATATCGCCGAAATTCACTGAACACTGTGGTGAATCGCACCACCAT
Organism: Nocardia sp. NPDC004340; assembly: GCF_053602575.1. Lineage (NCBI taxonomy): Bacteria > Bacillati > Actinomycetota > Actinomycetes > Mycobacteriales > Nocardiaceae > Nocardia > Nocardia sp. NPDC004340. The sequence goes on from NZ_JBSGDW010000002.1 coordinate 766,487, forward strand.
CCGCCGCCCGGTGCTGGACAATTTGAATAGCAGCGAACTCACGAGCGGAGCTTCCGCTCGACCCCCTGAGTGGAGGCTCCGCGATGTCCCGCACGCCCGCCCGGCTGGATGAACTCGACCTGGCCATCCTCACCGCCATGCACGAGTACCAGAAGGCGGGCATCCTGGAACTCTCCCGCCGCACCCGGGTCGCCCGCGCCACCGTGCAGTCCCGCATCGCGCGCATGGAGGAGGCGGGGGTGATCTCCTCCTACGACCCGCAGATCGATGTCACCGCGGCCGGTTTCGACGTGCAGGCCTTCGTCACCCTGGAGATCGCGCAGGGCGCGCTGGACGCGGTCGCCGTCGACCTCGAGGCCATTCCCGGCGTGCTCGAGGCCTATGCGACCACCGGTTCCGGTGATGTGCTGTGCCGGATCGGCGCGGACTCGCATGCCGGGTTGCAGGCGGTGCTGCTGAGCATCGACCGGACCAGTTCGGTGGTGCGGTCGCACAGCGTGGTGGTGTTGTCCACGGTGGTCCCCCACCGCACGCTGCCGCTGCTGCGGACGCTCACGCCGTCGGGATCGAGCAAGGCCCCGGCGTATCGCGCCGCGCACTGATCACGGGCGCAGGTCGGCTCCGGGATCGAGGATCTCGACGGCCGGTTCGCGATCCGGCTCCGAGAAGGCCAGCAGGGCAAAGGCTTCCGCCTCTACGGCGGCACGGTCCGAGCTGGACCAGGCAGCGTGCGGGCTGATGCGCAGAGCCGCGGTGGCGCCCTTGGTGAAGACCTTGTAGACGCCGGAGAGGAAGCCGTCGACCAGGATCGGGGCGACCTGGTTGGCGAAGGCGCGCAGGGGCGGGGCGTTGCCGTCGGGGACGATGCGGGTGCGGTCCTGGTGGGAGAGGATCGCGTTGTCGTACCAGCCGAGGAAGCGGACGGGGGCGGGCAGGTCCGGGTCGGCGAGGGTGGCGTCGGCGGCGTCGTAGAGGGTGCGGCCGCGGTCGTCGGTGTAGGTGCGGACGCGGTCACCGAGTTTCGCGACGGCGGGCTTCATGCCGGTCAGCTTGGACCAGGTCTGCATGTCCATGGTGGTGGCGGGGCCGAAGGCGCGCAGGTAGCGCAGCAGCAGTTCCTCGAGTGGGTAGGTGGGGTCCGGGGGTGCGCCGAGCCAGGGGTGCACGCGGGACCAGACCGGGCGGCTGCTGTCGCCCCAGCGGCCGCGCGGCGGGGTCTGCAGGACGGGGAGCTGGTAGAGCCAGGCCTGCACGATGGCGCCGGGATCGCGGTCGGGGTAGCGCGCGGCGGCGTGCTCGCGCAGGGTCGCGGCGGGGGCCGGGTCGTCGCCGAGCACCGATTCGCCCTGGGCGCGGACCTCTTCCGGGTCCAGGCCGACCAGGGCGCCGTAGTTGAAGCCCTTGCGGAAGGGGATCTTCTCCAGCTCCGGCTGGATGTGCGGGGCGATGCGCAGCGCGTCCGGCGGGGTGACCAGGTGAATGGTGCCGCGCATCAAGGTGATTCGCACCAGGGAGCGGTCGTCGAGCGCCTTCGACACCGCCGCCGGATCGAAATCGGCGGCGCGGCTCCACAATGCGACGAACGGCGGCAGCATGTCCTGCGCCTGCAGGCCGACGAGGTGATCGCACAACTCGTGCACGCCGAGCGTGGACCGTTCCAGCAGATGCTGGCGTTCGAGCAGAGTCCGGTTCAGAACCCGGGTGGACAGCTTCACGCTCGTCGACGCTACGTGAGCCGCGATCGATTCGCCCGTGTCAGCAACCGATCGCGGCTCGCGTCCCGGCGAGCGTGTGGTCCGGATTCAGCGGAGCGTGACGACGACTTTGCCGGTGGCGGTGCGCTTGTCGAGCGCGGAGACCGCCTCGGCGGTGTGCGCGAGGCTGTAGAGCAGCGGCTCCGGCGGGGTGATCTTGCCGTTCGCCAGCAGCGGCTCCACCTCGGCCCACTGCTCGCGCAGGTAGCCGGGGTGGCTCATGACCCATTCGCCCCAGGCCGCGCCGATCACCTCGACGTTCTTGAGCAGCAGGCGATTCACCTTCACGGTCGGGATGTCGCCCGCGGTGAAGCCGACCACCAGGACACGGCCGCCCGAGGCCAGCGAGCGGATGCTGTCGGTGAAGCGGTCGCCGCCCACCGGGTCCAGCACGATGTCTACGCCGCGGCCGCCGGTCAGTTCCTTGACCGCGGCCAGCCAGCCGTCGGTGAGCACCACGTCGGTGGCCCCGTTGGCGCGCGCCACCTCGGCCTTCTCCTCGGTGCTGACCACCGCGATCACCCGGCCCGCGCCCAGCGCCTGCGCCATGCGCAGCGTGGAGGTGCCGATGCCGCCGGCCGCGCCGTGCACCAGCACGGTCTCGCCCTGGGCCAGGCGGCCGCGGTTGCGCAGGCAGAAGTGCACGGTCAGGTCGTTGAACAGCACGCCCGCGCCGGACTCCAGGGAGACGTTGTCGGGCAGCTTGAAGACCATGTCGACGGGCGCGATCGCGACCTCCGCGGCGGCATTGCCGAGCAGCGTCAGCGCGATCACCCGGTCCCCGGCCTGGACGTGCGCGCCCGCCGGGGCCTCCCGTACGATGCCGCCCACCTCGCAGCCCACGACGTAGGGCAGCGGCGGCTTCATCTGGTACAGCCCCCGGGTCATGAGCACGTCGGGGAAGGCGATTCCGGCGGCGTGCACGTCGATGACGACACCGCCCGGGTAGGCGACCGGCTCCGGAATATCGAGAACCTCGATCGCTTCCGGGCCTTCCAGCTTGCTCACCACGGCTGCGCGCATTCGCGATCAACTCCGATCAATCCACCGGCGGATACCTGCCGAAACTATCCGATACGGACACACCCTGCCAACGATCATCCATCGGACGCGAGGTTTTCGTGGGACCGGGCTCAGCGGTGGGCGTACTCGACCATGGATTCGTTGGCCACGACCTGACCATCCTGGGTGATGACCAGGCCGTACGCGGTGATGCGGTACTGGGTGCCGTCGGTGGGGTTGGTGACGGTGAAGCCGCCGTTGCCGTCCGGCACCGGATCGTTGATCTGGATGGTCGCGCCACCGCTGATACGCAGGCCCTTGTAGTAGTAGCGGCCGGTGGCGCTGCGGCACACCACCAGCCGCGAGAGCGGGGTGCGGCCGATGACCATCGCGGGATCGCTCGAATCGCAGCGCGGGCTCGCGTCGAAACCCTGTGCGTCCGAGTTGGATACGTTCGCGCTCAGCGGGACCAGCGTGGTGGTCGGGGCGGTGGGCGAGGTGTACCCGGCCGAGTTCGCCGCTTTGGTGGTGGCGCTCCCGGCATTGTCGGAGCCACCGCCGGAGTCGTTGCCGGACAACAGCACCCAGGCCAGCACCGAACCCAGCACCAGGACCATGCCGAGCAGCGCGCCCACCACCAGCGGCAGCGAACCGCGGTTCTTGGGCGGCAGTGGCAGTGGCGCGGAAGGATGTTCGCGCGGCGCGGACCGATCGGCGAACCCGGGGAGGTACCCGGACTGCCCGGAGACGGTCTGCCGTCGCACCGTGGGGTCGACGGTGCCCGGCGCGACCGGGGCCGCCTGCCCCGGGACCTGCTCTCCGCGTGAGTAATCCATCGGACCCGCGGAAGGGCCGACCCGAGAGTTGTCCACAGGCATCCCACGGGAGTGATCCACAGGCCCCGCCGGGAACGCCTGTGCGGCACGCGCATTGTCCACAGGCGCGGACGGGTGCGGCTGCGGTCCGGACGGATGCCGCACCGGACCGGAGGGGTCGATGCCCCGGACCGGGCCGCCGACCGGCGGATTCAGCTGGCGCGCGGGATCGGCCGGGCCCGAAGGGTTGTCGAGATAGTGGGGTTCCGAATGACCGGGCGGAACCGCCGGACTGCCGATGGTCGGCGGAGCGGGCGGCACCGTGGTGCGGGTCGGTTCACCGTGCGCGGCACGCATCAGCGCGGCCCGGGCGGCCCGGGCGAGCTGGCCCGCGCTGGCGTAGCGGCGGCCGGGCTCCTTGGCCATGCCGATGGCGACCACCTGGTCCAGGCCGACCGGAACGCCGGTGCGGACGCTGGGGCGCGGCGGCGGGGTCAGCATGTGGGCGCGGATATTGGCCAGATTGCCGACCACCCGGAAGGGCGGGCCGCCGGTCAGGCATTCGTAGAGGACGCAGGCCAGCGCGTAGATGTCGGCGCTCGGCGAGACCGAGGCATTGTGCTCGAACCGTTCCGGCGCCATGTAGGCGAAGGAGCCGATGGCATTGCCGGTCTGGGTCAGCTGCACGTCGGATTCGGTGTGCGCGATGCCGAAATCCACCAGGTAGGCGAACAGGTCGCCGGTGAGCAGGATGTTGGCGGGCTTGACGTCGCGGTGCACCAGGCCGTTCTCGTGCGCGGAGTCGAGGGCGGCGGCGATCTGCTCCACCACGGCGACCGCGCGCTCGGGCGGCAGCGGGCCCTCCTCGAACAGGTAGGCCTTGAGGTCGCGGCCGCGGACCAGCCGCATGTCGATGAACAGGACCCCGTCCACCTCACCCCAGTCGTGCACCGGAATGACGTGGGGTTCCTGGAGTTTGGCGGCGGTGCGGGATTCGCGGCGGAAGCGTTCGACGTAGGTGGGCTGCCGGGCCAGGTCCACATCGAGCAGTTTCACGGCGACCACCCGGTCGCGCACGGTGTCGTAGGCCTCGTAGACCTCGCCCATGCCGCCGACCCCGAGCAGCCGCCGTAGTTCGTACTGCCCGAACCGCGAACCAGCCCTCTCCCCTGCGGCCACCCGCGTCGTCCTCCCTACTGCCGGATGCACTCCGGGAACCCACCGGAGATACACCTGGAAAGGCTACGGGGCGCACGGCCCGGTGTCATTCCTTCGAACAGCGCACCGGCATTCCTTCGACTCGGCGCGAACGGGTACCGCGAGCCCCGTAGAGTCATGTCACCGACTTCGGTCAGCAGGCGCCGCACCCCCGGCGCCGCTGGATAGACATGCGGCACACCGTGCAGCGCGAGGAGCACCAGTGTCACTCGATGAGCCACTCGCCCCGCTTCCCCAGGAGGGCATGGGCTTCGCTTCCGCGTGGCCGGTGCGAGCCGGCGATGTGGACCCGTATCAGCGGCTGCGATTCGACGCCACGGCCCGCTACCTCCAGGACATCGCCTGGGAGGAAATGCAATCCGGCTTCTTCCACCGCACCGATCCGGCCTGGATCGTGCGGCGCACCGTGGTGGACGTGGTCCGGCCGGTGCACTGGCCGGACCGGGTGGAGCTGCGCCGCTGGTGCTCGGCCATGTCGACCCGCTGGACCAATATGCGGGTGCGCATCACCAGCGACAACGGCGGCCTGATCGAGACCGAGGGCTTCTGGATCAATATCAACGAGTTCACCAATATGCCGACCCGGATCAGCGACGAGGGCCTGGCCGAACTCGCCCGCACCACCGATGAGCACCGGCTGCGCTGGCGGCCCTGGCTCACCGACCCCACCCCGCCGGAATCGGATGTGGACCTGCCGTTCCCGGTCCGCGCCACCGATATCGACCAGTACAACCACGTGAACAACGCGGCCTACTGGCAGGCGGTGGAGCAGTACCTGGTGGATTATCCGAAGCTGCTGGCGGGGCCGCATCGCGCGGTCATCGAATACGTGGCGCCGGTGCTGGCCCGCCAGCACGTGAGCGTGCGCAGCCGGTACGAACCCGGCGACCGGGCCGGGCATCCCGCCTCGCTGCGGCTGTGGTTCGTGGTGGGCGGGGTGACGACCACCGCGGTGCGGATCGGACCGCTGCCCGGCGCCTGAGCCGACCCCGAAGGCGGGTCTGTTGCCCACCTGCGCCGCGGTGTCGCAACTGCGAAATCGATTGACCTCCGGCGACATTCCCCGCGTCACACCACGTTCGCTGAACGTTTGCCTGCGACACTGAGCGGCAGGTCGATCGCCCAGGGGTGGCGATCGGGGACAGGAGACCGTTCGCCATGCGATTCGCTCACATCGCGCTGCTCGCGGCCGCGCCCGCGCTGGTCGTCGGGATGACGGCCTGTGGCAGCTCCCAGGATTCGTCGAAGAACACCACGTCGACCACCGTCGCGGCGAGCAGCATCACCGCACCGGGCACCACCACCGAGCATCCCGGCCCGACCCACCCGCCGGTGCCCACCACCCAGACCGCCGGCGACGTCGATTGCGGACCGATCACCGGAGCAAACGGCCAGGGCGCCAACGTGATCGCCTACGCCAGCTCCGGCGGCGTCCCCGGCTGCACCGAGGCCATCACCGTCACCACCCGCTACGTGCAGGCCACCCGCACCGGCGATGCCGCCCAGGTGGACGGGTGGACCTGCCAGCCCCAGCCCGACGCCGCGGTCCCGCACATCTGCTTCAAGGAGGGCTTCCTGATCGGCCTGCGCGGCGGCGCGGCCCCCAACCCGCCCGCCACGACTCCCCCGCCCACCACCAGCGGAGCCGCGCTCCCCGACGCCGACTGCGGCACCGTCACCGACGCGGGCGGCGGCAGCCGCTCGGTCACCGCCGTGGCCGGCGCCGCCGGCCGGGTCGGCTGCACCGAGGCCATCAACGTCGCCACCAAGTACGCCCAGCAGGTCGGCACCAGCGATCAGGCCACCATCGACGGCTGGTCCTGCCACGCCGTCCCCTCGAACCCCACGGTCGGGTCCATGTGCTCCAAGGACGGCCTGTTCATCAACCTCGGCAAATAGCCCCCGACACGAAAACGACTGCGGCCCCACCCTTTCCGGGTGGGGCCGCAGTCGTTCACGCGTGGTCAGGCTCCGAGGGAGTTACCCTTTGGCGGCCTTCAGCAGGTCCTCGACGCTGGTGAACTTCACGCGGGGGCGGCCGGCGGCCTTGCCCGCGGTCTTCTCGGCGGCGTCGATGGCCTTCCAGCCCTCGCGGCCGATCTGGTCGGGCTGACGCTCGGCGAGCAGCGCATCGAGGGCAGCGCGGTCGCCCTGCGGGGCGGCCAGCTTGCCGTTGGTGTAGTCCTCGATGATCTGGTCGACGGTCTCGGTCGAGTCGACCCGGTTGGAGCCGATGACGCCGCGCGGGCCGCGCTTGATCCAGCCGGAGACGTACACGCCCTGAACCGGGTTGCCGTCGGCCAGGACTCGGCCCTTGTCGTTCGGGATGACGCCCTTGGACTCGTCGAACGGCACGTCCGCGACCGGCTCGCCCTTGTAGCCGATGGAGCGCAGCACCAGCGACGCCTCCAGGCTGCCGGTGCGGTCGGAGGCGCGGGCCACGGTGCGGCCGTTCTCCTCGACCAGCTCGTTGTGCACGTACTCCACGCCCTCGGCCTTGCCCTCACCGGTGACGGCGGTGGGCGAGACCAGGTAGCGGAACACGATGCGCTTGTTGTCCGGGTTGCGGGTACCGGCGGCGTATTCCTGAGCGAGGGTGTACTTGAGCTGCAGCGACGGCTCGACCTCGGGGCTGTCCAGCTCGGCCTGCGAGGCCGGGTCCAGGACCAGGTCCTCGGGGTCGACGATGATGTCGACGCCCTTCAGGTGCGCCAGCGCCAGGAACTCCGGCGAGGTGCAGGCGGCCTGCAGCGGGCCACGGCGGCCCAGCACCACGACCTCCTTGATGTTGCTGCGGCGCAGCGCATCCACGGCGTGGTCGGCGATGTCGGTCTTGGCCAGCTCGTCCGGGTTCACGGTGAGCACGCGGGCCACGTCGAGCGCCACATTGCCGTTGCCGACGATGACGGCGCGTTCGCCGGACAGGTCGAACTCGCGGTCGGCGAAGTCCGGGTGGCCGTTGTACCAGGCCACGAACTCGGTGGCGGAGTGGCTGCCGGGCAGGTCCTCACCGGGGACGCCGAGGCGGCGGTCGGTGGCCGCGCCGACGGCGTAGATCACCGCGTGGTGATGGCCGAGCAGCTCCTCGTGCGAGATGTGCTTGCCGACTTCCACGTTCAGCCGGTACTGCAGCGCCTCGCGCCGGAAGGCCGACTCGAACAGGTTGGCCACCGACTTGGTGCCCGGGTGGTCGGGCGCGACGCCCGCGCGCACCAGGCCGTACGGCGTGGGCAGCCGGTCGAACAGCTCCACCTCGACGTCGGCGCGACGCAGTAGCTCCTCGGCGGCGTAGCAGGCCGCGGGGCCGGCGCCCACGATGGCGACGCGCAGCGTACCCAGCTCCTTGGGCGCGCGGGTCGGGGCGACCAGCGGCTCGAAGTTGGACTCCAGCGGGTGACGCTGGAAGTAGGCGGCGTTGATATCGCGGAACCGCCCCAGCGAGGCGAGCAGATCGTCCTCGGAGAAGATCGCGTCGACCGGGCAGGCGTCGACGCAGGCGCCGCAGTCGATGCAGGTATCCGGGTCGATGTAGAGCTGCTCCGTCGTCGCGAACTCGCGTTGCTCGGGCGTGGGACGAATGCAATCGACCGGACACTCGGGTACGCAGCTGGCGTCGTTGCAACAACGCTGCGTGATCACATAGGCCATATCTCGCAGATCCTCGAAACTGTCGCGTGGTGCTACTCCGCTCGGGGTTCGAGCAGGGTCGGTAGAACACGTTCTAATATAGGCGGCATTCCAACGGGTGTCGGCACAGCTGTGTGCCGCCAACCACCAGTGTGCCTCGAGTGTGAGCAGTGTCTCGCGGCGGCACCTGGCAGCGCCGCTGTGAGTCCGGTCTCCGGGCTCCACTCGAGGACACCTACCGTAGTGCGTATGGTGCGGACTCTCATCCTGATGCGGCACGGCAAGTCCGGATACCCCGAGGGCGTGGCCGACCACGACCGGCCGCTGGCCGCGCGCGGGCGGCGCGAGGCGGCGCTGGCGGGCGAGTGGCTGCGCGCCACCCAGCCGGAGATCGACGCCGTGCTGTGCTCCACCGCGACCCGGACCCGGGAGACGCTGGCGGCCACCGAGGTCACCGCGCCGGTGTCCTACGAGAAGTCGATCTACGAGGCGTCCCCGCACACCCTGATCGAACTGGTGCAGCTCACCGATCCGGCCGTGGAGACCCTGCTGCTGGTCGGCCATTCCCCCGGAATGCCCTGGACCGCATGGGAATTGGCGGCCAACCGGAACTCCGGCCCGGCCGGGGAGATGAGCGAGAAGTTCCCCACCTCGGCCCTGGCCGTGCTCGAATTCGACCGGCTGTGGGCAGACGCCGACCCGGGCACGGGTGAGCTGGTGCGCTTCCACGTGCCGCGTTAGCCGCCCGGGCAGGGCTGGCTCGGGCTCAGCCGAACAGCTTGCCCTTCCACACCACGACTCCCGCCATGATCAGCAGGAGCAGCAGCGCCCAGCCGAAACCCGCGAGCGCCCACACGACACCGAGCACCGCCAGCACCGGTAGTACGGCGATGGCCGTGATCACCGGCTGTTCCTTGGCCGTCTCCAGAGCCGATCGCGCTCTGATCCGATCCATGTCTCTTCCAGGCATGCCCCCAGGGTAGGCCCGGAATCGGCCGATTCGCCGACCGTTCGAATCTTCGCGCGCCCAGCCCTTGCTTGGAGTGCACTCCAACCCAGTAGCGTCGATACCGGGGTTCGGCACAGGAGGGCGAGACCGATGAACGCAGCACCGGCGACGAACGACACCGTGGACTTCGAGCGACCGCGGTATTCGATCGGCGAAGCCTCCGAGCACAGCGGGCTCACCCGCGACACGCTGCGCTGGTACGAGCGCATCGGCCTGATGGACTACGTGGATCGCGACCATTCCGGTCAGCGCCGCTTCAGCGACCGCGACCTGCAGTGGCTCGCGTTCATCGGCAAGCTGCGCAGCACCGGCATGTCGGTGGCCGACATGGTCCGCTACGCCGAGCTGGTGCGCGAGGGCGACCACACCTTCCCGGAGCGCCTCGCCATGTTCCGCCGGACCCGCGAGGAGGTGCTGGCGCAGATCGAGGAACTCCGATCGACGCTGGTGGTCCTCGACCGCAAGATCGCGCTCTATCAGGGCGGCCCGGTCTGCGCACCACCGCCGGCCCGGGCGAAGAGCAGTGCAACCAAGGGGATTGATCGATGACCAGCACAACGGCATTGCCCACCACCGCGCTCGGGACCACCCGGGTCGGCGCGCAGGGCTACGGGGCCATGGGGATCAGCGAGTTCTACGGCCCGACCGACGCCGCCGAGGCCCGGGCCACGCTGGAGCGGGCCCTCGAACTGGGCGTGACCCTGTTCGACACCGCCGACATGTACGGCAGCGGCCACAATGAGGAGTTCGTCGGCGAGTTCGTGCGCGCACACCGCGAGAGCGTGGTGCTGGCAACGAAATTCGGCTTGGAGCGCCGCGCGGACGACCCCGGATTCCGGGGTATCAACAACTCGCCGGAGTACATCCGCACGGCCGTGGACGCCAGCCTGGGACGGCTCGGCATCGACGTGATCGACCTGTACTACATGCACCGCAAGCAGGACGGCGTCCCGATCGAGGAGACCGTCGGCGTGATGGCGGAACTCGTGGCGGCAGGCAAGGTCCGGCAGCTGGGATTGTCGGAGGTGACCGGCCCGGAACTGCGCGCCGCGTACGCCGTGCACCCGATCGCGGCCGTGCAGTCGGAGTGGTCGTTGTTCTCGCGGGACGTGGAGCGCGCGGTGGTTCCCGCCGCGGCCGAACTCGGTGTCACCTTCGTGCCCTACTCGCCACTGGGTCGCGGCTTCCTCTCGGGCGCCGTCACGCCGACCGGCGAACTGCCGGAAGGGGATTACCGTCGCCGCCATCCCCGCTTCGCCGGGGACAACGCGGTGCGCAATGCCGAGATCCTGGCCCCGATGCACGTCATCGCGGCGGCGCGGGGGCTGACCCCGGCGCAGGTGGCGCTGGCCTGGGTGCACGCCCGGGCGCGGGTGCACGACCTCCCGGTGGTGCCGATTCCGGGTACCCGCAGCCGCACCCGGGTCGCCGAGAACGTCGCCGCGGCGACGGTGGAGCTGACCGCGGCGGAACTGGAGACCCTGGACGCGATCGCGGCCCTGGTGGCCGGAGATCGCTACGCGGACATGAAGTTCAGCTCGGCCGGACGCGAATAGTCCCCCTGCCCATACTGTTTCCGGCCCCGCACCGACTCGGCGCGGGGCCGGAAACGCGTCGGGTTCAGCCGACCAGGCGGATGGTGTGCCCGGTGTGCTCGGCTTTTGCCCGGAGGTAGCGCAGGTTACCGGGATTGGCGTGGACGCCGGTCGGGACGGTGTCGCGCACGGTGACGCCGAGCGCGGTGAGCTGCCGCACCTTGTCCGGGTTGTTGGTGAGCAGGTCCAGCTCGCCGACGCCGAGCGCGGTCAGCATCTGGGCGGCCGCGGTGTAGTCGCGGGCGTCCTCGTCGAAGCCGAGGGCGGTGTTGGCCTGATAGGTGTCGAGGCCGTCGTCCTGCAGGGCGTAGGCGTCGAGCTTGTTGTAGAGGCCGATGTCTCGGCCCTCTTGACGCAGATAGAGCAGGACGCCGCCGGTCTCGGTGATGCGTTCCACGGATTCGCGCAGCTGGGGTCCGCAGTCGCAGCGGGCGGAGCCGAAGACGTCGCCGGTGAGGCATTCCGAGTGCAGCCGCACCAGCGGCGTGGCGGCGCCGAGGTCGGGGTCGCCGAGGATGAGGGCGACGTGCTCGCGGCCGTCCTCCAGGCCGTCGAAGGTGACCGCCTGCGCGGTGGTCGAATAGCCGTCGGCGAAGGCCAGCGGGATCCGCACCCGGGTGCGGATGCCGGCGAGGCTGCTGCTCATTGATTGCTCCAGAGGCCGAGGACCGTGTCGTCGATTGGTGAACGACGGATGCGGGCCGGTTATTTCGCGACGGTCCGGAATGTTCAATTTTCAGACCAGAACGCACGGTTCAGCTTCTCGGCTTACGATGCAGCCACTATGCAGTCACCTGTTACTCATGACCGAGTGTGGATCGACAAGCAGTCGCCCGAGATCTTCCACGCGCTCAACGGCGTCGCGCTCGCAGTGCGGAACGCCGCCGCGGCAGCCGATCTGGACCGGGCCGTCATGGAATTGGTGAACGTGCGGGTGTCCCAGCTCACCGGTTGCCCGTTCTGCCTCGACCTGCACACCCGCGCGGCCCGCGAGGCCGGCGTCACACAACAGCAATTGGATGTGCTCTCCGGCTGGCAACGCAGTCCGTATCTGTTCACGGAACTGCAGCAGGCGGCGCTCTCGGTGGCCGAGACCGTCACTTCGTTGCCGGATGAGGAAAGCATGCAGCGTGAGTATGCTGCTGCGCGGCAACATTTGTCGGATGACCAGATGGCCGTTCTCATCTGGGCTGCCACCACTATCGGCGCGTTCAATCGAGCGTCGATTGTGAGCAAACATCCGGTGCGGGTGCGGAAGGAGAACTGAACAATGAGCGAACAGGCCGTGGCGGCTACAGTCGTTCGTAACGACGCGCAACACCGGTACGAGGTGTGGTACGGGAATTCGCTCGCCGGATTCAGCGAGTACCGCGAGCGCGACGACAACGACACCACCTTCATTCACACCGAGGTGGATCAGGAATTCAGCGGCAAGGGCCTGGCGAATCTGCTCGCGCAGGAGGCGATCAAGGATGTGATCGCCCGCGGCCGCACCATCGTGGCGCGCTGCCCGTTCATCAAGGGCTGGCTGGACAAGCATCCGGAGTTCGACGAATACGTTGTCGGCAAGGGCATCAAGCGGGATCGGTGAGCAGGGAGGTGCGGGTGTGAGTGATCTGGAGCCGCGGCCGGAGGAGTCGCTGTGCGAGTCGTCGGGCCATCCGGGGCCGCGGGCGGAGTTCTTCCCGGCCCGGGAGGTGCCGCTCGGCGGGGTCCGCGGGGTGACCGTGTTCCGGTCGCTGCCGCAGCGGGATCTGCCGACGGTCGGCGCGTGGTGCTTCCTGGACCACTTCGACGGCGCGTCGAAGGCCAACCCCGAGGGCCACGACATCGACCCGCACCCGCACATCGGATTGCAGACCGTCACCTGGCCGTTGGACGGGCGGATCCGGCACCGCGACAGTGTGGGCTCGGATGTGGAGATCGCGCCCGGCCAGCTCAACATCATGACCTCGGGCCACGGCATCGCGCACTCGGAATATCGGGTGCCGGGCCACATCTCGGGGCACGGGCTGCAGCTGTGGGTGGCGCTGCCGGGTGAATCCCGGGATATCGCACCGCATTTCGAGCAGCATCGGGAACTGCCCGCCTTCCGGGCGCCGTCGATCGAGGGCACGGTCCTGATCGGCACGCTGGACGGGGTCACCTCCCCGGCCACCGCCTACACCCCGATCGTCGGCGCGGACCTGCGCGTCGCGGCCGGAGCCGACACCGCGCTGCCGCTGAACCCGGCGTTCGAGCACGCGGTGCTGGTGATCGCGGGCGCGCTGAGCCTGGACGGCACCGTGGTCGAGCCGGGCAGCCTGTTCTACCTGGGCAGCGACCGGGACGCGATCCGCGTGCACGACACCACGGGCGCGCACCTGCTGCTGCTCGGCGGTGAACCATTCGGCGAGGACCTGGTCATGTGGTGGAACTTCGTGGCCCGCAGTCACGAGGAGATCGAGCAGGCCCGCAACGACTGGGAGAAGCACGATGTCGGCCGGTTCGCCGATATCGCGGGCCACTCGCCCGAACAGCGGATCCCCGCTCCCCCGCTGCCGGGGCTGCATCTCAAGCCCCGCAAGCGGCGCTGCGGCGTCCCCCACGAGTAGGGATCAGCCGCCGGTCATCGACTGGGTTCCGATGACCCGCAACAGATCCAGCTTGTCCTGGGTGTCGGTGCCCGGCGCGGGGTAGTAGATCAGCACGTGCCGGGTGGCGCTGGGGGTGAGCAGCGGCTCGCAGATCAGTTCCAGCACACCGACTTCCGGGTGGATCATGCGTTTGACGTGCCCGGTGCCGGTGCCCACCTCGTGTTCGTGCCACAGCCGCTCGAATTCCGGGCTGGCGGCGCGCAACCGGGCCACCAGTTCGGTGACGTCGGCGTCGCCCGCGCGGCGGGCGGAGACCGCGCGCAGGTCGGCGACGTGCTTGTGGCTCATGGCTTCCCAGTCCTCCGGCGGGAAGATGGCGCGCGAGCCCGGCTCGGTGAACCAGCGCCACGGAATGCAGCGGTCCAGGCCGCGCCGCCGCGTGTAGTCCCCGGACAGCAGGGTGTGCATGCGGTTCTGCACCAGCACCTCGCCCAGGTCGGAGATGACCACGGCCGGGGTGTCGTCCAGTTTGGACAGCACGTGCAGGATGCCGGGGCCCACGTGGCTGTCGCCGCCGCGGGCCGGGGCCTGATGCCCGGACAGGTGGAAGAGGTGGTCGCGTTCGCTGTCGGTCAGTCGCAGCGCCCGCGCCAGCGCGGCCAGCACCTGCACCGACGGTCGCGGCCCGCGCGCCTGTTCGAGGCGGGTGTAGTAGTCGGTCGACATGCCCGCGAGCAGGGCGACCTCGTCGCGGCGCAGGCCGGGCGTGCGGCGGCGGGCGCCCGGCGGCAACCCGACGGTCTGCGGTTGCAGCTGCTCACGGCGTCGGCGCAGGAAGTCGGCCAGCTCGGTTCGATCCACCTCACCACTGTCCCCCGTCCCCGGTCCGGTAACCAGGTATCGGCAGTCCCAGCCTGGGCACGGATCCATCCACAACCGTCCACAGCCCGGCCCGGCAACCAGGGATCGCCGATCCCTGGATCAGCGCTCCTCTCCCGCACTCCCGGGATCGGGCGCAGTGTTGTTCCCATGACCACGAACCTCAGCACCGGCCGGCTCGGCAAGACCGGGCCCGCCGTCTCCCGCATCGCCCTGGGCGCCATGGGGATGTCGGGCATGTACGGGTCGGCCGACGACGCCGTCTCGATCGCCACCGTGCACGCCGCCCTCGATTCCGGCGCGAACCTCATCGACACCGGTGACTTCTACGGCATGGGCCACAACGAACTGCTCATCCGGCAGGCGCTGGCCGACCGCAAGCGGGAGGACGTCCTGCTCAGCGTGAAATACGGGGCGCTGCGCGGCCCGGACAACAGCTTCGGCGGCGTCGACACCCGGCCGGCGGCCACCAAGAACTTCCTGGCCTACTCGCTGCAACGGCTCGGCACCGACTACATCGACATCTACCGGCCCGCGCGGCTGGACCCGAACGTCCCGATCGAGGAGACCATCGGCGGGCTGGCCGAACTGGTCCAGGCCGGGTACATCCGCCACATCGGCCTGTCCGAGGTGGGCGTGGAGACGCTGCGCCGGGCCGCGGCCGTGCATCCGATCGCGGATCTGCAGATCGAGTACTCGCTGATGTCGCGCGGTATCGAGGCCGAGATCCTGCCCGTCGCGCGGGAACTCGGGATCGGCATCACCGCGTACGGGGTGCTCTCGCGCGGCCTGCTCAGCGATTCGGTGCGCGCCGGGCAAGCGCGGGGAGGCGGAGCGCAGTTCGCGCCCAGCGACTTCCGCGCCCACAGCCCGCGCTTCCAGGGCGAGAACCTGGACGCAAACCTGCTGTTGGTGGAGGCGCTGGGCAAGATCGCGGCCGCGCGCGGGGTGAGCGTGGCCCAGCTGGCCATCGCCTGGGCGCTGTCGCGCGGCATCGACATCGTGCCGCTGATCGGCGCGCGGAAGCCGGAGCGCTGGGCCGAAGCCGTTGCGGCGGTGGACATCCGGCTGTCCGACGCCGAGCTGGCCACCATCGAGGCCGCGGTGCCCGCCGACCGGGTGGCGGGTGGGCGCTACGCCCCGGCGCAGATGGCCATGCTCGACAGCGAACGCTGAGACTACTTGCGGCGCGGCCGGATGACGGCGGTGAACGCGGCGCGGGCCACGGGCTTGCCGGTGACATCGGCGATGATCACCGGCACCTCCAGCTCGATCTCGGTGCGGGACTCGATGTTCGCGCGGGTCTCGGCGATGGTCTCGGGCGACAGCTCGGCGGTGCCGGTGAACGGGCCCTCCTGGCCCTTGGCGCGGGCCAGGTATTCGATGCGGCCGTCGCGGGCCACGATGAAGGTGTCGCCCATCAGGTCCACGATGCCGGAGATGGCCGCGCCCATGGCGGCCGTCTCGGCCAGGCCGAACAGCAGGGCGGCGTGGATGTCGCCATTGTGGTTGAAGTGCTCGGGGCGCGCGGCCATGCCGACCACGCTGCGGCCCGGGCCGTACTCGACGCTCTCGATGCCCGTGAACTGGATGAAGCCGAGCTTCTTGAAGCCCGCCATCACCATGTCGCCCATGGTCGCATTCGCGCTGTCCATCGCGTCTCCCGCCGATAGAAAAAATGAAACGTGTTCCAATTTCATACCGGGCGGAACGCGACTTTGTCCACGGCGGTCCGGGACCGGGGCCTGGCAGTTTCCTGCCGCATCAGCCCACGACGCCCGGAAGAATCAGCCCACCACCCGGCCCGCCAGACCCAGCGCCTCTGCGGTCCGGGCCATGGTCTGCCGGGCCAGCCGGGCGTCGTCGGCCAGACTGTGCCCCAGCGTCGGCATCAACTCCCGCAGCCGCGGCTCCCAGATCCGGGCATAGCGCGGGAAGCAGCGCTGCAGCACCTCGAGCAGCACTACCGGCGCCGTCGACGCGCCCGGGCTCGCCCCCAGCACCGCGGCGATCGATCCGTCCTGCGCGGCCACCACCTCGGTGCCGAACTCGAGCACCCCGCCGCGTTCGGCGTCCGGCTTCACCAGCTGAGCGCGCTGCCCGGCGGTGATCAGCGACCAGTCCTCGGCGCGCGCCTCGGGCACGAACTCGCGCAGCGCGGCCAGCTTCTTCTTGCGGGTCGAGGTCAGCTGCCCGGCCAGCAACCGCAGCAGCTCGGTATTCGCCTTCAACATGGCCGCGATGGACCCGGCATTGCCCGCCCGCAGCGAGGCCGGGGCGTCGAGCAGCGAACCCTGTTTCAGGAAGCGGGGATTCGCGCCCGCGTACGGCCCGAACAGCAGGGCCCGTTCCCCGTTCACGATGCGAGTGTCCAAGTGCGGCATGGCGATCGACGGCGCACCCGACAGCGCCCGCCCGTACACCTTGGCGTCGTGCCCGGCCGCCACCTCGGGATTGTCGCAGCGCAGGAATCGGCCGCTGACCGGCAGCAGACCGTAGCCGTCGGCCTCGGGAATCCCGGCCTTCTGCAGGATCCTCAGCGCCCAGCCGCCCGCGCCCGCGAAGACGAAACGGGCGTCGGCCTTGCGGGTGAGCCGGTCGTTGTCGGTGCGCCAGTCCACCCGCAGCTGCCAGGTACCGTCATTGTTGCGGCGCAGTCCGCGCACCTCGCAATTGCGGTGGATCTCCACGTCCTGCCAGCGCAGCCAATGGAACAGCTGCCGGGTCAGTTCACCGAAATCGACATCGCTGCCGGTGATGTCGCGGGTGGCGGCGATCGGATCGCCGTCGTCGCGGCCCGCGGTGAGCAGCGGCGCCCATTCGCCGATCACCGCCGGATCGTCACTGAACTTCATATTCGCGAAAAGGTGATGCGCGGACATGGTTTCGTGGCGGCGGCGCAGGAAATCCACCTCGGTCTTGCCGCGCGCCAGCGTCATATGCGGGACCGGATTGATGAAGGTCTCCGGATTGCGCAGAATCCCCGAGCCCACCAGCGACGCCCACAATTGCCGGGTCAGCTGGAACTGTTCATTCAGCGCGAGCGCCGGCTCGATATCGATGGAGCCGTCGGGATTCTCGCCGGTGTAATCGAGTTCGCACAGTCCCGCGTGCCCGGTGCCGGAATTGTTCCAGGCCGCCGACGCTTCGAGGCCGACCTCCGGCAATCGTTCGTAGACCCCGATGGTCCAGCTGGGTTCCAGATGCTTGATCAGCACCGCGAGCGTCGCGCTCATGATGCCGCCGCCGATCAGCACGACGTCGTAGGGACGTAGCGGCAGTTGTGTTCTCATCGTCATTACCTGGAACCCCGATTGAATTCGTACAGCGGGCGTGCTGGCACCAACGACCGGCCCGCCAGGGCGGCCTCGAGAACACTAATGCCGAAGCCCTCTCAGCGCACGCGGAGGGCGGAGACTACTCAATTCGCGGACTTGCGAGCCCGGTACGCGGCGACCGCGTTGCGATTGGTGCAGGCCGTCGAACAGTAGCGACGGGAACGGTTGCGGGACAGGTCCAGCACGATGCCCGCACAGGAGTCGTCGGCGCAGATCGACAGGCGGGAGAGCTCGTCGGCGCGGATCAGGTCGATCATCGCCATGGCCGTCTCCACGGCGATCCGGACCTGCAGCGGAGCCTGGGGCGGGACCGCGTGGATGTGGTAGTCGAGGCCGTCGTGGCGGACCAGTTCGGGGACCGCGCAGTGCTCGGCGAGGATGGCGTTCACCACAGCGACGGCGGTGTCGCGGTCGGCGGTGAGCAGGCGGCGCAGCGGCGCGCGCTGGGCGCGGACCGCGGCGAGTTCGGCGGCGGTCCCGGCATGCGCCCCGGTGTAGCGGTGCTTCTCGAAGAAGGCGTCCAGCTGCGCGATCTCGGTGAGGGTGTCCGGCTCCTCGGCCGAGTTCACCAGCTCGACCGCCGCGGCCATGGAGGCCACCGTGTCATCAGCGAAAAGCACGTTGACATATTACACACGCGGCCTTTAGCGTCATTTGTCATGGCGACTTTGACTCATGACAGGACGGTGGTGTCGCACCGGATCCGCTCCGGGCTGATCTGCGCCGCCCTGTCGGCCGCCGCGTTCGGGCTCTCCGGACCGCTGGCCCGCGGACTCATCGACGCGGGCTGGAGCCCCGCCGCCGTCGTCATCGTCCGCGTCCTCCTCGGCGCGGTCGTGCTGCTGCCCGCCGCCGTCGTGCGATTGCGCGGCGACTGGGACCTGCTGCGGCGCAATATCTCCCTGCTCGCGGGATACGGACTGCTGGCCGTCGCCACCGCGCAGCTGTCGTACTTCAATGCCGTCGCCCACATGGATGTCGGCGTCGCGCTGCTCATCGAATACACCGCGCCGATCGCCGTGGTGGTGTGGTTGTGGCTGCGGCACAGCCAGAAGCCCGGTCGCGCAACCGTTCTCGGCGCGATCATCGGGGTGACCGGACTGGTCATGGTGCTCAACCTGCGATCGGGCGCCAGCACCAGCTGGGTCGGCATCGCCTGGGCCCTGGGCGCAATGGTCGGTGCGGCCGCCTATTTCATCCTGAGCGCGCACGCCGGGGACGCGGTGCCCGGCACCGTACTGGCCACCGGCGGACTACTGGTCGGCGGACTCGGCATCCTGGCCGCGGGCCTGCTCGGCGTCGTCCCGCTGCACGCCACCACCACTCCCGTTGCCTTCCAGGGGTTCACCGTGGACTGGTGGGTGCCGCTGCTCGCGCTCGGCGTGATCACGGCCGCCGTCTCCTATGTCACCGGTATCGCCGCCACCCGGCTGCTCGGGTCACGCCTGGCGTCGTTCGCGGCGCTCGCCGAGGTGCTGGCCGCCATCCTGTTCTCCTGGGCGCTGCTGGGCCAGACCCCCGCGCCGATCCAATTGTTCGGCGGCGCTTTGATTCTCATCGGCGTCGTGGTCGTGCGACTCGGGGAACCCGCCGACGACACGAATGCGCCATAATGCTTCACATCTCGAGTTGATAACGGTAGTTTGTCGCAAAGGTCGGGAAACCTATCGCAAACTCGAGGAACAGCCACCATGGGTATCACGAAATACGTTGCGCCTGCCTTGCTTTGCTTGACCGCGACCACCGTCGCCGGCACGGCCACCGCCGCGCCCGAGCAGGCCCCCGCGCAGCCCACCCTGCAGATCAAGGGCACCGATCACAGCATCGGCTACGACGTGGCGCTCTCCTCGGACCACCGCTCCGCGGTCAGCACCCTGCAGGCCGGGCAGTTCCTCGCCACCTGGGACGGCGAGGCCGTCATCGTCACCGACGACAAGGGCGCCCTGGTCTCCACCGTGCCCCTGAAGTACGACATCGACGGCAAGACAGCGGAATTCACCCCGGTCATCGACCAGAGCAATCGCCGTCTCACCCTCACCCCGGTCGCCGCGTCCGGCACCGAACTGCGCGATATCGACGCCCAGCAGCACTTCTTCGACGTGGTCCAGGCCAATATGCCCGCGGTCGCCACCGGCGCGGCCATCGGCGCCACCATCGGCTTCATCGCGGGCTTCCCGCTCGGCCTGTTCGTCCTGGACTTCATCACCGCCCCGCTGCTCGCGGTGATCGGCGGCGTGGTCGGCGGGGCCATCGGCCTGCAGATGTCCGGCGGCCACGAGGCCTCGGAGGCCGCGCTCGCCTACGTCGACACCCTGGCCCCCGGCGCGTCGAACATCTTCCGGCCCGCCTTCGCCGCTATCCCGACTCCCCCGCCCGCCAACTGACTCCTCCCCCACCGGGATTCACGCCAGGAAGCTGACCGACTTCACCGGCATGGTGTTGTGCCAGTGGTACCACCACACGTTCATCTCCTGCGCGAGATCGAAACGGAAGGTGTGGCCGTTGCCGGGGCCGTCCACAATCGTCCACAGGCCGTTGGGCTGGCCGATCACCTGACTGACACTGCCGTCGGTCCAGTCGAATCGGCCCAGCGACGGCGAATCGAGGGCGTTGAACGGCAATTCGGCGGTGAAGTGGCCGGATTCGATGCCGGGCAGCAGCGGGCTCGAGCAGGCCCAGACGTCCGCCTCGCGGTGGACGCTCTGGCCCACGCTGCCGGTCCCCGGAATCAGCGCGCCGGTCAGGACGCCGCCGTGGCGGCAGCCGCCCAGTGCGCCACCGGGATCGGCGGCGGCGAGCGGTAGCGACAATGCGAGCGGCAGGGACAGGGCCGCTCCACAGCAGACGGCCGAAACGAGAGCACTACGAGCGAACACGTCAGCTCCTCCCCTGAAACGGGGGCCGGTTACTTCGTCGCAAACAGCATAGACCCGCGCGCCGCGCTCGAGCGGGAAAAGAGTTCGGCCCCCGCTCCATTTCGGAGCGGGGGCCGAATTCTATTGCCTGGCTACACGCTTAGCGGTAATCGCTGAAGCCGTAGTCGTCCAGCGGAACCGCGGCACCGGTGGAGGTGCCGAAGCCGTCCGGGCTGTAGTAGCTGTCGTCGTAGGACGGGACAGCGTACGCCGCCTGGCGGGCCTCTTCGGTCGGCTGCACCTGGATGTTGCGGTAGCGGTTGATACCGGTACCGGCCGGGATCAGCTTACCGATGATCACGTTCTCCTTCAGGCCGATCAGCTTGTCGGAGCGGCAGTTGATCGCGGCGTCCGTGAGCACGCGGGTGGTCTCCTGGAAGGAGGCCGCCGACAGCCACGAATCGGTCGCGAGCGACGCCTTGGTGATACCCATGAGCACCGGACGACCCGAGGCGGGCTCGCCACCCTCCGCGACCACGCGGCGGTTGGCGGACTCGAACTCGGCGCGCTCCACCAGCGAACCCGGGAGGAACTCGGTCGCACCCGAATCGATGATGGTGACGCGGCGCAGCATCTGGCGGACGATCACCTCGATGTGCTTGTCGTGGATGGACACACCCTGCGAGCGGTACACCTCCTGGACCTCGTGGACCAGGTGGACCTGCACCTGACGCGGGCCCATCACGCGCAGCACCTCGTGCGGATCGGCCGAGCCCTCGAGCAGCTGCTGACCGACCTCGACGTGGTCACCGTCGGCCAGGAGACGCTCGGAGCCGTCCTCGTGCTTGAACACCCGCAGACGCTGACGCTTCGACAGCTTGTCGTACAGGACCTCGTCCGACCCGTCGTCCGGGATGATCGTGATCTTGTAGAAGCGGTCGTCGTCCTCGAGCCGCACGCGACCCGACACCTCGGCGATGGGGGCCTTGCCCTTGGGCACACGAGCCTCGAAGAGCTCCTGCACGCGGGGCAGACCACCCGTGATGTCGTCACCCGCGACACCACCCTGGTGGAAGGTACGCATGGTCAGCTGGGTACCGGGCTCACCGATGGACTGGGCGGCGACGATACCGACGGCCTCACCGATGTCCACCAGCTTGCCGGTCGCCATCGAGCGGCCGTAGCAGGTGGCACACACGCCGGTGCCGGTGGTGCAGGTCAGCACGGAGCGGACCTTCACCTCGGTGATGCCGGCCTCGAGCAGCGCCTCCAGGGCGGGATCGCCCAGGTCGTGGCCCTTCTCGACGACGACATTGCCCTTGGCGTCCACCGCGTCGGTGGCCAGCGTACGAGCGTAGGTGCTGGTCTCCACGTGGGCGTCCCGGATGACAGAGCCGTCGGCCTGCTTCTCCGCGATCGGCACCACGATGCCGCGCTCGGTGCCACAGTCGGTCTCGCGCACGATGACGTCCTGCGACACGTCCACCAGACGACGGGTCAGGTAACCCGAGTCGGCGGTACGAAGCGCGGTGTCGGCCAGACCCTTTCGCGCACCGTGGGTGTTGATGAAGTACTCCAGAACCGTCAGGCCCTCACGGAAGGAGGACTTGATCGGCTGCGGGATGAACTCACCCTTCGGGTTGGTCACCAGACCCTTCATGCCCGCGAGGGTACGAGTCTGGGTGAAGTTACCCGTGGCGCCCGAGTCGACGATCGTGATGATCGGGTTGTCGGCCGGGTAGTGCGCGCGCAGCGCCTTACCGACCTCTTCGGTCGCTTCCTGCCAGATCTTGACCAGGGCGTTGTTGCGCTCCTGGTGGTCGAGAGCACCACGCTGGTACTTCTTCTCGATCTGGTCGGCCTGCGCGTCGTAGCGCGCCATGATCTCCGCCTTCTCCGGCGGAACGAGCACGTCCGACATGGAGACGGTGACACCCGAACGCGTGGCCCAGTAGAAGCCGGCGTCCTTGAGCTTGTCGACGGTCTGCGCGACCACGATCATCGGGTAGCGCTCGGCGAGATCGTTGATGATCGCCGCCTGACGCTTCTTCGGCATCGGCTCGTCGATGAACGCGTAGTCCGCCGGGAGCAGATCGTTGAAGATCACGCGACCCAGGGTGGTCTTGCAGGTCCACGCGTCGCCACGCTGCCAGCCGTCCGGGAACAGCTCGGCCTCGACGTCCTTCGGCGGACGCTGCTCGGTCAGACGGACCTTGATCAGCGAACGCACGGTCAGGTCACCGCGGTCCACGGCCATCTGCGCCTCGGCGGGCGAGGAGTAGACGCCGAACTCGGCCTCGTCCTTGGTGGCGGCCCGGTACTCGCCGACCGCGCCCTCTTCCAGGCGGGTCAGGTAGAACAGGCCGGTCACCATGTCCAGACGCGGCATGGCGAGCGGACGACCCGACGCCGGCGACAGGATGTTGTTCGAGGACAGCATCAGGATGCGGGCCTCGGCCTGCGCCTCCGCGGACAGCGGGAGGTGCACGGCCATCTGGTCACCGTCGAAGTCGGCGTTGAACGCCTCACACACGAGCGGGTGCAGCTGGATGGCCTTACCTTCGACCAGCAGCGGCTCGAAGGCCTGGATACCCAGGCGGTGCAGGGTGGGCGCACGGTTCAGCAGCACCGGGTGCTCGGAGATGACCTCTTCGAGGACATCCCACACCTGGGGACGCTGACGCTCGACCATCCGCTTGGCGGACTTGATGTTCTGCGCGTGGTTCAGGTCGACCAGACGCTTCATGACGAACGGCTTGAACAGCTCGAGCGCCATCAGCTTGGGCAGACCACACTGGTGCAGCTTCAGCTGCGGACCGACCACGATGACCGAACGGCCGGAGTAGTCGACACGCTTACCGAGCAGGTTCTGACGGAAACGACCCTGCTTGCCCTTGAGCAGATCGCTCAGCGACTTCAGCGGGCGGTTACCCGGACCGGTGACCGGACGGCCACGACGGCCGTTGTCGAACAGCGCGTCCACCGACTCCTGAAGCATGCGCTTCTCGTTGTTCACGATGATCTCGGGCGCACCCAGATCGATCAGTCGCTTCAAACGGTTGTTGCGGTTGATGACGCGGCGGTACAGGTCGTTCAGGTCGGAGGTCGCGAAGCGGCCACCGTCGAGCTGCACCATCGGGCGCAGCTCCGGCGGGATCACCGGAACGGCGTCGAGGACCATGCCCATCGGCGAGTTGCCGTTGGTCTGGAACGCGGCCACGACCTTCAGACGCTTCAGCGCGCGAAGCTTCTTCTGGCCCTTGCCCGTACGGATGGTCTCGCGCAGGTTCTCGGCCTCGGCCGGGATGTCGAAATCCTGCATGAGCTTCTGGATCGCCTCGGCGCCCATGGCACCGGTGAAGTACTCGCCGTAGCGGTCCTGCAGCTCGCGGTAGATCACCTCGTCGATGATCAGCTGCTTCTTGGCCAGCTTGGTGAAGGTGGTCCAGATCTCGTCGAGCCGGTCCAGCTCACGCTGGGCGCGGTCGCGCAGCTGACGCATCTCGCGCTCGCCGCCGTCCTTGACCTTGCGGCGGACGTCGGACTTGGCGCCCTCGGCCTCCAGCTCGGCCAGGTCGGCTTCCAGCTTCTGGGCGCGGGCCTCGAGGTCGGCGTCACGCTGGTCGGCGACGGTCTTCTTCTCGACCTCCATCTCCGCCTCGAGCGTGGAGAGCTCGTTGTGACGCAGCTCGTCGTCCACCGAGGTGATGACGTACGCGGCGAAGTAGATGATCTTTTCCAGATCCTTCGGCGCGAGGTCGAGCAGGTAGCCCAGACGCGACGGGACACCCTTGAAGTACCAGATGTGGGTGACCGGAGCGGCCAGCTCGATGTGGCCCATGCGCTCACGACGCACCTTGGCGCGAGTCACCTCGACACCACAGCGCTCGCAGATGATGCCCTTGAAGCGGACGCGCTTGTACTTACCGCAGTAGCACTCCCAGTCCCGGGTGGGACCGAAGATCTTCTCGCAGAAGAGGCCGTCCTTCTCCGGCTTCAGCGTGCGGTAGTTGATGGTCTCCGGCTTCTTGACCTCGCCGAAAGACCAGTTACGAATGTCTTCGGCGGTCGCCAGGCCGATCCGGAGTTCATCGAAGAAGTTGACGTCTAGCACGTAACTTCCTTTCCCCTGTTCGGGTTGAGTATGAGCAAAAGTTCGCTAAATCCGTTGCCCGGGAAGGCTTCTCGAATCCGATCGGCCTTCCCGGACCGATCGCTCACTGCGCCAGGTCGTCGACCGTCGCAGCCTCGTTGCGGGACAGGTTGATACCCAGGTTCGCCGCGGCGCGCTCCAGGTCCTCGTCGTCACCGTCACGCATCTCGATGGCGGCGCCGTCCGAGGACAGCACCTCCACGTTGAGGCACAGCGACTGGAGTTCCTTGAGCAGAACCTTGAACGACTCCGGGATACCCGGCTCCGGAATGTTCTCGCCCTTGACGATGGCCTCGTACACCTTCACGCGGCCGACCACGTCGTCCGACTTGATGGTGAGGAGTTCCTGCAGGGTGTAGGCCGCGCCGTACGCCTGCATGGCCCAACATTCCATTTCACCGAAGCGCTGACCACCGAACTGCGCCTTACCACCCAGCGGCTGCTGCGTGATCATCGAGTACGGACCGGTCGAACGCGCGTGGATCTTGTCGTCGACCAGGTGGTGCAGCTTCAGGATGTACATGTAGCCGACGGACACCGGGTACGGGAACGGCTCACCGGAGCGGCCGTCCAGCAGGATCGCCTTGCCGTCGTCGTTGATCATCTTCTCGCCGTCGCGGTTCGGCAGAGTCGAACCGAGCAGGCCGGTCAGCTCCTCCTCGCGCGCACCGTCGAACACCGGGGTGGCGATGTTCGTGTCGGCGGGCTGACCGATCATCTCGGCCGGCAGGTTCTTCGCCCAATCGGGAGAACCCTCGACCTGCCAACCGGTCTTGGCGATGTAACCCAGGTGGGTTTCCAGCACCTGACCGATGTTCATACGACGCGGCACACCGTGGGTGTTCAGGATGATGTCGACCGGGGTGCCGTCGGGCAGGAACGGCATGTCCTCCTGCGGGAGGATCTTGCCGATGACGCCCTTGTTGCCGTGGCGACCGGCGAGCTTGTCGCCGTCCTGGATCTTGCGCTTCTGCGCGACGTAGACGCGGACCAGCTCGTTGACGCCCGGGGGCAGATCGTCGTCGTCGTCACGCGAGAACACGCGCACGCCGATGACCTTGCCGGACTCACCGTGGGGCACCTTCAGGGAGGTGTCGCGGACCTCGCGGGCCTTCTCACCGAAGATGGCGCGCAGCAGGCGCTCCTCGGGGGTCAGCTCGGTCTCACCCTTCGGGGTGACCTTGCCGACCAGGATGTCGCCGTCACGGACCTCCGCGCCGATGCGCACGATGCCACGCTCGTCCAGGTCCGCCAGGACCTCGTCGGAGACGTTCGGGATGTCCCGGGTGATCTCCTCGGCGCCGAGCTTGGTGTCGCGAGCGTCGATCTCGTGCTCCTCGATGTGGATCGAGGTGAGCACGTCGTCCTCCACGAGGCGCTGCGACAGGATGATCGCGTCCTCGTAGTTGTGGCCTTCCCACGGCATGATCGCCACGAGCAGGTTCTTGCCCAGGGCCATCTCACCGTTCTCGGTGCACGGACCGTCGGCGAGCACGTGCCCGGCCTCCACACGGGTGCCCTCGTCCACGATCGGACGCTGGTTCGCGCAGGTGCCCTGGTTGGAGCGCTCGAACTTACGCAGGCGGTACGAACGACGGGTGCCGTCGTCGTGCATGACGGTGATGAAGTCGGCCGAGACCTCTTCCACCACGCCGGCCTTCTGGTTCACGACCACGTCACCGGCATCGACCGCGGCGCGCAGCTCCATACCGGTGCCGACCAGCGGCGACTCGGAACGGATCAGCGGCACGGCCTGACGCTGCATGTTCGCGCCCATGAGGGCACGGTTGGCGTCGTCGTGCTCGAGGAACGGGATCATGGCGGTCGCGACCGACACCATCTGGCGCGGCGAGACGTCCATGTAGTCGACCGCACTGGCGTCGACGTATTCCATTTCCTCGTTGCCGTGGCGGGCGAGCACGCGGTCCTCGAGGAAGCGGCCGTCCGCGTCGACCGGCGAGTTCGCCTGGGCGCGGATGTGGCGGTCCTCTTCGTCGGCGGTGAGGTACTTGACCTCATCGGTGACGCGGCCGTCGACGACCTTGCGGTACGGGGTCTCGATGAAACCGAACGGGTTGACCCGCGCGTAGACCGAGAGCGAACCGATCAGGCCGATGTTCGGGCCTTCCGGGGTCTCGATCGGGCACATGCGGCCGTAGTGCGACGGGTGGACGTCACGGACTTCCAGGCCGGCGCGCTCACGGGACAGACCACCCGGGCCCAGCGCCGACAGACGACGCTTGTGGGTCAGACCCGAGAGTGGGTTGTTCTGGTCCATGAACTGCGACAGCTGCGAGGTGCCGAAGAACTCCTTGATCGCCGCCACGACGGGACGGATGTTGATCAGGGTCTGCGGGGTGATGGCCTCGACGTCCTGGGTGGTCATGCGCTCACGCACGACACGCTCCATACGCGAGAGACCCACGCGGATCTGGTTCTGGATCAGCTCGCCAACCGTCCGCAGACGACGGTTGCCGAAGTGGTCGATGTCGTCGACGTCGACCGGGACCTCGGAGCCGCCGGGGGCGGTCATGAGGCGATCGCCCTGGTGCAGGCGGACCAGGTACTCGATCGTCGCGACGATGTCTTCCTTGGTCAGCGTCGAGCCGGTGACCGGCTGGTCCAGGTTCAGGCCCAGCTTCTTGTTGATCTTGTAGCGACCGACGCGCGCCAGGTCGTAGCGCTTCTCCTTGAAGAACAGGTTCTCCAGCAGGGTCTGCGCGGACTCCTTGGTCGGCGGCTCGCCCGGACGCAGCTTGCGGTAGATGTCGAGCAGCGCCTCGTCCTGACCCGGGGTGGAGTCCTTCTCGAGGGTGGACATCATGATCTCGGAGAAACCGAAGCGCTCGGTGATCTCCTCGGTGGTCAGACCCAGCGCCTTGAGCAACACGGTGACCGGCTGACGACGCTTGCGGTCGATGCGGACACCGACGGTGTCGCGCTTGTCGACGTCGAACTCCAGCCACGCGCCGCGCGAGGGGATGACGCGCACGGAGTGCAGCGTCTTCTCGGTGGACTTGTCGATGGACGAGTCGAAGTACACACCCGGCGAACGGACGAGCTGCGACACGACGACGCGCTCGGTGCCGTTGATGATGAACGTGCCCTTGTCGGTCATCATCGGGAAGTCACCCATGAAGACCGTCTGAGACTTGATCTCACCGGTGTTGTTGTTGATGAACTCCGCGGTCACGAACAGCGGAGCCGCATAGGTCATGTCCTTGTCCTTGCACTCCTCGATGGAGGCCTTGACCTCTTCGAAGCGCGGGTCGGAGAAGGACAGCGACATGGAGCCGGAGAAGTCCTCGATCGGAGACAGCTCCTCGAGCACCTCCTCGAGGCCCCCGGTGGGGTTGGTGACGTCGCCGCGCGCGGTGGCACGCTCACGCCAGTCTGCTGAACCGACCAGCCAGGCGAACGATTCGGTTTGTAGATCGAGAAGTCCGGGAACCTCCAGGGGTTCACGAATCTTCGCGAAAGACACCCGCTTCGGGGCTCCGGGGATACCGGCCTTGGTCTGGGTGGAGACTGCCAAGATGCGTCCTTCCAGCACCTAACGCGCGTCGCGTGGTGGTCCGCGACCGTCGCTTGTCTGCTACGAATTCCGCTGGTTACGACCCGAACGAAACCCGAACAGCAGACAGCGGAAGTAACACCGGAAGGCGAAACTTTCGTGATGCGATCGAGGTATGGACAGGAGGCAGCCAGCGCAACGTCCAAAACTACACCCAAACCTACGGGGGTGTCAAAGTACCACCCGTGGCGATCCGCGGGCGTCAACTTCGCCCCGGTGTGTCCGTGTCGATATTCCCGGCGTTCAGATCGCCGATACCGCC
Source organism: Nocardia sp. NPDC004340 (assembly GCF_053602575.1). Classification (NCBI taxonomy): domain Bacteria; kingdom Bacillati; phylum Actinomycetota; class Actinomycetes; order Mycobacteriales; family Nocardiaceae; genus Nocardia; species Nocardia sp. NPDC004340. The sequence goes on from NZ_JBSGDW010000002.1 coordinate 795,144, forward strand.
ACAGCCGAGTGGCGGTCTTCACAAGGTGTCCGGCCGGGTCTCAGAGTCCGCTGGCTGCGTTCACAGTGCCCACGCCGGCGAGTTGTCTCCTGTGACAGCCGCCGCTGTTGTGAATAGCGTGACGGCTAGGACGAAAGTCGTCAAGTGGCGGGCCGAGTTGACAAAACGCGAGATCGCCTGTCGCAGAGCAAGATCACCCTCCGACGTCGCGCAATGCCGGAAAGACGGCGGCGAGCAGGCGATGTGACGACCGACTTACCGGTGATCCCCGACTCCCGCCGGGGATCTCCGCGGCCTACTTGTCGGTGATCTCCGAGGCCAGCCAGTGGCCGTCGGTCTTCTGCATGCGCAGCACGATCGGGCCCGACGCGAGGGGTTCGGGCTTGCCGTCCTTCACGGCGGAGATGTTCAGATTCACCAGCAGCTCGGCCCGGTCGCCGGTGAGCAGCGTCACGCCGATCGGGTCGGTCTTGACCGTGGTGTCGGTCTGGGTCTGCTTGATGGTGTCGACCGTGGTGTCGACGAACTTCGCGAAGTCCTTCTGCATCTTCTCGGTGAGGACCGAGTTGACCGAACCCTTCCACTTGTCGATCTCGGCGGCCTTGTAGCCGTAGAGCGTGGTCAGGGCGTGGTCGGCGGCGGCCTTGACCTCGTCGGTGGCCGCGTTGTCGACATAGGCGAGATTGCCGGAGCCGGAGTTGGGCTTGCTCACCCAGTGATTCACCGCACCGACGATCGCGAAGGCCAGCAGCAGGGCCGACAGCGCCGCACAGACGGTCGCGATGCCCCAGTTGGGCCAAAACCCGCCCTGCCCGGTCAGCTTGGAATACTGTTGCGAGGCACGGTCTTTGGCCGGGCCCCGGCCGCGGATACCGGCCCGGACCCGACCGCGCGGGGTGGCGCGCGAGGCGGTGCTGTCGGAACGCTCGGTGGTGGACCGGGCGTTCACATCCGCGGCGGTGGTCCGCGACGCGGTGCCGCGCTGAGCGGCCGGGCGGCGCGGGGTGACGCGATTGACGGGTCGTTTCCGGTTGGCCATGGTCACTCCCTCCTAGTTGCCCGGCTTGGGCGCCGTGGTCGGCTGCTGGGCGGGCTGTCCGGAGCCCAGCGGCACCGGTTCGCCCAGGTTCTGCGCCTTCTCGGCCTTCCAGGTGCTGCCCTGCTTGACCAGATCGAGGGTCCACAGCTGGCGGAACGAGGCGGGCTGGCCGCCGGGCCAGCTGCGGGTGATCTTCAGGACCGCGAAGGCCGAGGCGTGGTCGCGTTCACTGTTGAGCGAGGTGAGCGTGATGCCCTCGACCGCGGACTCGATCCGGGTCTTGGACTCCTGGGCGGTCTGCTTGAGCTGTTCCTGCCCGTCCTCCTGCTGCTTGAGCAGGTCCCCCGTCATCGATGACCGGATGTTCGCCAGCGACCCGTCGATATCGTCGGGATTGATCGACATGAGGTTGACCGCGGCCTGGCGGGCGTCGGTGAGGGCGGCGTCGCGGGCCTCGGCCCGGGACTCGTCCTTGCTGTCACCGATCCACAGGAACCCGATCACACCGGCGGCGACGACCGAGACGGCCAGCAGACCGGCCGCGCCGATCCGGGCCAGTTTCCGGGGGTCGCGAGGTTCGGTGGTGACGGCGTCGGCCTGGGACGCGTCCGGGGTCGTGTCGGGAACCGGCTCGACCGCCGGCTTCTCGAGGTTCGCCCCCGATTCGCTGTCCTTGTCCTGGCTCACGCCGCCACCATACTTTCCTCTCTTGCCGGTCAGTGCTTGGGAGTGATGCCCATGAGGGTGGACAGCTGGGTGGCCACCGGGTTCAGGTTGAGCTTCTCCGGGTCGTACTTGGGCTTGTCGTCCCACGGCTGCGCGACATTGGGGTCGGCCAGTTCGGCACGGGCCCCGCCACGCACGGTGGTCTCGCTGCCCTGCGGCACCGCGCAGGTGGCCGCGGTATTGAGCGGGAAGTCGTCGCGGGTGTCGTCGAAGTTGGGGTTCTGGGCCTTCATCTGGTCCAGGATCCGTTGCGTGCCTTCGTATCCCAGCGTGCAGGCGGGCGGGTTGTTGGTCTCGAGCACCAGGCCGAAGTGGGTGGTGCCGTCACCGGGCGCGGTGGAGGAACCGCCGAGCGGCAGCAGCGGCAGCATGGCCAGCACCGGGCCGAGGGCGTAGAACTTCGGCGAGATGGCGTGCAGCAGGACCCGCAGGTTGGTGAGGTCCTTGGTGAGGGCCGGGCCGCTCTCCTGCAGCAGGCGGTTGATCGAGGAGCCCGCGTCGGTGCCGGTGCCGATGAGGCGGCGGATGTCCGGGTCGCTGGACTTCAGCTGCGCGGTGAGCTTGTCCAGGCCGTCGCTGAACTGCAGGATCGCCGGGGACTGTTCGGCCTGGGTGCCCAGCACGGTGTGGGCGGACCGGATCAGGGCCAGGGTCTGCTGCAGGTTGTCGCCGCTCGCGGTGGCGGTGAACTTGTTGAGCGAGTCGATCAGGATCTTGAGATCGTCGCCCTTGCCGTCGAAGGCCTTGCCGAGTTCGGTGATGGTGGTGGACAACGCCTTCAGGTCGGTGGTGCCGGCGAAGGTGTCGACGCTGGTGAGCAGGTCCTCCACGTGGATGGGCAGCTGCGCGCCGGTGATGACCGAGCCGTCCTTCAGATACGGCCCGCCGTCGCTGGAGGGCAGCAGGTCCACGAACTGCTCGCCGATGGCGGAGCGGTCGGCGACCACGGCCTTGGCGTTGGCGGGGACCTTGGGCTTGGAGGAGTTCATCTCCAGGGTGATGAGCACGCCGTCCGGGGTGATGTCCAGGTCGCCGACCCGGCCGACCGGGACGCCGCGGTAGGTGACCTCGGCGCCCTTGGACAGGTTGCCGGTCTCGGTGGCCTGCACCTTCACCTTGTACAGCCCGAAGCCGAGCATATTGTCCAGCCGCACGTACTTGGCGCCGACGAAGACGACACCGAGCACGGCGATGATCGCGAAGGCGATCAGCTGATTACGCACCAGACGAGTCATCGCGGACCACCCACTCCCAGCTGCTCGAGGATCGATCCGAGCGGATCGGTCGGTCCCGGCTGCCCGGTGGGCCGCGCCACGGTGGCCGGCAGGGGCAGCAGCGAGACGGTCGGCCAGCCGCCGCGCGGCCCGTTGCCGTTGTAGTACGGGTTGGTCGGATCCACGTTGACCTGGCGGCCCGCGGGCGGCAGGTACTGCGGATCCGGCTTGCCCACACCGAGATTCGACAGCAGGCCGCCGATCTGCAGGTCCACCGAGAGCCAGGTGTTGACCTGGCCGCCGAACGCCGACTTGATGGCCTCGTCCGGGAACGGATAGGTGGGGATGAGCGGGAACGCCGTCACCAGGTCACCGGCCGACGCGCCCAGCGCCTGCAGCGTGGGCCGCAGCGAGGACAGGTCGGTGATCAGGTTCTCCTTGGACTTGTCCAGCACGTCGATCCCGGCCTGGCCGACCCGGTCCAGCTGGGTCAGCAGCTGGATCAGTTGCGGCCGTTGCTCGTTGAGGATCTTGATGCCGGCGGGCAGCTCGTCGAGGATCTTGGTGATCTGGGTGGTCTGGGTGCTCACCCGGCTGCTCAGCGTGTTCAGGCTGTCCAGTGCGCGGGTGATATTGCCGACCTGGTCGTCGAGGCCCTTGATCAGGGTGTTGGCCTGGTTCAACAGGTCTCGGACCTTGCCCTCGCGGCCGTCCAGAGTCTTGTTGAGCTCCACGATGATCGGCTGCAGCTGCGCCACGCCGCCGCCGTTGAGGAGCAGCGACAGCGCGCCGAGCACCTGCTCCACCTCGGTGGCGGTGCGGGTGTTCTCGACGGGGATGCGGGCCCCGTCCTTCAGACGCGCGGAGTCGGCGTCCTTGGCGGGCGCGGACAGCTCGATGTACTTCTCGCCCAGCAGGTTGGTCTGCTTGACCTCGGCGCGGGCATTGGCGGGCAGGTTCACGTCATCGTTGACCAGCACCTGCACGCTGGCTTCCCAGGCGTTGTCGGGGGCGATGCGGATCTTGTCGACCCGGCCCACGGCCACGCCGTCCACCTTCACCGTGGACTGCGGGACCAGGTCCAGCACGTCGGCGAAGCGGATGTCGAGGTGCAGCGGATGCTTGCCGATGTCCGGGCCGCCGGGCAGCGGGATGCTGTCCGCGCTACAGCCCGCCGCCACCAGCGTCACCGCGCCGAGCGAGGTGGCGACCAGCGCCGCGCGCCGGATCCGGTTGGCGCTCATCGCTGTCCACCTTCCTGCTGCGACGGCGGCAGCTGGTCGGACGGATTGCCGGGCACCGAGCCGGGCACCGCGTTGCGCTGTTCGTTCTCGCCGCTGAGGATGCCGAAGGGCAGCACCAGCGACGGCGTCTTCACGCCCGCGGTGAGCTGGTCGGTGATCAGCTTGCAGTTGTTCAGGATCGGGCCGAGCTGCCGCGAGATGGCCTCGAACTTGGGGTCGCCGGGACGCAGCTTGCCCAGGTCCAGCATCTTGCAGATGACGCCGAAAGGATCCTGCAGATCGGTGAAGTTGGGGCGCATGTCGAGCGTGCCGCTCTCACCGTTGTGCACGTTGATCAGGTTGCTCAGCGCGGTCGGGATGAGCGGCAGCGCCTTGGCCAGATCGTCGCGCTGATCGGCGAGGGTCTGGGTGAGCTTGGTCAGCGCGTCCGCGTTGGACTGCACCAGGTCCCGGTTGTTGTCGATGAACCGGGCCACGTCGCCGAGCGCGACCGAGAGCAGGCTCAGCGCGTCGCCGAGGGTCTGGCGCTCGTCGGACAGGAACCCGGCCAGCGAGGCCAGCTGGGTGTTGAAGGTCCGGACCTGCGCGTCGTTGTCGGCCAGGGTCTGCACGAAGGTCTGCAGGTTCTTGACCGTGTCGAAGATGTCGGTGCGCGAATCGGAGAGCGCGTGCGCGGCCTTGGACAGCTGGGTGAAGCTGTTGCCCAGCGCGTCGCCGTTGCCGGCCAGGTTCTCGGCGCCGGTGCGGGCCAGCTGGTTCAGCGCGCCGTCCTTGTTGGCGCCGTTGGGGCCGAGCGCCTCGGACAGTTCGGTGATGCTCTTGTAGAGGCGGTCCACCTCGACCGGGGTCGCGGTGCGCTCCTTCGGGATGGTGGCGTTGCGCCCCATCTTGGGTCCGCCCTTGTAGGCGGGCGCGAGCTGGATGTACCGGTCCGACACCACCGAGGGGGTGATCTGGGCGGCCTTGGCGTCGGCGGGGATGTCGTACTTGCGGTCGACCTTCATGACGACCTCGACCACGTCCCCCTTGGGGGTCACCGAGTCCACACGGCCCACCGGCACGCCCAGGACCCGGACGTCCGAGCCCTTGTAGATGCCAATCGACTTGTCGAAATACGCGGTGATCTTGGTGGTTTCGAGCCGGTCGTAGCTCCACCACGCGACACCCGCGAGCACGACCGCCAGGGCGGCCACCACGGCGATGATCTTGCTCTTACGGCTGGTGCCGCTCAACGCGGTCAGCGGATTCTTCGCCACGGGTTAACCTCCCAACTTGCGAATCGGATCGCGGTTGCCCGGAATATCGGGCAGCGCGGGCGGAATCAGGTTCGTGATGACCGCGTCGAACCAGCGGCCGGTGCCCAGCACGTTGGAGTACAGCCCGTAGAAGGGCGCCGCCAGCGTGAGGGTCTTGGACAGGTCGGCCTGATGGTCGTTGAGCAGGTCGATCGTCTTGTTGAGGTTGGTCAGCGCCGGGCCGATCTGCTCCTCGTTGTCCTTGACCAGCGCGGTCAGTTCCGCCGCAACGGTTTTCGCACCGGTCAGCAACTGGTGGATGGCCTGTTGGCGGACATTGAGCTCCGCGATCAGCTGGCCGCCGTTGGCGAGCAGCCGCTCGAACTCCTGATTGCGGTCGGCCAGCACCTTGGTGGTGGTCCGGGTCGCGGCGAACAGCTTCTTGAGCTGGTCGTCACGCTTGGCCAGCGACTCCGAGAGCCGGGCCACGCCGTCGATGGACCCGCGCAGCTGCGGCGGGGTCGCGGAGAAGGCGTCCGACAGCACCTGGAAGCTCTGCGCGAGCTGCCCGGTGTTGGTCTCCTCGATGTTCTTGGCGGCATCGCTGAAGGCGTCCACCACGTCGTAGGGAGACACGGTGCGCGACAACGGAATCCGGTCACGCGGATTCGCGGTGCGGTCACCCTTGGGGTCGAGCGCCAGGTACTTCTGGCCCAGCAGCGTCTTGATCTGGATGGACGCGCTGGTCTCGTTGCCGATCCAGGCGTCCTGGGTGCGGAAGTCCACCAGCACCTTGTCGCCGTCGAGGCGGACATCGGAGACCGCGCCGACCTTCACGCCGGCGATGCGGACCTCGTTGCCCTTCTTCAGGCCCGCGGCCTCGGAGAACTCGGCGGTGTACTTGGTGCCGGCCCCGATCAGCGGCAGCTTGTCCAGGTTGAACGCGGACAAGGTCACCAGCAGCACCAGGATCAGGCCCAGCCCGCCCATGAATGCCGGACTGCGCTTGCCCATGACAATGCGGTCATCCATCAGCGGCCTCCCTTCCCGTGGCAGCGCGGCGCCGGATTCGTGTAGATCGGCTGATTCACCGTCGGCATGTTCTGGAGCGCGGGCGGGAAGTTCAGCTGCGGCGCGTCCTTGATGCCCGGCCCCGCGACGATGTCGATGCCGCACAGATAGAACTGGAACCAGGAGCCGTAGGAGGCGGCGCGGCCCAGCTTCTCCATCTTGATGGGCAGGTTGGTCAGGCCCTCGTCGACCTCGTCCTTACGGTCGTTGAGGGTGCCGGTCAGCTGGTTCAGGCCGGCGATCGCGCCCTGCAGGTTCGGCCGGACCGGGACCAGCAGGTCGGCGGTGGCCTGGGCCAGACCGCCCAGCGAGGAGACCGCGGAACCGATGGTGCCGCGCTCGGCGTTCAGGCCGGAGACCAGCGCCTCGGTGTTCACGATCAACTGGTCGAGCTGGTCGCCGCGCGAATTGATGCTGTCCAGCACCAGATTCAGGTTCTTGATCAGCTCACCGATCACCGCGTCCTTGTCGGCGATCTTGTTGGTCAGCGAGGCGGTGTTGGCCACCAGGTCCGCGATGGTGCCGGACTCGCCCTGGAAGACCTGGATGATCTCGTAGGACAGCTTGTTGACGTCCTCGGGGGTGAGGGTCTGGAACAGCGGGCGGAAGCCGTTGAACAGCTCGGTCAGATTGACCGCGGGCTTGGTGCGCTCCAGCGGGATCGTCGCGCCCTTGTTCAGCTTGCGGCCCTGCTGCCCGGTCCCCTGCTCCAGCGCGATGTAGCGCTGGCCCACCAGGTTCCGGTACTTGATGGTCGCCGTGGTCGAGGCGGGCAGCCAATCCCGGTCGGTCAGTTCGAATTCCACATTGGCCAGGCGCTTGTCCACGATGGCCACATTGGTCACCTTGCCGACGCGGACACCCGCGACCCGGACCTCGTCACCCTTGTTCAGGGAGGTCACGTCGGTGAAGCGGGCATTGAACTTGGTGCCGCCGCCACCGTAGTTGGCGATGGTGAGCGCCAGCACGCCCGTCAGGAAGACCGTGACGAGAATGAAGGCGATCAGTTTGGTCAGCGTCGGCCCGAGACCGCGCAACAGATCCTTCACTTGACGCTCACCTCACTGCCGCGGAAGGCGGGCGCGGCGATCTTGGTGACCCAGCTGGGCACCTCCTCGGGCGAAACGCCGTGGGCGGCACCGTAGATCGTGCCCAGCGCCTGGGACTCCTGCGGCGAGTACGCGGTCGTCGGCGTCTGGGGCCCGTACACCTTGTACTGCGGCGCCTGCATCCGGCCGATGTTCTGGTCACCCGGGTTCCGGCTCGGCGGCTGGTAGGAGCCGTCATTGGCGGAACCGTTGGTGTACTGACCCGGATCGGTGAAGGGCGGGTACATCGGAACGCAGAGCGGGCCACGCTGATCGAACCACCGCGGCTCGTCCTGGTTGGGGACGTAGCGGCCGCGCGGATTCACGATCGAGACGCTCACCCGCGAACCCGGCAGGTCGGTGCCCTTGCCGAAGATCTGGTCGATGCGGGGCTTGAGCTCGGCGAAACCGGCCAGCGCGCAGCTGTAGCTGGGCGAGTACCTGGCCAACTCCACCAGCGCGGGCCGCGAGTCCGCGGCCACGTCGATGATGTTGTCGCGGTTGAGCAGCAGGAAGTCGGCGGTGGTGGTGGCGCTCGGGGTGAGCGTCGCCAGCAGGGTGTCGATCTGCGACTTCTTCTGCACCACGGTCGCGTTGGTGGTGCGCAGGTTGTCCAGCGCGGACACCAGCTGCGGCGCGGCGTCGGAGTAGGTGGTGGCCACGTCGGCCAGGCTCTTCAGATCGTCCTGCAGGGTCGGCATCACGCCGTTCACCTGTGTGACGATGTCGTCGAGCCGGTCGATGGTCTTGCCCAGCTCCTCGCCCTGACCCTGCAGCGCGTTGGACAGCGCGCCCAGCGTGGAGGACAGGTACTGCGGCGGAATCGCCTGCAGCAGCGGCAGGATGTGGTCCAGCAGCTGGCTCACCTCGACGGCGTTGCCGGAGGTGTCCTGGTGCAGGGTGAGGCCCTCGGTGAGTTTGCCCTGCGGGCTGTCCGGCCACACCAGGTCGATGTAGCGCTCACCGAACAGCGTCTTGGGCAGCAGCCGCGCGGTCACGTTGGACGGGATCTTGTCCGCCTTGGCCGGGTCGATGGCCAGGTCCAGGTGCACGTTCTTGCCGTCGTAGCTGCTCGAGCGCAGCTCGCCGACGGTCACGCCGCGGACCTTCACGTCCGCGTTGCGGGTCAGCGCGTTGCCGACCGTGTCGGTGATCAGGTTGACCCGCACGGTGTCCACGAACTGCTTGTTGTAGATGGCGATGGTGGTCCACAGGAACAGCGCGACGAGCGCGAAGAACAGCACGCCCAGGGTCCGCTTCTTGAGCGTCTGCCCGCGCTCCGGGTTGCTCATCCGGCCACCCGCACCGTCGTGGTCGTGCCCCAGATCGCCAGGGACAGGAAGAAGTCCAGCACGTTGATCAGCACGATCGCGGCGCGCACCGCGCGGCCCACGGCTACGCCGACGCCCGCGGGACCGCCGGTGGCGTTGTAGCCGTAGTAGCAGTGCACGAGGATGATCACGAACGCGAAGACCAGCACCTTCACGAACGAATAGAGCACGTCCTCGGGTGGCAGGAACAACGCGAAGTAGTGGTCGTAGGAGCCGCTCGACTGCCCGTTGAAGTAGATGCTGATCAACCGCGAGGCCAGGTAGGTGCCCAGCAGGCCGACCACGTACAGCGGGATCACCGCGAGGAAGCCCGCGATGGCGCGCGTGGTCACCAGGAACGGCACCGACGGCACCGCCATCACCTCGAGCGCGTCGATCTCCTCGGAGATCCGCATGGCGCCCAGCTGGGCGGTGAAACCACAGCCGACCGTCGCCGAAAGTGCCAGTGCCGCAACCAGGGGCGCGAGTTCACGGGTGTTGATGTACCCGGTGAGGAAGCCGGTGAGCACGCCCGAGCCCAGCGCGTCGAGCGCCTTGAAGCCCTGCAGGCCCACCACGACGCCGACCGAGGCCGACATGAACACGATGACGCCGATGGTGCCGCCGATGACCGCCAGCGCGCCCGACCCGAAGGTCACCTCGGCCAGCAGCCGGGTGACCTCCTTGCGGAAGTGCACGATGGTTCGCGGGATGGCGCCGATCGCCCGCGAGTAGAACGACATCTGGTCGCCGGCCTTGTCGACCATGTTGACCGGAGCCATGAGCGCGGGCTTGACCCGGCGCGCCGACCGGGAGAAAACGGTGGAGCGCTGCGAAACGACCATTGTCACGCGCCCTTTGCGGGTACGACCTGAAGATAGATCAGGGTGAGGATGAGGTTCAGGAAGAAGAGCACGAGGAACGTGATGACCACCGACTGGTTCACCGCGTCGCCCACGCCCTTGGGTCCGCCCTTGGGATGTAAGCCCTTGTAGGCGGCGATGACGCCCGCCACCACACCGAAGATCAGTGCCTTGATCTCACCGATCACCAGGTCGGGGATTTGCGCGAGGGCGGAGAAGGACGCCAGGTACGCGCCCGGGGTGCCGCCCTGCAGCCCCACGTTGAAGAAGTAGCCGCCGCAGATGCCGACGACCGAGACCAGGCCGTTGAGCAGGAAGGCGACCAGCATCATGCCAAGCACGCGTGGAACCACCAGGCGCTGAATGGGATCGATGCCGAGGACTTCCATGGCGTCGATCTCCTCGCGAATGGTGCGCGAGCCGAGATCGGCGGCCACGGCGGAGCCGGCGGCTCCGGCGATGATCAATGCGGTGACCACCGGTGCGGCCTGCTGGACCGTGGCCAGCACACTGGTCGCACCGGTGAAGTTCTCCGCCCCCAGCTGCTTGATGAGCGAGCCGGTCTGCAGGGCCACCACGGCGCCGAACGGGATTGCCACCAGGGCGGCGGGGAGGATCGAGACACTCGCGATGAACCACGATTGCTCGATGAACTCCCGCCACTGGAAAGGCCGGCGGAACGTCTTCCGGAGCACGTCGAGAAAGAGTCCGAAAACATTGCCGGCCTGGGCAAGTCCCGACTCGACCGAGGTGCGCAGTCGCGTCGAGGAGGGGTTCACGGGCCGTATGTTACCCGTTAGTTAGGTTCTGTCGAACCGTGGCGTCGTAGCCACCCTGATACGACGGCATCACCTGCGTGTCGTCATCGCCGTTGGCGGCCATGGACTCCCGGATCGCCTCCTGCGCGGTGGGCGGCAGGGTGTGCATGATCTGGCGAACGCGCTCACGGCGACGATGCACCGCGCCACGCACCGGCATACCGGGGGTGGCCACCATCTGCGGGATGATGCCCTCGATCTCCTCGGCGCCACCGGCGTGGTGACCCGAGTCGAACATGGCCTGCTCGCGGGCCATCTGGGCTTCGTCCTTCTCCTCGGACATACCGATCGGACCCTGCATGCGGCCGTTGAGGAACTGCTTGACCACCGGCTCGTCCGAGGTCAACAGCACCTCACGGGGACCGAACATGACCAGGTTGCGGCGGAACAGCATGCCGATGTTGTCCGGCACCGTGCGGGCCAGGTTGATGTTGTGCGTGACGATCAGGATCGTCGCGTCGATCTGCGCGTTGATATCGATCAACAGCTGCGAGAGGTAGGTCGTACGAACGGGATCCAGACCGGAGTCCGGCTCGTCGACGAGGATGATCTGCGGGTCCAGCACCAGCGCGCGGGCCAGGCCGGCACGCTTGCGCATACCACCGGAGATCTCGCCGGGGAGCTTGCCCTCGGCGCCGAGCAGACCGGTCAGCTCGAGCTTCTCCATGACGATCTTCTTGATCTCGGATTCGCTCTTCTTGGTGTGCTCGCGCAACGGGAAGGCCGTGTTGTCGAACAGGTTCATCGACCCGAACAGCGCGCCGTCCTGGAAGAGGACGCCGAACAGCTTGCGGATCTCGTAGAGCTCCTTGTTCGAGCAGGTGGTGATGTCGGTGCCATCGATGTAGATCGAGCCCTTCTCCGGACGGAGCAGACCGATCAACGACTTCAGGAAGACGGACTTACCGGTACCCGAAGGGCCGAGCAGAGCGCTTACTTCCCCCGACGGCAGCGTCAGCGTGACGTCCTGCCAAATACGCTGGGATCCGAACGACTTCGTGATGCCTTCGGTCCTGACCTCGACGCCCACGCCAACCTCCACTTTCTCCGACGAGCGCCCTACATGTGGGACGATCCGCCACAAATTTCGCGCGGTGTGGCGCGTCACAGTAGGTCCGGTCACTGTATCGCATGGAGACCGTCTCGGACACTGGGACCTGACCGGTCGGTAGCAATATCTGGAATACCCACCCGATCACGCGCCAATCACGGCAGCAGAATACGCGAAAAGGGCGGTACCACAATGGGTACCGCCCTTTTCACAATATCGACGCGGCCGGGGTGTGACCCCGGCACACCATCAAGTGAATTACTTGATGGTGATCTTGGCGCCGGCCTCTTCCAGCTTCGCCTTGGCAGCCTCGGCGGCGTCCTTGGCGACCTTCTCCAGGATCGGCTTCGGGGCGCCCTCGACCAGGTCCTTGGCTTCCTTCAGGCCCAGGCCGGAGACGATCTCACGCACGACCTTGATGACCTGGATCTTCTTGTCGCCGGCACCCTCGAGGATGACGTCGAACTCGTCCTGCTCCTCGGCGGCCTCGGCCGGGGCGCCAGCGGCACCCGCGACGGCGACGGCGACCGGAGCGGCAGCGGTGACCTCGAACTTGTCCTCGAACGCCTTCACGAACTCGGACAGCTCCAGCAGGGTCATGCCGGCGAAGGTCTCGAGCAGCTCATCAACGTTGGCCATTGATATTTCCTTTCGGTAGTTCCGTCACCGCGCGGCGGTGACGAATAGGTTTGGGGTAGTGACTTATTCGGCGTCGGCAGCAGCGTCGGCGGCCGGAGCGGCAGCGCCACCCTCGGCCTGCTTCTTCTCCTGCAGCGCGGCCATGAGGCGCGCGACCTGGTTGCCGGGGGCGGCGAACAGGCCGGCAGCCTTCGACAGGTTGCCCTTCATGGCGCCGGCCAGCTTGGCCAGCAGCACCTCGCGCGACTCGAGGTCGGCGATGCGCTCGACCTCGGCCACGGACAGCGCGGCGCCGTCCATGTAGCCGCCCTTGATGATGAGCGCCTTGTTGTCCTTGGCGAACGCCTTCAGCGCCTTGGCGGCCTCGACCGGCTCGCCGGTGATGAAGGTGATAGCGGTCGGACCGACGAACAAGTCATCCAGGCCAGCCACGCCCGCCTCGGCGGCAGCGCGCTTGACCAGGGTGTTCTTGGCGACGGAGTAAGTAGCGTTCGCGCCGAGCGCACGACGCAGCTCGGTGATCTTGCTGACCGACAGACCGCGGTACTCCGTGACAACCGTCGCGGTGGACGCCTTGAACTGCTCGGTGATCTCCGCGACCGCGGTGACCTTCTCAGAATTCGCCATACTTCGCCTCCTCTCTGGATGGTCGGTTCTCGTATGAACTACCGAGTTCCGCCAACAGGGGCCGGCGACAAAGCTAACGCCCCGGTCGCAGAGCGAACCCGGGGCGCACAAGAAACGATCGCGATCTCTCGCGGGTTTCCCGACCTCGGCTCTCCCTGCGTGGGTCGCCGGCAATATCGCCGGACCTTCAGCCGCCTGACGGCAGCAACCAACGGTCTTCGGTAGAACGATGTGGGGTGATCACCGAAACTCCGGAGAGCATGTCGATGACCGCCGTCCAATATAGCGGACCAGCATCGATACGCCAAAACGGGGTGCGGAGAGCAACGCAGGAGTCGGCGCGTGTCAGCGCACCCCGCTCAGGGTGCTACTGCCCGAGAAGAAGGCGTACATCAGCTGACATTGCGGTGTGGTGGAGCGAGGAGCGTCCCAGTATCCGCAGCCCAGCAGCTCGGCGGATCCCAAGAATGGAATCCCCACCAGCACCGCCCCCGGCAGCAGGTACAGCAGTGACCCGTCGCCCCAGTTCGTGGGGATGGCGGATCCGGAATCGGCGACCGGTGCCGGCACCAGCGTGACAGGCTCGGCCACGGCGGCTGGGGTGGCCGACAGTCCGGCGAGGAGGGCGGCTGCGGTGAGGGTCAGGGCGAAGCGGCGCATGTGGGCACCCTGTCATCGAATTTCCGGACGCGACAGACTGTAAAAATAGGGTATTTCAAACTGGCTGATCTCGGATAGTGTCGGCGCACATATTTCCAGGAGGAAGCTATGTCCCGATTGCTCACCAAAACCCTTGCCGCCATTACCCTTTCGACCGCCCTACTGGGCGCGGGTCTCGGCCCCGCTCAGGCCTCCCCCACCGCGGACACCCCCGCGACCCCCGTCGCCGACTCCGGATCCGCGTCCGGCTCGGGCGGATCCGGATCGTCACTGACGCCCCTGTTCACCTTCCCATTGGGCGCGCTCTACATCGTGCTCTGCAAGGCCGAGCCCACCACCAGCCCGCTCTGCGCCCTGATCTTCAAGATCGGCAGCGGCAGCGTCGAGCCGGATCCGGTGTAACCGCGATACCAGCGCGGTCCGCCGTCTCGGCGGGGTCGATCTGTCACCGTGGAAAAGCGAAGGGCCGGTACGAGATTCGTACCGGCCCTTCGGGCTTTCATGCGTTGCTACGCGTTACCGCGTCGAGGAATCAGTCTTCCTCGGCGAAGTTACGGGTGCGGTTCGGATCCACCGGGATGCCCGGTCCGGTGTTCGTCGAGAACGTCACCTTCTTGACGTAGCGGCCCTTCGCGGTGGAGGGCTTGACACGCAGGATCTCGTCGAGGGCGGCGCCGTAGTTCTCGGCCAGCTTCTTCTCGTCGAAGGAAGCCTTGCCGATCACGAAGTGCAGGTTGGCCTGCTTGTCGACGCGGAAGTTGATCTTACCGCCCTTGATGTCGTTGACAGCCTTGGTGACATCGGGGGTGACCGTGCCGGTCTTCGGGTTCGGCATCAGGCCACGCGGGCCCAGCACGCGAGCGATACGACCGACCTTGGCCATCTGGTCCGGGGTGGCGATCGCGGCGTCGAACTCCAGCCAGCCGCCCTGGATGCGCTCGATCAGGTCCTCGGCGCCCACGGCGTCGGCACCGGCGGCCTCGGCCTCGGCGGCCTTGTCACCGACGGCGAACACGATGACGCGGGCGGTCTTACCGGTGCCGTGCGGCAGGTTGACGGTGCCGCGGACCATCTGGTCGGCCTTACGCGGGTCGACACCCAGACGGACGGCAACCTCGACGGTCGCGTCGGTCTTGGTGGTGGCGGTCTCCTTCGCGAGCCGCACGGCGGCCAGCGGAGCGTAGAGAGCAGCGCGGTCGACCTTGGCGGCCGCCTCGAGATAAGCCTTGCTTCGTTTTGCCATGTTGATCTGTCCTTGTCTAAGTCAGAAGTGGTGCGGGACAGGCGGTCCCTCCCACCGAGCCGGAAGGCTCTTACTCCGCGATGGTGATACCCATCGAGCGGGCAGTACCAGCGATGATCTTCGCCGCGGCGTCGATGTCGTTGGCGTTCAGGTCTTCCTGCTTGGTCTTGGCGATCTCACGGACCTGGTCCATGGTGATCTGCGCGACCTTGGTGCGGTGCGGCTCGGCGGAGCCCTTCTGCACACCGGCGGCCTTCAGCAGCAGACGCGCGGCGGGCGGCGTCTTCAGCTTGAAGTCGAACGTGCGGTCTTCGTAGACCGTGATCTCGACCGGGATGACGTTGCCACGCTGCGACTCGGTCGCCGCGTTGTACGCCTTGCAGAACTCCATGATGTTGACGCCGTGCTGACCCAGCGCCGGACCCACCGGCGGAGCCGGGTTGGCCTGGCCGGCCTGGATCTGGAGCTTGATGAGCCCAGCGACCTTTTTCTTCTTCGGGGGCATCTTTCTTCCTTGGTTAGGTTCCTTACGGATCACCCGTAAGCCTTATCCGGGACTTGCGCGCCCAGGGCAGCTCGAGATCAGGCCCTAGGCACAACCCGGCAAGTCTACGTGAACGCGAAAAAGGCGGTGACACCGGGTGAAACCCGGGCCACCGCCTCCTTGCGACTAAATCTTGGCGACCTGCGTGAACGCCAGTTCGACCGGGGTCTCGCGGCCGAAGATCGAGACCAGCACCTTGAGCTTCTGCTGCTCGGCGTTGACCTCGGAGATGCTGGCCGGCAGGGTCGCGAACGGGCCGTCCATGACGGTCACCGACTCGCCGACCTCGAAGTCGACCTCGATGATCGGCTTCGCGACGGCGGTGTCGCCACCGGTCGTGGCGGCGGCAGCGGCGGTGGCCGGAGCGGCGGCCTTCTTCTGCTGCGCGGCCGGGACCAGGAACTTCACCACGTCCGGAATGGTCAGCGGCGAGGGACGCGAGGTGGCGCCGACGAAACCGGTGACACCGGGGGTGTTGCGCACCGCGCCCCACGACTCGTCGTTCAGCTCCATACGGACCAGGATGTAGCCCGGCAGCACCTTGCGGTTGACGTTCTTCTTCTGGCCGTTCTTGATCTCGGTGACCTCTTCGGTCGGCACCTCGACCTGGAAGATGTAGTCCTCGAGACCGAGGTTCTGCACGCGGGTCTCGAGATTGGTCTTCACCTTGTTCTCGTACCCGGCGTAGGAGTGCACGACGTACCAGTCACCGGGCGCGCGACGCAGCGCGGCGGTCATCTCGGCGACCGGGTCGGCGGGCTCGTCGGAGATCTGGGCCGCGGGCTGCGCGGGCTCGGCCTCTTCGGCGTCGGCCGCGAACTCGTCGGCGTCGGCGAAGCCCTCAGCGTCCTCGACGTCCGCGGTGGTCTCTTCGATCACCACGTCATCCACCGGGAATTCCTCGGTTGTGCCGTTCTCCGGGGTGCTCACTGGGGCACTCGCTTCCTTAGTCGTCACGTAATCCTCTGCGCGCCGGGGCAAGGCATAGCCCGGCGGATGTTCCCGCTCCCCGCCTCTGCCCGGGGGCCGGTCACCGGCCGCGACGGTCAGACGCGGTCACCGTGCCGCCTAGCCGAAGAGCCAGTTGACACCCTTGATGAACGCCACATCCAAACCGCTGATGTACGCGATGATGAAAATCACGAACACCAGGACAACGCTCGTATAGGTGACCATCTGCTTGCGGTTGGGCCAGATGACCTTGCGAAGTTCCGCGATGACTTCCTTGAGGAACTTCATCAGGCTCTTGAAGGGATTGCCCGAACCGCTCTGCCCGGCCTTCTTGCCTTTGCCGGACTGCTTGGTGGCTGCCTTGGCCGAATCCGACGGTCGTTCGATCGTCGCGACGGCGCCGGACGACGCGGCGCGGGTGCGCCGGGCGGACCGCTTGCCGCTCGGACGAGCCACCGCGGCGGTGTCGTCGCCATCTTCGTGGCGAGTGTCCCGCTCGTCGCTCACGTCGATCCTCTCTAAGTCGGCATCCAGGGCAGGGGCGACAGGACTTGAACCTGCAACCTGCGGTTTTGGAGACCGCTGCTCTGCCAGTTGAGCTACGCCCCTTCGGCTGGACGGGGTTGCTTCCAGCCTCTGTTCTTTTTCAGTTGTACTACAGGGTCATTTCATACAAACACGCGCCGCTCCTCGGAGCAGCGCGCATCGGCTGGTGACCCCAGATTTTCGAGTGTACGTTACCCCGACTGACGATCGCCAATCGGGGTGTCGCGGCCTATCCCGGTTTCCGGTCAGCCGAGCTGCACCGTCGCGGTGGCGCGACCGAAGATCTTGCGGCCCTCCGACTTCGCCACGATGGCGACCACCGCGGTGCGGGTCTCGGGGTCCACCGACTTCACCTTGCCGGTGTACTCGATCTCCGCGGGACGGTCGATCGGGACGTACACGGGGCTGGTGAAGCGGACGTTGTACTCCTTGACCGAACCCGGGTCGCCCAGCCACGAGGTGACGAAGCCGCCACCCAGGCCCATGGTCAGCATGCCGTGCGCGACAACGTTTTCCAGGCCGACCAGCTTCACGACGTCGTCGCTCCAGTGGATCGGGTTGGCGTCGCCGGAGACGCCGGCGTAGTTCACCAGGTCGCCGCGGGTGAGCTGCACGGTGCGGGAGGGCAGCTCGTCGCCGGCGGCGACATCCTCGAAGCGGCGGGTCTGCGCGCTCGCGATCACGGCGCCGGTCGACAGCGCCGCCACGGACTGGTCGGGGGTGTCGATCTCGATGGGCTCGCCCGCGTCGGCGGCGTCCGGGCCGACCCCGTGCATGAGCACATTGCGCACGGCGTCACCGATATTGGGGTCGATGTCACCGCCGCTGCGGCCGATCAGGGTGGTGTAGGTGGTGAGCACCAGTTCGTCGTTCTGGGCCAGCACGTCGTTGCGGGTGACGATGATGTCGCCGCCGAAGGCCTGGCGGAACGAGTGCAGGTAGACGACGCAGGACAGCTGGTCCCCGGCCCTGATCGGACGGTGGAACTCCAGGATCTGGTCCGTCTGCATGATCTGGCTCAGGTCATAGCCGGTGACGATCTGCTCGAAGAGCTTGCGCTGGGCCAGGATTCCGACCAGCGAGATGAAGGTGAGGGGGGCGACCAGGCCGTCGTGACCGTGCGCGGCGGCGGCGTCCTCGTCCCAGTGCACCGGGTGGTAGTCCTGCACCGCGCGGGCGTACTCGCGCACCTTCTCGCGGCCGACCTCGTAGTAGTCCTCCACGCGGTAGTGATGGCCGACCATGGCGGCGGCGTGCGCGGCGGGGTCGAAGAGCTCTGATTCGACCATGTCGGCCTCGATATCGATATCGGTGTTGATCGTCACGGCAGGAAGTCCCTATCTGCTCCCACGAAACGGGAACGGGGCGAGAGCGCAGAACCACCGCTATATACGCCAAGTGCCGGACCGGGTCCCTTGTCCCTTTCTAAGAGACGAAGTGACTTACCGATCCGGCACTCTGTCCACGCGGTTGTTCGCGCGGGTTTAAGTTAGCGAGACTCGCGATGCGCCCGGTGGGTACCGCAGTTCGGGCAGAACTTCTTCAGCTCGAGACGGTCCGGGTCGTTACGCCGATTCTTCTTGGTGATGTAGTTGCGGTGCTTGCACTGCTCGCAGGCCAAGGTGATCTTTGGCCGGATATCAGTGGACTTCGCGGCCACGATTGCCTTCTTTCCGGTCAGCCTGATTGGGATATCAGTATGTAGCGATGGCCGGACTTGAACCGGCGACACAACGATTATGAGTCGTTTGCTCTACCGACTGAGCTACACCGCCATCTGGTGTCGGTACTTGACGGCGGGGAGGTCCCGGGTCCTGCTAGGAGAAGCCGAGCCGTTCACCACCGGCAATCCGGCGAGCCCCCTAACGGAATCGAACCGTTGACCTTTTCCTTACCATGGAAACGCTCTGCCGACTGAGCTAAGGGGGCGTGTCTGTCTTGCTCCGGTCTGGACCGGGGCGCTGACGACTTGAACGAGATTACACACATCCCCGCGCACTCTCCAAACCGGCTGGTCATCGGCCGTTTTCGAGACCGGGTAGCTGCCGTGACACTCGGTGCCGGAGGGGCCATCCGGGGTTGCGCCGCGAACCCGCCCGATCACCACGCCCTGACCCCTGGAACGCAAAGAGCCCCTCAGACTCTCGTCTGAGGGGCTCCAGCTGTGGCGGATGAAGGATTTGAACCTCCGAAGCATTACGCGGCTGATTTACAGTCAGCTCCCTTTGGCCGCTCGGGCAATCCGCCAGGGTACGCCTTCCAGCGCTTCAGCAGAATACCCTGAACCCACGCCCGGAATGCAAACCGGCTGGATACAGCCATGCCGGAGCGGCTAGCGTCGGCGTTGGAACATCCCGAATATCCGATCTCGGACAGGAGAAGAGTGTGGCGGATTCGTCGTTCGATGTGGTCAGCAAGATCGATCGCCAGGAGGTGGACAACGCCCTGAACCAGGCTGCCAAGGAGCTGAGCCAGCGCTACGACTTCCGCGGCACCGGAGCGAGCATCGAATGGTCGGGCGAGGAGAAGATCATCCTCAGCGCCGAGTCCGAGGACCGCGTGAAGGCGGCTCTGGACGTGTTCAAGGAGAAGCTGATCCGCCGCGACATCTCGCTCAAGGCGTTCGACGCGGGCGATCCGCAGGCCTCCGGCAAGGTGTACAAAATCACAGGAAACCTGGTGCAGGGCATCACCACGGAGAACGCGAAGAAGATCGCCAAGAAGATCCGTGACGAGGGCCCCAAGAGCGTCAAGGCGCAGATCCAGGGCGAGGAGCTGCGCGTCAGCAGCAAGAACCGTGACGATCTCCAGGCCGTCATCGCGCTGCTCAAGGGCGGCGACTTCGATATCGCCCTGCAGTTCGTGAACTACCGCTAGCTAGTAGTTCCGGTTTCCACCGGCCAACTCCTCGAGGCGGGCGATGCGGTCCGCCATCGGGGGGTGGGTGGAGAACCAGCGGGCCATCTTGTCGCCGGCCCGGAAGGGGTTGGCGATCATCAGGTGGGACTGGGCGGTCAGCTGCGGTTCGGGGGGCAGCGGGGCGGCCTGGGTGCCGCGTTCCAGTTTGCGCAGGGCCGAGGCGAGCGCCAGGGGGTCGCCGGTGAGTTCCGCGCCGTCCTGGTCGGCCTGGTATTCGCGGGAGCGGGAGACGGCCAGTTTGATGAGCGAGGCCGCGATCGGCCCCAGCAGTGAGACCAGCAGCAGCGCAATGACATTCGGCCCCTCGCCATTGCGGTTGCCGCCGCCGAAGGCGCCAGCGAAGAAGGCCAGGTTGGCCAGGCCGGAGATGACCGAGGCGAGCGCGCCCGCGACCGACGAGATCAGGATGTCGCGGTTGTAGACGTGGGACAGCTCGTGTCCCAGCACCGCGCGCAGTTCCCGTTCGTCGAGGATCTGCAGGATGCCGGTGGTGCAGCAGACCGCGGCATTGCGCGGATTACGGCCGGTGGCAAAGGCATTGGGCGCGTTGGTGGGGCTGATGTACAGGCGCGGCATGGGCTGGCGTGCGGCCGTGGCCAATTCGCGCACGATGCGGTACATCGCGGGAGCCTCGAGCTCGGTGACCGGCTGCGCGTGCATGGCCTTCAACGCGAGCTTGTCGCTGTTGAAGTACGCGTAGGCGTTCATGCCCACCGCCAGCACGATCGACAGGATCAGGATCGTGGGATTGCGGAACAGCGCTCCCACGAACACGATCAGTGCCGACATCCCGACCAAGAGTCCGAACGTCTTCAACCCGTTCGCATACCCGTGACTGTGCAATTCTTGCCCTCCGCTTCGCTCCGGGCGGGTTCGCGGCCCTGGAGGTCTCGTTCTTCCCTCCCTCCGCTCCTCCGCTTCGCTCCCCCGCTCCGCTCAGTCCAGAACGAGACGGGCCGCGAACCACCAAGTGGTGCCCATACGGGTCGTTACACCTGGTCAACGATACGGGCCGGGAACAGGTTCCCCCGGGAGCGTCAGCCCACGCGTTCGATGGTGTAGCGGACCAGCTGCTCGAGCGCGTCGTTGGCCGGGCCGCCGGGCAGGGCCGAGAGTTCGGCGTGCGCGAGGTCGGCGTAGCCGTGCAGTTTCTCCTTGGCCAGCACCAGGCCGCGCGACCGCGACAGCAGGTACAGGGCCTCCTCCACGTCGGCGTCGGTCTGCGGCGGCGTGGCCAGCAGCTTGCGCAGGCGGTCGCCCTCGTCGCCCTCCTCGCGCAGCGCGTAGAGGACGGGCAGGGTGTGCACGCCCTCGCGCAGGTCGGTGCCGGGGGTCTTGCCGGACTGCTCGGACGCCGAGGAGATGTCGATGATGTCGTCGGCGATCTGGAAGGCGGTGCCCACGGCGTCGCCGAGGCGGGCCAGGCGTTCCACGTGGTCCAGGCTCGCGCCGGAGAAGGTGCCGCCGAAGCGTCCGGCCGCGGCGATCAGCGAGCCGGTCTTCTCCCACACCACGCGCAGGTAGTGCTCGACCGGGTCCTGGGACTGACGGGCGCCGATGGTCTCGCGCATCTGGCCGGTGACCAGCTCGGCGAAGGTCTCTGCGATGATCCGGACCGCGTCCGGGCCGAGGGTGGAGACCAGGCGGGAGGCGTGCGCGAACAGGTAGTCGCCCGCGAGGATGGCGACGGAGTTGCCCCAGCGGGAGTTCACGCTGGGGGCGCCGCGGCGCATGGAGGCCTCGTCCATGACGTCGTCGTGGTACAGGGTGGCCAGGTGCACCAGCTCCACCACGGTGCCGGCGACGACCAGGTCGGGGCTGGTCGGGTTGGGGCCGAGCTGACCGGTGAGGATGGTGAACAGCGGGCGGAAGCGCTTGCCGCCGGCCTTGGCCAGGTGCAGCGCCGCTTCCTGCAGGAATTCCTCGCCGTCGGACAGCTCGGTGATGAGCAGGTCCTCGACCTCGATCAGGCCCTTGCGCACTGTGGCGGCGAGCTCGGGATCGCCAAGATCCACCCCCGCGACCACGGTGCTCTCATCGCTCACAGCTGATGCGCTCATTTCTTCTCCCAGTGCCGCGTCCGACCCCACGCCAAAGAACCTAGCGTGTGCGTCGCTCACCCCCTATGGACACCACCGTAGTGCGACCAACGAAACACCCGCCACGCGAATCGAAACGCCTGGACGTGAACCCCGGGGCAAATATGCGCACGCGGTGATGTGCTGCGAGTATTGGTCGCATGGGTTCATCGGAAGTCGCGCCCGAGCAGGGGAAATCGTCGGATGTTCTGCCCGCGCACGCCGATATTCTGGTCGTCGGCGCTGGTCCCGCCGGGTCGGCCGCGGCCGCGTGGGCGGCGCGCGCGGGACGGGACGTGCTCCTGACCGATTCGGCGCTGTTCCCCCGCGACAAGACCTGCGGCGACGGGCTCACCCCGCGCGCCACGGCCGAGCTGGAGCATCTGGGGCTCGGCGACTGGGTGCGGGCGCACACCGTGAACCGGGGCCTGCGGATGGCCGGGTTCGGCCGCGAGGCCCTGCTGCCCTGGCCGAACGGGTCCTTCCCCACCTACGGAAGTGCCGTTCCGCGAACCGAACTCGACGACAAGCTGCGCGAGACCGCGGTGAAATCGGGGGCGCGGATGGTGGAGGGCGCCAAGGTGATCGAGGTGGCCCGCGAGGGCGACCGGGTCACCGGCGTGACCATCAAGACCGACAGTGGGCTGCGCGCGGTGTCCTGCAAGACGCTGATCGTGGCGGACGGGGTCCGCTCCCCCGTCGGCAAGATGCTGGGCCGTACCTGGCACCGGCAGTACGCGTACGGGACCGCGGCGCGGGCGTACATCAAATCCGAGCGCAGCGACGACGAGTGGATCACCTCACATCTCGAATTGCGTGATGCGAACAATGAATTGATTCCCGGCTACGGCTGGGTCTTCCCGCTCGGCAATGGCGAGGTGAATATCGGCGTCGGTTCGCTGGCCACCGAAAAGCGACCCTCGCATATCGCGTTGAAACCGTTGCTGCAGCACTATGTGTCGCAGCGGCGCGCGGAATGGGGTTTCGAGGGCGAGGCGCGGGCGGTGGCGTCGGCGCTGCTGCCGATGGGCGGCGCGGTGTCGAACCTGGCCGGGCGCAACTGGGCGCTGGTCGGCGACGCGGCGGGCTGCGTGAACCCGCTCAACGGCGAGGGCATCGACTACGGCCTGGAGGGCGGGCACATGCTGGCCGCGCTGCTGGACCAGCCGGACCTCACCCACATCTGGCCGGACCTGCTGCGCGAGCGCTACGGCCGCACCTATTCGGTGGCGCGGCGACTGGCCGGGCTGGCCACGCATCCGCGCACGGTGCCGCTGGGCGGGCCGCCGCTGATGCGGTCGAAGCTGTTGCAGCGCACCGCGGTCCGGGTGATGGGCAACCTGGTCACCGACGAGGACCTGGATCTGACCGCCCGCTTGTGGCGAGGCGCGGGCCGGGCCTCGATGCGGATCGACAAGCTGCGGCCGTTCTCGTGAACGCCCGGCCGGTTCCCGAGGAGCTGCTGCCGCATCTGCGGCGAGCGCGGGATCTGGCCGACCGGCAGTACGCGGAACCGCTGGACCTGGACAGTCTGGCGGCGGCCGCGGGGGTGTCGAAGTACCACTTCCTGCGATGTTTCGCGGCCACCTACGGCAAGACGCCCGCCCTGTATCTCGCCGAGCGGCGGATCGAGCGGGCGCAGGACCTGCTGCGCGCCACCAATGTGACGGTGACCGAGGCCTGCATGCTGGTGGGCTACTCCAGCCTCGGATCGTTCAGCCGGAAGTTCACCGACCTGGTCGGGATGTCGCCCTCGGAGTATCAAGCGAAGTTCGCGGCCGAGGGCGCACCCCATATCCCGGGCTGCTACGTCTTCATGCACGGGCTCTCGGATCGGAAGCGCGGGGACTGACGGGTCTCATCGAGACGGCAGCACGTGGATTCCGGTCTTGTCGGTGGAGAGGGCCAGCGAGCTGATGTACTGGATCTCGCCCTCCGGTCCCGCCACCGCCGAGGCGATCATGTCGGGGCGCTCGAACTCCATGCCGGTGACGACGCAGGTCAGCGTCTCCCCCGACGGGTTGCCGTGCTCGTCGAACATGGGCAGGTCGATGCCGTCGTGGTCGCGTCGCAGGTAGTACTTGCCCTTGGTCAGGACCGCGGTCAGCGGGGTGGCCAGGAACGAGACCACCACGGCCACGATCGGCGAGTACGGCTTCAGGGTCTCACCGAACAGGCCGAAGAAGGTCATGATCGACAGCACCGCCGACAGGCCGAAGCCGACCAGTCCGACCGGGTTGAAGTCGTAGAGCATGCCGCGGCGGAACTCCGGCTCCTTGGGCGAGAGCTTCAGCACGTATTTGTTGATCGCGATATCCGTTGCGACGGTGACGATCCAGGCGATACCGCAGTTGGCGTAGAAGCCGAGGATGTTGTTGAGGAAGTCGAACATGTTGGCTTCCATCAGGATCAGCGCGATGGCCAGGTTCAGGCCGAGGAACACGATCCGGCCCGGGTAGTTCTTGGTGACGCGGGTGAAGGAGTTGGTCCACGCCAGCGAACCCGAATACGCGTTGGTCACATTGATTTTGATCTGGCTGATCACGACCAGCACCACGGCCAGGGTCATGGCCAGCCAGGACGGCATCATGTCGCGGTAGATCTCGAGGAACTGGTGCACCGGCTGATTGGCGATGTCCTGCGCGCCGGGCAGGTTGGCGATCAGGTAGACCGCCAGGAACAGGCCGACGACCTGCTTGATGGCGCCGAACAGCACCCAGCCCGGTCCGGCCAGCAGCATCCAGCCCCACCACTTGCGGGCGTTGTCCGGGGTGCGGGGCGGCATGAAGCGCAGGTAGTCGATCTGCTCGGCGATCTGGGCGATGAGCGAGAGGCAGACGCCGGCGGCGAGCAGCGCGCCGGACAGGCTGACGCCCTTGCCGTCCTGGCCGCCGTAGGACAGGAAGGCGCCCACCGAGTCGGGGTGGCGGACCAGTAGGAAGCCGAACGGCAGCACCATCAGGATCAGCCACAGCGGGGTGGTCCACACCTGCAGTTTGGCGAGGGTGTTCATGCCGTAGATGACCAGCGGGAAGATCATCACCGTGGACACCAGGTAGCCGATCGGGAGCGGCACGTGCAGGCCGAGTTGCAGGCCCTGCGCCATGATCGAGCCCTCGAGCGCGAAGAAGATGAAGGTGAAGGAGGCGAACACGATGTTCGTGACCACCGACCCGTAGTACCCGAAGCCGCTGCCGCGGGTGATCAGGTCCAGGTCGACGTTGTAGCGGGCCGCGTAGTAGGCCAGCGGGAAGCCGGTGATCATGATGACGATCGCGAAGATGCCGATGCCCAGCAGCGCGTTGCCGGTGCCGTTGGCGATGCCGATGTTCGCGCCGATGGAGAAGTCGGCCAGGTAGGCGATGCCGCCGAGCGCCGAGACGCCGACCACCGCCGGACTCCATTTCCGGTAGCTGCGGGGCGCGAACCGCAGCGTGTAATCCTCCAGCGTCTCCTTGGACGCGGCCACCGCGTTCGCCGTGGGGGTTTCGACTTGAACCACCGGCACTCCTCGTTCGGGCTCGTCGCGAGCTGTTTTCCGATTCGAGGGTGCGCAGTGATTGTTGATCTTGGCTTTCCGGCCGATTGCGCGGCTGTTACGGCAGCCTCACTGAGGTTCCGAGTGTGTGAACTCAGCAATCCGGGCGTGAATCGCGCAATTTCGGAGAAGCCCGCGGCGGGGGCTCGTCCATAGCCTGGAAACCATGACGACCATTACCAATGTCTCGCTCGTGACCGTCTATGTGACCGACCAGTCGGCCGCCAAGGCCTGGTACATCGACAAGCTGGGTTTCGTGGAGGGCAGCGATGTCACCATGGGCGACAACGGCTTCCGCTGGGTGACGGTGGCGCATCCGGATCATCCGGAGCTGGAGGTGACGCTGATGATCCCGGGTCCCCCGCTCGACGACAATCTCGCCGAGGCCGTCCGCCGGTCGCTGGCCAACGGCACGCACGGCGCGCTCGGCCTGCGAACCGACAACTGCCAGAAGACTTTCGACGAGCTCACCGCCAAAGGCGTGGAGTTCGTGCAGCCGCCCGCGGAGCGCCCCTACGGCGTCGAGGCCATCATCCGCGACAACTCCGGCAACTGGCTCGTACTCACCGAGCCTCGCGAGTTCGATCCGAACTTCGGGCAGTAGCGACCGGGACCGTGGATGCGGGACCACCCCCGCATCCACGGATAACCGGGATCAGGCGTTCTGCGCGGCGAACCAGGTTTCGACGGACTTGCGTTCGCTGTTCATGACCTTCTTGAGCAGGTTCTCGACCAGGGGTTCGATGGCGCCGCCGACCAGCGGGACCTTCACGTCGACCGTGCCGGTGACCTCGATCTCGGAACCCTCTGCGGTGGGCCGCAATTCGAACGCGCCCGCCATCTCGGTGGTGATGCCGCCGGAGCGGCCGCTGAAGCTGCCCCGCGCGACACCGTCGGTCAGCGGACCCCAGGAGTCGGTGCGCTCGAGCATGAGCTCGCTCTTGAGGACCTTCTTGACGATGCCGGGAATCTGGTCCTCGGGCGCCTTCTCGGTCATGTGGATCTGGATGGTGCCGGGCCCGTCCGGGTGGGTGAGCTCCAGCTTGGCGGTGGGCGCCGCGGCGAAGCGGGCCTGCCACATCTCGTCATTGTTGAGTGCCCGGTGAAGCTCTTCGACCGGGATGCTGTACTGCACGGTGAAGCTGAATTTTCGGGACATGGCGAAGACCGTAGCCCAGCGATGGAATAGCCTGCTGAAGTGTCGGAAACTAGCCAGTCTCCCAGGACTGAACAGCGGCAGGCGGTTCGGTGGCGGCGGACTCGGCTCGGGATCGTCATCGCCGCGGCGACGGTCAGCTTCCTGGCCGTGCTGCTGGTGCTCGCGGCCTGGCGCGACGACCATCTCATCAATAGCGATCGGGGCGTGACCAGCGCCGAAGTGCTCTCCGCGGGCACCCTGCGGTCCGCGGTCATCTTCGTCACGCCCGACGGCGAGACCCACAATCCGAAGACCGGCGTGCTCTACCCGACCAAACTGACCGTCGGCGAGCGCATCAATGTCGAATATCGGCGCAGCGACCCCGATCTGGTTCGGGTGGCGGGTCGCGATGCGCGGGTCGCCGTCATCCCGGCGCTGTCGGTGATCGTGGTCGCCTGGGCCATCGCCATCCCCGCGCTCTGGCTGCTCGGCTCGCCCCCGACCCGCTGGTATCGCGCCGTGCGGGCGCGACTGCGCGGCGAGCGGACGCGATCGTCGCGCGACCACGTGGCCGGTTAGGGTGCGAAGGTGGCGAAAATCAGGCAGCGGGAGTCTTTTCGGGCCCAGCTGGACAAGCAGCCGAACGAAGTCGCGTCGATGTTCGATGGCGTGGCCAAGCGGTACGACATCACCAATACGGTGATGACCGGCGGCATCGACCGGTACTGGCGGATGGCGACCCGGAAAGCCCTGGCGCTGCGCCCCGGCGAGCGGGTGCTGGATCTGGCCGCCGGAACCGGTGTCTCGACGGTGGAGCTGGCCAAATCCGGGGCCTGGTGCCTGGCCGCCGACTTCTCCCAGGGCATGCTCGCGGCCGGACGCTGGCGCAATGTGCCCATGGTCGCCGGTGACGCCATGGCCCTGCCCTTCGCCGACGACTCCTTCGACGCCGTCACCATCTCCTACGGGCTGCGCAATGTGTCCGACCCGGACCTGGCGCTGCGCGAGATGCTGCGGGTGACCAAGCCCGGCGGGCGGCTCGTGGTGGCCGAGTTCTCCACCCCCACCCTGCCGCCGTTCCGGACCGCCTACATGGAGTACCTGATGAAGGCGCTGCCGCGGGTGGCCAGCGCGGTCAGCTCCAACCCGGACGCCTACGTGTACCTGGCCGAGTCCATCCGGGCCTGGCCCAACCAGCCGCAGCTGGCCCTGCGGATCGCGGACGCGGGCTGGTCGGCGGTGAAGTGGCGCAATCTCACCGGCGGCATCGTGGCGCTGCACCGCGGCTACAAGCTGGGCTGATACCCGCCGCCGGCCTGTGGCGTTGCTCACGGTAGCGTCCCGACCTGCGCCTCACAGCCGCGAAAAACGGCTGTGAGGTGGATTGTCATCTGCCGATAACGTTCGGTAAATCCCCCGCAACTCGGGGTGGCTTAACTCGGAACCATGCCCGAACAGCCGACGCCCCCGACGAGCACCCGGACCGCGTGCTCGTACTGCGGGGTGGGCTGCGGCATCACCGTCGAAACCAAGTCCGGCCCGCTCGGGCTGCCGGTGATCGCCAAGGTCAAGGGCGACAAGGACCACCCCGTCAATGCCGGGCGGCTGTGCACCAAGGGCAATACCCACGCCGAGCTGATGGCCGCGCCCGGCCGCATGGAGACCGCCTACCGCCGCCCCGAACGCGGCCAGCCGCCCGTGCCCATGCCGGTCGACGAGGCCGTTCACGAAGCCGCCCAACGGCTTCGCGTGATCCTCGACACGCACGGACCGGACGCCGTCGCGCTGTACGTATCCGGTCAGCTGTCGATCGAGGCCCAGTACCTGGCCACCAAACTCGCCAAGGGCCACCTGCGCACCGTGCACATGGAAGCCAATTCGCGGCTGTGCATGGCGAGCGCGGCCAGCGGCTACAAGCTGTCGCTGGGCGCGGACGGGCCGCCGGGCTCCTACGACGACCTCGACCACGCCGACCTGTTCTTCGTGATCGGCGCCAATATGGCCGACTGCCACCCGATCCTGTTCCTGCGCATGGCCGATCGGCTCAAGGCGGGCGCGAAGCTCATCGTGGTGGACCCGCGGCGCACCGACACCGCCGCGCGCGCCGACCTGTTCCTGCAGATCAAGCCGGGCACCGATCTGGCGCTGCTGAACGGGCTGCTGCACCTGCTGGTCGAGAACGGCGACATCGACGCCGACTTCATCGCCGAGCACACCGAGGGCTGGGAGGACCTGCCCGAATTCCTCTACGCCTACACCCCGGACCTGGTCGCCCAGGTCACCGGACTCGCCGAGGCCGACATCCGCACCGCCGCCGAGTGGATCGGCGCGGCCGGCGAATGGATGTCGCTGTGGACCATGGGGATCAACCAGTCCACGCACGGCACCTGGGCCACCAACGCCATCATCAACCTGCACCTGGCCACCGGCGCCATCTGCCGCACCGGCAGCGGGCCGTTCTCCCTCACCGGGCAGCCCAACGCCATGGGCGGACGCGAAATGGGTTACATGGGACCGGGACTGCCCGGCCAGCGCAGTGTGCTCGCCGACGCCGACCGGGCCTTCGTGGAAGCCGAATGGGGGCTGGAACCCGGCACCATTCGCGCCGAGCCCGGCCCCGGGTCGATCGAGATGTTCCGCGGTCTGGCCGACGGGCGGATCAAGGCCTGCTGGATCATGTGCAGCAATCCGGTCGCCTCCATGGCCAACCGGCGCACCGTGATCGCCGGGCTGGAAGCCGCCGACCTGGTGATCGCCCAGGACGTGTACACCGACACCGCCACCAACGCCTACGCCGACCTGCTGCTGCCCGCCACCCTGTGGGCGGAGGCCGATGGGGTGCAGGTGAATTCGGAACGCAACCTGACCCTGCTGCAGCGCTCGGTCGAGCCGATCGGCGACGCCCGGCCGGACTGGCAGCTCATCGCGCAGATGGCGACGGCGCTCGGCTTCCCCGGCTTCGACTACGCCTCCAGCGCCGAGATCTTCGACGAGATCCGCCGCTTCGCCAACCCGGCCACCGGATACGACCTGCGCGGCATCGACTACGACCTGCTGCGCGCCGGGCCCGTGCAGTGGCCGTGCCCCGATCCGGCCCGGCGGCGCAACCCGATTCGCTATGTGAACGACGGCGTCAGCCAGACCCGCTTCACCGACGCGGAGGGGAACACGCCGCGCCTGGCCTTCGCCACCGCGAGCCGCAAGGCCGTGTTCTGGCCGCGCCCGCACCTGCTGCCCGCCGAGATGCCGAACGAGGACCACCCGTTCGTCCTCAATACCGGCCGCCTGCAACACCAGTGGCACACCATGACCAAGACCGGGAAGGTGGCGAAACTGAACAAGCTCAACGGCAAGCCGTTCCTGGAACTGCATCCCGACGACGCCGCCCGCCTCGAGGTCCGCGACGGCGACCAGCTCGAGATCGCCTCCCGCCGCGGCCGCGCCGTACTGCCCGCCCTGCTCAGCGACCGCGTCCTGCCCGGCAGCTGCTTCGCGCCCTTCCACTGGAACGACGAACAGGGCGAATACCTGACCATCAATGCCGTCACCAATGACGCGGTGGACCCGATCTCGCTGCAACCGGAGTTCAAGGCCTGCGCGGTGCGCCTGCGCAAGGTCGCGGCGCTGAGCACGGCGACGACCGGCGACCCCGAGACGGAAACGGATGCCGCCGAACGGGTTCCGTCCGCACCCGAGAGCGGCGGCGCACCCGTGCCCGCGTCCGGCGTGGCCCTCGGCGGCCCGCATCCGCTGGCGGTCATGCTCGGACTGGAGACCGCCACCGCGCCCACGCTCAGCGAGGTCGAGCGCATCTACCTGGGCGGGTATCTCGCGGCGCTGCAGAGCCTGCCGGTCAGCGGGGTGCCGGTGCTGCCGGCGACCGCGCCGATCTCCGAACGCAGCCGGGCGTGGATCGACGGCCTGCTGGGCGGGATGTACTCCCGTGGCGCGCAGCCGCTCCCGGCCGGGTTCGCGGCGGATTCGATCGGCTTCGCGGCGGACGTGAGCACGGATTTCACCGGCCGGTCCGAGGGCGGCGAGAGCGCGGAGGCTCCGGCGCGGACCGTCACGATCCTGTGGGCCTCGCAGACCGGGACCGCGGAGGATCTGGCCGCGGCCCTGACGACTCATCTCGTGGAGTCGGGCTTCGCGCCGCGGCTCCTGGACATGGACTCGGCCGAATTGTCCGATCTCACCGGCGATGTGCTGGTCATCAGCAGCACCTTCGGCGACGGCGGGCCGCCGGACAATGGCGCGGACTTCTGGGAACGATTGAACGACAGCGCGATCCGGCTGACCGGGATGCGCTTCGCGGTGTTCGCACTCGGCGACTCCGCCTACGACGACTTCTGCGGCCACGGCCGGAAGCTGGACGAGCTGCTCGCCAAGCGCGGCGCGACCCGCTTGCTGCCCCGCGTGGACAACGAACCCGACCACGAGGACGCGTCCGCGGCCTGGTTCGACGCCGTGACCGGCGTGCTCGCGAACGCGGCGGGCGACACGGCCATCGATGCCGGGAACCGAGGCGGGTCCGGGGCGGGACCGCGAGGCGGAAATTCCACGCCGCCCTTCGGCGCTCCGGGCGGCCGAGGTTCCGGCGGGACGTCCGTTGGCGACACACCTACCTGGAACGCCGCCGGTAGTTACGACGTGCGTGGCGGTGTGGGCGCCTCGAGTCCGCTCGGACGCGGTGCCGGCGGGCCCGGAAGCGCCCGGGGCGCAACGGCTGTCGCTCCGGGTCGGGCACGCGCCGCGGCGCCTTTCACCCGGAATTCTCCGGTGCTCTCGAAACTGGTTCGCAATGAATTGCTTTCCCGCGAAAGCTCCGGGAAAGAGGTGCGGCAGTTCGGATTCGATCTGAGCGATCCGGAGACCACCTACGAGGTCGGGGATTCGCTGGGCATTCGGCCCGCGAATTGCGAGTCGCTGGTGCGGGAATGGCTGGCGGCGACCGGTCTCGAGGGGCACCGGCTGATCGAGATCGACAATGGCGAGGTTCCGCTGGCCGAGGCGCTGCGCACGCATTACGACATCACGCGGGTGAGCGCGGATCTGTTGTCGTTCGTGGCCGAGCACAATGCCAATCCGCGGCTGGCCAAGCTCTTGCGGCGCGACAATCGCAATGAGCTGGACGGATATCTGTGGGATCGGCAGGCGGTGGACGTACTGCGCGATTTCCCGGTGCGGGCCGATCTGGTGGAGTGGCTGGGCACGCTGAAGAAGCTGCAGCCGCGCCAGTATTCGATCTCGTCGAGTCCGCTGGTGAGCCCGGACGAGGTGCAGCTGACGGTCGGCGTGGTGCGCTACGGCGATCCGGCGGCGATCGGGTCGGCGGCCCGGCGCGGCGGCGTGAGCTCGACCTTCCTGGCCGATCGCGCGGACGCCGAGGTGCCGATCTTCCTGCAGCGGGCCCCGCACTTCCGGCCGCCGCTGGACCCGACCGCGCCGATGATCATGGTGGGCCCGGGCACCGGCATCGCGCCGTTCCGCGGCTTCCTGCAGGAGCGCCGGGCGCTGGGGTGCACGGGCCGCAACTGGCTGTTCTTCGGCGATCAGCACGCGAAGGACAATTTCTATTACCGGGCCGAGCTGGAGGACATGTTCCGCTCCGGTTTCCTGACCCGGCTGGATCTGGCGTTCTCGCGCGATCAGCGGGAGCGGATCTACGTGCAGCACCGCATGATCGAGCACGGCGCGGAGTTGTGGGCGTGGCTGCGCGAGGGCGGGCATTTCTACGTGTGCGGTGACGCGGCGCGAATGGCGAAGGATGTGGACGACACCCTGCTGAAGATCGCGCGCATTCACGGCAAGCTGAGCGAGGACGGCGCGCTGGCGTTCAAGAAGCAGCTGGTGGCGGAGAAGCGGTACGTGCGCGACGTGTACTGACTGGTTCGATTCCGGCACCCGGAATGTGAAACTGTGGTATTTGTAACTCGCCCGTCCAGTCTCACAGGCGGGCGAGCCGTCCCCGCGACGGCTGCCAGCAGCACGAAGGGCCGGGAGCGTGAACGGTCGGATCAGTCGAATCACCGGACGAATCGCGGTGGCGGCCCTCGCGGCCGCCGCGACCCTGAGCCTGGGCGGCGTGCCCGCCGGCGCGGAACCCACCACCCCCGCCGCCCCGGTCGCCCCCGGCGCCAGCGTCCCCGACTTCAAGACCGAGGACGGCTCCTACATCAAGAGCGTCGCGGCCACCGACAGCCGCCACGTCGTCTTCACCGTCTACTCCGCGGCCATGAACCAGACCTTCCCGGTCGACGTGCAGCGCCCCGAGAACATCGACGACGCCCGCCCCACCCTGTACCTGCTCAATGGCGCGGGCGGCGGCGTGGACGCCGCCACCTGGCAATTGCGCACCGACGCACTGGATTTCCTGGCCGACAAGAACATCAATGTCGTGCAGATCATCGGCGGCGCGTTCACCTGGTACACCGACTGGGCGCAGGCCGACAAGTCGCTCGGCGTCAACAAGTGGTCCACCTACCTCGGCAAGGAACTGCCGCCGCTGATGGACGCGGCGCTGGGCAGTAATGGCAACAACGCCATCGCCGGGATCTCCATGGCCGGTCTGCCCGTGCTGAACTCGGTCATCTTCAATCCCGGCCTGTTCAAGAGCGCGGCCGTGTACAGCGGCTTCTTCCAGACCATGACGCCGATGGGCCGCGAGGCCATCAAGATGGTCACCGAGATGTACGGCGGCGGCAAGGTCGAGAACATGTGGGGCCCCGAGGGCAGCGCCCAGTGGGCGGCCAACGACCCCACCCTCAATGCCGAGAAGCTGCGCGGCACCAACCTTTTCATCTCCACCGGCAACGGCATCCCGGGCGCGTTCGACATGCCCGGGGCGCGCGGCCGCATGGAGAAGCCCGAGGACACCGCCAAGACCGTCGCGCTGGGCTCGCTCATCGAGGCCAATTGCGAACTGTCCACGGTGATCCTGCAGAAGCGCCTGGAATCCATGCGCATTCCCGCGACCTTCGAATTCCGCAGCAGCGGCACCCACATCTGGGGCTACTGGCAGGACGACCTGAAGGCGTCGTGGCCGGTGCTCGCGCAGGGTCTGTTCCCGCCCGCGTAACCGCCTACACGACAGGCGGATTGACGCGCGCGAAGTCCCCCAGCCGGTAGTACGGGTAGTAGGGGTAGGGCGGCGTCACCGCGCTCGCCTTGTCCAGCCGGGCGATCTGCTCGGCGTCGAGGCTCCAGCCCACCGCGCCCAGGTTCTGGCGCAACTGCTCCTCGTCGCGCGCGCCGACGATGACGGTGGCCACGGTCGGGCGGCGCAACAGCCAGTTCAGGGCGATCTGCGGGACGGTGCGGCCGGTTTCGGCGGCGATCTCGTCGAGCACGTCGACCACGTCGTAGAGCAGCTCGTCGTCGACGGGCGGCCCGGCCTCGGCGGTCTTGTGCAGGCGGCTGCCGGGCGGAAGCGGTTGGCCGCGACGGATCTTCCCGGTGAGCCGCCCCCAGCCGAGCGGGCTCCAGACCACCGCGCCGACACCCTGGTCCAGGCCCAGCGGCATGAGCTCCCATTCGTAGTCGCGCCCGGCGAGCGAGTAGTAGACCTGGTGCGCGACATAGCGCGGGAAGCCGTGCCGGTCCGCGGCGGCCAGGGATTTCATCAGCTGCCAGCCCGCGAAGTTGGAGGCGCCCACGTAACGGATCTTGCCGGAGCGCACCAGCGAGTCGAGGGCCGAGAGCACCTCCTCGACGGGGGTGCCCGCGTCGAAGGCGTGCAGCTGGAACAGGTCGATGTGCTCGACGCCGAGCCGGCGCAGCGACCCCTCGACCGCCGAGATCAGCCGGGTGCGACCGGATCCCGCGTCGGCCGGGCCCGGTCCGGTGGGCAGGGTGGCCTTGGTCGAGATCAGCACGCGGTCGCGGCGGCCCCGGATCGCCTCGCCCAGTACCTCTTCCGAGGCGCCGTCCGAGTAGACGTCGGCGGTGTCGAACAGGGTGACGCCCGCGTCCAGGCTGATGTCCACCAGGCGGCGGGCCTGGGCCGCGTCGGTGTCGCCCCAGGCCGAGAAGAGTTCGCCGCGGCCGCCGAAGGTGCCCGCGCCGAAACTCAGGGCCGGGACCAGCAGGCCGGATGCGCCGAGCCGACGGTATTCCATGATCACCACTCCTAACGGAACCACAGTTTCATTAACACCGAGGACGCTACACTCGTCTCGCCGCAAACGGAACTGGAGACCCGTTATGAATCAGGACACAACGAGCCCCGGCTCGGTCCGCCCCGGTGGACGCACCGCGCGCGTCCGCGAATCCGTGCTGCGCGCCGCGGGCGACCTGCTGGCCGAATACGGCTACGCCACCCTCGATCTGGCCGAGGTCGCGGCCCGCGCCGAGGTCGGCAAGACCACCGTCTACCGTCGCTGGCGCAGCCCCGCCGGACTGGTCGCGGACCTGCTCGCCGATATGGCCGAAACCTCACTCCCCCACAGCGATACCGGCACCCTGCGCGGCGACCTGCTCGCCAATGCGCGGCTGGTCGGGAAGACCCTCACCGACCCCCGGCAGGGCCGCCTGTTCCGGGCCGTCATCGCGGCCGCCACCAGCGACGACACCGCCGCCGCGGCGCTGCGCGCCTTCTACGACACCCGGCTCACCGAATGGTCGCCGTGCGTCGAAGCCGCCGCCGCCCGCGGCGAGGTTCCGGCCGGAACCGACCCGCGCGCAGTGCTTTCCGCCGTCTCCGCCCCGCTCTACTACCGCCTGCTGGCCAGCGGCGACCCGGTCGACGAGGCCACCGTCACCGCCGCGGCGACGGCCGCCGCCCTCGCCGCCGAACAGGGCGTATTCGTCTCCGGCACCGGGCGATCCGCGCCCTGAGTCTGCCGTCTCGGATCGTGGGCGCGACCCCTCGCCGCGCCCACGCCCCGGCTCCGAGCCCCGATCAGTCCCGGGTCCAGGCCGGATCGCGGCCGGTCAGTCCCAGGACGCGGTCCAGCAGCGGCGCCTCGGCCGGAATATCGACCACCGGCCCGAAGAGTCCCGGGATGCCCTCCCGCGGGGTGTCGCGCAGCATGCCCAGCAGCACCGCGAGATCCGCGGCGGCCGGGTCGTAGGGACGCGCCGCCGCGCGGGCCAGATCCCAGCCGTGCACGATCAGTTCGTCCAGCGCGAACTCGGCCATCGTCCGAGCCGGGGCGAGGACGCCGCCGACCTCGGTCTCCCCCGACCACGCGGCCGGTTCGCGCCAGGCCGCCACCAGCGCCTTCAACTGCGCGGGAACGCGGTCACGCCAGTCCTCGGGCAGGGTCCCGACACCGGGCTCGGGCGGCTGCGAGCGGCCGATCATCTCCTTGGTGGCGCCCTGCCGGAAGCCCTCGGTGAAGCCGAGCACGTGGACCAGCATGTCGCGAACGCTGATGCCGGACGGCGTGCGGCGCTCGAGGTCGGCGTCGGAGACGGCGGCGACCACCGCCTCCAGCCCACCCGCGGCGGCTTCCAGATCGAATTCCGGAGTGGTCATGGTTCCTCCCGGAGGCATGCCGAACCGCCGGTGCGGCCCGGTCGGTCATAAGGACGGCGCGGGGCCGCGGAATTCATCGCCGGCCGCGCGAATGTGCTTGCACCGCCGCGTCGCAACCGGTTCGTTAGGTGCGATCAGCGGCGAAAAGCGCTGGTGGGGAGGAGAATTGATAGATGAAGGGTGATCGTGTGGAGATCGTCGTCGACACCGGCGACGGGTCTCGGAACTACGAAATCGTGGCCACCAGAGCGGGCCGCCGCATCGAAACCCGCATCGCGCGCGGGATTGTCGAAGTCAGTGAGGTGACCAGAACCGGGGGGCCGGTACGTACTGCCCGCTTCATGGCCGGGCGGGTGCTCGCCCTCGTGGAGCATCCCGCCGACGACGGCCCGCAACCCGGCGAGTGACGCCCGGCGGCGGTTGCCGAACGCGGTGAGCAGGGGCATTCTCGAAGGTGGCCGCCTGCACGACCCCACCGGCAGAGAGGAGCCAGCGATGATCGATCGAATCGACGCGGTGCCCGAGGCCGACTACGTCGAACAGCACATCCCCGCCTTCCCGGCGGACGAGCCCTACCCCGATACCGACGCCTACCCGGACCGCGACGTCCTCGCCGACCGGGTCCTCCAATCCGACTCCGAGATCACCCCGCTGCCCGCCGACGACAACGGCTGGACCGCGTCCGAAGGCGACCTCGTCGAGCAGGCGATCCCCGTCCCCATGGGTGACGACTGGGACCTGCCCGGCTAGTTCGACACTCCCGCGCGCACGGTGGCGTGCAGTTCCCGCAGGCTCGACCGCTCGGTCGCGACCTCGAGCACCCGGATGCCGTGCGCGCGCCCGGTCAGCTCGTCGGCCAGCTGGGACGGGTCGACCTGGCGGTGCGGAATCCGATAGGCGGCGCACAACGCCGCCAGATCCATGCCGTGCGGGGTGCCGAAGACCCGCTCGAACACGCCCGCGTACTGCGGGTCGCCCTGTTCGAGCAGTTCGAAGATGCCACCGCCGTCGTCATTGGCGACCACGATGGTGAGATCCTCCGGCCGCGGCTCGCCCGGGCCGATGAGCAGGCCGGACGCGTCGTGCAGGAAGGTCAGGTCGCCCATCAGCGCGATGGTGCGGCCGGGATGGGTGAGTGCCGCGCCGACCGCCGCCGAGACGGTGCCGTCGATGCCGGCCACGCCGCGATTGGACAGCACCCGGATGCCGGGGCGCGGGTGCGCGACCAGGGCCGCGTCGCGCACCGGATTGGACGCGCCGAGCAGCAGCTGGTCGCCGTCGTGCAGGGCGCCGAGCACCACCGCCGCGACGTGCAGACCGGTCGGCTTCGGGTGCCCGGCCAGCTCGGCCCGCACCACCGACACGGCCTTCTCGTTCAGATCCCGGCACAGCTCCAGCCATTCCGGCCGGGGCGCGCCGTGCGTCACCGCGCGGGTGCCGGTGCCCACCACATTGCCGGAGACATCGGGCCAGCGCGGGCCCGTGGTCAGCGCGAACACCGTGACCTCCGGATCGGCGAGGACCTTGGACACCTGCCGGTGCAGGGTCGGCCGCCCGGTGATGATGGCCTGCTTCGGCCGCAGCAGCGGCAGGGCCAGCGGGTGCAGGGCGGGGCCGTGCATGGGCGCGGTCGGCTCGGCCACGGTCGGCAGCGCCGCGAGTTCGGGACGATGGCCCGCGCCGTGACCGGAGATGACCACGGTGTCCTGGGTCAGGTCGATGTCGAGCGGCACGTCCAGGGTCGCGTATTGGGTTGCGGTCCAGGGCTGTTCGCCCGCCCGGCCGGCGGGCAGCGAGTCGCCGGCGGCCAGATCCGGGACCAGCGGTTCGCGCAGCGGGATGTCGAAGTGCACGGGTCCGGCATTGCCGGAGCGGGTGCCGCGGGCGGCGGCCAGCACCCGGCACACCGCCGAGCGCCACACGCTGTTCTGCTTCGGGTAGAGCTCGGCGCCGGGTTCGTCCTCGGCCAGGCCGAGGCTGATGGCGGCGCGCACCTGGCTACCGAACAGACCGAACTGCTCGACCGTCTGGTTCGCGCCGGTGCCGAGCATCTCGTAGGGCCGGTTGGCGCTGAGCACGATCAGCGGGACGCGAGCGTAGTTGGCCTCGAGCACGGCGGGCCCGAGATTGGCGACGGCGGTGCCGGAGGTCATGACGACGGGCACCGGGCGACCGCTCGCCACGGCCAGGCCGACGGCGAGGAATCCGGCGCTGCGCTCGTCGATGCGCATGTGCAGCCGGATCTTCCCGGCCTGGTCAGCGGCCTGTAAGGCGAAGGCCAGCGGTGCGTTTCGCGATCCCGGGCACAGGACCACGTCTCGCACTCCGCCGCGCGCGAGCTCGTCGACGACGACGTGCGCCTGTGCTGTCGATGGATTCACGCCTCCAGCCTCTCAGACAGCCCGGCCCGGCGCTGCGTCGGCCCGATCACACCTATACCGAAAAGTTAGGGTTTGCTAACCTAATCGAATGGCGAAGCGCAGCAAGCATGTCAAGCCCGAACACCGGGAAATCCTCACCGCCGAAGTTCTGGCCAGCAAACGGATCAGCCCGCACTTCGTGCGGGTCACCCTGGGCGGACCGGGCCTGGCGAGCTTCACCGCCATGGGCTTCGACCAGTGGTTCCGGCTCTTCATGCCCGGCCGCGACGGCGACCTGCGCCTGCCCACCTCGGCCACCAATCTCGGCTGGTACGCGCAGTACCTGATGATGGGCAAGGAACACCGGCCGCTGGCCCGCAACTACACCGTCCGCGACTACCGGGCCGCCGGATTCGGCGAATTCGGCAGTACCGCAGAGATCGACGTCGACTTCGCCATCCACGGCGACGACACCCCCGCCTCGGTGTGGGCGAACACCGTCACCCCGGGCTGCAAGGCCGGACTGCTGGACGAGGGCATCACCTTCCAGGCCCCCGATCACTGCGAGTGGACGCTGCTGGTCGGCGACGAGAGCGCGCTGCCCGGCATCGCGGGGGTGCTGCGCTCGCTGCCGCGCGAGGCGAAGGGCGCGGCCTACATCGAGATCCCGTCCGACGAGGACAAGCAGGAACTGGGCGAACCCGCGGGCGTCACCGTGAACTGGCTGGTCCGCACCGACGCGCACGGCGAGGTCGGGGTGCTGGCCGCGGAGGCCGTGCGGCAGGCCGAGATTCCCGGCGCCGGCGTCTACGCCTTCGTGGCGGGCGAGCAGAAGTTGGCCGCCGGCGTGCGGCGGCATCTCGCGCAGGAACGCGCGATCCCGAAGGCGGACATCACCTTCACCGGCTACTGGCGGGTCGGCAAGTCCCAGGGATGAATCGGTCGCGAGTGCCCCCGAACCACCTCGCGGGCATTCGCACATGACCTCGATACGGACCCCGTTCGCGGCCCCTCGTCGGGCCGCGAACCGGTCAGTTTTTAGCCAGCGTGACGCTGAACCAGCTCACCCAGACGCGGAAGCGCCTCGGCGACATGCTTCTTCGCCGACGACCGCATCGAGTTGTAGACCTTGGTCAGCGCCGGACGCGACGACGACTCGGCCCGCGCGTCGGTGACCGACAGGAGCGCGTCGGCGACCTCGTCCTGCTTGGACACCAGCAGGTCCGCGAACGAACCCGTGCCGCCGTTCTGGTACTCGGCCCAGTACGGCTCGAGCTGCTCGACGAACTTGGGCACGAAGGACTCCAGCGCGTCACCCACGATCGAGGGGCTGACCTTCTTGATCGCGGCGTAGCCGCCCTTGACGACCAGGCCCGACGCGCCGCCCTTGTCCGACACCTCCTCGTCCAGAACCTTCTCCGCATCCGCGATGAAGGCGGGACGCTTGGCGTCATCGAGCAGGGATTCAGACAGTGCTGCAACCACTTTCAGGTTCCTCCGGATAGTTTTTCGATGAACGAGCGCACGCAACTATACGCACCGGTGTCCCCGCACACACGATGCCAATGCGCTGCTACTGCCACAGCAGCAACAGCACTGTAAAGCACCCGCAATCGATTGGCAGCGTTTCACTTTCGGCGACTGTTCCCCGGTCGTTCATTTCCCCGCTGGTAACAAGTGACCGCTTTGGCCTTCGGATGGTCCATCGGCTAATGATCAGCGCCCTTGCCGGATGGCCGAATTCCGCTGCCGCAATTCCGGGCGACCTGCGAAACACCGCGCCGAACTGCGGTGGGTCTTCACCACGGCGAGAGCCGGAACAGTATGTTCACTCCCGTGACCTTCAATGCGACGCTGTGGCGGCCCGTTCCGGGATTCGAGAACCTCACCGACATCACGTACCACCGGCACGTCGAGCAGGGCACGGTCCGGATCGCCTTCGATCGCCCCGAAGTCCGCAACGCCTTCCGGCCGCACACCGTCGACGAGCTCTACCGCGCCCTCGACCACGCCCGGATGACCTCCGACGTCGGCGCGGTCCTGCTCACCGGCAACGGCCCCAGCCCCAAGGACGGCGGCTGGGCCTTCTGCTCCGGCGGCGACCAGCGCATCCGCGGCCGCAGCGGCTACCAGTACGCCTCCGGCGAGACCGCCGACACCGTGGACGCCGCCCGCGCCGGACGCCTGCACATCCTCGAGGTGCAGCGGCTCATCCGCTTCATGCCCAAGGTGGTCATCGCCCTGGTCAACGGCTGGGCCGCGGGCGGCGGGCACAGCCTGCACGTGGTCTGCGACCTCACCCTCGCCTCCCGCGAGCACGCCCGGTTCAAGCAGACCGACGCCGACGTGGGCAGCTTCGACGGCGGCTACGGCAGCGCCTACCTGGCGAAGATGGTGGGACAGAAGTTCGCTCGCGAGATCTTCTTCCTGGGGCGGCCGTACACCGCCGAGGAGATGCACGCCATGGGCGCGGTCAACGCGGTCGTGGATCACGAGCAGCTGGAGGACGTCGCGCTGGAGTGGACGGCCGACATCCTGGGCAAGTCGCCGCAGGCCATCCGGATGCTGAAGTACGCGTTCAACCTTCAGGACGACGGACTGGTCGGTCAGCAGCTGTTCGCGGGCGAGGCGACGCGCCTGGCCTACATGACCGACGAGGCGGTCGAGGGCCGTGACGCGTTCCTCGAGAAGCGCGACCCGGACTGGACGCCGTACCCCTACTACTTCTGACGCTCCGGAACTCGCGGGCCCCGCGCCCCCGAACCTTCGGGTGCGGCAAACGACAAGCTGTCATGCTGCACTCATGGAGATACTGAGCAGTCGGGTCATTCTCCGGCCGAGCGATTACGAGCGAA
Organism: Nocardia sp. NPDC004340; assembly: GCF_053602575.1. NCBI lineage: Bacteria > Bacillati > Actinomycetota > Actinomycetes > Mycobacteriales > Nocardiaceae > Nocardia > Nocardia sp. NPDC004340. Next base: position 836,379 of record NZ_JBSGDW010000002.1, read on the forward strand.
CCCTGGCCTTCTATCGGGATGCGCTGGGGCTGGCCATCGCTCGCGAGTATCCGGGCGGGACGGTCTTCTTCGCCGGGCAGGGACTGCTCGAGGTGGCCGGGCACGGGCGCGCGGGCGACGCGCCGAGCGGGTTCGCGGGGGCGATCTGGTTGCAGGTGCGTGACTGCGACGACGCCGCCGCGGAACTCGCGCTGCGCGGGATCGCCATCGACCGCGCGCCCGTGCGCGAACCCTGGGGACTGATCGAGATGTGGCTGCGCGACCCGGACGGCGTGCCGCTGGTGCTCGTGGAGATCCCGGCGGATCATCCGATCCGGCGGGACATCCGGGGCGACGACTGAGGCTCCACGGGCCTTAGCACGAAGGTAACTGTGAAACACGTCCGGGGCACCGGTTAACAGACCGTAAAGACCATGACGCAAACTGATCGGTGTGTCTGCCGAACTGCTCGTTCTGCTGATCGTTGTTTGCACAGCCTTGGCGTTCGACTTCACCAACGGATTCCATGACACCGCGAACGCGATGGCTACCTCCATCGCCACCGGGGCGTTGCGGCCGCGTACCGCCGTACTCCTGTCCGGGGCGCTGAATCTCATCGGGGCCTTCCTCAGCGTGGCCGTCGCGGCGACGGTGGCCTCGGGCATCGTCGACCTGTCGGAGGTGAGCGGGCGGGCCCTGCTCGACATCGTCTTCGCGGGTCTGGTCGGCGGCATTCTGTGGAATCTGTTCACCTGGCTGTTGGGTTTGCCGTCCAGTTCCTCGCACGCCCTGTTCGGCGGCATCATCGGCTCGACCCTGGCGGCCCTGGGCCTGCACGGCGTGATCTGGACCGCGGGCAGCAAGGGCGTCATCGCCAAGATCATCATCCCGGCGGTGCTCTCCCCCGTCGTGGCCGCGCTGGTCGCCTCGGCCGCCTCCTGGCTGGTGTACCGGATCACCCGCGGCAGCAACGAGAACACCGTGTCCCGCGGCTTCCGCTGGGGACAGATCGGCACCTCCTCGCTGGTCTCGCTCGCGCACGGCACCAATGACGCGCAGAAGACCATGGGCATCATCTTCCTGGCGCTGATCGCGCACGGTTCGGCCAAGGCCACCGATCCACTGCCGCTGTGGGTCATCGTGTCGTGCGCCGTCGCCATGGCCGCGGGCACCTGCCTGGGCGGCTGGCGCATCATCCGCACGCTGGGCAAGGGCCTGGTCGACATCGCGCCGCCGCAGGGCTTCGCCGCCGAATCCACCAGTGCGGCGATCATTCTCACCTCGGCCCACTTCGGCCTGCCGCTGTCCACCACACAGGTGGTGACCGGATCCATCCTCGGCTCCGGCATCGGACGGCCCGGCGCGGAGGTGCGCTGGAACGTGCTCGGCCGCATGGTGGTCGCCTGGGTGCTTACCTTGCCGCTGGCCGGTGTGGTCGGCGCGATCTGCTGGGCCATCCTGCACGGCATCGGCGGCACGGTCGGCGTGCTGGTGGTGTTCGGGCTGCTGATCGCCATGGCCGCGCTCATCTGGTACCGCTCCAAGCGCGCGGTGGTCAACTCGCACAACGTCACCGCCGACTGGGAGGGCGCGCCCGCTCCGGCCGCCCCCGCGGCGCCCGCGTCCGCGCAGCCCGAGCGCAATGACGACACCGTCGGAATCGGCTAGGAGACCGCGATGCACACCCTGCTCTCCAACCTCTCCGACCTGTGGCGAGTCGTGCTGGCCGCCATGCTCTTCGGGGCCGGGCTGCCCACCGTCTTCGCCGTCGGCATCCGCTGCCGCGCCCGCGTCGACGACGGCGCGACCGGGGCCACCCGCACCGCCGCGCTGGTCGCCTCCACCCTCTGCTTCGCGGTGGTCATGATCGCGGTGGTGGTCGGTGTGCTCTTCATCGCACGCGGCTTCCTCGCCACCCGACTCGGAATTCACCTGCTCGGCGCGTGACGCCGCCTCATCGAAAGGCACGCTCGTGAGTACCCCCGAACAGCCGACCCCGCCCGTCGCCGACCCGGCCCCCGCCGCGCCGCCGCGGCAGAACGTGCTGCAGAAGGTGCTGGACTGGCTCAAAGCCGGATATCCACAGGGCATCCCGCAGTCCGATTACGTGGCGTTGCTGGCCGTCCTGCACCGGCGGCTCACCGACTACGAAGTGCACCTGGTGGTGGAGCGACTGGTCCGGGACCGGGTCGCGACCCCGGATATGGATCGCGAGGACATCGAGCGCGCCGACATCGAGGCGGCCATCGCCCGAGTTGCCAAGGAGCAGCCCGGCGAGGACGATATCGCTCGGGTGGCCTCCCGGCTCGCAGCCGGTGGTTGGCCGCTGGCGACACCGACGTCCGACTGACCGCACTAGACGGAATGACACGATCGCGACTGTGAGCAATACCCTCCGAATCCTTCCCATGCCCACCGGCGCAGCGGTGGGCGAAGTATTGCCGCATCTGCGAGAAGCCTTGGAGGGCAACGGCCCGGCCTGGCTGCCCGTCCCCACCGCCGACCGCCGCGAGACCCAGCGCCTGAGTTCCAGCCTGCGGCCCGGCGAGGCCATCGACGAGGAAGTGGCCCTGGTGGTCACCACCTCCGGCACCACCGGAAACCCCAAGGGCGCCATGCTCAGCGCCGCGAATCTGCGGGCCAGCGGCGACGCCACCCACGAGCGTCTGGGCGGTCCCGGGCAGTGGCTGCTGGCGCTGCCCACCCATCACATCGCGGGGATCCAGGTGCTGCTGCGCAGCATTCTGGCCGGAACCGAACCGACCGTGCTCGACGTCTCCGGCGGCTTCCTGCCCGAGGCCCTGGTCGGCGCGATCGCCGGCATGCGCGGCCCGCGCCGCTACACCTCCCTGGTCCCCACCCAGCTGATCAAGGCCCTCGACGAGCCCGCCGCCACCGCCGCCCTGGCCGGACTCGACGGCGTACTGGTCGGCGGAGCCGCCACCCCGAAACCCGTGCTGGACCGGGCCCGCGCCGCCGGCATCACCGTCTTCCGCACCTACGGTATGAGCGAGACCTGCGGCGGGTGCGTGTACGAGGGAGTACCGCTGACGGGCACCGAAGTACGCATCGAGGACGGGCGGGTGCTGCTCGGCGGCGACATGATCGCCAAGGGCTACCGCAATATCTCCGACCACCCCGCCTTCGCCGAACCCGGCTGGTTCCGCACCGAGGACGCGGGGTTCGTCGAGGACGGCGTGCTCACCATCACCGGCCGCCTCGACGAGGCCATCATGACCGGCGGGCTGCTGGTCATCCCGCAGGTCGTCGAGGCCGTGCTGATCACCCACCCCGCGGTCTCCGAATGCGTGGTCCTCGGCCTGCCCGACGACCGGCTCGGCCAGCGGGTGGCCACCGCCATCGTCCCGGCCCCGGGCGCGATCGCCCCCACCCTCGACGAACTGCGCGACCACGTGGTCGCCGAACTCGACGCCATCGCCGCCCCGCGCGAGCTGGCGGTGCTCGACGAACTGCCGCTGCGCGGGCCCGGCAAGCCCGACCGCGCCGCGCTCCGCCAGCTCCTGCTGGCCGCCTCACCCAACTGACGCTCGACCGATCCGGGCCCGCCCATCCGCCGATGGACGGGCCTTTTCGCTGCTCAGGGCCCTCGCGACACCCCATGCAAGCGGCGCTTGCGTCGGCTCGCGACGCCCTTGCGTGCGCGTGCAATCGCCGTGCAAGCGGGGTGCAAGGCGCGGTCCGCAAGGTGTAGCCATGACTTCTTACACACCTGCTGAGACGCTCGCCATCGAGGCGGACGGCCTGGTCAAGGTCTTCGGGGAGCAGCGGGCCGTCGACGGCGTCAGTCTCGCGGTGCCGCGGGGGGCCGTCTACGGCGTGCTGGGCCCGAACGGGGCCGGCAAGACCACCACCATCCGCATGCTCGCCACCCTGCTCCGGCCCGACGGCGGCAGCGCCCGCATCTTCGGCCGCGACGTGCTGACCGAACCGACCGCGGTCCGCTCCCTGATCGGCGTGACCGGCCAGTACGCGTCCGTCGACGAAAAGCTCACGGCCACCGAGAATCTGGTGATCTTCTCGCGCCTGCTCGGCCTGTCCCGGGCCGACTCGCGGCGCAAGTCGGCCGAACTGCTCGAAGAGTTCGGACTGACCGAGGCCGCTGACAAGCCGCTCGAGAACTTCTCCGGTGGCATGCGGCGGCGCCTGGATCTGGCCGCCAGCCTGATCTCCCGCCCGCCGCTGCTGTTCCTCGACGAGCCGACCACCGGCCTGGACCCGCGCACCCGCGCCCAGATGTGGGACACCATCCGGCGGCTGGTGCGCGACGGTTCCACGGTGCTGCTCACCACGCAGTACCTGGACGAGGCCGATCAGCTCGCCGACCGGATCGCGGTCATCGACCGCGGCAAGGTCATCGCCGACGGCACCTCCGACCAGCTCAAGTCCTCGGTCGGACTGTCCACGCTGCAGCTGACCCTCGCCGACCGCGACCGCATCGACGAGGCCCGGATCCTGGTGGGCGAGTACCTCTCCCGCGCCGCCGGCCGCACCGTCGACGCCACCATCACCCCCGAGGCGGGCCGCATCACCGCACCCCTGCCCGACCCGTCCATCACCACCGACATCCTGATCCGGTTGCGCGAGAACGACATCCGGATCGACGAGATCAATGTCGCCAAGCCCAGCCTGGACGAAGTGTTCTTCGCGCTCACCGGGCACAGCGCCGAGGACGACGACAACACCGACACCGAACGGAGCGCGGCATGACCACGACTCTCACCGCCCCCACCGGGCGGCACGCGGCCACGGCCGCGCCCATTCCCGAAGCCTCCAACCACATCCCGTTCAAGCAGACCGTGGCGAATTCGCTCACCATGGCCTACCGCGGGATCGTCAAGATCAAGCACAATCCCGAGCAGCTGTTCGACGTCACCGTGCAGCCGATCCTGTTCACCGCCCTGTTCGCCTACATCTTCGGCGGCGCCATCGGCGGCAACGTGCACGACTACCTGCCCATCCTGATCCCCGGCATCCTGGTCCAGACCGTCGTGCTGACCTCCGTCGTCACCGGCACCCAGCTGCGCGAGGACATGGACAAGGGCGTGTTCGACCGCTTCAAATCCCTGCCCATCGCCCGCATCTCGGCGCTGGCCGGCGCGCTCATCGCCGATATGGTCCGCTACGGGCTGGCCACCACGCTGACCATCGGCATGGGCCTGATCCTCGGCTACCGTCCCGCCGGCGGCGTGGCCGGTGTCGTGGTCGCCGGACTGGTCGTGGTGTTCTGCTCCTTCGCGATCAGCTGGATCTGGGCGCTGATCGGCATCACCGGCAAGAGCGCACCCGCGGTCCAGGGCATGTCCATGATGATCATGTTCCCGCTGACCTTCATGTCCGGCGCCTTCGCCCAGGTGTCCACCATGCCGGGCTGGCTGCAGGGCATCAACAAGGCCAACCCGGTCTACTACATGGTCGAGTCCGCCCGTGAACTGATGAACGGCAACGTCTACAGCGCCAACCTGGCCTGGTCGCTCATCGGCTCGGTCGTGGTCATCCTGATCTTCGCGCCGCTCGCGGTGCGGGCCTACATGCGCCGCGCCTGACCCGCTCGAAAAACACGCCCGCCCACCGGATTCCGGTGGGCGGGCGTTGTCGTGTGTCCGGGTTCAGAGCACACCGTCGAGCTCGCCCAGGAGCTCGATGATGCGCTCGGCGGCCTTGCGGCGGCCCAGCCCCGTGACCGAGTGCAGCGCGGCGTCCAGCCGCTCGGCGCCCAGTGTCGAGCGGTGCAGGTCGAGGTGCCGGGTCCAGCGCATGGATGGATAGTCCTGGCGACCGAAGACCCGCTGCGACAACGCCAGCAGCTCCAGACCACGATCGACCTCCGAGCCGGTGGCCAGCAGGCAACTGCCGACCGCGCACGCCACCGAACCCAGCTGCGGCAGATCCCAGTACTGGCCCAGCTTGCGGACCGCGATGTCGGACAACTCGGCGGCCATCCGGCGAACCAGGTCCGCGCGGCCGTGCAGGACATGTGCGTCGATGGTCACCGAGGCCAGGATCATGTCGCCGGGGCCGGGCACGGTGACGCTCTCCGGCCAGTCCAGCAAGGGCAGCACCTGCCGGAACCGGCGTAACCCGGTGTCGGTGTCGCCTTCGACGAGTTCGATTTCCGCGAGCGCGGCCGCCACCACCGCCAGCCGGTGATTCGGCTGGGTCACGGGGGCATCGACCGCGGGAATCCCGCCGTAGGAGCCCAGCACCGGCTCCAATGCCCGCCGCGCCGCCGCCGGTTCGCCCGAACCCGCCAGCGCCACGGCCAGATAGCTGCGCATCTCGACGCTCTCGTCCCAGGCCCGGAACTCCTCCATGAGCTCGACGGTCCGGCGGTAGTAGCCGACCGCCGCCGGGTACCGGCCCGACTGGCCGTGCAAGCTGCCCAGGTGCTGGGAGGTCATCGCCGAGTTCCAGATGTCACGATCGGCATTGATGCGCATGGCGGTCTCGGCGTCGCGGATCGAGCCGTACACGATGCCGCTGTTCTCACACAGGTTGGCGCGCAACAACAATGCCGTGACCTGGATCTGCTGATCGCTCGACCGCGTGCCGTAGGCCAGCCGCCTGGCCAGGTGCATCGTGGTGTACGAGCGCGTCACCAGTTCGCCGAGAAAACGGAACACCGGGCTCATCGGAGCGCCGGAGCTCAGGGTGCGGCGGATCCAACTGCGGACCGTCGCCACCTCGCGCAGCTCGGGATTGCCGAACAGCATGTGCAGGCCCAGCATCAGATTGCCCAGCACCTGCAGATCGGTCTCCGCGGCGACCGGCGGGCGAACGCGGGGCGGCACCGTCATGATCCGCCGCGACCAGCTGATCAACTCCATGTGCGCGCCGCGCAGCACCCACAATCCGGCCAGCACCGGGAACACCGTGTGCACCACGGCCGCGTCCCGGCGCTCGACGGCGTGCCGCAGCACCGCGACCAGGTTGTCCTGTTCATCGGACAGGGTCAGCACGGTGGAGATCTGTTCGGGCGATTGATAACCGGCCACCGCCTCCACCGCGAAAGCCCTGGCCCACTCCGACATCCGGTCCATCAGCGGACCGGCCTCACCGGTGAGGGCGAGCTGCTCGTCGCCGAATTCCCGAACCGTTTCCAGCATCCGGTAGCGGGTGCCGCCCTGTTCGTCCTCCAGCACCGTCAGCAGGGACTGGCTCACCAGACCGTCGACCGCCGTGGGGACATCGCCGATCTGGGGTCCGGACAGCACTGTCTCGGCCGCGGCGAGGGTGAACCCCGCGGGAAATCGGCACAGCCGGCGCAGGGCGATGCGCTGCGGCTCGTCGAGCAGGTTCCAGCTCCACTCGATCACCGCGTACAGGGTGCGGTGCCGCTGCGGCGAGCTGCGATCACCGCTGCGCAGCAGGGTGAATCGGTGATCGAGGCGGGAGTCGATCTCCTCCACGCTCATGGTGCGCACCCGCGCCGCCGCCAGTTCGATGGCCAGCGGCAGACCGTCCAGGGTGCGGCACAGTCGGGCCACCACCTCCGGGTCCAACCGCACCGACGGCCGCACCGAGCGGGCTCGTGCCTCGAACAGTTCGGTGGCGGGCGAGCCGGCGGAGTCGATTGTCAACGGCGGCAACGGGTAGACGGCCTCGGCCGTGATCTCCAGCGGCGCGCGGCTGGTGGTGAGCACGGTCAGCTGCTCGCTGGCGCCGACGAGGTCGGCCACCAGTTCGGCCACCGGCTCGATCAGGTGCTCGCAGTTGTCGAGTATGAGCAGGGTCGGCCGCACCGCCAGCGCGTCCCGCAGCCGCTGGCCGATATCACGGCGGCGCTGCTGGAGCAGCATGTTCGTCTCCCAGTCGGCGACGCCGAGGGTGGCCGCGATGGCGACCTCGATCTCGGCACGGGTGTCGGCCGCGTCCGCCGCGTCGGCGCGCAGCGACGCCAACTCCACCAGCGCCACCGCGGTGTCGTGGGACAGACGCGCGCCCAGCTCATTGGCGACGCGAGTCTTGCCGGTGCCGCCCGGGCCGAGCACCGTGGTCACCCGGGAGGTTCGGACCAGCTGCTCGAGCCGCTCCAGATCGGACTCGCGGCCCAGCAAGGGATTCGGCGCGACTCGCAGGCCGATGGCGGTCTCCCCCACCGGTTCCCGCGCGCCCGCGGCGTGCTGTGCGCTCAGCACCCGGCGCAGGGAACGCACCTGTCCGGCGGTCACCGGCGTGTCGGCGAAGGCCGAGCCCGAGTCCTCCTGCGCGCGAACCGCGATCAGCCCGGAGCCTTTGCCGTTCCGGCGACCGAGGCGGTCGTGGCCCGCCGGGCCGGGCGCCCCGCCCTGGACCGACGGATCACCGTCATCGTCCGAATAGCCGGGGACCGCAATGATTCTCGTGTCCGGTCCACCGGGGAGTGGTTCGCCGCGCAGGATGGCGGTGTTCAGCGCCACCAACGCGGGGCCCGGGTCCGCGCCGAGCTGGTCGACCAGGCGGGTGCGGAGCGTCGCGAAGACGTCGAGGGCCTCGTTGACGCGGCCCGCCGTCGCCAGCAAGCGCATGAGGGTGGCGTGCGCGGGCTCGTCGAACGGGTCGGCGGCCACGGCGTGCTGGGCCAGCTCGATGGCGGCGGGCAGGTCGCCGATGGCCTCGCGGGCGGTCAGTTCCAGGGTGTCCAGGGCGCGGCGGCGGGTCGCGGCCTGGGCGGCCAGGTCCTCGGCGACCGGTCCGGGCGGCAGGTCCGCGCCGGGTTCGCCGCGCCACAGGGCGCGGGCGGCGGCCAGCAGTTCCAGGCAGGCGGCGTGGTCACCGGCGGTATGGGCTTGGCGGGCTTGCCTTTCGAGGGACTGCGCCAGGCTCAGGTCGACCTGGTCGGCGGTCAGCATGAGCCGGTAGCCGGCCGGGCCGATCTCGAGCACGCCGTCGGGCAGCGCCGAACGCAGCCGCGAGACCTGGGTGTGCAGGGCGTTCATCGGCGCGCGCGGCGGATCCTCGCCCCACACCTCGTCGATCAGGGCTTGGGCGCTGCGGCTGCGCCCGGGGTGCACGGCCAGGGCCGCCACCAGCAGCCGGGCCCGGGCTCCGGGTACAGCGGTGAGCGCGCCGTCGCGGCGCAGGGCGATCTCACCCAGCAGTGCCACCAGGATCGAGTCGCCCACATCCGCCACCCGCGCGCTGCCCGCGCTGCTCGAACTGCCTTTTTCCGAATTCATTCCCAACCAATCGTAGGTGAGCGATCCCGCCGCCGCCGGACGCGCCGGGCCGCGAACGCGGGTACCGGCTTACCCGAGCGACCGGACTCGCGGCCACCGGTTTTGCCGAGGGTCGGCCGTCGGCGGGCGGCAGCACCTAGGCTCTGGGCATGGCCGAATTCGACATACAGCGGGAAACGGTCATCAAGGCCGATCCCGCTCAGGTTCAGGCGCTCGTCGACGACTTCCACCAGTGGCGCACCTGGTCGCCATGGGAGGACGCCGACCCCGCCATGGAACGCACCTACAGCGGGGCCGACCGCGGTATCGGGGCCCGCTACTTCTGGAACGGCAACCGCAAGGCCGGGCGCGGCGACATGGAGATCACCTCCGCCACCGCCGACGCCATCGGCATCAGACTGCACTTCGAGAAGCCGTTCAAGGCCACCAACCAGGTCACCTTCGAATTCCGCCCGCAGGGCGACACCACCGCCGTGACCTGGCGCATGCGCGGCGAGCAGAACGGCCTGATGGCTCTCGTCGGCAAACTCATGCCGATGGATCGCCTGGTGGGCAAGGACTTCGAGAAGGGTCTGGCCCAGCTCAAGGCCGCCGCCGAGGCCTGAGCCACACCACTGTCGAACTGGGCGGGCACGGCCCGCGCCCCTCGCATTAGGCTGCGGTGCATGGCTACAGCAGCACAGTGGATCGAGGGCGCGCGGCCGCGCACCCTTCCGAACGCCATCGCCCCGGTGCTGGCGGGCACCGGCGCCGCGGCCTCGATCGGCGGGTTCGTGTGGTGGAAAGCGGTGCTGTGCCTGCTGCTTTCGGTGGCGCTCATCATCGGCGTCAACTACGCCAACGACTACTCCGACGGCATTCGCGGCACCGATGACGAGCGGGTCGGCCCGCTGCGGCTGGTCGGCTCCAAGCTCGCCGGCCCGGCCGCGGTGCGCAATGCCGCCATCGCCTGCCTCACGATCGGCGCGATCATCGGGCTGGTGCTGGTGTTCACCACCGCCTGGTGGCTGATCCTGGTCGGCGCGGCCTGCCTGGCCGGGGCCTGGTTCTACACCGGCGGCCGGAACCCGTACGGGTACAGCGGCTTCGGTGAGATCGCGGTATTCGTGTTCTTCGGCCTGGTGGCGGTGCTGGGCACCGAGTTCGTGCAGGCCGGGCGGGTCGACTGGGCGGGGCTGGTGTGCGCGGTGTCGGTCGGCGCGTTCTCCAGCGCGGTGCTGGTCACCAATAATCTGCGCGACATCCCCACCGACACCGAGTCGGGCAAGCTCACCCTGGCCGTGCGGCTGGGCGACGCCCGCACCCGCACCCTGCACCAGGTGCTGATCCTGGTCCCGTTCCTGGCGCTGGCCCTGCTGGCCTGGCGTAGTCCGTGGACACTGGCCGCGCTGGTCGCGCTGCCGCTGGCGGTGAAGGCCAATGAGCCGGTCCGGTCCGGCGCGAACGGGCCGGGTCTGATTCCCGCCCTCGCCGGAACCGGTCAGGCGATGCTGGTCTGGTCGATCGTGGTGGGCGCCGCGCTGGCCATCGGCTGACCCGCGCGGACGCTCCGCGGTGCTCAGTCCTCGTCGGGGACCAGGACGCCCAGCACCCAGTTCACCAGCGTGATGATGAGCCCGCCGAGCACCGCGGCCCAGAAGCCGTCCACTCGCAGGCCGTACTCCGTGGTCTCGGTGATCTTCGCGGTCAGCCACAGCATGAGCGCGTTGATCACCAGCAGGAACAGACCCAGCGAGACCACGATGAACGGGAACGAGAGCAGCTTGACGATCGGTTTCACGAACGTGTTCACGATCGCGAATACCACCGTGATGGCTGCGATCACCAGGATCTTGCTCTGCGTGGTGTCCTCTGGGGTCTTGATCTGAATATCGGTCACCCAGACGGAGGCCAGCCAGATGGCCACCCCGTTGATCAGCAGACGTATCAGTAGCGTCATGCCCCGATCGTAGGGCGAGATCGGCGCGGCGGCCGGATATCGCGTACCGGCCGGACGCCGACACCGGTCAGGCCGCGCGATCCAGGTACCCGGTCACCGCGTCCCGCAGGGTGCGGACCGCGTCCTCGTCACCGAGCAGGCGGCGGGTCACCGGGTTGGGCGCGCGCAGCACGGCCAGCACCATGTGCCCGGCCTCGATGCGGTCGGCCTTGCGGGCCAACGCCTCCCGCAGGGACAGCTCCACGATCTTCTTCGAGTCCGAGGTGAAGGGAATGTGGCCGCGCGGGCCGCCTTCCGCCCCCCAGTACTTGCGCCAGCGCGATCCCTCGGCGGGAACGGCCGCCTCGTCGAGGGCGTTCTCGCCGAAGGTCGCCTCGAGGCTCTCCCGGACGGCGTCGAGATCGATGCCGATGGAGCGCAGGGCCTCCGCGTCCTCGGCGCCGAGCGGTTCCCCGGTCCGCTTGCGGGCCAGCGCCTCTCGCACGTCGTCGGCGGTGAGGCCGTGCGCCGCAAGGATTTCCCGCAGGCCGCCGTCCGGGCAGACCAGCAGTCCGAGCAGCATGTGCTCGACCTCGATGGTCGAGGAGCACAGGTCGCGCGCTTCCTCCTGGGCCAGGACGACCGCGGTGCGGGCGGGTTTGGCGAATCGTTCGAACATCAGCGGATACCGCCCTTCCGGTTGTACTTCTGGTGGACCGCCTGTCGGCTGACCTCGAGCGCGTCGGCGATGGCCTGCCAGGACCAGCCCTGGGTGCGGGCATTGGTGACCTGGATGGCCTCGAGTCGCTCGAGCAACCGGCGCAGTGCGAGCACCGCGCGGAGCCCGACCTGGGGGTCGGGGCTGCCGGCGGCGGCCGCCAGAGTCGTTGCTTCACTCATGAATGTCAATTTACGTTGACATCCACCGCGCGTCAACGAAAATTGACATCAGGAAGGGAGTGTTCGCCGTCAGAGGAAGGGAACGAAGGGGGCGTAGTCGCGCACGCAGCCGTCGGTCCAGTCCCACAGCTCGTCGGGGTCGGTCGGGATGCCGTTCTGCAGCCGCAGCCGCCAGCCGCCGGGCACCTTCTCCCACAGATCGCCGTCCCGGTCCTTGTAGAGACCGAACGCGGACGGCTCCCAGGCGTTGATCCTCGTGCCGTGCTGCGTGGTGACGGCGCTGCCGCGCGCCGATGAGATCACCCATGGCCCGAATGTGACATTCACATCTCCGGCCGACCGCGGTTGCTGCCCCAACTCGACTCCCCATTTGTTGTTGTTTCAAACTATTGGAGCAGAACGGACTGCCCGAGCCCCCGTCCAGCGGGGACCACACGGGTATCCGTCGGCAACCGCGCGAGTAACTGACGGCCATACAAGTAAGGTCTGCCTAAGTAAATGGATGGAGTACCTACGTTCGGCGAGTACATTCGCCAGCGCCGCACCACCGCGAATCTCACGCGCCCCCAACTGGCCTGGCTGGCCAACCTCTCGGTGCCCTACCTGACCAAGATCGAAGGCGGCGCCAACCCCTCCCGACGAGTCATCGAATCCCTGGCGACCGCGCTCAAAATGACGCCGGTCGACTTCGAGTACGCGCTCGTGCTCGCCGAGGGCCCGCTGCCGAGCATCGAACCCGACCTGCCGACCGCGACCGACCAGGAATATCTGAATCTGCTCAACCCCGCGATCGGCGCGTACATCAGCGGGCTGTGGGACATCGTCGCCGTCAACGCCGCGCACCAGGAGTTCTTCCCGGAACTGGCGGCCGGATCCAACTACCTGGAATGGCTGCTCTTCAATCCGATCTCCCGGACCGTCATGGTGAACTGGGACAACGAGGTTCGCATGGCGGTCGGCCGCTTCCGCATGCAGCTCGCCCGCACCGGCGAGGAGGAGCGCGGCGCCGAGATCCTCGAGCAGTGCCTGGCCGATCCGGACTTCGCGCTGCTGTGGCATTCCGACACGGTCGCGGTCGACCGTGGCGATCTCACCAAGTTGGTACGGGATCCGCGCACACTGGCCATTACCGAGATGCGGATCAATATGTGGCGCACCCAATCCACGTTGCATTCGTGGCTGCTGGTGCTCGGCACGGTGGTCGATCGACCCACCGCGGTGACTCGTCCGGTCATGCGGCAGCGCCCCGAAACGTCAAGGGCTATTAACGCTTCCGAGGGGGGTGTTACCCCGTCGAGACGCGCGAAAAACGTTGCGCCGGGTAAGGATCCGATGCCCACAACCCCATTGCAGCAACTCAATAGCAAACTTACCGATGGGTGACCAACCGATATCACCCGACCCGTCGTGCCGTGCGAAAACTAGCCCGACCAAGTACCGGTGGCGATGAATTCGGTCAGCACCGCGGTCGGCTCGGCCAAGCTCAGCCCCTGGTCGGCAACCCATTCGTCATTGAAATAGGTTCCGGCATAACGGTCTCCGCCGTCACAGAGCAGCGTCACCACACTGCCGGTACGGTTCGCGGCGATCATCTCGGCAATCAGGGCAAAGGCCCCCCACAGATTGGTGCCCGTGGAGCCGCCCACCCGCCGGCCCAGCACCGTGCTCGCGTGCCGCGTGGTCGCCACCGATGCCGCGTCGGGCACCTCGATCATGCAGTCCACCACCGTCGGAATGAACGACGGTTCCACCCGCGGCCGCCCGATGCCCTCGATCCGGGACGGCATGCCGGTCTGATAGCCCAGGTCATCGAGCTCGTAACCGCCGTAGAACGCCGAGTTCTCCGGATCCACCACGGCCAGCCGGGTCTCGTGCCGCCTGTAGCGCAGGTAGCGGCCGATGGTCGCGCCGGTACCGCCGGTCCCCGCGCCCACCACCACCCACTCCGGCACCGGATGGGTCTCCAGGGTCATCTGCTGGAAGATGGATTCCGCGATGTTGTTGTTGCCGCGCCAGTCGGTGGCGCGTTCGGCATTGGTGAACTGGTCCATGTAGTGGCCGCCGGTCTCGGCCGCCAATCGCGCCGCCTCGGCGTAGATGTCGGGGGCGTGTTCGACCAGGTGACAGCGTCCGCCCTGGGCCTCGATCAGGGCCAGCTTCTCCGGAGACGTCTTCGCCGGGACCACGGCCACGAAGTCCAGGCCCAGCATCTTGGCGAAGTAGGCCTCGCTGATCGCGGTCGATCCTGACGAAGCCTCCACCACCGTGGTGCCCTCGGTGACCCAGCCGTTGCAGATGGCGTAGAGGAACAGCGATCTCGCCAGCCGGTGCTTGAGACTGCCCGTCGGATGAGTGGATTCGTCCTTCAGGTACAGCTGAACGCCCCACTCCGGAGGCAGCGGGTAGCGCAGCAAATGCGTGTCCGCGCTGCGCTGGGAGTCCGCGTCGATGAGCCGGACGGCATTGTCCACCCAGTCCCGGGGTGCGCTGCGATCGCAGCGTTTCACTGCTCGCCCTTGCCCTGCAGCCTCGAGCGCAGCTGGTCGCGGTCCGCGCGGCGCTTGGCGTCCACGGCGGCGATGTCCCGGTTCACCTGGGTCCGCAGCTTCTTGAACAGCACCAGCGACAGCGGCATGGCGATGAGCAGCGCGAACAGCAGGGCGACGATGAGGGGAATGGACACCTTCACCGCGGCGGCGACGCCCACGATGATCGCGGTGATGACGGCGACCAGCCCGAGCCGGGCCACCGTGTAGAGGGCCAGATTGCGCGCCAGGCTACGGCCCGCACCGTCGGGTCGGGTTGCTTCACTCACGCGGTCCAGACTAGGGGACGGCGGATCGGGAAACGGCCGCGACCCTCGTCCGCCCAGGTCAGACAGGCCAACCGGTCTGTATGTCGCTGGCCGTTCGCTGTGGCGCGGCCAAACGTGACCGTAAACACATAACGGATATCCGTTTTGTCTATTACTTCCTCTTTACCAAAGCGAGACCGTTCGAACACCCGGGGGGTGCAGTGCAACGATGTCGCTACTGATGAGGGATCTGTCGAAACGGAAAGGTTTGCGAATGACTGCGTTCACCGCGGCGAGCCGCGCATTGGGTTCCGTCACCGGTCAGGACACCCTGCTCACCCCAGGCCAAGTCGCTGCCATGTTCCATGTCGATCCGAAGACCGTGACCCGGTGGGCTCACGCGGGTCGGCTCGGCTCCCTTCGGACTCCGGGCGGTCACCGCCGGTTCCGGGAGTCGGAAGTTCTGCAACTCCTGCGGTCCCTCACCACCGAGGCCCGCGTGTAGCACCGATTTTCACGGATTACCGCCCGCTTCACGTGCCTCGGGTACGCGCTCGGATTACCCTCGAAGTCAGGAGGTGAGCGACGTGGCGTACCTGTTGGCACTCATCGCGGTAGTGACCGTCGCGATGCTGTGCTGGAAGGCCTTCGGACCCCAGCGATCGGCCGGCATCGGCCCAGCACCAGCTCGGCGCAACCGCATTATCGGTCCCGAAGACGATCCGGATTTCCTAGCCAGGCTCTCCCGAGAGCATCGCGACGGCGAATCCACCTGATTCACCGAAGTTCCGCCAATGAAGTAGCCATAGCGATATATGTGACCGTCCCCCGTGGAACCGCTTCGGCGCAGCCCACGGGGGATCGTCGTTTTTTCCGGGCTTCGTCCGCGCCCGACACGCGGCGCATACTGGGGCAGTCCGGTTCCACAGCGGGGCCCATCCGGAGGTGCCTGATGGAGCGTGAACAGAACCTGTCGCAGGACGCCCGGCGCAAAGCCGGGGACGAACGAGCCGCCGCACGGCGGGCCGAGCGGCACGGGCAACTATCGGACATGCACCTGATCCGTGAGGAATCGGGCGCGGACTACGAGCCGCTGACCCGGGGTCAGGTGCGTATGACCGACGTCGAACTAGGCGAGTACGAGCCCGGCTGAGCAAACCCTCAGTGGCTGAGGGCGTCCTCCTCCGCCTTGCGGCGCAGGTTCTCGGCGACCTCGGCCTCCCAGGCCTCGTTCGCCTTGGTGGTGTCGACCTCGAACTCGAAGCGCTGCACCGACTTCGGGTCGATATCGGCGACATCCACGTAGAACTGGTCGTACCAGCGGCGCAACTGGTAGACCGGGCCGTCCTCCTCGGTCAGCAGCGGGTTCTCGATCTTGGACTTGTGCTTCCAGATCTCGACGTCCTGCAGGAAGCCGTCGCCGATGCCCTTGGTCATCTTCTTGGCGATCTTGTCCGCCTGGGCGTCGTCCACACCCTGCGGCTTGCGCACCGACATGCCGTACTGCAGCACGAAGGCGTCCTGCGAGATCGGGTAGTGGCAGTTGATCAGCACGGTCTCGAGCTCGAAGCCGCTGTAGTTGTTGATCAGCGGGTTGACCATGTACGACGGGCCGAAGTACGAGGCCACCGACTTCAGGGTGGAGTCGCCGCCGTACTGGGTGGCCATGCCCTTGTCCGGGCGGGCCGTGGAGTCCAGGTACTGGGTCGCGACGTGGCCCTCGAAGACGTTCTTGAAGTACGTCGGGTAGGCGTAGTGGATGTAGAAGAAGTGGGCCATGTCGACCACGTTGTCGATGATCTCGCGGCAGTTGGAGCCCTCGATGATCATGGACTCCCAGGTCCAGTCGGTCCAGCCGTCGCCGATCGTCTCCAGGCCGTTGCCCTCGGCGTCGGTGAACGGGCCCTCGATGTAGGGGATCGTCACCTCGTCGGTGGGCGGGTTGCCCTCGTGGTCGTGCCACACGAACAGCTGTCCGTTGCGCTCCAAGGTGATCCACGAGCGCGTGCGGGCCAGCGGCGGCACCCGGCGGGCATACGGGATGCCGGTGCACTTGCCGTTGCCGCCCCAGCGCCAGTCGTGGAACGGGCAGGCGATGGAATCGCCCTTGACCTCACCCATGCTCAGATCGCCGCCGAGGTGGCGGCAGTACGAGTCGAGCACGTGCAGTTCGTTCTTGCTGTCGGCGAAGATCACCAGCTTGGTCCCGAAGGCCGAAACCTGGTGCGGCTTACCGTCGCGGAACGTGCCGGCCAGTCCGAGGCAGTGCCATCCCCGCGCGTATCGCGAGGGCGCCTCGCCCACATCGATCTCGCGCACCTTACGAACCCGGGCCTCCGGCGTCACTGCCATCTCGAGCTCCCCTTCACTGAAAACTAGAACGTGTTCTAATCACTGTCGCTTAATACCGTACAGCGCAACAGCACTCAGGGGTAGTGCCAGCACGAAGAAGGCCCCGGCACGGATGCGCCGGGGCCTTCGAGAACAGCTGGATCAGTTCAGTCCGGCATACGAGTGCAGGCCGCTGACCACGATATTGATGATGAAGAGGTTGAAGAGCATCGCGACGAAACCGGCGATGTTGATCCAGGCGGCCTTGGTGTCGCGCCAGCCGGAGGTGGCACGGGCGTGCAGATAGGCGGCGTAGAGAACCCAGGCGATGAAGGAGCAGGTCTCCTTCGGGTCCCAGCCCCAGAAGCGGCCCCAGGCGGCCTCGGCCCAGATCGCGCCCAGGATGACGCCCGAGCCGAAGATGGGGAAGCCGATGATGGTGGTGCGGTAGGCCAGGCGGTCCAGGAGCTGGGCGTCGGGGAGGCGGCGGGCCAGCTGGCCCCAGATGTTGTCGGCCTCCGCGCCCGCGGGCTGCCAGATGCGGAACAGGAACAGCAGGCTCGCGATACCCGAGACCAGGAAGACGCCCGAACCGATCGAGATCACGGTGACGTGAATCGGCAGCCAGTAGGACTTCAGGGCGGGGACGACGGGGGCCGCGTCCACGTGCAGCTTGGTGCCCGCCAGGAACAGCAGGATCAGGACCGGGGTCAGCAGGAAGGACCACATGCCGCGGTAGCGCTGGTCGTTCAGCAGAACCAGGCCGAGCAGGACCGCGGCGGCACAGGCCATCGAGATGAACTCGAACATATTGCCCAGCGGGAAACGGTGGGTCGCGAAGCCGCGCAGGACGATCGAGGCAACGTGGACGCCGAAGCCGACGAACACGACCGCGAAGCCCATATTGCCGAGACGCTCCGAGAAGGGGCGACCGACTCCGCGGGACTCCACCTTGCCGGGCACGTTCGGCGCGGGCCGCTCGGCGACCGGCTCGGAACCGCCACCGGCGGTGACCAATTCGCGGGTGGTGGTCGGCACCGTACGGGTGAGGGCGAACTGCCAGACCAGCATGATCCAGACCAGCGCGTAGATCACGATGGCCGATTTGAATCCGAGATCGCTGTAGGAGGCGAGATTCTCGTCGATCGGCATTACTTCTCTCCCGTCAGCAGCCGCTCACGCAGGCGGTCGAACTCGCCGCCCCAGCCGGCCTGGTCGGTGCGGGCCAAACCACCCATTTCTACTACGGTACGTCGTACACCGTCGGACGCCTCGCCGGGGTACACCCGCAACCAGATGCGACGACGCTTCACCAGCAGCGACACGAGCAGGCCCGCCATCATGGTCAACGCCGACACCAGCACCCACTGCTGCGCCGGATCGTGCGAGACCTGCAGGTTCACGAACTCTTCCGCGCCGTCGAAGGTCACCTTGGTGCCGTCGGGCAGGGTCGCGGTCTCCCCCGGCTTCAGGTTCACCCGCTGTTCCTTCACCAGGCGGCCCTGCTTGATCATCTCCGGATCCAGCGCGAACAGCGACTGCGCGCGGCCGGTGTCCAGGCCCGTGTCGCCCTTGTAGATGTCGATCGCCACCGCGGGATCGGTCATCGCCGGATACCGGGAGGTGAGCAGCTGGCCGTGCATGAGCGCGGTCGGCGCGAACAGGCCCTGGATCGCCACCTGATGCTTGCGGCGCTCCTCCTCGCTGGGATACATGCCACCCGGCGGATCGACGCGCAGCACACCCGAGGACAGGAAGGTGGAGGCGTCGTCCGGCTTCCACTGGATGGCCTCGGTGCGGGTCTGCCCGTTCGGGAAGGTCACCGTGAACTTGGGCGCGAAGCCGTGGCCCTGCAGGTACACCCGGTCACCGGCGACGCGCAGCGGATGGTTCACCTGGAGGGTGGTGTCGTTCCACGTCCCGGAGGCCAGGTCGGTGCCGGTCTGGTACTGGATGTTCGAGGTGAACATCGCCGCCTGACCGTTCTTCAGGTAGTCGGCCTTGAAGTCCTTGACCCGCACGCACATCGGGGTCAGCCCGGTGCCGTCGTTGACATTGCCCGCGCGGAACGAGTCGAACACCGCGGGCGAGGTGGTGCAGAAGCCGGGGCCGTCATTGGCGAGCACCACGACATTGCCCTCGTAGCCGAACAGCTTGCCGATCGCGATCGCCGCCAGCAGGCCCACCAACGCGAGATGGAAGACCAGGTTGCCGAGCTCGCGGGTGTAGCCCTTCTCCGCGGACAGGGTCAGCTCCCCGTCGCGATCGCCCGGCTGCACCACCGTGCGCCAGCCGCGCATCTGGCCGCGGGCCCGGTCCAGCACCTGCTCCGGGGTCTCCGCGTCGGTGCCGGACCAGTGGTGCGGCAGGCGGGACAGGTTGCGCGGAGCCCTGGTCAGCGGCGCACGCAAGGCCCGGTAGTGGTCCACGCAGCGCGGCAGGATGCAGCCCACCAGCGAGACGAACAGCAGCACGTAGACGGCCGTGAACCAGAAGCTGGAGAACACGTCGAACAGCTGCAGCCGGTCCATCCACGGACCCAGGGTCGCGCGATTGCGGATGTAGTCGTCGACCTTGCCCGCGTTGAGGCTGCGCTGCGGCAGCAGCGCGCCCGGAATGGCGGCCAGGGCCAGCAGGAACAGCAGCATGAGCGCGGTGCGCATGCTGGTCAGGCCACGCCAGGTGTTGCGGAGCAGACCGAGGACGCGGCGCGGCGGCGACTGACGCGGCGGACGGGCGGGGGCGCTGGGGGTTTCGATGGTGGCAGTCATGTCAGATCGGCAGGGTCACATTCGAGACGAAGGCGTCGCGGACCCAGGAGACGAACACGTCCCACGATCCGGTCACCAGGGCGATGCCGACGGCCACCAACAGCAGCCCGCCGGTCACCTGGATGGTGCGGGAATTACGGCGCAGCCAGCCGACGGCCCGCAACGCGGTCGCCGAACCGAACGCCAGGATGATGAACGGCAGCCCCAGGCCGAGGCAGTAGGCCACGATCAGCGCCACGCCGCGCACCGCGGTGGTGCCCTCGGTGCCCGCCGACACCGCCATCACACCCGACAGCGTCGGGCCCAGGCACGGGGTCCAGCCGAGCGCGAACACCGCGCCCAGCAGCGGGGCCCCGATGAGGCCGGTGAAACGACGCGGCTCCATGCGGGTGTCGCGCTGCAGCATCGGGATCAGGCCGATGAAGGCCAGACCCATCACGATGGTCACCACGCCGCCGACCCGTTGCAGCAGTTCACGATTGAGGGTCAGCGCCTGCATGGTGCCGAACACGGTGGTGGCGGCCAGCACGAACACGACGGTGAAGCCCGCCACGAACAGCGCCGCCGCGCCCGCCACCCGCAGGCGCGCCGAATTGCGGCCCGCCACGGCGGTTTTCGCGGTCCGCGCCGACTCCACCGTCACCGGCGGGGCCTCCGCGCCGACCACGCCCGCCAGATACGACAGGTAGCCGGGAACCAAGGGCACCACGCACGGCGAGGCGAACGACACCAGGCCCGCCAGCAGGCACGCGCCCAGCGCGAGCAGCAGCGGTCCGGAGGCGGCGGTCTGCTGGAACGAATCTCCCACGCTCGCCAGGTAGGTCACGTGATTCACTGCTCGGCCGCCAGTCGATCCACCACCGGCCGCAGGTCCTCGGCCAGCAGGCTGCGCAGGAACACCGCCGCCACCCGATGCTGCTTGTCCAGCACGATGGTGGTGGGGATGACGCTGGTCGGGAACTTGCCGCCGAGCGCGAGCAGGCTGCGCATGGCCGGGTCGTAGATGGAGGGGTAACCGACCTTGTTGTCGGTCACGAAATCCTGGGCCTTGTCCTTCTGGTTGTCGCGCACGTTGATGCCCAGGAAGGCGACGCCATTGTCCTTGGTCGCCTCGTAAACCTGTTCCAGCGCACCGACTTCCGCGCGGCACGGGCCACACCACTGGCCCCAGATGTTGAGCACCACGACCTTGCCGGGGAAATCGTCCACCGATGTGGTCTTGCCGTCGTGCATCAGATCCGGGCCGGACAGCTTGCCGATGGTGCCGCGCGCGGACGGCGGATCGTAGAAGATCTCCGTCTTGCCGCCCGGCGAGACGAAATCGAAGGTGCCGCCCTGGGCCACCGCGTCCTTGCCCGCCGTCGTGCACCCGGCGAGCAGGGCCACCACGGTCAGCCCCGCCAGCAGGCCCGGCACCCGCCGCAGCGGGTGTCGGACGAACGCGGACCGGGACGCGATGGCGCGGCTCATGCCCCGGTCACCGTGGGGTCGGAGGCGCCGGCGGGCTCCGAGTAGACGATGTCGATCAACGTATCGCCCTGGTAGACCAGGGAAGTCAGCGATGCCAGCGAGCACTGCCGGTTCCGCGGGTCGTGCCACAGGCGCTGCCCCTGCAGGAAGCGGCGCAGCGTCCACACCGGCAGCTGATGCGACACCAGCACGGCCTCTCGACCGGCGGCCTCCACCCGCGCCTTGTTCACCGCGGCCAGCATGCGGTGCGCGATCTGCAGGTACGGCTCACCCCAGGACGGGGTGAACGGGTCGCGCAGCTTCCACCAGTGGCGGGGCTTGCGCAGCGCGCCGTCGCTCGCCGAGACCCGCAGGCCCTCGAAGGTGTTGCCCGCCTCGATCAGATTGTCGTCGGTGCGGATGATCAGGCCGTGGCCCTTGGCGATCGGATCCGCGGTCTCCTGCGCGCGCTGCAGCGGCGAGGCCACCACCAGCGCGATGTCGTGATCGGACAGTGAACGCGCCACGGCCTGGGCCTGCGCGCGGCCGGTCACCGACAGCTGGAAACCGGGCAGGCGGCCGTAAAGGACACCGTTCGGATTGTGGACCTCGCCGTGGCGCATGACATGGACGATCGTCTCCACGTCGCTGGCCACATCACCGGGGAGGATCAGGCCGCCGCCGGTGCCGGAGGCCGGGGCGGGAACCTCGGTGTCGGCGACGGCGAAGTCGGCTTCCTCGACGACGGACTCGTCGGTCTGGGGATCGACCTCGACGACGATCTCGGACGAGAACGCGACGGGGGCGGGCTCCGCGGCCTCGGTGGGGGCGGATTCCACAGCCTCCGCGGGGGCGGATTCCACAGCCTCGGTGGTCGCGGGCTCCACGGCCTCCGTGATCGCGGGCTCGACAACCTCGGCGGTCGCGGGCTCGACAACCTCGGGGGTCGCGGGCTCGACGACCTCGGGGGTCGCGGGCTTCGAAGCCTCGGCGGGCGCCTCGGCCCGGGCGGGAGCGGCGGCGAACTGCTCGGCGGCGGCGATCGCGGCCTCGAAGACCGGCTCGGGGTCGTCGGCCACGACCACGCCGGAATCATCGGATTCCGTTGCGGCGGGCCGGGGTTCGGCCACCGGGGCGGTCACGTCGCCCACCGGGGCGACAGCGATGTTCTCGCCGGTCTCGGCGAGTTCGTCCTCGGCTTGGCGGATGGAGTCCAGGAGGCGGGTGGCCTCTTCGGCGGAGAGAGGAGCCTCGTGCTGGGCGGGGGCGGGTACGCCCGAGTCGGGGTGGACGGAGCTCACGCGGCGGATCCTTCGGGAGTGGCGGCCGCCGCGGCGCGCGCGGCGGCGGGGAGGGCGGCGGCGATGCGGTCGAACGCGTCCTCGTCGAGAGCGGCCGAGACGAACCACGCTTCGAAGGCGCTCGGGGGCGCGTACACACCGGCATCCAGCAGCGCGTGGAAGAAGGCTGGGAAACGCCAGGTCTCGGCGGCCTTGGCGGCGGCGTAGTCGGTGACCGGGTTCTCGGCGAAGAACACGCTCACCATATTGCCCGCGAATTGCACCCGGTGCGCGACGCCTTCGGCGGTCAGCGCCTCGGTGAGCAGCCCGCCCAGGCGCTCGGAGTTCTTGTTCAGGGTGGCGTACACCGACTCGTCGGCGGTGCGCAGCGTGGCCAGGCCCGCGGCCACCGCGACCGGGTTCCCGGACAGGGTGCCCGCCTGGTAGACCGGGCCGAGCGGGGCCAGGTGGTTCATGATGTCGGCGCGCCCGCCGAACGCGGCGGCGGGCAGGCCGCCGCTCATCACCTTGCCGAAGGTGTACAGGTCGCCGGCCACGCCGTCGATGCCGAACCAGCCCGAGTGGCTGACCCGGAAACCGGTCATGACCTCGTCCATGATCAGCAGCGCGCCGTGCTCGGTGGTGAGCCGGCGCAGTCCCTCGTTGAAACCGGGGACCGGCGCGACCGCGCCCATATTGCCCGCGGCGGCCTCGGTGATGACGCACGCGATCTCGCCCGGGTGGGCGGCGAAGGCGGCGGCCACGGCCTCGAGGTCGTTGTAGGGCAGCACCAGGGTGTCGGCGGCCTGAGCGCCGGTGACGCCGGGCGAGGTGGGCAGGCCCAGGGTGGCGACGCCGGAGCCCGCGTCGGCCAGCAGCGCGTCCACGTGCCCGTGGTAGCAGCCGCTGAACTTCACGATCTTGGTGCGGCCGGTGAAGCCGCGGGCCAGCCGGACCGCGCTCATGGTGGCCTCGGTGCCCGAGTTCACCAGGCGGACCCGGTCGACCGGAGCGACCCGGGCCGCGATGGCCTCGGCGAGTTCGATTTCGGCCTCGGTCGGCGCGCCGAAGGACAGACCGCCGGTGGCGGCCCGCTGCACGGCCTCGACGACCGCCGGGTGCGCGTGCCCGAGGATCATCGGACCCCACGAGCACACCAGGTCCACGTAGTCGTTGCCGTCGGCGTCGGTCAGCGTGCACCCGCGCGCGGAGGCGATGAACCGCGGCGTGCCGCCCACGGAATTGAACGCCCGCACCGGCGAATTCACGCCGCCGGGAATGACCGCCGCGGCGCGTTCGAAAAGGTGGGCTGAGACCGGGACCGACGCCTGGCTCACACGCGGAGAAGAACTCACGGCACCCAGTCTCTCAGCCGCCCCCGCCCCCGTCGACGACAGGGTGTAGTCGAGTGGCTCTTCCCACAGCCAACCCGACATCTTCGCACCCCGGATCGAAGCGCGCATCTCGACGGCCGACGGCTGAGATCATGGGAGCCGGCGAGCGGGTCCTCGATGACGCGGATCCGAGCAACACGCCGAAATGAGATTCGGACAACGTAATTCGCTACTAGATAGCTGATGCGTAATGTCTCGACGTAGGAAACGGCTTCGGAGAGAGGGCGGGACGTATGCGGGTCGTTCGGTTCGGGGTAGGGATCATCGCGGTGGCGGCCGGTCTGGCCGCCGCGCCCGGGGTGGCGCAGGCCGCGGTGCCGCTGGTGCAGATCGACCAGGGGCGAGTGGGGGTGGCGCTGTCGCATCAAGAGACGGCCGCGATCGCCGATGGGCCCTTACCCGCGGTGGTCAGCATGTTCGTCCCGTTGAGCCGGATGGGCGCGGGCCTGGAGCCCGACACCACCATCTACAAGGACGACAAGGGCGGCGTACACGCCTCCCTGCGTCAGGTGATGATGGAGGCCGCCGATCATCCCGACGGCACGGTGACCCTGTTCGTGAACCTGCCCGGCACCAAGGGCGGTCGCGTGCTGGATGTTTACCAGAACTGGAACTGAGGCGGAGACGGCGGCGCGGTCTGCGGTCGCGCCGCCGCACCCTCCGCTACGGGAGCGGAATCCCCAGGCAGAACGCCGCCCATCCGGTGGACAGCAGGCAGTTCAGCGGGGACGGTAGTAGGTCTTGCCAGGACATCACCAGCAGTGGTGACCCGTAATCCGGGACGGTATCGACCGGGGCCGCGGCGGCCGGAGCCACGACCACAGCGCCGACGAGCCCCGCGGCCAGCACCGCGGGGGCGATGCGTTTCACGAGTTCTGTGCGCTTCATGCCGATGATTCTCCGCGCCAGCCCGAGGCCGACCGAGGCGAAAACCGACTTCGCACCCCTCAATACGGCGTGTCGGACCAGGCTCGCCGAGCGCGAACCGCCCGCGCAGCCCCATCGATCAGCGACAGTCCGGCCATGATCACCAGCGCCGCGGACCCCGCCAGCCACGGCCCGACGTAGCGGGTCGCACCGAACGACGGCGCCTCTCCCTGCGCCTTGAACACCGTGGTCTGCACCCCGTGCCGCCAGCACCACACCGCCGCGACGGCCAGCACCGGCACCAGCACGATCTCGGCCGCTATCGTCAGCCACCGCATCACAGCGCCTCCCGAGGCTCGTCGTCGGTCCCGCGCGGGTGGCCCAAGGCCTCGGTCAGCGCCGCGCGCAGCGTGACATGGTCACGCGCCCACGCCTGCACCAGCCGACCGTCGGTCAGTTTCAGGCCGATTCCCTTGCGCCGCCGCGGTACTCCGGTCAGCTCGCCCAGCGCCCGCGCGGACTGCCAGTCCTCATAATCCCAGGACTCCTCGTCGTCTTCGGGCAGCACCTCGGCGATGTCGCGCAATGGCACCACCTCGGTGCCCTCGCGCAACTGCTCGGGGGTCAGCTCGACACTGATGTGCCGCTTGCCCGCGATCACCTGCAACCAGACGAACCCGGCCAGCAGCACAGCGCAGAAGACGAGCCCGAACCAGTGGATGTCGCCGCCGCGGATCAGCTCGATGCCCAGGATGATCGCGCACATCGCGGGTCCGTAGGCGATGGTCCGCCAGCGCGCGCCGGGTTCGGAGAACAGCACGGCCCCGGGGGCGTTGATGGCCTCACTCATAGGTCGAGCGTAAAGATCGCGGAACGACTCAGTGGGCCAGGCCCGGAATCAGGAGTACGGCGAGGGTCAGCAGACCGAAGAGGAACAACAAGCTCAGCACCGCGACATCGCGCCGCAGGCTGTGCGGCTGCTGGATCACCACTCGCATCGTTGCCTCCGCCTTCCCGGCGCCGCACGCCCACGCTCAACGCCTGGGGCCCGGCTTCCGGTTCCCGAAATACCTGTGACTGCCCTCACCATAACGCGTTGACACCCGCGTAACAAACTCGGCGGTAACCTAGCGCGGTCCGGGCCGGAAGTAGGCCTCGGATTCGCTTCGGTAGCAGAGGAATACGGCCCCGCCGGCGAGTACCGCCTGGACGATGCCCGCGCCGCCCGCGACCAGCGCGGCCACCCCGCCCTCCTTGGCGCCGACACCGAACAGCGTCCCCGCCGCGCCGAGCACCAGGAAGATGCCGAAACCGGTGAGAACCGCACGGGCCCAGTTCTTTCCGCGCCCCAGCTGCCACACCACCGCCACCCCGGCTCCGGACAGCACCAGCCAGAACACCGCGACCAGCACGAACACGACGGCGGCCCAGACCTCCACCTGTGCCAGGGTGATCGCCGGTTGCTGCTCCTTCACCTGGTCGAACATCTGCTGCGCCAATTCGTTCCGCTGCCCGAACTGCGCGATCAGCGAGGCGATCAACTGCACCAGCCCGACCCCGAGCGCGGCGTACCAGAGCTGACAGGCGGTACCGACGTCCTCGGGCGCCGGACGCGCCGGATCGTTCGGCGGGACCATGGGATTCACGATCAGAGCTACTCGTTCCGGTTCAGGCCAGCCAGTGCGCGGCCTCGGTGGCCCAGTAGGTGAGCACCATGTCCGCGCCCGCCCGCCGGATCCCGAGCAGCGATTCCAGGATCGCGCCCTTGCGGTCGATCCAGCCGCGCTCGGCGGCCGCGGTGATCATCGCGTACTCGCCGGAGATCTGATAGGCCGCCACCGGCACCGTGGACCGGTCCGAGACCTCGCGCAGGATGTCCAGATACGACATGGCGGGCTTCACCATGACGATGTCCGCGCCCTCGAGCAGATCCAGTTCCAGCTCGCGGATCGCCTCCCGGCGGTTGGCCGGATCCTGCTGGTAGGTGCGCCGATCGCCCTGCAGCGAGGAGCCGACGGCCTCCCGGAACGGGCCGTAGAACGCGGAAGCGTACTTGGCCGCGTACGCGAGGATGGCGGTGTCGGTGTATCCGGCGGCGTCCAGGCCCGCGCGGATCGCACCCACCTGGCCGTCCATCATGCCGCTGGTGCCGAGCAGGTCGGCGCCGGTCGCGGCCTGCGCCAGCGCCATCTCGACGTAGCGGCTGAGGGTGGCGTCGTTGTCGACCGCGCCGTGCTCGTCGAGCACGCCGCAGTGGCCGTGGTCGGTGAATTCGTCCAGGCAGGTGTCGGCCATGACGACCGTCGAGTCGCCGACCTCGGACACCAGCGCGGACAGGCCGCGGTTCAGGATCCCGTCCGGGTCGCTGGCCCCGCTCCCCTGGGCGTCCTTGTCCTCGGGCTTCGGCACGCCGAAGAGCATGAGCCCGCCCACGCCCGCGGCCACGGCTTCGGCGGCCGCCTTGCGCAGCGAGTCCATCGAATGCTGGAAAACGCCTGGCATGGAGGAGATCTCACGCGGTTCGTCGATACCGTCGGCGACGAACATGGGCAGAATCAGGTGCCGCGGCTCCAGGCTGGTCTCGGCGACGAGCCGACGCATGGCGGGAGTGCGGCGCAACCGCCGAGGGCGGTCCATTCCGGTCATGCTCGCATGATATGCCCGGCTCGTGACCGGGGTGCGCGCGCCTCCGACGCCGGGCCCGGCCGGCTACCAAAGTCATTGTGAGCAGCCGTTTTTGTCGGTGGGTCCGAGTAGAATCGAAGATGTGTTCGAAGGGATCGCGCCGCGTTCGAAGGTGCGATCCCGGACCGCGACGGGAGGATTGGCCGTGCTCGCAGCCGTTACCAGCATGTCCGGCAAGGTGAACCGGGGCGCCGGGGTTCCGAAGAAGGGGGAGGTCATCGATCACGCGTGGCGGCCGCTGGCCAAGCAGCCGCTGCCGGCGGGGCGGCCGCGCACGTGGTACGTCTCGCACAATCGGCGATTGAAGGCCATGCGGCTGGCCATCGCGCTCCTGGATTCCGGGTCCTTCGGACCCGACCAGGCCACCAACGAGAAGATCAGGGAGACAGCCGAAGTCATCGGCGTGCATCAGCCCTCGGACGCGACCTGCCGCATGGTCCGCCGTCTGATGGCGGCCCAGCGCTGAGCGCCACGCGGCTCCGCTGAGCGCGGCGGAGGCCTGCCGACATCCCCACGACCGGACGTCGGAGAGCCTCCGCCGCACCCGCGGCACTAGGAGTTCAGGCAGCCGGTCTGGGTCGATCCCGGCGTGCCGGGATTACTCGAACCGCTGGCCAAGCACTTCAACAGGGTCTGCAGCACGGCCGCGGCGGGAATGCCGGACGAGCTGACCCCCGGCGCGTCGGCGACCGGCGCCGCCGCACTCGGGGCCTCGGCGAAAGCCGCCGCCGGGGACAGGCTCGCGCCCAGCGAGATTCCACACATCGCGATCAGGCCGACTGCTACACGCTTCATGAATGTTCACCTCTCGAAGATCGAATACCGAATGCAGCGTAGGCATTTCGCTTCCAGATGAAACGACGACATTTCCTTGGGCATCCACCCGGCGAATGCGAGAGACCCAGGGAGCCACCGAGATCGGAGGTGGCGATCTTGTCTCGCCTGGAGCCGATACGACACCGGCCCCGCGTCGCCGGGACGCGGGGCCGGGTGGCCGGATGTCGTGCCGAAGCTAGCGGCTGCGGCGGCTCTTCTTGCGCGGCGGGGGCAGCAGGCCCTCGGCGCGCAGGTGGGCGGCGTGCTCGGCGAGCGCCTCGACGAGCGGGCCGACCTGGGCCACCTCGGGCTGCACGTCCACGCGCAGGCCGAATTCGATGGCCGTCTCGGCGGTCTTGGGTCCGATGCAGGCCACGATGGTGCGGGCGTGCGGCTTGCCGGCGATGCCGACCAGGTTGCGGACCGTGGAGGACGAGGTGAACAGGACCGCGTCGAAACCGCCGGTCTTGATCATCTCGCGGGTCTCCGCGGGCGGCGGGGACGCGCGCACGGTGCGGTAGGCGGTGACGTCGTCGATCTCCCAGCCGCGGTCGCGCAGGCCCTCGGCGAGGGTCTCGGTGGCGATGTCCGCGCGCGGCAGCAGCACCCGGTTGACCGGGTCGAAAACGTCGTCGTACGGCGGGAAGTCGGCCAGCAGGCCCTCGGAGGACTGCTCACCGGACGGCACCAGCTCGGGGTTGATGCCGAAGGAGCGCACCTTCTCCGCGGTGGCCTCGCCGACGCAGGCGATCTTCACGCCGCTGAAAGCGCGGGCGTCCAGGCCGAATTCGCCGAACTTCTCCCACACCGCGCGCACCGCGTTGGTGGAGGTGAAGACCACCCACTGGTAGCGGCCGTCGACCAGGCCCTTGACCGCGCGCTCCATCTGGGCGGGGCTGCGCGGCGGCTCGACCGCGATGGTCGGGACCTCCATGGGGATGGCGCCGTGGTTGACGAGCTTCTCGCTCATCTCGCCGGCCTGCTCCTTGGTGCGCGGCACCAGCACGGTCCAGCCGTAGAGAGCACGGGACTCCCACCAGGAGGTCTTGGCGCGCTTGTCCACTTCCTTGCCGACCGTGACCACCAGCGGGCCGACCAGTTCGGAGGCCGCGTTGTTCAGGGTCGCCAGGGTGGCGTCGATGGTGCGCTGCTGGCGGGTGGTGCCGCGTACGGTCACCGCGACCGGGGTCTGCGGCGCCAGGCCGTGTTCCACCAGCGCCGACGCGGTCTCGGCCAGGTGGCCGGAGGTGGCGTGCAGCACCAGCGGGCCGGGCGCGGCCGCGACGGCCGCCCAGTCCACCTCGCCGCGGACGTCCACCACGGTGTGGCTGGAACCGAGTTCGATACCCGCGTAGGCGGGCACGGTGGTGCCGGCCGAGAGACCGGGCAGCACCTCGAAGCTCAGATGCGAACGGGTGACGGCGTTGATCTCCTGGATGACCGAGTCGGTGGTCATCGGGTCGCCGGAGACCAGGCGCACCACGTCGGAGCCGCCACGGGCCTCCGCGATCAGGGTCTTGGCCACCTCGGCGGCGTCGCCCAGGGCGGGGCGCACGTCCACCGGACGGGTCCCGTCGGCGCTCTCCTCGACCGCGATGCCGATCAGGGCGAGCACGCCCTTGTCGACGTCGGGGTCGGTGAAGGCCAGCGTCGCCCGGCCGAGCACCTCGCGGGCCCGCACGGTCAACAGCGCCGGGTCACCGGGCCCTGACCCCACGAAAAGGATCCGACCGGGATTCTTCTTCGTCACTCGGCTCATCGGCTGTTCTCCATTGGGCTGGGATTGCTGTCGTCGGTGAGCTCAGCGGATTCCTCTGTGACGCTGAGCAGTTCGCGCGCCCCCAGCTCCAAGAGCTCGCGCGCCAGTGCCCGCCCCAGGTCCGCGGCATCCGCGACCGGTCCGACCACTGAAGCCCGGATCACATCCGAGCCGTCGATCGCCGCCGCGCAGGCGCGCAGCGACAACTCCTCCACCACCCGGCCGTCGTCGTCGAGTGATTCGACGACCTCGGCCAGCGCACCGATCGGCGCGGTACAACCGGCCTCCAAGTCGGCCAGCAACGCCCGCTCCGCGGTGATCGCGGCACGGGTGCCGGGATCGTCGAGGGCGGACAGGATGGTCACGAGTTCGGTGTCCTCGCTGCGGCATTCGACGGCCAGCGCACCCTGTGACGGGGCGGGCAGCATCTGCACCGGTTCGAGCGATTCGGTGACGACGTCGAGGCGGCCGATGCGGGCCAGCCCGGCCCGCGCCACCACCACGGCATCCAGTTCACCGGAGGAGACCTTGCCGATCCGGGTGTCGAGATTGCCGCGCAGCGGCACGATCTCGATGCCCAGGCCCAGCGCCTTCAGCTGTGCGGCGCGCCGCGGCGCGGAGGTGCCGACCTTCGCACCCGCGGGCAGCTCGCCCAGCACCAGGCCGTCGCGCGCCACCAGCGCGTCGCGCGGATCCTGCCGGGGCGGGATGGCGGCGATGTCGAAGCGCGGATCCTGCGCGGTCGGCAGATCCTTGTACGAGTGGACGGCGATGTCGACCGTGCCCGCGGCCAATTCCTCGCGCAACGCGGCGGTGAACACGCCCACGCCGATCTTCTGCACGGGATCGGTGGCGTTCTGGTCGCCGGCGGTCTTCACGATGACCAGCTCGGCCTGCTGACCGTTGGCGATCAGGGCGTCACGCACGTGCCCGGCCTGGGTGAGGGCCAGCAGACTGCCGCGGGTGCCGATGCGCCACGGGGCGTCGACCGTTCCGCGAGCGGTTATGTCGTTCTCGTGCACCATTGCTCCGGTCATGCGATGTGCCCCTGTTCGTCCCCCGGGTGGGCGGCGGTGAAATCATCGGCCAGTTCGCCCTGCAGGGCGGAGATCTCCATCGGCGCGGCAACCGCTTGCGCCGCACCGGGTTTGAGCTCGAACAGCTCGCGCAATGCCTCGGCGTAGCTGTCCCCGCCGGGCGTGGAGGCCAGCTGCTTGACCCGCACCGTCGGCGCGTGCAGCAGTTTGTCGACCACCCGTCGCACGGTACGGGCCACCTCGTCGCGTTCGGTGGATTCGAGTCCCGGTAGTCGGGAGTCCAGGCGCAGCAGCTCGGCCTCGACCACGTCGGCGGCCATCTGGCGCAGCGCGGCCACGGTCGGCGTGACCTCGGCCATGCGCTGTCCGGCAAGGTATTTGGAGAGTTCGTCGGCGACGATGATGCGCGCGGCGGCGGTGTCGTCGGCGGCCGCGCCGGCCGACGGGTCGCGCTGCAGCGTCTCGATGTCGATGACGGTGACCCCGGGCAGTCCGGCGACCGCGTGGTCCACGTCGCGGGGCAGGCCCAGGTCGCAGATGACCAGTTCCTCGGCGCCCGGCTTGGCCGACAGCGCCCGGTGCACGTCCGCGAGGGTGACCACGGTGCCCACCGCGCCGGTACAGGTGATCACCACGTCGGCGGCGGCCATGGCCTCGGCCAGCCGGTCCATCTCGATGGCCTCGGCCTCGACGCCGTGCATGGTGGCGGCAGTGTTGGCCAGCCGCTGCGCCTTCTCCAGGGTCCGGTTCACCACGATGACCTTCGCGGCCCCGCCGCGCGCCAGCTGCGCCACCGCGAGCCCGCCCATCGCGCCGGCGCCCAGCACCAACGCGGTGCGCCCGGCCAGCGCGCCCTGCGCGGCGGCCGCGCGATCCAGCGCCACCGACACCACCGACGCGCCCGCGCGGTCGATGCCGGTCTCGGAGTGCACCCGCTTGCCGACCCGCAGCGCGTGCTGGGCCAGCTCGTGCAGGGTGCGCCCGGCGGCCTGCTGGGCGTCGGCCGCGGCATAGGCGGCCCGGATCTGGCTGAGGATCTGCTGCTCGCCGACCACCATGGAATCCAGGCCGGAGGACACCGCGAACAGGTGCTCGGCCGCAGCCTCCGCGTAGCGCACGTAAGCGTGCTTGGTGAGTTCGGGCAGCGGCAGCCCGGAATGCTTGGTGAGCAGTTCGCCGATCTCCCCGAGCGCGGGGTGGAAGGCGTCGACGACCGCGTAGACCTCGATGCGGTTGCAGGTGGAGACGATCATCGCCTCGGACACGTGCGTGGAGGCCAGCATCTTGTCGGTCAGCTTGGGCCGGTCGGTCTCGGTGATGGCGATCTTCTCCAGCACCGCCACCGGTGCGCTGCGATGTGAGATGCCGACGAGAAGCACGCTCATGGCTGGACCACCGCTCCCTTGCTGGTTGTGTCCGCGGTCTGGATCGTCGCCACCCGGCGGATCGGGGTGGACACCACGCTCGCGTCGGCGACCACCGTCGCCGTACCCGCCGCGGCCGCGCTCATCGCGTCCTCGGCGGCCGATTCCGCGTTGCGGGCCCGCTCGAACGACAACAGCTGCATCTCCACCGCCAGATCCACCCGTCGCACCTCGACGGTGGCCGGGGCCTCGAGGGCCAGGGCCGAGAAGCTCAGCACGCACTGCAGACCGGCCTCGACCAGCAGATCGCACACACCCTGCGCGGCGGCGTCGGGCACGGTGAGGACGGCGATGGTGGGTTCCAGCGTGGCCACGGCGTCGGTCAGCTCGGCCACGTCGCGGACCACGAGTCCGCCGACGGTGGTCCCGATGACCTCGGGATCGTTGTCGAACAGCCCGACCATGGCGAAACCGCGGCGGCGGAAACCGCCGTAGCCGACCAGCGCGCGGCCCAGGTGACCCGCTCCGACCAGCACCACCCGGTGCCCCTCGGACAGGCCGAGCACATCCTCGATGCGGTCGCGCAGCTTGATCACGTCGTAGCCGACGCCACGCACGCCGTTGGGTCCGAGGAAGGAGAGATCCTTGCGCAACTTGGCCGAACCGACACCCGCCGCGACAGCCAGTTCCTCACTCGATACGATGGCTACAGCGTCGTCGGCGAGTACGGCGAGCACCCGGAGGTAAGTGGCCAGCCGGGCCACCGTGGCCTGCGGGATGTCCTTCTGCAGAGCCTTGGAGACGCCAGTCGGCGGCGTCTCTTGCTGCTCTGTCACGTCGCTTGCGCTCCTCGTCCGGCCGGGGGTGAGTGTCCGGGTTCTTTTGTCGACCCGACGCCGGGAGACCGTCGCGGTCCTTACAGGCGAGGTCGAGTCAGGTTCAGGGGGTCGCTTCCGCTGCCCGAGAAGGCGGGTCGCGTGCCACCACCGTAACCGCTTGTGAAGCCCTGCACAAAGTCGGTGAATTCAGTCACTTTGCGGCGGGCTCCGGCCCCGGGTTCATTCAACCCTCATCAGCGCGAACCCGCTACGCAACACACCGGAGGGGACGGACGGAGGGGGACCCGCGCAGAAAGCCCGGAAAATCCCCAATCACGCCCGGTTTCGCGAGGTAGGTCCGGTTATTTCGCGAGGTCGGCGCGCAGCCGCGGCTCGTCCACGTCGAAATAGCTGTGCTCGCGGCCGTCCAGCAGCACCACCGGCAGCCGGTCCCCGTATTCGGCACGCAGGCCCGGATCAGTGGCGGCGGCCACATCCACGTCCACCGTGGTCACCTCGACGCCGAACTCGGCGCAGATCGGGCGCAATTGTTCGAGTGCGGTGTGGCACAGCCCGCAACCGTCCCGGGTCAACAGCGTCACAGCATGTGGCGAATCGCTCATGGCCACCATCTAACAACTTCCCGATATGTCGTTCACCGTCTACGTTGCGGCCACTCCCGGGCGTTACTGTTGAGTTGTTCGCGCTAACAGGCGGAGGTACTGGTGCCGGAACGTTCGAAAGAGCAGGGAACGGGCTTCATCGCGGGACGATTCGGTGAATTCCCGGCGCGCTGGGGTCAGGGACTGGCTGACCTGCAGGATCAGTTCACCCGTATCACCCGCAGCCCCTTCGGTCCCACCGAGGAAGAGGTCCGCGCCAACCTGGCCGGCGAGGCCAGCGCCGACGCCGCGATCGCCCTCCACGACGCCGAGCTGGCGCTGCGCGACCTCGGCGACACGCCGACGCCCACGATCGCCCGCGATCTGACCGCCGCGGCCTTCTTCGACGTCGACAACACCATGGTGCAGGGCGCGTCGATCGTGCACTTCGCGCGCGGGCTGGCCTCACGCAAGTACTTCAAGACCTCCGACCTGGTCGACATGGCCTGGAAGCAGGTCAAGTTCCGGGTCACCGGCAAGGAGAGCCACTCGGACATGGCGTCCGGCAAGGAGAAGGCGCTGTCCTTCATCGCGGGCCGCCCGACCGCCGAACTCGCCGCGCTCGGCGAGGAGATCTACGACGAGATCATCGCCGACAAGATCTGGCCCGGCACCCGGGCGCTGGCCCAGATGCACCTGGACGCGGGCCAGCAGGTCTGGCTGGTCACCGCCACGCCGGTGGAACTCGCGCAGGTCATCGCCAAGCGGCTGGGCTTGACCGGGGCGCTGGGCACGGTCGCCGAGAGCGAGGACGGCGTGTTCACCGGCCGCCTGGTCGGCGACATCCTGCACGGGCTCGGCAAGGCGCACGCGGTGCGCACCCTCGCCATTCGCGAGGGCCTGAACCTCAAGCGCTGCACCGCCTACTCCGACAGCCACAACGACGTGCCGATGCTCTCGCTGGTCGGCACCGCGGTGGCCATCAACCCCGACGCGGATCTGCGCGAGGTCGCCAAGAATCGCGGCTGGGAAGTGCGCGACTTCCGCACCGGGCGCAAAGCCGCGAAAGTCGGTGTGCCCACGGCCCTCGCGCTCGGCGCGGCGGGCGGCGCGGCCGCGGCCGTGCTGTCCCGGAAACGCGAAGCCAAGGCCAGCTAGTCCGGACGAAAATCGACCGGCCCGCTCCGAATCGGAGTGGGCCGGTCGCATGTCCGTACCAATTATCTAGCCGGTGAACGGATTCCGGCGCTTGATCAGATTCTTGTACAGCGAGCCCTGAATGGTTTCGCGGACCTGATCGGTGATTTCGAACATCGTCATCGGATCATCGGCGTCCGCGGGCTCGTATCCGGCCGTGGAAATCGGCTCGCCGAATTGGATGTACCACTTCGACGGGAACGGAATCGCGCCGAGCGGACCCAGATGCGGAAACAGCGGCGTCACAGGGAAATACGGAATACCGAGCAGCCGCGCCAAAGGCTTGATATCGGCCAGCTTCGGATAGATCTCCTCCGAACCCACGATCGAGCACGGAATGATCGGCACCCCGGTGCGCACCGCCGCCGACACGAAACCGCCACGGCCGAAACGCTGCAACTTGTAGCGGTCCGAATACGGCTTGCCGACGCCCTTGTAACCCTCGGGGAAAACACCCGCGACTTCGCCCGCGCGCAAAAGCCTTTCGGCGTCCGCGGGACAGGCCAGGGTGTGCCCGGCCTTGCGGGCCAGCCCGCCCAGCAGCGGCGTCTCGAAGATCAGGTCGGCGGCCAGCAGGCGCAGCGCGCGCTGCTTGGGGTGCCGGTCGTGGACGGCCAGCTGCAGCATCAGCCCGTCCAGCGGCACCGTGCCCGCGTGGTTGGCCACGATCAGCGCGCCGCCCGCCTCGGGGATGTTCTCGATACCCGACACCTCGACCCGGAACCACAGGTCCGACAGCGGCCGCAGCATCGGCAGGATCACCGATTCCAGCAGATGCTCGTCCAGGCCGAACTCGTCGACCTGGTAGTCGCCGGTGAGGCGGCGGCGGGCGAAGTCGGCCGTGTAGCGGACCCCGTCGGCCACGGTTCCCCGGATCATCTCCCCCAGCGACTTGGGCTGACGCGCTTCGACCTCGGCGAGCCGATCGGTCAGCGAGGTCACCGGGGTGAGCGCCGGTTCCCCCGCCGGCCACACCCGAGGCGACGGGCGACTGTGCCGCGCCTCGAAGTCCACGTCGTGAAGTCGAATCACCTTCGCTACATCACTCATTGGTGCGCTCCCGTCCCGGCCCCGAGCAGGCTGAGAAGTTTGTTCTCTGCGGCGTCGATCCACGCGGGATCGATCACGGGCCGCAACGCTGCGCCCCCTATGAAGTCGTCGAAGGCCTGCACCGTGGTCCAGCGTGGACCGAAGCCCAGTTCGGTCCGCATCCGGGTGGTGTCCAGGCCACAACCGAAGTGGAAATAGTCGATCTGCTCGGCGGTGAACTCCCGCATCACCGGGCCCATCACGGTGCGCCCGACACTGCGGAACACCGAGTACGGGACCGGGAGTTCGACCCGCCCGGCCCGTCGGATCGCCTGCGACAGCGCCATCGCGCCGTCCCCAGCCACATTGTAGGTGCCGCCGGGGGCCGTCATGGCCCCATGCACCAGGGCGGCGATGCCGTCCTCCTCGTGCAGCAGCTGCATACGCGGATCCCGGCCCAGAATGGTCGGCGTGATCGGCGAGCGGAAATACTGCACACCTCGCTTGGCCAGCTGCGGGCCCACGATAGGCGGGAACCGCAGGATTGCCGCCGAGATGTCGGGCCGCCGCCGGGCCAGCCCGCGCACGAAACCCTCCACCTCGATCATGTCCCGCGCGAACCAGCCGCGCGGCGGCGTGCGGGCGCTCATCTCCTCGGTGAACTTCACCGGGTCCTTGGCGCTGCACCCGTATACGGCGGAGGAGGAACGCACCACCACCCGCCGCACACTGGAAGCCTTGCGGCACACGGCGAACAGCTGCATGGCGCCCAGGACGTTCATGTCCTTCATCGCGGCGCGGCCGCCACCCGAGGGCGGGCGCGAGAGCGCGGCGGGATGCACCACCGTATCGACCTGATTGCCGTCGATAACCTTGCGGATCAACGGATTACGAATATCGGCGCGCACGAATTCGGCGCGGCCCATACGGCGCAGCAGCTCGCGGCTGGGCTGTTTGGCGTCCACGGCGATGATGCGTTCGACGGCCGGGTCGGCCGCCAACCGGGCCACCACATTGCCGCCGAAGAACCGGCTCGCGCCGGTCACCATCACTACCTTGGGCGGTTGCCCGTCCCGAGTCCCTGCCACTCCGGATCCCACCTAGCCCCCATGCCTTGAATTGTCATCGGGCGTTTTCCCGCTCCCAGGGTAACCGGCGAGTAGGGGGCATTCGAAGGGTATTAACCAGGATCTAACGATGAGTTCGATCACCCGTGACGAACGAAAGCCCGCCACCGACGGTGACGGGCTTCCAGCTACGACGCAGCGGCTTACTTGCCGAGTTTTCTGCGCTGCACGCGCGTGCGGCGAAGCAGCTTGCGGTGCTTCTTCTTCGACATGCGCTTGCGGCGCTTCTTGATCACAGAACCCATAGGGTTGTTCCTCGCGTTCTCTCGGGTCATCCCCGCTTCCGCGGGGTGCACACTGTCTGACCCTGCACAGTCCCTACCCGATACGGGCCGAGATGGACCCGGCGGCACCACCGGCACGTACAGGATGCCGGTCCATGCTACCGGGCCACTCTCGGGCGAACGAAACGGGTGGGGCCGATCGGTTATCGGGCCGTACTACCCCGCATCGAAGTAGGACGTCTCCAGATAGTCGTGCACCGCCTTGGCGTGCACCCGGAAGGAACGCCCCACCCGCACCGCGGGCAGCTCTCCCGAATGCACCAACCGGTACACCGTCATTTTGGAAACCCGCATCAGATTCGCGACCTCGGCAACGGTGAGGAACTGCGTTCCCCCTCCGATGACGGATCCCGCGGTGATTGGGCTGTTTCCGGACCTCGCTTGGCTGTTTCCAGACATCATTGCGCCACTGACCTCCGGCACGTCCGCGCCGCCGGCTTCCCCACCGGCGGAACAGACACGCACGTGCTCCTTGAAGCTTAGCGGGACCAGTGGGATTGCTGCGACGGGTGTGAGAAATCAGCCTTTGCTGTGGCGAGTCGGCCTACGGCAGCAAACTAGCAACCGAGCAGTATTGGAAAGTGGGGAGCACACTCACCCACTCTCAACGTTAGTCCGCGATCGCGCCGAGTTCGGCGGAACGGCGTTTTGCAGCGTGCAACGCATCGTGGAATGCCGATCGCACCGCACCCCGCTCCAACTCCCGCAGACCCGCCGCGGTGGTCCCCGCGGGCGAGGTGACGGCCGCGCGCAATTCCACGGCAGACTGACCCGACTCCTCCAGCAGCGCGGCCGAACCGAGCAGCGTCTGCGTCACCAACTGGGTGGCCACATCGCGGGTCAGGCCCAGGCCCACCGCGCCGTCGATCATCGCCTCGACGATCAGGAAGAAGTACGCCGGACCCGAACCGGACACCGCGGTGACGGCGTCCATCTGCGCCTCGGAGACGGTCACCGCCGTACCCACCGACTCCAGCATCTCGGTGACCAGGCCCAGCTGCTCCTTGCGGGCGTAGCGGCCGGGGGCGATCGCGCTCATGCCCTGGCCGACCAGCATCGGGGTGTTCGACATGACCCGCACGACCGGGAAGCCGGCGGGCAGCTTGGACTCCATGCGCGCGGTGGTCACCCCGGCCGCCAGCGACACCAGCACCTGATCGTGGTCGGCCGCGCCGAGCTCGGCCTTGCCCAGCTCGATCAGGACCGCGTCGACATCGTTGGGCTTCACCGCGATCACGATGAGGTCGGCCGACTTGCCGGCATCGGCGATGTCGTCGGTGGCGCGGATCCCGAACCGGGCCGCCAGCGCCTCGGCGCGCGCCCGCACCGGCTCGACCACCACCAGATCCTTGTTCGCCTGCCCGGACTCGAGCAGGCCCGCGATCAGCGCCTCCCCGATCCGACCCCCACCGATTACCGCAATCCTCGTCATAGCTCTCAAGGCTAGCGGGGCAGGCGATTACCTCGGCTGGGGGATCAAGGCCAGCTGGCGGCTCTGCGCCACGATCGCGCCCGTGGAGTCGATGACGAGCTGGTCCTCGTCGAACATGCGGTTGCCGACCTCGCGAGCCTTCGCGATGACACGCAGCCAGCCCGGCGCCGGGCGGCGGCGCAGGTACGTGGTGAGCTGGACCGTGGGGGCCCAGCCGAAGTGGCCGAGGTTCATCGGGACCGGCGGGCTCATGTCGGCGGACATGAGGGCGAAGAAGGCGGACACGTCCGGGTCCTGCTCGTCGCCCGCGAAGGGGCGGATCCACAGGCGCAGACGGGGTTCGGATTTCTCCCCGGCGAGGAAGCGGGCCCAGGTCGGATCGAGGGCGACCGAGGAGCCCCGGGCCACGTGCACGATCTTGCCCATGGGGTTGCGGTCGTCGTAGAAGAGCGCGTCGGCGGGCGGTTCGGCGGGCATGTCGCCGACGTGGTCGGCGGCGTACTGCGGATCCCCGTCGTCAAGGTGGCTGAACGTGAGGGCGGTGTGCACCAGGGTGCGGCCGTCCTGGATCAGGCTCGCGTCGACGAGGGCGATCTGGCGGCCCAGCTTGCGGGTGCGGACCTCGTACTCGACCGCGCCGGGGACGGGCGCGCCGAGGAAGTCGGTGCTGGCCGAGATCGGGAACATGGCGGCCTGTTCGGGGGCCGTGCGGCGCAGCCATTCGGTGGCCGCGGCGGCGCTGCCCGCGACCATGGTGCCGCCGTGCAGTTTGTCGCCGATGGTCCAGGTGGGCTCGATGGATCCCGCGAAGCGGCCGGCGCCGGGGGTGGTCGCGTCGAGTTCGGTCAGCGTGCAGACGCGACTGAACGGCGCGTCGGCCAATTCGCTCGTCGACGCCGGGTCGACGGTCAGCTCCGTGGTCATCCGCTGTCCTTCCGCTGGGTTTTGTACAGCGTAAACGGACCCGGTGAAAATTCCGGACGGGTCGTGGGATGAATCACCCCGGCAACCGGGCCGAATGAGAAACTCAGCCGCGATGCGCGGCCGTCGGCTCCGGCGTCGGCGCGGGCGAGAATCCGTTCAGATGCTCCCGGGCGAAGGACAGCGCCCGCTCCAGCATGGCCGCCCGATCCATCGTGGTACGGGCCATCTGGGTGTTGACCTCGACGACCGCCTGACCGTCGAAACCGTTGCGCATCAACATGTCACAGAGTTCGGCCACCGGCTGGGTGCCCTCCCCCGGGATCAGGTGCTCGTCGGTGGCGGCGCCGCGCCCGTCCGCGAGATGCAGATGGGTCAGGCCCGAGCCCATGCGCTGCGCCAGCGTCAGCGGATCCACGCCCGCGGTCGCGGTGTGCGAGGTGTCCAGGGTGTAGTGGCGGTAGCCGGTCTCGGTCGGGTCGTAGGAGGGGCTGAAGGTGGTGATGGACGGCCCCGGCC
The DNA here is from genome assembly GCF_053602575.1 of Nocardia sp. NPDC004340. Taxonomy (NCBI): domain Bacteria; kingdom Bacillati; phylum Actinomycetota; class Actinomycetes; order Mycobacteriales; family Nocardiaceae; genus Nocardia; species Nocardia sp. NPDC004340. The sequence goes on from NZ_JBSGDW010000002.1 coordinate 876,828, forward strand.
CGCCGCGGCGGCGCAGCCGGTCGATCGAACTGCCGCGCAGCAGGGTGTCGGCGCGCATCGGGAACATGTTCTCCACCGCGACCGCCACCGGCGACGAATTCTCCAGTTCCGCAACCTGTTTCGCGAAGCCCTCGGCGTAGCGGCGCTGCCAGCGGAAGGGCGGGTGCACCACCACGGTGGCCGCGCCCAGCGCCTCGGCGGTGTGCACGCTGCGGGTGAGTTTCGCGATCGGGTCCGACCCCCAGACCCGTTGCGAGATCAGCAGACACGGGGCGTGCACGGCCAGCACCGGCACGTCGTATTTGTGCGCGAAATGCTGCACGGTGGAAATGGACTGGCTGGCCGGTTCCGCCCAGACCATGAGTTCGACACCGTCGTAACCGAGTTCGGCCGCGTACCGGAACGCCGCCTCGGTGTTCTCCGGATACACCGACGCCGTCGACAGCCCGACCCGGACTTCCCCGCGCCCCGCCCGGCCCTCGGTGCTCGCCCCCTGCGCTTGCACGATATTCCCCACTGCCGCTCCCTGCTCAGTTCGTACTGAGTAGAAAGGCTAGCGGTCCGAGCGTCACGAAGACGCCTACGACGACGGCAATCACAGTGCTGAAAATGTCATCGGTGCGGCGCAGCACGCGCACCAATGCGACCAGGCCGAGGATCACGACCATGGCCAGGGCCAGGGCAACCCACGGGAGCACTTCCCACATGCGTTCGAAGCCCTTGAACAGCAACATGCCCGCGACCGCGGCGCCCACGCTCTGGCCCGCGATCACCAGCCACTGCCGGCGGTGCTCGTCCTCGTCGGACCGGCCCGCCGACCGCGCGCCCGCGGCCCGCGACCGTGCGGGCTCGGCGGCCTTGCCGCGACCGGCCTTGCGGGTGAGGGCGCCCGCCTTCCGGGTGAGCGCGGAGAACCGCGCGCCCATCGACGACTCGGGCTCGTCGTCGTAGTCGTCGTAGTCGTCCTCGTCGAGCGGCTCGTAGAAGTCGGTGAGGTGATCGTCGGGCTCGGGCTCCGGCGCGACCGCCCCGCGGCCCCGGGAACCGAAGCCGCGGCGTTTGCCCGCGTTTCGCGCATTTCGTTCGGCGCGCTCGTCCTCGCGCTGCTGGGCGTCACGCAGCAGATCTCCGGCGACCGACTGGCCCGACAGCAGCTGCTGATCGTCGTCGGCGAGCGAGGACCACGCGGCGGTCGGCACCGCGGCCTGATCGCCGCGGTCGGGTTCGGCGTCGGGTCCCGGCCGTCTTCGCGCCGACCACTCCGGCAGCCCGGTGGCCGCGCCGTGATCGACACCGCCGCGGCGATCCCCGAGCGGCGGGGCGGACTGCGGTTCGGGGACCCGCTGCGAGTGGGTCTCGGCGTGCCTGCGGGCCGAGCGCGACATCGGCGGGGCGCCGGCGGCCTGCGGCGGGTCAAAGGGACGGTCCTGGTGCGGAGCGCGCGGAAGCGGCTCGGGCGCCGGCGTCGGCGACCACGCGGGGGCGGCGGGGTTGAACTGGGTGTGGTCCTCGAACGGCGGGCGGGCCACCGCCGGGTTGAACTGGGTGCGCGAGTCGCGCCCGGCACGGGCGGCGATGTCGCGCATGGCGTCCGAGGCGGCGTCGCGGGTCGCGCCGTTGTCGCTCAGGAGGCCGCTGTCGCCCAGGAGGCCGCTGTCGCCCCGGGAGCCGTTGTCGCCGCGGAAGGGGCGCACCTCGTCGGTGGTGTCTTCCTCGGGGTCGTAGCGGCGGCGGCGACCGCCCTCGCGGGGTGCGGGCGGGGCGGGCGGTTCGGCGCCCAGGCCGTCGAGCGCGAAGTCGGAGTCCAGCGGATCGGGCTTGCGGCGGCGGCCGCCGGAGCGGGGCTCGACGGGGGCCGGGACCGGGGTCTCGGTGGGGGGCCAGTCCAGACCGGCGGACCAGCTCTGGCCGGACGGCTCGGGTAGGGACGGCGGCTGCGGGGCGGGGGCCAGCGGGTCGTAATACGAGATGGGCCCGGAGAGCGGCGAATAGGCGGGTTCGGGCTCGGCTACCGAATAGGACGAATAGTCCGGCGCGGGCGGGGCCGCGGGAGTGGAGAAGTCGGAGTAATTCGAGAAGTTCGAATAGTTGGAATAGTCCGATTCGGTGGCGGCGGGCTCGGGCTCGGCGGCGGCTTCCTCGTCCGGCGCGGCGTGGGAGGACGATCCGGGCACGATCGGAATGTCACCGGTCAGTTCGGCGACGGAAATGCCCCGACCGCTTCGTCGTCTGCGCCCCCCACCGCCGGCGGAGCCGCCACTTTGCTGCCCGTTCCGCGCCAGTAGCTCGGCGACGGACAGCTGACTTGAATCCTCGGTCATCGAGACACCGTTTCGATCGGGCCCGTCAGGCCGCTGTCGGGGCCGCCGGCTGTCGGTTCGCTATCAAGGTCGGTATCCAATTTGCGCAAGATCAATCCCTCTCGCAGCGCCCAGGGACAGATATCGAGCGTGTCCAGGGACAGTGCCCGCATACTCGCCTCCGCGACCAGCGCACCGGCCACGAGTTGTTGTGACCGATCAGAACTTACGCCTTCCAATTCTGCCCGGTCGGCGGCTGTCATTCTCGATATGAACGCAATCAGCTGCCGCAGGCCGGAACTGGTCAGGGTACGCCGCACACGCGGTCCCGCAACAGAGGGGGCGGCGCCGGTCAGGCGGGCCAGCGAGCGGAAGGTCTTGGAGGTGCCGACGGCCAGATCCGGGCGGCCCACCTCGAGCAGTTGCTTGCTGGGCAGCACCAGCTCGGCGTCGAGCCAGTCGCGCAGCACCGCGACCCGGCGCTTGCCCGGCGGGTCGTGGCGCAGCCAGTCCCGGGTGAGGCGGCCGGCGCCCAACTGCAGCGACAAGGCCATATCCGGGTCCTCGTCCGCGCCGTTGCTCATCTCGAGCGAGCCGCCGCCGATGTCGAGGTTCAGGATCCGGCCCGGGCTCCAGCCGTACCAGCGGCGGACGGCCAGGAAGGTGTGCCGGGCCTCGTCGACGCCGGAGAGCACCTGCAGCTTCACACCGGTCTCGGCGCGGACCCTGGCCAGCACCTCATCGGAGTTGGTGGCCTCACGGACCGCCGAGGTGGCGAACGCCATCAGCTCAACGCAACCGGAAGTCTTTGCGATACTTGCGAATTCGGCTACCGTAGCCGTCAGCCGGGACGCCCCCGCGGAAGTGATCCGCCCCAGGTCGTCCATGCTCTCGGACAGCCGCAGGGCCGACTTCGTCGAACTCATCGGCATCGGGTGCCCACCACGATGCGCGTCCACCACGAGCAGGTGGACGGTATTGCTTCCCACATCGAGTACTCCGAGACGCACATGAACACGGTACTGGGTGCGTCAGGACTTCTGGCCAGGCGACTGAGCTGTTAGCGTTCCGCATTGTGACGACAGGGGCATCGGCGAGCGGACCGACCGGGCTGCGACCAGCGGCGAAGATCGACCCGACGCCCGAAGTAGAACTCGACTTCCCACGCGAATGGATCGAATTCGTCGATCCAGCAAATGACGAGCATTTGATCGCGGCGGATCTGACCTGGCTGCTCTCGCGCTGGACCTGCGTTTTCGGCACGCCGGCATGCCAGGGCATCATCGACGGCCGCGAGAACGACGGCTGCTGCTCGCACGGCGCGTTCCTCTCCGACGAAGAGGACGGCAAGAAGCTGCACAGGGCTGTGAAAATGCTCACACCCGAGGACTGGCAGCTCATGGGCGAGGCGACCGACGACCAGGGCCGGGTCCGCAAGAAGCTGTACCTCGAGGAGGACGACCTCGACGACGAACCCGCGCTGCGCACCCGGCGCGTCGACGGCGCGTGCATCTTCCTCAACCGGCCCGGTTTCAGCGAGGGCATCGGCTGCGCGCTGCACACCATGGCGCTGCGCAAGGGCCTGGAGCCGCTCACCGTGAAGCCGGAAGTGTGCTGGCAATTGCCGATTCGCCGGACCCAGGAGTGGGTGGAGCGGCCCGACGGCGTGGAGATCCTGCGCACCGCGATCGGCGAGTACGACCGCCGCGGCTGGGGCCCGGGCGGCCTGGACCTGAACTGGTACTGCACCGGTTCCCCGGATGCGCACGTCGGCACCCGGCCGGTATGGGAGGCTTACGCGCCCGAGTTGATCGAGCTGATCGGCAAGCCCGCATACGACGAGCTGGCCGCGCACTGCCGCCGGAGACAGGGTCTGGGCATCGTCGCGGTGCACCCGGCGACGGCCATCGCGCAGGAGAAGGCGGCGGCAGCCGCCGCCGAGCCGGTGACCAGCGCGAACGGATCGAAGAAGGTCCGGTCCGCGAAGAAGTAGCGGAATACTTGCCAGTAGTTTTCTGAAAACACCTAATTTCACATCACTGCTCGCTTACTGTGCGTCGGACCCCTACCTACCTCGGGGGTCGCAGCACAGGAGTACGCATAGTGAGCACATTCCCCTTGGGCGGCCGCCACCTCGGCGCCGGACTGGCCGCACTGGCCATCGCGACCGGCGCCGTGGCGGTCCTCGCCACGCACGAGGCTCCCGAAGCCCACGCGACCGTCGACTCGATCACCATCTCGGGCTCGAACTGGACCGTCGGCCAGACCTACACCCTCAGCGCCGACCTCTCCGGCGCATCCTTCGGCCTCCTCGTCTACTGGGAAGACAACGGCAACCCCATCACCAGCCCGGCCTCCAAAGTGCCGTGGCCGCCGTACCACTCCAGCACCGACTGGACCCCCACCACCGCCGGCCAGCACAACATCACCCTCAAGCAGGGCAGCTCCACCAAGTCCCTGATCGTGAACGTCAGCACCGTCGCCACCACGACGACCGCGCCGCCGACCACCACGACCACCGTGCCGCCGACGACCACCACGACGGTCCCGCCGACCACCACCACGGATCCGACCACCACCACGACGGTCCCGCCGACCACCACCACGGTGCCGCCGACGACCACCACGGATCCCACGACCACGGTGCCGCCGACCACGACCACCACGGTCCCCCCGACCACCACCACGGATCCGACCACCACGACCACGGTCCCGCCGACCACGACGACGGATCCCACCACCACGACGGCGCCGCCGACCACCACCACGGCCCCGCCGACCACCACCACTCCCGCGCCCAGCGGCGGCGGCACCGGTAGCGCCAACGGCCTGCCCTTCGGTCTCTGACCCTCTCGGTCTCCGACCTTCTCCGAACCCCTTGTTGCACACAGGAGTACCCATGCGCACCACCACCGTCCGGCGCCTCGGCGCCGGGTTGGCGGGCCTCGCCGTCATCACCGGCGGCGCCCTGGCCATACAGACCCACGAGGCCCCCGCCGCGCACGCCACCGTCGACTCGATCACCATCTCGGGCTCGAACTGGACCGTCGGCCAGACCTACACCCTCAGCGCCGACCTCTCCGGCGCATCCTTCGGCCTGCTCGTCTACTGGGAAGACAACGGCAACCCCATCACCAGCCCGGCCTCCAAAGTGCCGTGGCCGCCGTACCACTCCAGCACCGACTGGACGCCCAACTCCCCCGGCCAGCACGTCATCACCCTGTCCCAGGGCAGCTCGACCAAGTCCCTGGTGGTGAACGTCAGCACCGTCGCCACCACGACGACCGCGCCGCCGACCACCACAACCACCGTGCCGCCGACCACCACCACGACGGTCCCGCCGACGACCACCACCACGGTGCCGCCGACCACGACCACCACCGACCCCACCACCACCACTCCGCCGACGACGACGGCTCCCCCGTCGACGACCACCCCGGCGCCGAGCGGTGGCGGTACCGGCAGCGCCAACGGCCTGCCCTTCGGTCTCTGACCGATCTCCCCCAGTTCCCTTGGGGCACAGCCAGACACAACAGAGGAGTAGTCATGCAGAGCAAGTATTCGGGCCGGTCGATCACAGCGGGGATGGCCGGTCTGACCGTCGCGTCCGCCGCCGCGGTCGCGGTCGCCCTGGCCCCAGGGGCGAACGCCACCGTCGACGTGATCACCGTGTCCGACAGCGCGCCGACGGTCGGGGGTACCTACACCCTCAGCGCTGATCTGTCCGGTGCGTCGATCGGGCTGCTGGTGAACTGGAACGACAACGGGGCGAGCCTGACCGACGGCGTCGGCATCATCCCGTGGCCGGTGGGCCACTCGAGCGTCACCTGGAAGCCCACCACGCCGGGCCAGCACATCATCACAGCCTCGCAGGGCAGCAGCACGCAGACCCTGATCGTGAACGTGGCGGGCGGCACCACCACCCCGCCGACCACCACGACCGCCCCGCCGACCACCACCACGGCGCCGACCACGACGGCTCCGACCACCACCAAGCCGTCGACCGGCGGCGGTGGCAGCATCGGCTCCGGCAGCGCGACCGGTAGCGCGGGCAAGCTGGTGGGCGGTCTGCTGAGCGGCCTGTTCGGCAGCAGCTAGCGAATCGCCTTACGCGATCGGGCGTGTCGGGTTCTCCGGAACCCGACACGCCCGATCGCGTTTGTGGCGTGGGTCTCGCCGGTGCGGCGCGCGTCATAGTGTCCGGAAGGTGAACAAACGGTGCTGGTCGGAGACAATCCAATCAGGCTGCACAGAAGTATATTTCGCATAACCGCCGGTCCGATGACCTCGCGTTGTGAATACCCGGAAGTGCCCAGGACATCGATCCGCTATTGCGAATTCACCGGAGCGTGTTAGACATCGTGGCCATGATCAAGAAAATCCTCGCCGTCTCCGCCCTGACCGCCGGTGCGGTTATCTCCATTGCCCCGCAGGCCTTCGCCGATAACACCGATCCGACCGCGTTCTCCGATCGCACCGCCGATTTCGTCGTGTACAACGACCCGGCCGTGCTGGGCGCCAAGGACGCCGGCAAGCAGATCGTGGTGAGCCCCTACGGCACCAGCCACACCATCGCCTGCCGCGGCAACGGCGCGGATGTCGCGTGGTACGACTGCATGCAGCAGGACAACCCCGGCCTGGGCTGGATCATCCTGGAGAAGCAGGAACTGCCCGGCCTCGGCCCGGCGTGGGTCTACACCATGAAGAACGACCCCAACGCGTAATTCGCCGGCCGCACGGGTAAGCCCGGAAACTGGTCGGGGAGTAAGACGAAACCCGCCCGCTTCGTGAATTCGAAGCGGGCGGGTTCTGCGTTCGGGACGGTTCTAGGCTTCCAGCTTGTAGCCCAGGCCGCGCACGGTGACCAGGTGCTCGGGCTTGGCCGGATCGGCTTCGATCTTCGAGCGCAGGCGCTTCACGTGCACGTCGAGGGTCTTGGTGTCACCGACGTAATCGGCGCCCCAGACGCGGTCGATGAGCTGTCCGCGGGTGAGCACGCGCCCGGAATTGCGCAGCAGGTATTCGAGCAGGTCGAATTCCTTGAGCGGCAGCGTCACCGCCTTGCCGTTCACCTGCACGGTGTGGCGGTCCACGTCCATGCGCACCGGGCCGGCCTCGAGCACCGCGGTCTCGCTGCCGTTGTCGGGCTCCTCACCGGCGCCGCGCCGCAGCACGGCCCGGATGCGGGCGATCAGCTCGCGCGAGGAGTAGGGCTTGGTGACGTAGTCGTCGGCGCCCAGTTCCAGGCCGACCACCTTGTCGATCTCGCTGTCGCGCGCGGTCACCATGATGACCGGGACGCTGCCGCGCACCCGTAGCTGCTTGCACACGTCGGTGCCGCTCATGCCGGGGAGCATGAGGTCGAGCAAGACGATGTCCGCGCCCGAGCGGTCGAACTCGGCCAGCGCGGACGGGCCGTCGCCCACCACGGTGACCTCGAACCCCTCCTTGCGCAGCAGGAACGCGAGCGGATCGGCCAGCGACTCCTCGTCCTCGACGATCAGCACACTCGTCATCGGGTTGCCTCCACACCGTTGGTTCTGGCCCGCCCGAGGGGGCGCGTGCCGTTTTCCTTCTTGGCCACCGGAACACCGGTGGCAAGTCTCTTGTCGACCTGCCCGTTGGAATCGGCAGGGTGGGCCGGGATGCGCAGGGTGAACGTCGATCCGGTGCCCAGTTTGCTCCACAGGGTGATCTCACCGTTGTGGTTGGCGGCCACATGCTTGACGATAGCCAGCCCGAGGCCGGTACCGCCGGTGGCACGCGAGCGCGCCTTGTCGGCCCGGAAGAAGCGTTCGAAGACGCGCTCCTGGTCTTCCTTGGAGATGCCGATGCCGCGGTCGGTGACGGCGATATTGATGTAGCCGCCACGCAGCGCCCGGCTCACCGACACGTGGGAGCCGCGCGGGGAGTACGCGATGGCGTTCTCGACCAGGTTGGACAACGCGGTCACCAGCAGGGTCTGGTCGCCGAGCACCTCGAGGCCGCTGCCCGCGTCGGTGGACACGGTGATGCCCGCGGCCTCGGCGGTGGTGCGGGAGCGTTCGATGGCCTGGGTGACCACGGTGTCGACGTCGACGGCCTCGAGCTCGGGCAGCCGTTCGGCGCCCTGCAGGCGCGACAGCGCGATCAGCTCGGTGACCATCTTGCCCATGCGGCGGGCCTCGCCGTGCAGGCGTTCACCGAAGTGCCGGACCGAGTCGGGATCGTCGGCGGATTCCAGCAACGCCTCGGCCAACAGGCTCATGGCCCCGACGGGGGTCTTGAGTTCGTGGCTCACATTGGCGACGAAGTCGCGGCGGGTGGCCTCCATGCGGGCCTGTTCGGAGTCGTCGTCCGCGAACAGGACCACGAAGTTCGGATTCTCCTGGGAGAGCGGCCGGGCAACTCCTCGGACAGCGAGGCGGGCGCGGCCGGGCATGGGGATCTTGGCGGTCAGCTCGAACTCGACGTCCTGGCCGCCGGCCAGCACCTGTTCGACCGCGGCCCACGCGCGCTCGTCGAGCAGGCGGTCGTGGACCACGCCCAGCTCCTCGGCCCGCGGGTTGACCAGGACCACGTCCCGGTACTGGTCGACGACGGCGATGCCGGATTCGGAGGCGAGCACGATCAGGTCCAGCACCTGGGACATGGTCAGCCCGGTGTCGGTGGCGGCACGCATCCGCTCCTGGCGAGCGTTCACATACGGAATGAGCAGTCCGCCGACGGCCAGTCCTACTACGGCCGCCAGGACTGCCAAAAGCACGGCCTGTGGAACGCTCACACTTTGAATCGTACGGTCGCCGACGCGGGGTCAAACCCCGGGTGCAGGAAGTTTCACGCAGGTCATGGGTCCTTCCACCTTCGTTAGCCCGGTGTTCACGCGATGTTCGGTCAGCGTGTCGCCGCCGGTGAGCGCCCTTGTGGCAACCGCTTTCGCGGCAGCGGTTCAGTCCTCGGGATCGCCGTAGAGGGCGGTGCGCACGGTGTCGCCGTGGCGGTCGGCCCACTCCCCCAGCGCGAAGATCGGAATCAGCAGATCACGGCCCGCGGGAGTCAGCGAATACTCAACGCGCGGTGGCGCTTCCGCGTATCGGCGATGTTCCAGCAACCCCATCGCCTGCATGCGCCGCAGGGTCTGAGTGAGCATCTTCTGACTGATGCCGCCGATGGCGCGGCGCAATTCCACCGGGCGCATCGGACCCTCGCGAAGTGTGTAAACGATCACTGTCAGCCATGAATTGCCGAATACGTCTACCGCCAGCCGCGCGGGGCAGTCCGATTCGCGGCCGCCGTATTCGGCGAACCGCACCGGTTCGGTGCTCTCGACCGTCATGACTCCACCCTGCCACCGCCATTGGGCACCCGGGAGTGCGCTTCGGAATTCCTAACGTCGTCGTCACACGCCACACCAAGGAGATGACATGCGAATCGGAATCATCGGGGCCGGGCAGATGGCCCGCGCTCTCGGCGGCGGCTGGGCCGCGGCCGGGCACGAAATCGTGGTCGGCGCACGGACTTCCACGCGGGCGGCGGAGGCCGCGGCCGCGATCGGGTCCGGCGCCCGGCCCGCCACCGTGGCCGAGGCGGCGAATGTCGGCGAAGCCACGCTGCTGGCCGTGCCGGTGGCCGCGTTGACGGACATCCTCACCGACCAGCGCGAGGCCCTCACCGGCCGCACCCTGATCGACTGCACGAATGCCTTCGCTCCGGACATCGGCGGCTTCGGTCTCTCCGAACCCGCGGTGGCCGAACGCATCTCGGCCGCGACGCCCGGCGCCAAGGTGGTGAAGGCGTTCAATCTGCTGGCCGCCGAGGTGTGGGCGGGCCCGGATCGCGAATTCGACGGCCGCCCTGTGACGGTGCCGCTGTGCGGCGATGACGAGGCGGCGATCGCGCTCGTGTCCGGCCTCGCCGAGGACCTGAAACTGCGCCCGATCCCCGCGGGCGGCCTGTCCCGGGCCCGATATCTGGAGGCCACCGCGGCTTTCGTGGTCGGCCTCTGGTTCACCGGTCACGATGCCCGCGCCCTGTTCCCGCCGCTGGAAGCGGCCTTCGCCGTTCCCGACGAGTCGGAGGGCTGGCGGAATTCCAGAGAGTGAGTGTACAGTCACTCACATGAGCAGACGCGGGATCGCACTCTCCACTTCGGACGTTCGACGGGATGCCGTGCTGGATGCGGCGATCACCGAGTTCGCCAAGACGGGATTCCATGGGACGCCGATCAATACGGTCGCCGTCGCGGCCGGAATCTCGCCCGCGTACGTGTTCAAGCTCTTCCCCAGCAAGGTGGAGTTGTTCGTCGCCGCCCTGGACCGCTGTTTCGAACGGGTCGAGGGCGCCCTGGCGACCGGCGCCGCCCGGACCCCGGGCGGCGATCCGGAGCAGGTGCTGCACGAGATGGGCGGGGCCTACGCCGAATTGATCGTGGACAAGAGCCTGCTCATGCTGCAGGTGCACGCCCTCTCGGCGGCCGATGTGCCCGATATCGCCGAGGCCGTGCGCCGCGGCCTGCGGCGGGTCACCGAGTTCGCCGAAACCCGTTCCGGCGCGACCAGCGAACAGGTCCAGCGGTTCATGGCCTACGGGCAGTTGTGCCACCTGATCACGACCCTCGGCCTGGACGCCGGCGAAGGCGCCTGGGCCGCCACCCTGACCGCGGGCATCCGCCACTTCGACTGACCTCTCACGCCCTCTCACGAGGGCGTTTTCTTCAACCCAAGAGTGATTGACCGATCACACACCCGGAAGGGATCGACCCATGTCGAACATCATCGCCACCGAAGTAGTGCTGCCCGGACGTGTCGAGCCGGAGGGCCTGACCGTCACCACACGCGAATTGCCGCAGCCCGGCCCCGGCGAGGCGCTGGTCCGTATGGAGGCGACCGGGGTGTCCTTCGCGGAGCAGCAGATGCGGCGCGGCAAATACTATGACCAGCCCGCGTTTCCGTTCGTGCCCGGCTACGACGTCGTCGGCGTGGTGGCGGCAGTCGGGGCCGGGGTCGATCCGGCCCTGGTCGGCCGCCGGGTCGCGGCGCTGACCAAGATCGGCGGCTGGAGCAGCCATCTCGCGGTGCCCGCGGGTGATCTGGTGCCGGTGCCCGAGGGCCTGGCCGCGGACGCCGCGGAGACCTTCGTGGTGAACGGCATCACCGCCTGGCAGATGCTGCACGGGAAGGCGAAAGCCCGTGTGGGGCAGACCATCCTGGTGCACGGCGCGAACGGCGGCGTCGGGTCGACGCTGGTGCAGCTGGCGCGGGCGGCGGGGATCCGGGTGATCGGGACCGCGTCGGCGCGCAACGCGGACGCGGTGGCCGAGCTCGGCGCCCTGCCGGTCGACTATCGCGGGGATGTGACGGCCCAGGTGCGGGCGCTGGCGCCGGACGGGGTGGACGCGGTCTTCGACCATGTCGGCGGGCCCGGCATCGTGGACTCGTTCGCGCTGCTCGCGCCCGGCGGCACCCTCGTCTCCTATGGCAGCGCCGCCACCAAGGACGAGGAGGGCAATTCCCGGCTGCCGGTGCTGAAGCTGTTCGCCCGCCTGCTGTGGTGGAATGCGCTGCCCAACAAGCGGAGCGCGTCCTTCTACAACATCTGGGCGGGCCGCCGCCGGCGTTCCCGGTTCCAGGCGCGCCTCGCGACCGACCTGGGCGCGGTCCTCGATCTGGCCGAGCGCGGCGCGCTGCACCCGCAGATCGCGGCCCGAATCCCGTTGCGGGAGGCCGCCCGGGCGCTCACCCTCGCCGAATCCGGCACCGTCACCGGCAAAGTCGTGATTGTCGCCGACCCCGAGTCCTGAGACGCCTGCCCGCATTGCGGCCGGAAAAGAAAAAACCCCGGGCGTGCACGCCGTTGTGCACGCTCGGGGATTCAATCCCGGTAGGGCGGTGTCACCAGCCGGTGTTGCCGCGGACCGGGATGTTCACGAAGCTCGGACGGGCCGGGTCGAGCTGCAGGTGCTGCGGCTTCAGACCGGTGTCGATGAGCATCGGGAGGATGGGCAGGCCCTTGGGGAAGTTGCCCGCGAACACGTCCACGCGCAGGCGGTGGCCCGGCTGCAGGACGGCCTGGGTGCCGCCGAGGGCGATGTCGAGGGTGGTGGCCTCGCCGGGCACGGTCTCCTGGCGCTTGTCCAGGGAGGTGAAGGCGCGCGGGTCGGTGTAGTCGCCGTTCGGGGAGCGGCTGCTGCGGTCCTCGTCGACCTGGCGCAGCGAGGCCATGAGCTCGCCGGAGGTCAGCACGGTGGACTGGCCGTCGGGGGCGACGTCGTTGACGGTGACGGTCCAGTAGCCGTCGGCGGCGTCCTGAACGGTGTTGAGGTGCACCGCGATCGGGCCCGAGATGGTGGTGGCCTCGGCGACCGGCGCGCTGGTGAAGGTGAGCGCGTTGGTCTCGGCGACCCGGGAGTCCTTGGAGCAGCCGTCGATCAGGTTCAGGATGCCCGCGCTGGCCTGGGCGGCGTCGTTGGAGCAGACGGTGGTCAGGCCGGGGGCGACGGTGAGCCGGTCGGCGTCGCCGTTGGCGGCCGCGGTGAGCGAGCCGTCGTGCAGGCTGTTCGCGGTGCCGGAGGACTGCGCGGAGAGGTACATGCGCCGGTAGTCGGCGGCCTCGGAAGCCGGTGCGGTGGGCCCGAATCCGCCCTGGGTGTCCCAGCCGCCGCCCTGGGTCTTGAGCGTCACCGGACCGTAGGCGTCGATGCCGTTGTCGATGCCCTTGAGCCACTTGTCGAACCAGGCGCGCTGCAGCACGTCCAGGCGCGGCGGGGCGCCGACGCGGTTGACGTCCGCACCGGAGGTGACGTGGTAGGTGTTGCCCATGAGCAGCTGCTTCTGGCCGGGCGGCAGCGGAATCTGGTTGTAGATCTTGGATTCCGAGTAGGTGAACAGGTCGTGCCAGCCGCCGGTCACGAAGGTCGGGATCTGGATGCGGCTGGGATCGCCGAGCCAGTCCTGGCGATCCTGGGTGAACCCGTTGAGCATGTCCTTCACGCGCGGGTCGAGGCTCTCCATGGTGGTGGAGGTATAGGCCGACATCAGCACGTCGAGGTAGCCGAAGGGATCGTTGACGCGATCCTGCAGCCATTTGAAGTCGAAGGTGCCCGCGGCGATCGAGGCCAGGTCCGGCACCCACTTGAGACCGTTGATGGCGCTGAGCCACAGCGGGATGAAGTTGAAGCCGAAGCCGCCGCCGGGCGCGAGCACGTCGTCGATGAGGTCGCTGCCGGGCACGATCGGGAAGATGGCCTTCAGCGCGGGCGGCTGCTTCTCGGCGGCCTGCACCTGGTTGATGGCGCTGTAGGACAGCCCGCTCATGCCGATGCGGCCGTTGGACCAGCTCTGCTTGGAGGCCCAGTCGATGGTCTCGACGGTGTCCTGCTGCTCGCGGCCGCGCAGCATGTCCCACTCGCCCTGCGAGAATCCGGTGCCGCGCACGTCCACGACGACCTGCGTGTACCCGGACTTGATGAGCTGGCGGTCGACGGAGAAGTTGCGGAGTTCGCCGTTGCCCGCCGCGTTCAGCAGTTCACCGAAGCCGGTGAGCGGAGTGCCGTCGAGGTGGATGTTGCGGAAGACGTTCAGGAGCGCGTCGGACAGGCCCGGAATGGAGAAGGCGCTGTCGGCGACGTTCGACACCAGCTTGGTGTAGGGCGTCATGTTCAGCACGGTCGGCGTCGGGGTGTCGATGGGACGGCCCGCGGCGTCGGCCGGGTGGTAGACGTTGCCCTTGAGGACGGTGCCGTCACTCATGGTGATCGGGACGTCCCATTCGATGAAGACGTTCGGGTACTGCTGCGGCCCGTCCTCGGCGGCGGTCCAGGCGGCGCCGGCGGCGCCGCCATCGGGTCCGGTCGGGGTGATGGCATCGGCGGTGATGCCGGTCAAAGGCAGGAGCAGAGCGGCCGTGGCGGCTAAAACCGTGGCCTGTAGCGCGTGCTTCATCGAACGTGATCTACCTCTCGCGGATATCGAACGACCAGCAGCATATCTACCGGGAAGTAAGTTGCAAACCCTGGTTACAGGTACTGATTTGAATGCACGAACCCCCGGCAAATTCTTTTGCGCGACACCGGAATACCCTACGGTCACGTAGCGTGACGGGTATCACAGTCGAATCCTGAGACAATAATGCCCCGGCCAATCCGATTGGCCGGGGCATTATTTCGAGTGTTTCAGGGCGAAACTATTTTCCGCCCTGGTTCGCGACGGCGGCGGCGCCGGCCGCGGCGGCCTCCGGATCGAGGTAGACACCGGCGCCGATCGGGCGCAGGTTCTCGTCGAGCTCGTACTTCAGCGGAATACCGGTCGGAATGTTCAGCCCGGCGATGTCCTCGTCGGAGATGTTCTCCAGGTGCTTCACCAGCGCGCGCAGCGAATTACCGTGCGCGGCAACCAGAACGGTCTTGCCGGCGCGCACATCGGTCGTGATGGTGTCCTCCCAGTACGGGACCATGCGGGCGACGACGTCCTTGAGGCACTCGGTCGCGGGGACCTCGATGCCCGCGTAGCGCGGGTCGCCGTCCTGGCTGTACTCGCTGTCGACCTCGATCGGCGGCGGCGGGGTGTCGTAGCTGCGGCGCCACAGCATGAACTGGTCCTCGCCGTACTGCTCCTTGATCTCCGCCTTGTTCTTGCCCTGCAGGGCGCCGTAGTGGCGCTCGTTCAGACGCCAGTCGCGGACCACCGGAATCCAGTGACGGTCGCAGGCGTCGAGGGCGTTGTTGGCGGTGCTGATCGCGCGGCGCAGCAGCGAGGTGTAGACGATATCCGGCAGAATCCCGTGCTCGGCGAGCAGTTCGCCGGCACGCTTGCCTTCCGCGACACCCTTGTCGGTGAGGCGAACATCCACCCAGCCGGTGAACAGGTTGAGGGCATTCCATTCGCTCTCGCCGTGGCGCAGCAAAACGAGGGTGTACGTCATGGGGTCATCCTCCCACGAGCAGCGCCGCACCCCGCAGGGTGGCCTGATCAGTGAGTTCGGAGGGAACGACCCGCAGATCCCGCAGGAAGCGCAGGCGGGCGTGGCCGAGCGCCGCCGCGCGCAGCGGCTGCCACAGCGGCTCCCCGGACTGCGCGAAGCCGCCGCCGATGACGACCAGATCGGTGTCGAGCAACGCGGCCGCGGAGGCGACGGCGGTCCCGATGGCGGTGCCGGCCCGGGCGAGCGCCTCCTTGGCGAGCGGCTCTCCATCGCGCGCGGCCTGGGCCAGTTCCACTCCGGTCGCGCCCTCCCACCCCTGCCGCCGGGCCCAGCGCACCGCGGACTTGCCGCTGCCGACGGCCTCCACGCAGCCGAATCCGCCGCAGGCGCAGGGCTCTTCGTTGCCGGGCACCACGATGTGGCCGACGTGCCCGGCATTGCCGGTGCGGCCCATGACGACCCGGCCGTCGCTGATGATCCCGCCGCCGATGCCCGAGGACACGGTCAGGCAGAGCGCGTTGTCCGCGCCGCGCGCCGCGCCGAGCCGGTGTTCGGCCAGCGCCAGGCAGGCCCCGTCGAGGGCGAAGCGAATCTCGGCCGTGGGGAACACTTTCCGCACCGCGTCCACGATGGGGAAGCCGTCCGCCCATTCCGGGATATTGAGCGGACCGCACACCCCGGCGGGGACGTCCACCGGCCCCGCGGACCCGATGCCGAC
The DNA here is from genome assembly GCF_053602575.1 of Nocardia sp. NPDC004340. Lineage (NCBI taxonomy): Bacteria > Bacillati > Actinomycetota > Actinomycetes > Mycobacteriales > Nocardiaceae > Nocardia > Nocardia sp. NPDC004340. The sequence goes on from NZ_JBSGDW010000002.1 coordinate 892,743, forward strand.
CGCGGTCACCGTCTCCCCGGCGGCCACGGCGCCGAGTAATTCACGGCAGGCCGCCCACACCCCGGATTCGGGTACGTCTACGCGTTGGGGTTTTTCGGGCATTCCGGTCGAATCGACCAGGGCTGCCGCGAATTTGGTCGCTCCGATATCCAGCGCAAGCGCCACCATGGCTCCCCCGCCTCTCCGAGACTTCAGCGCACGGCTCAGATGCGTCCGAGTTGGCATTGCGTGCCTGCGGTGGTGAGCCGAACCTATTGTGGACGTCCCCGACAAGTTACCCCGACCGGCACGAAATCAGTTCTCACCCTGGCATACGGGGCAGCGTGTCGGCGTCCTCGATGAGGTGTTCGAAGGCGCGCAGATTCTTGAGCGATTCGCCGCGCGAGACCCGCCATTTCCATTCCTTGCGAATGGATTCGGCGAAGCCGAGTTCGAGCAGGGTATTGAAGTCGGCGTCGACGGCCTCGAGGATCTGGCCGAACCAACGGTCCAGTTCGTCGGAGGTGACGCGGTCGTTGGACATGCGCCCGACCAGGTAGATGTCGCCGACCCGGTCGATGGTGTACGCCACGCCGTACAGGCGGCGATTGCGGCGCAGCAGGAATTTGTAGACGCCCTCGAAGTTCTCGTCGGGCTTGCGGCAGACGAAGGACTCCATCCGCACGCCGTGCTTGCCGACGCCGACGCCGATGACGGTCTTGAGCTTGCGCTCGCCCGGCAGCACCACCGCGAACAGGTCGGGCGCCTCGCGCGAGTACTCGATCTCGCGGTCCCGGAGCGTGTCGTCGATGAGTTGTGCCGTGGCCCGGGCGGTTTCGTCGTTCAAACCACCGCTGCTGGCATGCGGGCGCGGCGTCCAGTCGCGCTCGACCTCACTCATCTGCGTACCGCTCCCGTCCGCCGCCGCCACAACGACTGCGATCTGGCCTGATTGCTGTCGGTATGCAGGCTACCGCGCGCCCGAGCGCCCCGAGCCTGCGACAACGCGGCCGAGTAGCTGTCCAGCAGCCCGTCGGCGGTGTGCGCCCAGGAGAAGTTGGCCGCGTGCTCGACGGCCGCCGCGCCCATGAGTTCGAGCCGCACCGGGTCCTCGAGCATGCCGCGCAGCGCGTCCGCCCAGTCCGGGGTGCGGTGGCCGGGAACCAGCAGACCGGAGACCCCGTCGCGGACGGCGGTGCCGAGCCCGCCCACGTCGGCGGCCAGCACCGGGGTGCCGCTGGCCTGCGCCTCGATGGCGACCAGGCCGAAAGACTCGTTGTAGCTGGGCACCGCGACCAGGTCGGCGGCGCGGTACACCTGCACCAGCCGGTGCGCGGGCTGCGGCGGCAGGAAGGTGACGCGATCCGAGATGCCCAGGGCCGCAGCGAGTTCGATGAGCGCGTTGGGCCGTTCCAGCCCGCTGCCGGAGGGTCCGCCCACGATCACCACGCGCAGCGGCCGGGCGGGCGGCACCGGCTGCGCGGCCTCCTCGGCGAGCAGGTGCGCGGCGGCGCGGACCAGCACGTCGGGGGCCTTGAGCGGCTGGATGCGGCCGATGAAGGCGACGATCCGCTCGTCGGCGCGCAGGCCGAGCTCGGCGCGGGCGGCGAGCTTGTCGCCGGGGAAGTAGCGGCTCAGGTCGGCGCCGGGCAGCACCACGTCGATGTGCTCGGGGTCGGCGCCGTACAGCTCCACGAGCTGGCGGGCCTCCTCGCCGGTATTGGCGACCAGCCGGTCGGCCTCGGCGACGATCTGCTTCTCGCCGATCTCGCGGACCGCGGGCTCGGGGCAGTCGCCCTCGGCCAGGAAGGCGTTCTTGACCGCGGCCAGGGTGTGCGCGGTATGCACCATCGGCACCCGCCAGCGGTCCCGCGCGAGCCATCCGACCTGGCCGGACAGCCAGTAGTGCGAGTGGATCAGGTCGTAGTGGCCGGGCAAGTTGCGCGCCTCGGTGCGCAGCACCTCCGCGGCGAAGGGGCACAGCTGGGTGGGCAGGTCGAACTTGTCGAGCCCCTCGAAGGGTCCGGCGACCACATTGCGGACCAGCACGCCGGGCGCGGCCTCGACGACGGGTTCGTCATTGGAGGAGGTGGCGCGGGTGAAGATCTCCACCTCGGTGCCGCGGCGGGCGAGTTCGAGGGCGGTCTGCAGGACGTAGACGTTCATGCCGCCCGCGTCGCCCGTTCCGGGCTGCGCCAAGGGTGACGTATGCACCGATAGCACGGCAATCCGATTGGGCCGTAGCTCCGGGCGTTGACTCACCACTCCAGTGTGCACGGGGGTTACAACGCCCCATGCACGGGTTACCTTCCCAAGTGACCTGACTCACAAGGATATTCGTCAGCGTGAATGCAATCCCGCTATCACCGCAGGTCTCGTGCGAAAGCGGCGATTTCGGCGGCGAATCGCTCCGGATCCTCGATGAACAGGCCGTGCTGGGCGCCCTCCCAATACGAGGTCCGCACGTCGGGCGCGGAGGCCGCGATGTGGCGGCCGTTCTCGATGGGAACCACCGGGTCGGCGGTGCCGTGCAGCACCAGGACGGGGATGTCGAGGCCGCGCAGGGTGTCGGTGTTGTCGACCGTCCGGTAGAACAGCGCCTTGCGGACCCGGGGCGGGGTGGCGATGCTGCCGCCGAACAGCCGCTGGGCGTCCACGCCCTTGTCCCGGCCGGGGCCGGTATTGGCATTGCCGAAGGCGGCGAAGCCGCGCATGGCCTTGCCCGCGCTCTCGTCGAACACGTCCGGAACGGCCTTGGCCATGCCGGGCCCGGTCTCCGCGCCGGGCACGCCGCGGCCGATATTGGCCTGCGAACCGGTGTAGACGACGCCCGCGAGGGCCGCGGTGCCGTGCGCGGTGAGGTAGTCGGAGGCGACGATGCCGCCGTAGGACCAGCCCAGCAGCAGCGCGCCGGAGGTGATGTCCTCGGCCGCGAATACGGCGGCGATATCGGCGGCCCAGTTCTTCGGGTCGTCGTAACCGGTCTCGGGGGCGTCGGAGTAGCCGTGCCCGCGCAGGTCCACCGCGATCACCCGGAACTGCTCGGCGAGCAGGTCGGCCGACCGCCCCCAGCAGCGCAGATTCCCGGACCAGCCGTGCAGCAGCACCAGCGGGCGCGCCCCTTCCGGACCCGTCACCCGGTAAACGATGGTCGTGCCGTCCGCGCTCACTGCTTCCCGAATCGCCATGCAGTGAGGCTAACCGGCAGCGCCGCCGGGATCTCGCGCCCGCCACGGCGCCCGCGGCGGGCGCGGGCCCGGAAGGCGCAGGCCAGGGTCCTTGCCTAAGCTCAGAACCATGAGCACTCGTACCGCCGTGGTGACCGGAGCCAGTTCGGGTATCGGCGAGGCAACCGCCCGCGAACTCGCCAAGCAGGGGTACCACGTGTACGTGGGCGCACGCCGGGTCGAACGGCTGGAGAAGCTGGCCGAGGAGATCGGCGGCACCCCGCTGGCCCTGGACGTGACCGACGAGGAGTCGGTGCGCGCCTTCACCGAAGCGGTCGAGCGGTGCGACGTGCTGGTCAACAATGCCGGTGGCGCGAAGGGCCTGGCCCCGGTGCTCGAGGCCGATCTGGACGACTGGCGCTGGATGTGGGAGACCAATGTGCTGGGCACGCTGCGGCTCACCAAGGCGCTGCTGCCCAAGCTGATCGCCTCCGGGGACGGCCTGATCGTCACCATCACCTCCATCGCCGCCTTCCACGCCTACGACAACGGGTCCGGGTACACCTCGGCCAAGCACGCGCAGGCGGTGCTGCACCGGACGCTGCGCGGTGAGCTGCTCGGGCAGCCGGTGCGGCTGACCGAGATCGCGCCGGGCGCGGTGGAGACGGAGTTCTCGCTGGTGCGGTTCGCGGGTGACGCCGAGCGCGCGGCGAGCGTGTACCAGGGCATCGATCCGCTGGTGGCGCAGGACATCGCGGAGGTGGTGGGTTTCGTGGCGTCCCGCCCGCCGCACGTCAATCTGGACACCATCACGGTGACGCCGCGGGATCAGGCCGGACCGGGCCGTTTCGCGCGTCGTTCCTGACCGGGGTGCGCGGCGCGGCGCAGTCACGTTGCGCCGCATCGCAGTTCACTGCCCCATGATCTGAATCACGGATTCTTCAAAATCGGAATCCGCGCGCCGGCCGCTGCTAGCGTCCCCCGCAATCGAGGGCGGCTTGGAGCGAACATGGTGAGATCACGCATCGAGGCGGTCGGGTCGTACCTGCCCGCCACCGAGATATCGACCGCGGAGCTGCTGGCCCAGCTGGCCGTCGACTCCCCCATCGACCTGGAGCGGATCAGCGGAGTGCGGCACCGCCGCCGCTGCGCCGAAGACGAGGATTCCTTCACCGTGGCGATGGCCGCGGCCCGGACCGCCCTCGACAATTCCCGCTACGACGCCGCCGATCTGGACGTCGTCATCTCCTGCTCCATCACGCGTATTCGCGGCGACGACTTCTGCGTGGAACCCTCGTTCGCGCTCATGCTGCGCAACGAACTCGGCGCGACCGGAGCCATCCATTTCGACGTCTCCAATGCCTGCGCGGGCATGATGAGCGGAGTTCTGGTGCTGGACCGGATGATTCGCGCGGGAATGGTGCGGCGCGGCCTGGTGGTCTCCGGCGAGTACATCACCCCGATCTCCGATACCGCGGTGCGCGAGATGTCGGAGAAATACGATCCGCAGTTCGCGTCCCTGACCGTCGGCGACGGCGCGGCCGCGGTGGTGCTGGACGGCGACGGCACCGCCGACGAGGGCATCGACTACGTCGAGCTCAATACCAGCGCCGGATTCGCACAGCTGTGCCTGGGCATGCCGAGCGACCGCAGTTCCGGAATCGCGCTCTACACCGACAATCGGGCCATGCACAACGAGGCCCGCTATCTGCTGTGGACCACCCGGCAGCGGGATTTCCTGGCCGCGCGGGGCAGCGATTTCGCGGCGGAGGGCTACGACCACGTGATCCACCATCAATTCAGCGCGCCCGCGGTGGAATTGGTGTCCAAGATCGCCGAACGCGAATTCGACGCCCCGATACCGCCCGCGCTCATGGTGCTGGACCGGTACGGCAACACCGCGTCCACCTCGCATTTCGTGGTTTTACACGACGCGCTCAAACAACAGCGGATAGCGTCCGGGGCGAAAGTACTGATGGTCCCCGCGGCTTCCGGCGTCGTGGCCGGGTTTCTGTCGGTGACGCTCGGCGATCTGCGGGTGTGATGCGGTATGGGAATCGTGATTTCTTCCATCGTCACCGAAATCGGTGGCGGCAGTTCGATCGAACAGGCGGCCGCGGCCGCGCGCCGCGCCATCGCGGAGGCGGGCAGCACGCCCGAGCGGATCGACGCGCTGATCAATACCGGCGTCTACCGCGACGCAAACATGGTGGAACCGGCCATGTCCGCGCTGATCCAGCAGCAGGTGGGCATCGGGCTGGAGTATCGCAGCGGCGATGTGCCGTGCCTGTCCTTCGACCTGATGAACGGGGCCTGCGGCATCCTCAATGCCATCCAGGTCAGTCAGGCGCTGCTGGAGGCGCCGACCGTGCACCGGGTGCTGCTGGTGTCCGGTGACGCGCACCCGTCGAAATCGCCGCGGCCGCAGCCGGGTTTCCCGATCAAGCCGGTGGGTGCGGCCATGCTGCTGGAGAAGGTGGCGGGCCCGGCCGGATTCGGTGCGCTGCACATCAGCGCCACCGACGGACGGCCCGCGGCGGAGGGTTTCGTGCGACTGCCGGAGATGGGGACGACCGGTCGGTCCTCCATCACTGTCCGCCGCCCCGCCGACGTCGAAGCGCTCCTGCGCCACGCGGTCTCGGCCGCGACCGAAGCCCTCGAAGTGGCGGACGCGCCGCTGGACCGCACGACGCTGATCTGCGGGCGACCCACCCCCGACTTCCCGGCCCGGCTCGCCGAGCGCCTGGGCATCGCCCCCGAGGCGGTCAGCGCCGACGACACCGAAGGCGACGCCCACACCTCGGCCCTGCCCGTCGCGTTCCTGGCGGCCCGCGACAGCGGCGGGCTCGACCGTGCCGACGTAGCCTTGTTCGTGGCCGCGGGGGCGGGTCCCTCGGCCGCCGCCATCGCGTACCGCCTGCCGAAACCGTAAGTCGCGGTACGTAATTCCGCCAGGAGGGCCATGAACGACCTGTGGGTGATCGTGCCCGCCTACAACGAGGAACACGGCATCACCGCCACCCTGGCGGCGCTCGCCCGGCAGCGGGACCGGGACTTCACCGTCCTGGTGGTGGACAACAACTCCACCGACGCCACCGTGAAGGTGGTGCGCGACTTCGCCCTCGCGCATCCCGAGCCGCGGATCGAGATCGTCACCGAGGAACGCAAGGGCACGGGCGCGGCCGCCGACACCGGCATGCGCCACGCCATCGCGGCCGGGGCCATCCGCCTGGCCCGCACCGACGCCGACTGCCTGCCCGCCCCCGACTGGACCGCGCGGATCCGGGCCGCCTTCGACTCCGGGCTGCGCCTGGTCAGCGGTCAGCTCATCCCCCGCACCGACGAGGGCGTGAGCCTGCTGGACCGCACCGTCATCCGGGTCGCCCTCGAGCTGGCCACGCAGTTCGGGAAACTCCGGCCCGGCAACCAGGACCCGCGCTACCTGGGCCCCTACGTCATGACGCCCGGCTGCAATATGGCCATCACCGCCGAACTGTACGAGGCCGCGGGCGGTTTCCCGCGCACCGCCATCGAGGAGCTGCACGAGGACCGGGCGCTGGTGAACGCCGTCCGCACGCTCACCACCGACTACGGGCTGCGGCGCGACGTGCGGGTGTACGGGTCGAATCGGCGCGTGAAAGCCTGGGGTGTGCGCAAGACCCTCGCCTGGTACGCCGACCACCGCTACAAACCGGAGCTGGTGGACATCCGGTGACGTCTGGATACCCGTCCGCGGGGGAGGATTTCGTCGCGCTGCTGCGTGAGCAGGTGCTGCGCACTCCGGACGCCCCCGCCCTCGGCATGATCGGCGAACAGCCGCTGAGTTTCGCCGAACTCGACGCCCGCATCCGCCTGGTGGTGAAACGCCTGCACAGCAAGGGCTTCGAGCCCGGCGACCGGATGCTGTTCTCCATCCGGCCCTGCGTGGACGCGGTGGTGCTGGTGTTCGGGACCATCGCGGCCGGCGGCAGCATCGTGTTCGTGGACCCCGGCGTCGGACCCGAATTGTTCGCGCGCCGACTGGAACTGGTGAAACCCGGCTGGGCCGCCACCGAATCACTGCTCTACCTGCTGAGCGGGCCGCTCCAGAAATACGGCCGCCGGCTCGGCCTCTCGCTACCGGAATTCGGACGGCTACCGGTGCGCCACATCCACAGCGGCCCGCGCCTACCCGGGACGCCGCGCGGCTCCATCCCGCTCGGCCACCTGATCGGCTCCGAACCCGGCTGGTCCGGCCCCGCCACCGGCGCCACCGTGGACGCGCCCGTCGAGGATCCCGACGCCGAGGCGCTCATCGTCTTCACCTCCGGCACCACAGCCGACCCGAAAGCCGTGGTGCACACCCGCGGTTCGCTGGGCGCGGGCCTGGCCGCCGTGGCGGGCGCCACCACCCTGATGCCCGGCTCGCACCTGCACACCGAGCAGCTGATGATGGGCTTACCCGCGGTGCTGGAGGGGGCGCGCTGGTCCATGCCGCGCTATCCCCGCTTCAGCACCCACGTCGATCCGCTCGGCTTCGCCCGCACCCTCGGCCCGGCGGGCAGCCCGGACAGCGCCACCCACGCCTTCCTCACCCCCGCCGACCTGGCGACCATCCTCGGCGCCGTCGAGGCCGGGCGGCTGCCCGCGCCGGCCCACCTCGAGGAGATCTCCCTCGGCGGCGCGCCCGTCACCACCGCGCTGCTGCGCCGCGCCCGCGCGGTCCTGCCCGGCACCGAATTGCTGGCGGTCTACGGCATGACCGAGATCCTGCCGGTGGCAATCACTTCCGGCGCCGACAAACTCGCCTTCGAGGGCGCGGGCGACCCGCTCGGCTTCCCGTGCGAGGGCGTGGACGCGCGCATCGCCGACGACGGCGAACTCATCCTCTCCGGCCCCAACCTGTGCCGCGGTTACCTCGGCGAACCCCCGCTGAAGGAGATCGCCACCGGCGACCTGGCCCGCTTCGACGGCGGCACCCTGGTCCTGATGGGCCGCAAGAAGGACATGATGATCCGCGGCAAGACCAATATCTATCCGGGCCTGTACGAACCGGCCATCGTGGGTGTCGAGGGCGTCCGCGAGGCCGTCATGATCGGCATCCCCGACGAGATCGGCGACGAGCGCATCGTGCTGGCCGTCGTCACCGAGCCGCACGCTACCGACGTCGAGACCCGCCTACGCCGCGAATTACCCGCCCTCATCGACGTTTCCGCGCTGCCCGACGACATCGTCGTGGTCGACGAGATCCCCGTGGCCGGCCGCACCAGCAAGCCCGACCGCGCCGAACTACGCGCCCGCCTGCAACGCCACTGACGGATCCGGCCGCCGCGCCAGCACGGTCAGTACCGCGTCCGCGAAAGCCTCCGCCCGCACCCGCGACAACACCGGATCCGCGTAACAGAACCCCAGGTGCGTTTCCTCGTGCGCGGTGGTGATCGCGACCGTCAGCACGCTCACGCACGAATTCGTGGCGGCCAGCCGCAACCCCGAAAGCCGCCACGCCCCCGCCCTTTCCGGAAACTCCACCCGCCCCAGATTCGTGACCGACACATTCCAGGGCGCGCGCCGATCCACCATTTCCGCCAGCCGCCCACCGGATTCCAGCCCCCGCGGCGTTCCGAACCGCATCCCCGCCACCGTCGCCAGATGCCGCCCCTGCCGCACCCCGCGCTCGAGCTGCCGCTTCGCCGACCGCGCCGCCTCCCACAGCGAAACCCCCGGCCCGAACGGCACGAACCCGACCAGCACCGGGGCGTACACACCCACCTCGTCCGCGTCGGGAGCCGGCCGCAGCGCGGCCCGGAAGTCGACCGGCGACCCCACCGCCGCGACCCCGGTCGCCGCGCGGCGGGCGCCGATCTGCTCGAGCGCCGCGCCGCCGACGGCCGCCGCGACGGCCGCCGCCAGCACGCCGTGGACGGTGACGCCGATTCGGCGGCAATCGGTCACCAAGGCCGCGGAGGTCTCCCGGTCGAGGACGCGGTGCACCACCCTGGTTCGCCGGTCGGTGATCGGCGCCGCGACTACCGGAAGTCGGTGCGGGCGCTGGACCAACGCGGTGACCTGGTCGGCGGCCGTGGTGTGCAGCCACCGCCAGAGACCGCGGGCCGCCGGGGGGATCAGGTCGTCCGCGGCCGGGGCCGGCGGGCGCTCCGGCCCGCCGACGCCGCCCGACTCCGCGTAGCCGATCAGCTTGCGCAGCAACGCCATCAAGGAGCGCCCGTCCGCGACGATGTGGGAGATCGTGAGCACGATGTCGTGGAATTCGCCGTCGGTGCCCACGCCGACGGCGATATCGGTGATGCGCGCCAGTCCCGCCGCGGTGTCGAAGGGCTCCGCCAATTCGGCGTCGAGCTCGCGCACCCACGCCTCGGCATCGCGGGATTCGATCCGTCGCACCGGAATTCGCGGCCGGGTCAGCGGCCGCCATCGCGGGTCGCTACCCGCGTCGTCCGCGATTCCCATGCGCAGCAGAGGATATTCCGCGACCAGCGCGGCGGCGGCCGATTCCAGCCGGGCGGCCGGAATCGGCCCGTGCACGCGAATGCGCGCGCCGCAATTCGCCGGGGACAACCGGTCGATGATCCAGAACCATCGCTCGGAGGGGCTGAGCGCGCGCACCCGCCGACCCTATCCGGGTCGGCAACCACGGCAAGGGTTTTCAGCGACCGCCGACCGGCTGGGGCGGGAGCGGGGTGGCCGAGATCTGGTTGTGCGGTTCGCCCTGCAGGGCGGACAGGCCCTTCCAGGTCTCCCAGTCGATGGTCCAGTCGTAGATGTCGCCGTCGGCCGCGGACAGCTGGATGCGGGTGCCGGTGACCTCGACCGGGTCGCCGTAGAGCGCGGTCGGGAAGTAGGCCTGGGCGTCGGCGGTGCTGAGGTTGATGCAGCCGTTGGTGACGTTCGAATTGCCCTGGGCGGACGCCGATTGCGGATTGGCGTGGATGAATTCGCCATTGTTGGAGATGCGCACGGCCCAGCGTTCCCGCACGTTCGTGTAGAACGGCGGATTCGACATCATGAAGTCCTCGTACTTCTCCGTCACCACGTGGATGCCGGAGCGGGTGACATTGCGGTCCTCGTTGCCCTCGCCGTAGCTGCACGCGAAGTCGAAGATGGTCGCGCCGTCCCGCACCACCTGGACGCGGTGGCTGGGCGCGGAGGCCTTCACGATCTGGGCGCGGCCGATCCGGAAGTCGGAGGTGAGATCGGAGTCGCCGTACAGGCCACCGCCCATGTCGAGGCCGTACAGCTTGGCGCCGAGGTGCACGGTGGTGCCGGGCTGCCAGTACTCGCGGGGCCGCCAGTGCGCGCGCGAGCCGCCGTTGTCGTCCTGCAGCCAGGCCCAGGAGCCCTCGGTGGCCGGGGTGGCGGTGACGGTGAGCGCCTTCTCGACGGCCGCCTTGTTCTCGACGTGCCCCTTGAACTGGAGCATGATCGACGCGGCGATGCCGACCTCCTGCCCGTCGCCGATATTGACGGTGGCGGGGGCGGTCTTCTTGGGGTTGACGGTGCTGAACTTGCCGTCGATGGCGACCGGCTTGTTGTCGGTGCCGATGGCGGTGCCCGACCAGGTGTAGGTGGCGCCGTAGCCGAGCGGCTCGTTCACCGTGAATTTGCTGCGAGTGGCATCGAATGTGCCGGTTACCTGTTTGCCGTTGGCGTTGGTCAGCGCCAGCTGGTCGATCCGCCCGTTGGTGACGGTGACGGTGGCCGACGTGGTCGGGTTGACCTGCTCGGCGCCGGCGGCCGGTTCCAATTTCACGGTGGCGACTGGTTCGGCAGGTTTGGCCGTGCCGCCGTTCTTGCCCGACGACGAGCAGGCCGCCGCGATGACCGCTGTCGACGCCACCAGTGCGGCACGCATGGCCGACCGGCGGGACAGTCCTCGATTACTCACTTGTTCGACCCTACCCCCGCAAACCGTGTATCCCGGACGCTGTTCTAGTGGTGGACACCACCCGCTACAGGCTCACTCCCACGGTCACGGGTTCGGGTTCCAGCTCGATGCCGAAGCGCTCGGCAACCCCTTCGCGAACCGTGCGGGCGAGGGTCACCAGATCGGTCGCGGTAGCCGCGCCCCGATTGGTCAGCGCCAGCGTGTGTTTGGTCGACAACCGCGCCGGAGACCCGTCGCCCGGAAAGCCCTTGGCGAAGCCGGCGCGCTCGATGAGCCAGCCCGCCGAGAATTTTACCCCGCCCTCGGCCGGGTAGGTGGGCACGGTTACATCCGCACCGAGATGTGAGGCGATCGCCGCGCGCACGGCCCCCACCCGCTCGTCCGGAATAACGGGGTTGGTGAAAAACGAACCGGCACTCCAGGTGTCGTGATCGGCCGGGTCCAGCACCATGCCCTTGCCCGCCCGCAACCGCAGCACCACCTCGCGCACATCGGCGGCGGGCCGGGACTCGCCCTCGGCCGCGCCCAGCGCGTTCGCCAGTTCCCGGTATCCCAGCGGCGCGCTGGAACCGTCCGCGCGCAGCCCGAATTCGACGGCCAGCACCACCGCGGCGGAACTGTGCTTGAGAATCGAAGTGCGGTACCCGAATCCGAGCTCCGCGGGCGCGACCCAGCGGATCTCCCCGGTGGCCCGGTCCAGCAAACGCACCCGGCGCAGCAAACTCGCCACCTCGACGCCGTACGCGCCGACATTCTGCACCGGCGTGGCGCCCGCGGAACCCGGAATGCCGGACAGGCATTCGAGGCCGCCGAGTCCGGCCGCCACCGTGGCCGCCACCACCGTGTCCCAGTTCGCGCCCGCCTCGGCGAGCACCGAGTCCGCGCCGATCTCCACGCCCTCGGTGGCGATCCGCACCACGACCCCGTCGAAGCCGTCGTCGCCGATGAGCAGGTTGGAGCCGCCCGCGACGAGCAGCACCGGAATCCCGGCCGCGTCCAGTTCCCGGACCGTCGCCACCAGCGCCTCGGTGGTCTCGCAGTCGGCCACCGTGGCCGGGCCGCCGACCCGCAGGGTCGTCAGCTCCGCCAGCGGGACCCCGGCACGCAGCCGCGCCCCGGTCGCCGCGAGCCGGTCCCGCAGGTCGTCGAACGACACCACCCGAGAAGTACGCACAGGCACAGACGGTAGCGTGTCCGACCATGGCGACACCTCTGGCCTTCACTGCGCACTCGACACATCCCCTGGCCGCGGTGCGCGCGGCGTTCGCCGACGAGCAGTACTGGAAGGACCGCATCGAGGCGGTCGGCGGGCCCAACGCCCGCATCGAGAGCATCGCGATCACCGGTGACCAGGTGCGCGTCGACATGGTCCAGACCATCCCGGCCGAGGAACTGCCCGCCCAGATCACCGCGATCAAGCCGGACGGTCTGACCATCCCGCGCACCGAGACCTGGCACGGCAACGGCGGCACCGTCGAGGCGTACGTGGACGGCGCGCCCGCGACCATCACCGGCAGCCTCACCGTCACCGAGGACGGCACCGGCTCCACCTTCGTGGTCGACGCGACCATCGAGGTGAAGATCCCGTTGTTCGGCAAGAAGATCGAGGCGGCCATCCAGCAGCACCTCACCGAACTGCTGGAGCGCGAGGCCGAGTTCACCGACAATTGGCTGAGTTCTCACTGACCGAGGTCGCCCGGCAGTAACCTGAGCGATCGTGGCCCGCCGACTCGACTATTCCGCGCGGTATTCGTTGCACACCACCCATCAGGTGTACGCGGCGATGACGAACCGTGAGCACTGGGACGCCCGCATCGAGGAACTGCGCAAGCACTCCCCGAACGACATCGTCAGCCTGGAGTCCGGCGACGACGGCATCAGGGTCGAACTACGTCACGTGCTGCCCCGCGACACCCTGCCCGAGATGGCGCAGATGGTGGTGCACAAGGACATGGTGATCACCCGCCGGGAGACCTACGGGCCGTACGGTCCCGAGGTGACCGGCGCCTATACCGCCGAAATCCCCGGCAGCCCGGGCACTCTCGGCGGCAGCATGCGGCTGTTCGCCACCGAGACCGGCTGCACCCTGCGCACGTCCTCGCGGGCCCAGGTCAATGTTCCGTTCTTCGGGCGCAGGCTCGAACAGCTCATGCTGGTGAATTTGGTGGACCTGTTCCGCGCCGAAGCCGAGGTGACGAAGGTTTGGCTGGATCAGCAGCACCCCGCCGGGTGACCAAACCCATCGGCACGATCACCCGCGGCACCACCGGGATCAACCGGTTGCGCCGCGGGGACCGGTGGATGACGCACGACCCGCTGGTCACCGGGAGATTGCTGGACGCCGCGGATCCGCTCGTCGTGGATCTCGGCTACGGAGCGAGCCCGGTCACCACCCTGGAGATGGCGGCCCGGCTGCGGACCGTGCGACCCGATCTGCGCGTGGTCGGCCTGGAGATCGATCCCGAACGGGTGGTCCCCGGCCGGGACGGCGTGGTGTTCGCCCGCGGCGGTTTCGAACTCGCGGGTCTGCGGCCGACCCTGGTGCGCGCCTTCAATGTGCTGCGCCAGTATCCGGAATCCGCTGTGCCCGAAGCCTGGTCGACCATCCAGTCCGGCCTGGCCCCCGACGGCCTGCTCCTGGACGGCACCTGCGACGAACTCGGCCGCCGCTGCGCCTGGGTCCTGCTGGATCGCACCCGGCCCCTGTCCCTCACCCTGGCCTGGGATCCCTTCACCGTCGACACGCCGTCCGACATCGCCGAACGCCTCCCCAAGGCCCTCATCCACCGCAATGTCCCCGGCGAACCCATCCACACCCTGCTGACCGCCGCCGACCGCGCCTGGTCCGTCGCCGCGCCGCTGGCCCCCTACGGCCCCCGCGTCCGCTGGCGCCACGCCGCGAACCTGCTGCGCGAGCAGGGTTTTCCGCTCCGCGCCTACCGCCGCCGCCTGCGCGACAACATCCTGACGGTGCCCTGGTCCGCCGTCGCTCCCCTGCCCTGAGCGGGTCCCGCGAGTTACCCTGTCCCCCTACGGTCCCCACACTCCGGCCCCCTGACGGGGCACCAGTGGCCGACCGCAGGCTGCACTGATCCGCGGGTACCCACGCGCGGATCAGTGGAGCTTGTGGAGCAGGTCCCGCACCGTGCCGGAGATCGCGGCCGGCGCGAGCAGCGACCGCGGCGCGAAGGGCTGCCGCCACAGACCGCCGTGGGCGGCGCCCGCCGCGAACAGCGCTTCCGGGTTGGATATTCGCGGCTCCTCGGGCGCGAACAGGTCGGCGACCAGCTTCGCGGCGAGCAGGGTCCGCGCGGTGGCGGGGTCGAAGATCTCGATGCCGAAACGGGAGGACGCCCGGTACGCGGCCGCGCGCCAGCCGTTCTCGCGGGCCAGACCACGGGTCCACGCGGGCGGGGCCACGGTGAACGACACCGGGCAGCCCGCCGACGCGGCGAGCACCGCCCGCCAGCGCGGCAATCGTTGCGCCAGCGCGTAATCCGGCCCGGCCAGCGCGGGCAGATTGTCGAACAGCCCCCACGCCCCGCCCTCGGTGTCGAAGATCGGGCGGGTGTAGTTGAGCCGGTACAGCGAGTGCGGCGCCACCCGGTGCAGCAGATCCTGCGCATTGCCGCGGAAACCGCGCTGCGCCAGGTGATCCCGGGCGGCCGCCACCACCGACGCCGGGACCGCGTAGGTGTCGGTCGGCGAACCCAGCATGGCCAGCGCCGCGTCGGGGTGATGCCGCAGCACCGCGTCGGCGAGCACGTCGGAGGCCACCGCCAGCCGCACCCCGGCGGCTCCGGGCAGCCCGGCGTAGAGCCCGAGCACCGGCCGCGCGTCACTGTGCGCCGTGATCCATTGCGCCAGGGCCGGAAAGCCCCGGGAGATGTCGACGCCCGGTTCGCCGTCCGCGACGGGGTAGTGCATGACCCCCGCGCCGGACTTGGCGGCGGCCCGCAGCCGCTCCCAGCGCACCCGGCCCGGCCGATCGACCGCGAGCACTTCCGCGCCCCAGCTCAGCAGCGGCCGCAGCGGCCCGAGTTCCGCGCCCGCGCCGGTCACGGTGACCCGGAAACCGGGCAGCGCCAGCCACTCCGGATGGTCGATGACCCGCTCGATCGCGGCCACGAAATCGGCTTCCAGGATGCCGTGGGTCTGCCATTCGGCCAGGCGCAGCCGCAGCGCGTCCTCGGCCAGCAGCAGTCCGCGCCACGGCACCTCGAGCCGCTTCACCACCGCGGCCTCGCCGGCCACGGCGGCGGTCTCCAGCCCGGCGCCGTCGGCCGCGGCGTCCACGTCGACGGTGTCCAGGGCCGCGACCGTGCGGCCGACGGTGAACCGCAGCATGTGCCGCACCGAGCGCAGCCCGGCCTCGGCCATGCCGATCGAGATCTCGGGCGCGCTGATCGCCAGCGCCGTCATTCCCCGGAAGACGCGGTGGTAGCCGTGCCGCCAGTCGCGGCAGGTCTCCACCGACTGCGCCAGGTCGGCGTCGTAGGGCCGGATCGCGTCGGCGACGACGGCGGCCGAGAACATGTCCGCGATCCGTTCGGGCGGGCCCGGCGGAAACACCAGATCCCACACGCCAGCACCGGTCCCCATACCAGTCACCCTGCCACGAATCGCGCGCCCGCAAAACTCGAAACCCGCACCCCGCGATCCCCGGAATGCCGTCCGGCGAACGCTAGCGGTGATCTTCCTGCGCGCGAGCCAGCGCGCGATGCAGCCGGGCCGCGGTGGCCGGGTCCAGAGCCGCACTGGCGGAACGGATCTCGGCCCGGGCGCAGCGGTGGATGGCGACCGCGTCGGACACCACCTCGTCCAGGGCGGCCTGCCCGATCCCGGCCTCGGCCAGATCCATGACGGTGCGCAGCGGCGTGGTCACCAGGAACGCGCCCGCCGATTCCACATCCTTGCGCGCGAAACTGCGCCGCAGCACGACCAGCCGCGGCGACAGCGGGAACCGCCCGACCCGCGCCGACAGGTGCACGAACCGCGGCCGCAACCGGCCCAGCCCGTGCAGTTCGGCGGCGCTGTGGTGGGAGACGGCGGCCGCCCCGTCGAACCAGGCCGACCACATGGCGTACTCGTCGAGCGGCCCGTCCGGCCAGTCGGCCAGCCGGAGCAGCCCCACCCCCGACCGCAGCACGCTGCCGTCGCGTAATCCGTCGCGGATCCGGACCTCACATCCGGTGCGCAGTACCTGTCGGGTGGTGAAGTATCCCGCGTGCCGCCCGGCCTGCTCCCGCAACGCGTCCCAGTCGTGTTCCGGATCCCCCGGTGCCGCGTTCCCAGCCATGGCACTCAGGATAAGCCGGACCCATGTGTGTTATGTCACAATCCGCGCCTGTGTGCCGACACCTCACACGATGCACAGAGCTCACACAGAAAGCTCGGGAAGAATCGCCCCCATGAGTTCGGAACCCACCTCGGACGACGCAACCAAGCGCGACGCCTCCGCCGCGCAGCCGGTCGACCCCTCCGTGCGGCCCGGCGACTCCACGGCGCAGCCGGTTGACCTCGGTAAACCGGACGGCACCCCCACCGAGGTCCTAGGTGCGAGACAGGACGCGACCACCGACTGGTGGAACGACCCCGCTCACACCGGCGACCCGGCCACCCCCGACCCCGACGCCCAGCCCACCCAGGTCCTGCACCCCGGCGAGGCCGCCTACGCGGCGGGCGCGACCGGCCGTCCCGGCCCCGGCTCGACACCGACCGCCGACACCGCGAAACTCGCGAACGGCACCGGTCCGACCGCGGCGCTGCCGGGCGGACCCGGTTATCCGGCAGGGCCTTCGGGTCCGATCACCCAGTCCGGCGGTATGCAGGTGCCACCGGGCGCCCCGCCTCCCCCGGCGAAAGTCGGTGGTGGACAGACCGGTTCGTCCGGTCCGAAGCGCAGCCGCAAGAAGACCCTGCTGATCGTCGCCCTGGTGGCCGCACTGCTGATCGCGGGCGGGCTCGCCGGCGGCGAGGCCTGGGCCCGCCACAAGGTCGAGAAGTGCATCAGCTCGCAGTTCGAGGCCCAGATGGGCTCCAAGATCGACGTCTCGTTCGGCTGGAAACCGCTGCTGCTCACCATGATCGACCACAAGGTCGGCGAGGTCACCGTGAAGAGCGACGATTCCAAGTTCGGCCCGGCCCAGGGCATGGTCGTGAACGCCACCTTCCACGACGTGGAGACCAAGGACGGCGGCAAGCAGGCCAGCGTCGGCAGCTCCAGCGCCGACGTCACCTGGAGCAATGACGGCATCACCCAGACGATGGCCGGTCTGGTCTCGGCCACCGCCTCCGATCCCGCCACCGGCACACTGAGCTTCGCGGTACTGGGCGGCCTGGCCCAACTGCAGGTCAAGCCGAAGATCGTGGACGGCAAGATCGAGGTCGAGACGCTGCAGGCGTCGCTGCTCGGCTTCGGACTGCCCACCGATCTGGTCTCGGGCATCGTCAAGCTCATGACCGAGAGCCTGCAGACCTACCCGATGGGATTGACCCCCAACAAGGTCGAGGTCACCAAGGACGGCCTGCACATCACCCTGCAGGGCGGAAACACCGTGCTGCAGGCGGATCCGAACGCCCAGCAGCAGCCCATCCTCTGCTGACGGATCGCCGCTAGACCGGAAACCCTTCCAGCACTGCGCGAGACCGGGACAGCCCCAGCCGGGTGGCGCCGGCGGCGATCAACTCCGCCGCCTGCGCCGCGTCCCGGATCCCGCCGCTGGCCTTCACCCCGAGCCGCCCGCCGACCGTTTCGGCCATGAGCCGCACCGCGTGCGCGCTCGCGCCGCCCGCGGGGTGAAAACCGGTGGAGGTCTTCACGAAATCCGCGCCCGCGCGTTCCGCGGCCCGGCACACCTCCACGATCGCCTCATCGCTCAGCGCCGCCGCTTCGATGATCACCTTGAGCAGGGCGCGATCTCCCACCGCCTCCCGCACGGTGACGATGTCGGAGAGCACCGCGCCGTACTCGCCCGCGCGCGCCGCGCCGACGTCGATGACCATGTCCACCTCGGCCGCGCCCTGCTCCACGGCGAGCCGCGCCTCGGCCCCCTTCACCAGCGAATGATGTTTGCCGGAAGGGAAACCCGCGACCGTGGCCACCACCAGACCGGGCGCGCGCACCGGCAGCATGGACGGCGACACGCAGATCGCGAACACCCCCAATTCGCGCGCCTCGGCCACCAGCGCGGTCACATCCGCGGGGGTGGCATCGGGTGACAGCAGGGTGTGATCGATCATCTCCGCCACGTCAGAGCGGGAAATCTTCGGCATGAGCACCGAGTTTGGCACATCTTTGTTGCGGGGCGCCGCCGCTGTCACGCAGACTTGTAGGCGTGCTGATCCGTCGTGAACGTACCGGCGATGCCGCCGCGATCGACGCGGTACACCGCGGCGCTTTCGGCGCGAGCCCCGATCGCCCCGCGGCTGCCGACGGCGATTCCTCTTCCTCCCGCGCCTCCGGCGACCCCGTCGAAGTAGGCCTGGTGCACACGCTGCGCGACGACGCGGCCGTCTGGGTCCCGACCCTGTCACTGGTGGCGGAGGTCCACGATCGGGTGGTCGGCCACGTCTGCCTCACCCGCGCGACCGTGGGCCCGTTCCCGGTGCTGGCGCTGGGGCCGCTCGGGGTGCTCCCGAACCATCAGGCCGCGGGCATCGGCTCGGCCCTCATGCACGCCGCCCTCGGGGCCGCGGACGCCCTCGACGAGCCCCTCGTCGGCCTGCTGGGCAGCCTCGAGTACTACCCGCGCTTCGGCTTCGTCCCCGGCGCCCGGGTGGGCATCATCCCGGATCAGCCGGACTGGGCCACCCACTTCCAGGTCCGCACCCTCACCGCCTACGAACTCGAGATCAAGGGCGACTTCCACTACGCCGAGGCGTTCTACAAGCTCTGACCGGGGCGTGCTTCACCCCTGTGCCGCGAGCCGGGCGGTTGCTGGGAGTATGTCCCTCATGAGTTCCACCCTGGACGACCGTCGCTACGTGCTCACCCTGGGCTGCCCGGACCGTCCCGGCATCATCGCCCGCATCACCTCGTTCATCGCCGATTTCGGCGGGTCGATCGTGGAGGCGGGTTACCACTCCGACCTGGAGACCGGGTGGTTCTTCACCCGGCAGGCCATCAAGGCCGCCACCGTGCCCTTCGACCTGGACGAGCTGCGCGACCGGTTCACCGCCGTCGCCGCCGACCTGGGCCCGGAGACCGACTGGCAGCTGCACGACTCCGGGGAGCGCCGTCGCGCGGTGCTGCTGGTCTCCAAGGACGGCCACTGCCTGCACGACCTGCTGGGCCGCGCCGCCTCCGGCGAGCTGCCCGCCACCATCGAGGCCGTCATCGGCAACCACCCCGACCTGGCCGGGATGACCGAGGCGCACGGCATCAAATTCCACTACATCCCGTTCCCGAAGGATCCGGCCGAGCGCGGTCCCGCCTTCGAGCAGATGCGGGACCTGGTCGACGCCCACGACCCGCACGCCGTCGTGCTGGCCCGCTTCATGCAGGTGCTGCCCGCCGAACTGTGCGAGCACTGGGCGGGCAAGGCCATCAATATCCACCACAGCTTCCTGCCGTCCTTCGTCGGCGCCCGCCCCTACCACCAGGCGTTCGCGCGCGGCGTGAAGCTGATCGGCGCGACCTGCCACTACGTGACCGCAGAACTGGACGCGGGCCCGATCATCGAGCAGGACGTCACCCGCATCGACCACTCCGACACCGTGCGCGACATGGTCCGGCAGGGCCGCGACATCGAGCGCGTGGTGCTGGCCCGCGGGCTGCGCTGGCATCTGGAGGGCCGGGTGCTGGTGCACGGCCGCCGCACGGTCGTCTTCGAATAGGACCCCGAAAGCCGAACGCCCGCCCCCGGTTTCCCGGGAGCGGGCGTTGTCGTTCGTGCGGCGGGTCAGCCCGCGACGGCGGCCGGGCCCCGGCGCGCGGTCCGGATGACCCGGTGCAGTTCGCTGTTGAAGGCGTGCTCGGCCTCGATGTTCACCAGGTGACCGGTCGGCAGGATGGTGTACCGCTCCAGATTGCCCGCGGCCGCGAGGTTGTCGGCGATCTCGCGCGAGTGCACCTCGGGCAGCAGCTTGTCGAAGGAGCCCGCCACGACCGTGGTCGGCACCGTCAGCGCCGCCGCGGCGTCGACCACGTCCAGCTCGACCAGTCCGCGGGCCACGGCCGCGCGCACCGACGGACGGCAGGAGCGCACGATCGAGACGCCGAAGTCGACCTGGTCGCGGGTGGCCGCGGGATTGGCGAGCCGGGACTTGGCGATCCTGTTGACCGCCGCGCCGCCGGGCAGCGGCAGCGGGGTGCCGAACAGCACCCGGGCCACCGACTGCGGATTCGGGACGATCTCGTTGAGCAGCGGAATCACGGTGGCGCGGTGCGAGATCTGCCGCGCGGCCGTGGTGGCCAACAGGGCCGCGGAGGCCCGATGCCGCACCTGGTGCGGATACTTGCGGGCCCAGGCCTGAATCGTCATGCCGCCCATGCTGTGTCCCACCAGCACCGCCTGCTGACCGGGCCGCAGCACCGCGTCGAGCAGATCGGAGAAGTCGTCGGCCAGCTGGTCGGCGCCGAAAGCCCGGGTGCCGCTGTCGCTTTCGCCGTGGCCGCGCTGATCGAAGGCGATCACGCGGTACTCGCCGGCGAAGGCGTTGATCTGCGGGTTCCAGTATTCGAGGGCACAGGACCAGCCGTGGGCCAGCACGATGACCTCGCCGTCGGCGGGACCGTACGCGTGCACGCGCAGCTCGGCGCCGTCACGGGTGGTTACGGGGATGACCTCGGCGGGACGCGGCGTGTTGAGGGAAGCCGTCTTGTAGCGGCGGGACCGCAGTCCGGGGCGAAAGGGAGCGGTCAACGCATCCGCGCCCGCCTCCTGGAGTTTCACCAGCATGAGCACTCCTTTGTGTTCCCGACCACAGTATCGCGCTAACCGGGGTGCTTGCAACAGCAAGCGGGTATATATCTTCTTGCTATACAACAATGTTCGCGGTGCGCGACCTCGCGGATAAGGTCCCCCAGGGGTGGGCGAGCCCCACCCCTCAGGCACCCACCACCTTCGCCGGAACCCCGAAAGCGGCCCCGGCGACCCGCGCGAGTTCGGCGTTGAACTCCCGGTAGGCCTCCACATTGCCCAGGTGCCCGGTCGGCAGCACCCGGTAGGCGTCCAGGCTGCCGGTCTCGGTGAGCATCGCCACGATCCGCTCCGCGTGCACCGGCGGGGTCATGTCGTCGGCCGAACCCGCGATGACCGTGGTCGGCACCGTCAGGTTGGCCGCGCCGCGCCCGACGTCCAAGTAGGACAACAGGGTTCCGAACCGCCCGCGCACCCGTGCCGGGCAGGACCGCACGATATTTTGGCCGAAGTCCGCGATGTCGCCGACCGACTGCAGGCTCATGACCTGGCGGCGGAACACCCATTGCACGGGCTTGACCGGCGGGAACAGGATCGGCGCGCTCAGCCCGAGCAGACCCATCCGGAACGGCAGCGCGACCGCGCCGCGATTGAAGAACGGGACCACGGTGGTCTCGGCGATCAGGTCACCGGCCGCGGTATTGGTCAGCAGCACCGCGTGCAGCTGCTTCCGCACGCGCTGCGGGTAGCGGCCCGCCCAGGCCTGAATCGTCATGCCTCCCAGGCTGTGTCCCACCAGCACGGCCCGCTGACCCGGCCGCAGCGCCGCGTCGAGGACCTCGGCCAGATCGTCGGCGAGCTGATCGGTGGTGAGCGGGGCGGTGCCCTCGTCGCTCTCCCCGTGCCCGCGCACGTCGTAGGCGATCACGCGGTATTCACCGGCGAAGGCGTTGATCTGGGGATTCCAGTACTCGAGGCAGCAGGTCCAGCCGTGCACCAGCACGATCACATCGCCGTCGGCGGGACCGTAGGCGTGCACCCGCAGCCGGGCGCCGTCGGAGGCGGTGACCGGCAGGACCTCGTAGGGTCCGGCGGGCGGATTCAGATCCGCGGTGCCGTAGGTCCGGGTGCGCAGGTCGGCCCGGTGCGCGAGCACCAGGTCACGGACCTTCCGGCCGAGGTCCGCAGGGTGAGGCAGCGTTGCCCGCATAGGACACTCCTTTGTGTTACTGACAGATACAGTAACCCGGAGTACCAGGTGCTAGCTAGTGCAAGCACCCGAAAAGTCCCCAATCGGAATCGAGCGCACAAAAAAGGCCGCCACCCGGTGAGCCGGGTGACGGCCGAAACTCGGAGGAACAGCTACCAGCGCGGCCCGCGCTGGATCTCGTCGACCTTGGGTCGCACA
The DNA here is from genome assembly GCF_053602575.1 of Nocardia sp. NPDC004340. Classification (NCBI taxonomy): domain Bacteria; kingdom Bacillati; phylum Actinomycetota; class Actinomycetes; order Mycobacteriales; family Nocardiaceae; genus Nocardia; species Nocardia sp. NPDC004340. The sequence continues at coordinate 915,042 of NZ_JBSGDW010000002.1, forward strand.
TCGGCCAGGTAGACGCCGGTCGCGACCACCGCCGCGATACCGAGGAACCCGACCGCGGTCTGCCCCAGCAGCAACCCGCCCAGCGACGCCAGCAGAATGGCGATCCACACCGGCTTGGTCAGCTTGTCCACGGCCGTGAAGGCATCCGGACGCTGGCGAATCGCGTGCACGAGGGCGAACACGGTCATGCCCATCGCGGCCAGCCACAAGACCCACAGAATCAGTCCGGGTATTCCCATCACGCCACCATCATAGGAGCGACGACCCGGCCACCGCGACTTCCGGGCACGACACGAATCCGCACGACCTCCGGAACCCAGCGGCACTGCCCCGTAAACGAGCGTCGCCCCCGCGCACCGGAGTGCGCGAGGGCGACAAGCTCTTTCGCGGAACGCGAAGACCTACTTCTTGGCCGGGGCGGCCTTCTTGGCCGGGGCAGCCTTCTTGGCGGGCGCGGCCTTCTTGGCCGGAGCGGCCTTCTTGGCGGCGGGGGCCTCGTCCTCGACCGGAGCGGTCTCGGTGGTCACGTCCACGACCTCGGCGTCGACGGTCTCGTCGGCCGGGGCCTCCTCCTTGGCGGTGAAGCCGAGGTACGGGCCGACCTGGTCGCTGACCTTGCCCAGCACGTCCTGGGTCTGGGCCAGCAGGTCGTTGTAGCGGGTCTCGACCAGCTCGATGCGGTCCTCGAAGGCCGGGTTGGCGCGCAGCTTCTCGACGGTCTCCTCGCCGCGGGCGGCCAGGTCGGCGTAGAAGTCCAGCAGCTGGTGGTAGTACTGGTCGACCAGCTTGCGCAGCTCTTCGGGGGTGGCCTTCTCGCGCAGCTCGGCCAGATCCTCGGGCAGCTCGGACGGCAGCGCCTGCACGCGCTGGCGCAGGGTCTCGGCCTGCTCCTGCAGGTCGGCGGGAAGATTGGCGAAGCGCTCGCGGGCCTCTTCGATGCGACCCTGCACGTCTGCGGAGTTGGCGCGCTCACGGATCTGCGAGACGGCGTCGGTCACGACGGCGTAGAGGGCGTCGCCGGCACCGACGGTGGCGTAGATCGGCTTGGTGACGGTGGCGGTCAGATTCGATTCGGTCATGATGGTTCGCTCTCCTGGCGTGGCGGAACTTCGGTTGTGCGGTGCGGAACCTCGTTGTCCCTGTTTCCCCCGGGAACGCCCCCCATTAGCTCCGTTGCGTCCCCTCTGTCCTCGTTAGCCTGGTTCTCCCGGCAAAACGATTCATAGATGTCCAGGAGGACCTGCTTCTGACGTTCGGTCAGACCGTTGTCGGCCAGCAGGGCATCCCGGACCGGGCCGTGCGGCCTCTGCTCGAGGTACCCGGCCCGCATGTACAAGACCTCCGAGGAGACCCGCAGACCCTTGGCGATCTGCGCGAGTACCTCGGCGGACGGGTTCCGCAGTCCGCGCTCGATCTGACTCAAGTACGGATTGCTCACCCCCGCCAGCGCTGCGAGCTGCCGCAGCGAGACCTGGGCGGCCTCGCGTTGCGACCGAATGAAGCCCCCGATGTCGTGAGCCGCGTTGGCTACGCGGCCCGACCGGTCTCCGGCGGCGGACGTCTCCGCCGCGTCGCCGTCGATCGGTTCGGGAACCTCGGGATCGTGCTTCATCACTCACCTTCCGGCGGTTGTGGGGCCAATTCTAGGACGGGGTGCTAACTCTTGCAAGCGCTCTGTTAGCACGCCTTATCGATGCCAGGTCGGCAAACACTCAGCGCTTCAACCGAAGCGCCAATTGGTCAATTGTTCAGCCATTGAACAGCAAATGCGAAACGGTGTAGATCACAAGGCCCGCAAGCGAACCCACGACGGTGCCGTTGATACGGATGAATTGCAGGTCCTTGCCGGCCGCCAATTCGATCTTGCGCGAAGCCTCCTCGGCATCCCAGCGCGCCACCGTGTCGCTGACCAGACCGGCGAACTCGGCGCCGTAGTTGGCGACCAGGTAACGGACGCCCCGCTCCAGCCAGCCGTCCACCTGATCGCGCATCGCCGGGTCCGAGGACAACCGCTCGCCCAACTGCAGGACGTTCTCCGACACCTTGCGCCGCAAGGTCGAATTCGGATCGTCGGCCGATTCCAGGATCACCCGCTTGGCCGCGCGCCAGGTGGCCTGCGCCATCCCGGTGACCTCGCGCCGGCCCATCAGCTCGGTCTTGATCTTTTCCGCCTTCTCGATCATCGCCTCGTCGAATTGCAGATCGTGGGCGAATTCCTCGAGGAAGCGATTCGCGGCCAGCCGCACCTCGTGATCGGGCTGGGTCCGCACCTTCCAGGTGAATTCCACCAGCTCGCGATAAATGCGTTCGGCCAGGAGCGAATTCACGAATTTCGGGGCCCACGAGGGCGCGTCCCGGTTCACGATGCGGTCGAGGGTCTCCTGCGAGTCCAGCGCCCACTGGTGCGCGCGCTCGGCCAGCAGGTCCAGCAGCGGGGCCTGCCGGTTGTCGGCGATCAACTCGTTGAGGACCTTGCCGATGGGCGGGCCCCACAGCGGTTCCGCGATCCGCTTCACGATGGTCTGGTCGATGATCTGCTCGACGTCCTCGTCGCGCAACACGCCGATCACCGCGCGCAGAATCGTCGCGCTCTCGTCGGAGATCCGTTCCGCGTTCGCCGGTTCGGCCATCCACCGGCCCAGCCGCAACGGAATCTGCGCGGAATTCACCTTGACGGCGACGGCGTCGGGCGAGAGGAAATTGGTGCGCACGAAGTCACCGAGGCCCTCACCCACCTGATCCTTCTTCTTGCGGATGATCGCGGTGTGCGGGATCGGCAGACCCAGCGGATGCCGGAACAGGGCGGTGACGGCGAACCAGTCGGCCAGCGCGCCCACCATGCCCGCCTCGGAGGCGGCCTTGACGTAGCCCACCCACTCCCCGCCCCCGCCGCGGGAACTGATCCACGCGCAGACGATGTAGATGACGGTGGCCACGGCCAGGAAGCCCGTCGCGATGGCCTTCATCCGCCACAGCTCGCGCTTCTTACCCTCTTCGTCCAGGAGATCGGCGAACGCTCCGCCGCCGGTGGGCATGGTCTTCATCGGCTTCGGCTCGGTCTGCTCGAGTACCCCGGCACTGCCGGTAGGTTGCTCCATGACTTCCATTCTGGCGCGTGATGTGACGGACTCCCCGCCACCGGGCCCTTCCCGAACGGCGGCGATCCACAGCATGGGAGGCTTAAGCTGAATAGGCCCAGGCCCAGGACGCGAACAAGGAGCCAACGCAGCGTGACCACCAAAGGCAGCGTGAGTGCAGCCGTCGAGGCTGCCACCGGTCCACGCGGGGGTCGTGTGGACGGTCGCAAACGTCGCTGGCAGCAGCACAAGATCGACCGACGCGAAGAACTGGTGGACGGCACCCTCGCCGCCATCCGCAAGCGCGGCGGCGATGCCGGAATGGACGAGATCGCCGCCGAGATCGGCGTCTCCAAAACCGTGCTCTACCGGTATTTCTCGGACAAGCAGGATTTGACCCGCGCCACCATGGAACGGTTCATCGAGACCACCCTGATGCCGCGCATCTACGGCGCCATCAGCGACGACCTCGACGAATACCAATTGGTCCGCAACACGCTGGCGGCGTACGTCCACACCGTGGATTCGGACACCGATGTGTACCGGTTCATCATGGGCAACGGCGCGGCGACCGACACCTCCACCCTCGCCGACTTCGAGAAGTTGTTCGCGCAGGTGGTCTCGGCGGTCATCATCGACAAGTCCTTCGACCGCGGCCTGCAGACCGAAGGCGCCATGCTGTGGTCCTACGTGCTGGTCGGCGGCGTGCAGCTGGCGACGGACTGGTGGATCTCCAACCGCACCATGTCCAGCGAGGAAATGCTCGACTACCTCACCATGATGGCCTGGAGCGCCATCGAGGGCATGGTCCGCGCGGGCGGCGACCGCCATTACTTCAACTCGCGCCCCCACGTGCTACCCGATGCGGAGAACAACCAAAACAGTGCTAGCTGACGGCTAGCACTGGAGTTCCCAGTGTGGTTAGTCTGAGGTCGGCGGAGCGCACCCTCTGAGACGCTCACATCACAGGGCTTCCGCCATGTCGGCACCAACGGGGGTGTTGGCTCCCATGGAGGGTCACTGATGGCGAAAGAGCTGCCCACATCCAGGCTCGCGCGGGGGACGAAGCTGGGAATCGCTGTAGCCGGTAATGCCTTGCGCGCCCAGAAGACCCGACGCTCCATGCGCGGCAGATCCGAGGCGGTGCGCGCCCGGATGGCCGAGGAATCCATGATCCGGGCCACCGAGCAGATGGTCATGGTGCTGGGCACCATGAAGGGCGTCGCCATGAAGCTCGGGCAGATGCTGTCGGTGCTGGATCTGGACCTGGTGCCGCCCGAGCATCGGGAGCGGTTCCAGCGGCGGCTCGCGGTGCTGCGCGACAGCGCGCCCTCGGTGTCGTTCGACGTGATGCGGGCGGTCATCGAGGAGGACTTCGGGCAGCCGCTGGAGCAGGTGTTCGCCGAATTCGATCCCGAACCCGTCGCCGCCGCCTCGATCGGGCAGGTCTACAAGGCGACCCTGCACGACGGCCGCGAGGTCGCGGTGAAGGTGCAGTACCCGGGCATCGACACCGCCGTGCGCGCGGACCTCAAGAACCTGGCCATGTTCCGCCGCATCCTGCAGTCCGCCATGCCCTGGGTGACCCCGGCCGTGCTCGACGAGCTGCGGCTGAACCTGGAGAGCGAACTCGACTACGTCGCCGAGGCCACCACCCAGAAGCAGATCTCGGACCTGTTCGCCGGGCACCCGTTCATCGTGGTGCCCACCACCTACCCGGAACTGTCCACCACCCGCGTGCTGGTCAGCGAGTACTTCCCCGGCCGCGGCTTCGAGGAGATCCGGGAAATGCCCGCCGCCGAACGGAATCGGATCGGCGAGATCATCTACCGGTTCTACGTGGGCTCGCTGTTCACCTTCAACGAGTTCTGCGGCGACCCGCACCCCGGCAACCTGCTGCTCGGCCCCGACGGCCGGGTCGCGTTCCTGGATTTCGGGCTCTACAACCGGATGGATCCCGAACACGTGCGCTTCGAGGCCGTCTGCATTCGCGCGGCCGCCGAGGAGCGGGCCGAGGACCTGCGCGACCTCATGGTGCAGCGCGGCGTCATCGAGTCGCCCGAGGAGATCACGCCCGAGGAATGCCTGGAATACGTGCTCGCCGCGTGTGAATGGGCGCTGGTGGACGAGGAACTCACCATCACCCCGGAATTGGCCTCGGGCGCCTTCGTCCTCGCGGTGGACCCGCGGGCCACCGACTTCGAGGGCATGAAACAACAGAATCTGCCGCCCGAGCACCTGTTCTCCCGCCGCGCCGACTTCCTGACCTTCGGCATGCTCGGGCAGCTGGAAGCGACCGGCAACTGGCATCGCATCGCGCGCGAGTGGCTGTACGGGGACGACCCGGTCACCGAACTCGGCCGCGCCCATCACGAATGGCTGGCGAGCCGACCGGCTCCCACGCCCACCACCGGGGCACCCACCAAGAAGCCCCGCAAGCGCGCCGCCAAGGCGTGACAACCCCAACTCGCGGGGCTCTCTGGGGCTTCGCCCCCGAACCCCCAGGAACAGATTGGTGAGACCTGTGGCCGCAAGGGAATTCGACATAGCGTTATTCGGGGCGACCGGCTTCGTGGGGAAGCTGACCGCGCAGTATCTGGTGGAGGCGGCGCCCGCGGGCGCGCGTATCGCGCTGGCCGGCCGCTCGCTGGAGAAGCTGGCCGCCGTCCGCGCGGAACTCGGCCCGCTCGCCGCGGAATGGCCGCTGGTGCAGGCGGATTCGACGGATCAGGAGAGCTTGAACGCGCTGGCGGCGCGGACCAAGGTGGTCGTCACGACCGTGGGTCCGTACCTGCGCTACGGGTTCCCGTTGGTCCAGGCGTGCGCGGAGAACGGCACGCACTACGCCGATCTGACCGGCGAGCCGCTGTTCATCCGCGAATGCATCGACCGGTTCGGCGACAAGGCCGCCGAGACCGGCGCGAAGATCGTCAATTCCTGCGGCTACGACTCGATCCCGTCGGATCTGAGCGTGTACCAGCTCTACAAGCGCAGCGTCGACGACAATGCCGGTGAGCTCACCGACGTCACCCTGGTGGCGTGGCTCAAGGGCGGAATGAGCGGCGGCACCATCGATTCCGGGCGCGCCATGATGGAGGCCATCGCCGCGGATCCGGCCAAGGCGTCGGTCATGTCGCACCCGTATTCGCTGAGTCCCGACAAGTCCATGGAACCCGATGTCGGCCGCCAGTCCGACCAGGCGTGGTCCCGGGCCTCGGACATCGACCCGAGCCTGAACGGCTGGGTGGCGACATTCATCATGGGCGCGCACAACAGCAAGGTGGTGCGCCGCTCGAACGGCCTGCTGGGCTGGCCGTACGGCAAGAACTTCCGCTACCGCGAGGTGATGAGCGCGGGCTCGTCGGCCACCTCGCCGCTGGTCGCCGCCGGTATCGCGGGCGGCATCGTGGCCACCATGGCGACCGGCGCGGTGTTGTCGCGGGTGGCGCTGGGCCGCAAGCTGCTCGACCGGATCGTGCCCGCGCCGGGCACCGGTCCGAGCGAGCAGGCCCGCCGCAGTGGCTGGTTCACCATGCGCACCTTCGCCCACACCACCTCGGGCGCCAAGTACGAGTGCACCTTCGCGGGCAAGGGCGACCCCGGCTACCAGGCCACCTCGGTCATGCTCGGCCAGGCCGGTCTCTGCCTGGCCTTCGACGACCTGCCGGAGCTGGCGGGCATCCTCACCCCCGCCTCGGCCATGGGTGACGCGCTGACCGAGCGACTGCGCACCGCCGACATCACCATCGAGGTCACCCCGGTCTGACCGGGCTCGGCGGTCACGCCGGGGCGCTGTACTTCGCGATCAGCTCGCGATACTTCTCGAAGGCCGGCTTCGGCGTGTAATCCGAACGCAGAAGCCCGAATTCGAGGTTCATATCGCCCTGGTCGCTGTACGAATCGCGGAGGCCGAAGTGCTCGTAGGTGGTGATGCCGAGTTCGTCGGCCAGGCCGTCGACGAGCTCGACCACGGTCTCGAGCACCTCGGCCTGCCGCGCGTAGGACCGTCCCGGCCCGGTGGCCCAACCGTTTTCGCTGATGTGGATGGGTGTCGTGGCTGGTATGCCCGCGGCGGCGAGGCTGTCGCGCCGGAAGCCCCTCAGCACCGCCGTGGCGGCAGCTTCCAATTCCGAGGCCGGTAGCGGCCGGAAGACGTCGGGGAAGAAGTCCAGCCCGACATAGTCCAGCGCGTCGGTGAATTCGCGGCCGCCCAGGCGGCCGAGGTCCGTCCAGTACTCCTGCCCCGGATCGAAGGCCGGCGCCGCGTTGCAGCCGATGCGCACCGCGAGGCCGAGCCGATCCACCTCCGCGCGAGCGGCCAGCACTCCCTCGACCACGGCCCGCCGGACCTGCGGGAAGTCGCCGTTGCCGCCGGGGCCGGCGTGGTTGGGCTCCTGCGCGATCTGCAGCGAGGACAGCACCGGCCCGTACTCGCGAATCTGCTCGAGCAGGAACGCGAGCCAGCCGGTGAGGTCGTCGCCGGGCTCGTGGAAACACACCGCCAGATCGAGGGTCCGACGCGCCCCGGCGTACTGCCACGGCCGTGGCGGGGCCTCCTGGAATCCGCCGCGCGCATCGCTGTACAGGACGTATCCGCGCACCACGAACGGGTGTTCGCCGTGCAGTTCGTCGAGGGCGGCCGCGATGCGGTCGGTCCGTTCCGGCGGTCCGGGGGTGACATTGCCGTACTGGTCGCCGCCGAGCCCGCCCGCGTAGATGCCGAATCCGAGAGTCATGCCCCGACCGTACCTAGAATTTTGGTGTCACACCATTTTTAGTGTCACACCTATACTGGCCGCGACCGGAAGGAGCGATCGTTGGCACTGCGCGAGGAGAAGAAGGCCGCCACCCGGACCGCACTGGCCGACGCGGCCATGGCGCTGTTCGCGGAGAAGGGGTTCGACAAGGTCACCGTGGCGGAGGTCGCGCGGGCGGCGAACGTGTCGGTCAATACCGCGTTCAACTACTTCCCGACCAAGGAGGACCTGTTCTTCGACCGTCAGGACGAGGTCGTGGACCGGCTCGCGGCGGCGGTGCGGGATCGCGAACCGGGCGAGTCGGCCGCGGCGGCGGTGCGGCGCTCCTTCCTCGACCGGGTGCGCCGGGACGATCCGACGCTCGGCCTCGCGCCCGCCGCCGCCACCTTCTGGCAGCTGATCGACGACAGCCCGGCACTGCGAGCACGCTTGCTGCGACTCGGCGAGCAGACCGAGAACACCCTCGCCGAGGTACTGGCCGAGGCCACCGGCGCGGGTGCGGACGATCCCGTGCCGCGGCTCGTCGCGGCAGCTCTCGCGGGCCTCGATCGCGCACTGCACGCCGAGATCCGCCGCGCCATCCTGGCGGGCGCGGCCCCGGAGACGGTGCGGGCCACGGCGATTCGAGCGGCCACCGAAGGATTCGACGCGGCCGTGACGGGGCTCGCCGACGGCGAGCGGTGAGCCCCGGTCAGCCCGCGGTGCGGTCGATCAACGCGGTGAGCGCGACGCGGAGGTCGGGGCGGGCCGCGCCGGAATACAGTTCGGCCAGCGCGATCTCGGCGACCATGGCGATCACCAGATGTGCCACGGCGGGAGGATTCCCCCAGCCCAGCGTTTCGATATCGGGGGCGATCATGGCGGCCACGAGCTGATTGCGGGCCGTCACCTCGTCGAGCAGGTCCGCGTCGGTGCGGGATTGGGCCAGGAAGGCCTTCGTGCCGCGAGTCGCGAGGCAGGCGTCGAGGTACGCGGCGAGGCCGGTGTGGAGGCGGGCCGGGCCCGGCTCGAGCTCGCCGATGGCGGCGAGGACCAAGGTGGTCAGCTCGTCGTGATAGCGCCGGTGCAGGGCCACCACGTAGCTGCGGCGATCCGGGAAGTGGTGGTAGAAGGTGCCTTTCGCCATCCCCGCCGCCTGCACGACGGCGTTCACGGACAGTCCGGCCAGGCCCGTGCGGGCGGCCACGTCGGCCCCCGCGTCGAGCAGGGCGTTGCGGCCGGGTTCCGCCGGTCGTGGCATGGCCGAAATCCTTTCCTGGGCCGAGGCTTTCCCCGAGGGTACATCGCGAGCTAGCCTATGACCGACCGGTCGGTCATGCCCGGCGCGCTGGGGGCGCCGGGCGTACGACCGCCACGAACACCGGGAGCATCCATGTCGCGATCGGCCACCGGCCGTCTCACCCTCGCCGCCTTGTTCACCGCGAGCCTGTGCGCCGGCGCCCTCACCGGCCCGGCCACCGCCGACCAGCCCGATCCGTCGTACAGCTATTTCGGCGGGCTGGCCGCCGAGCTCACCGCGCCGGGGCAGCCGCCGCCGGGCGCGAACGACTGGTCCTGCACACCGACCGCGGCGCACCCGAATCCGGTCGTCCTGCTGCACGGGCTGGGCAATGAGACCGTCGGCTGGAACACCCTGTCGCCGGTGCTCGTCAACGCCGGATACTGCGTCTTCACCACGACCTACGGCACGGGCGCGCTCGGACCGATCATGGGCGCGGTGACGCCGGTCGAGACCAGCGCCCGGCAGATCTCCGACTTCATCGACCGGGTGCGCGCCGAAACCGGTTCGGACAAGGTCGATCTCGTCGGCCATTCGATGGGCGGCGCGGTCCCCTTCTTCGCCCTGAACCACCTCGGCGCGGCTCCGAAGATCGACCACTACGTGGCGCTGGCCGCGCCGCTGCACGGCTCGACGGTGAGCGGTCTGGCGAGCCTGCAACCGCTGCTCGAATCCACCGCACCCGGAATGGAATTGGCGGCGCAGTGCGGTCCCTGCCAGCTGTCGCCCGGTTCGCGAATCGCGGTGGACCTGAACCCGGACCCGGCCATCGCCCCCGCGATCCGGTTCACCACGGTGGTGTCCCGCTACGACGAGATCGCCACCCCCTGGACCACCGGCCTGCTCGACGGTCCGAACGTCGACAATGTGGTGCTGCAGGACCTGTGCGCGACCGACTACACCGAGCACTTCGAACTGCCCGCCGATCCGGTGGCGGTGCGGGTGGTGCTCAATGCCCTCGATCCCGGACACGCCCGGCCGGTGTCCTGCACGGTCGTGCTGCCGTTCGCGGGACCGCCGGTCCGATAGAAATCCTCCGCCCGAATGCGACAGGTCACGAACTGCGGTCGAGCGCGACGACCAGCACCCGCAGAATCTCTCCGGTAGGGTCGCGGGCGGGACGGAGGTGGTTACCGAGAAAGGGGGGTCGGCCACGTGAAATGGATCCTGACCCCGGACGAGTTCGCGATCATCTGGACCCGCGAAACCGATCTGGAACGCCGTCCCTACCCGCTCGACACGAGCCCCCCGGCCACCGAGAACCCCGGCGGCGCATCGCGATTCGGCCCGCTGGCGCTGGGCGCGCCGATGCCGCGCCACCTGCGCCGCACCGATCCGGACCTGGCCGCCGCCCTGGCGCTGTGCGCCCGCACCGACACCACGACCGTCACCCTCTACGGCGAACGCACGGCCCGGCCCGGCGCCCGGCGCATTCTCGCCTTCGCGGCGGTGGGCCAGCAGCGGGCCGGGATCCTGGTCTCGATGCCGGACGCGGTGACCGTATCCCTGTGTCCCGCCGAGCATCTGGGACGGGAGCTGGTGGAGATCATCGGATCCGCGCCGCCCGGACGGCTGGACACGCTGCGCGAACCCCAGCAGGCCGTGCTGTATCCCGACGCCGCCGGAGCCGGGGAGGAAGCGGATCGCTTCCGCCGCAAACTGCGCGAGCCCGTGGACGGGCGCGGCTTCATCACCGTCTCGGTGGAACCGGCGAATCCGCTCTCGCCGCCGACCCGGCATCGCACCTGGCTCGACTTCTCCGGCGACGGCCGCTACCTGCTCACCACGGCCGCCGATCTCACGCTGACCCCGGTCACCGACGAGGAACTGGCCGCCCAGCTGGTGCACCTGGCCCGGGTGTGATTCGGCGCGGTTGCCTGCGGGAAACCACGCCGCGTGCTACGCATGACGAATGGCGAAGGCGACATCCTGGTCCAAACCGGTCACCAAGGCGCTACGCGCCGACGGCATCTCGGTCGCGGACCTGAATCCGTCCACGACTCCGGGCTTCAAGGGCGACAAGCGTGCCGGTGAGGCCCTGCTCGAGGAGCGCCGCTCGGTGCTGTCGGATCTGCAGGAGAAGCTCTACGCCAACGGCCGCTCCGGCGACACCCGCAGTGTGCTGCTGGTGCTGCAGGGCATGGACACCGCGGGCAAGGGCGGCATCGTCCGGCACGTGATCGGCTCGGTCGACCCGCAGGGCGTGGATCACGCGGCCTTCGGGGTGCCGACCGCCGAGGAGCGCAAACACCACTATCTGTGGCGGATCCGCAAGCAGCTGCCGCGCGGCGGGCAGCTCGGCGTGTTCGACCGCTCGCACTACGAGGACGTGCTGGTGGTGCGGGTGCACGAGCTGGTCCCGCCGGACGTGTGGGGCAAGCGCTACGACGAGATCAACAAGTTCGAGCGCAAACTCGTCGACGACGGCACCACCGTGGTGAAGGTCGCCATGTTCGTCTCCCTCGACGAGCAGAAGAAGCGGCTCATGCAGCGGCTGGAACGCCCCGACAAGTACTGGAAGTTCAATCCCGCCGACATCGACGAGCGCGGCTACTGGCCGCAGTACCAAGAGGCGTACCAGGCGGTCCTGGATCGCACCAACACCGACTACGCCCCCTGGTACGTGCTGCCCTGCGACTCCAAGTGGTACGCCCGGCTGGCCGTCACGGAACTGCTGATCGACGCCCTGCAGGGCCTGAAACTGGACTGGCCGCCGGCCGGGTTCGATATCGACGAGCAGAAGAAGCGCCTCGCGCGGGCGTGATCCCTGTCCCCCACACGCCCGCTTGCTGGTTTCTCTCAGGTTCGCGGGTGAAGATGGGCCCGCACATGTCGTGACTACGGAAGGTGTGGTGAGCGCAGAGGTGAGCAACAAACCGGGTCGGAACCCGCTGGCGCAGGCGGCCAAGGCCGACCGCAACCGCAGGATCCTCATTCAAGTGGCGGTGGCCGTCGTCCTGCTCGGCCTGATCGCCGGCATCGGCATCACCTTGGCGACGCGCAAGCACAACGACGACAAGGCCGCCGAGAGCTCGAACACGTTCCACTGGAATGCCGAGCAGGCCGCGCTGGTGCCGCCGAACCTCACCCCCGAGGGCGCGATCCGGATCGACAACGCCGCCGCCCCCGCGCCCGCGGGCAAGCAGAAGGTGTCCGTGCGCGTGGTCGCCGACGTGCAGTGCCCCGCCTGCAACATGTTCGAGAAGGCCAATGCCGACGCGCTGGTCAAGGCCGTCCAGGGCGGCCAGGCGGTGGTGGACTACAACATCATCACCTTCCTCGACCGCGCCTCCAACGGCAATCAGTTCTCCACCCGCGGGGCCGCGGCCGCGTACGTGATGTACGAGGCCGACCCGTCGAAGTTCCAGGCCTGGCTGTCCGCCATGTACGAGCACCAGCCCAAGGAGGGCGGCAACGGCATGAGCGACGACCAGCTCATCAAGATCGCCAAGGACTCCGGGTACACCGATCCGGCTGTGGCCCAGGCCATCAAGGACGGCAAGTACACCACCTGGGTGAAGCAGCAGACCGACAAGGTCTTCGCCACCGGTGTGAAGTCCACCCCGACGGTGTACGTGAACGGCACCCAGGTGTCCGACTCCCAGGCCCTCATGTCCTCCGGCGGCATGACCTCGGTGATCGAGAACGCGAGCAAGTGATGATCTCCGCGGGACCCCGATCGGCGTGGCCGCTGCTGCTGGCCGCGCTGATCGGCTGGGGGGCCTCGGTCACGTTGCTGGTCGAGAAGTTCAAGTCGCTCACCGAACCCGGCTACCGGCCGTCGTGCACGATCGACTCGACGCTGTCGTGCACCACGGTGATGGCGGACAAGACGGCGTCGCTGTTCGGATTCCCGAATCCGATCATCGGTGTCGTGGGCTTCTCGGTGGCCGTCACCATCGGCGTACTGCTGGTATGCGGAATCTCCTTGCCGCGCTGGTTCGTCGGAGGTCTGTGGCTGGGCCTGCTGCTCGGTGTGGCCGCGATCGGCTGGCTGGTCTGGGACGCGACCTTCCGGATCCACGCGCTGTGCCCGTGGTGCATGGTGGTCTGGGTCGTAACCCCGGCCATGCTCGCCATCGTGACGGGCCTGATGTTCGGGCGCGGGCGCGGAGTGGCACAGATCGTCGCGGAGTGGCGATGGACGCTGGTCGCCGTGTTCTACGCGGTGGTCATCCTGATCGTGTACGTCCAGTTCCAGTCGTACTGGAACAGCAAGTTCTGATCGGCCGGGGCTAGTTCGGCGGGCCGACGGTGAGGGTCACATTCACCGTCCGGCGCGCCCCGCCCGGTTCGCTGATCTCGAGCCGCACCACATCGTCCGGTTTATGGGCGTTGAGTGCGGCTTTCAGCATTTGTGAGCCCGTGATGGGGCGATCGTCGACGGCGGTGATGACCTCGCCGTCGGCGAGCCCGGCCTCGTAGGCGGGCTGTCCGTAGATGGCGACGTCGATGCGCGCGCCCGCCGGCGCCCCCGACTGCGGGGACGGCTGCGCGTCGGAGGTGAGGATGCCGAGGGTGGCGGTGGGGCCGATGTGCACGGTGTCGGTCGGTGTGCCGGAATGGATCTGGCGGACCACGCCCATGGCGGTGTCGATGGGCACCGCGTACCCGTTGGGCCCCTTGCCCACCGCCTTCGCCGCCTCGCCGGAGGCGGCGGTGACGACCCCGATCACCGAGCCGTAGCGGTCCACCAGCGCGCCGCCGGACTGCCCGGCGGCGACCGCGGCCGCGACCTCGATCATGCCGCGCAACGACTTCCGCGTGAGGTCGGCCGAATTGCGCGCCACGATGGACGAATCCAGATTGGTGATGGGCCCGCCCACCGCGGTCGGCGATCCGGTGCCGCCCGCATTGCCGATGGCCAGCACGTCGTCGCCCACGTGCAGCGGGGCGGAACTGCCGATCCGGGCGACCGGGAGCCCGCCCGCGCCCTGCAGATCCAGCAGGGCGATATCGGCCATGGCGTCGTATCCGGCCACGACGGCGGTGTAGACGGCGCCGGTGCCGACATCCGAAACCGTCACGGTGTCAGCGCCTTTGATGACGTGATGGCTGGTGAGCACCTCCCCCTCGGCGCTGAGCACGATGCCGGATCCGGCCGCGCCCATGCCGTAGGGGCGGATGCCCGCGGTGATGTTGACCAGCGCCGGTTCCGCGACGCGCGAGACCAGGGTGACGTCCAGCGGAGGCAGCGGCGGGCCGGTCAGTCCGGCGGTGGCGATCTGGTCGCCGAAGGGCCAGCGGGGCAGTTCGCCGCGGTAGCCGAGGAATCCGGTGATGCCGAGTACGACCACCACGATCAGCGCGAGCACCCGGCCGCCGCCACCGCGTCTGTCGCTGTCCACGGACCCTCCCGATTGCGGTTCGCCCGCCGGCTCGAGCAAGTGTCTCTCTACCGGTGTACCAGCATTTCCCCGGCCCGTTGCGCATTCAGTGGCTGAGTGCCGCGACGCCCAGCATGAACAACACCCCGGCCAGGGTGCACACCAGCGGTCCCCGAGCCGGTTTGCCCGCGTGTGCCTCGGGCAGGATATCGGCCGTGGCGAGGTACAGCAGGAAGCCCGCGAAATAACCCAAGAACAGTCCGACCAGTCCGGATGGGACGCGGACCACCGTGCCGATCACGGCGCCGATCACCGGCGCGGCCGCGTCCAGCCCGAGCATGATCAGGCCGCGCTTGCGGGCATTGCCGTACAGCGTGGTCAGCGTGAAAGTGTTGAATCCGTCCGCGAAGTCGTGGCAGATGACCGCGATCGCCACCGCCACACCGGTCGCCGCGCCCGCCTGGAAACCGAAGCCGATGCTCAGACCGTCGAGCGTGCTGTGGAAGACCAGCCCGCCCGCGGCCATCAGCCCCAGCGAACTGAAGTCGTGATTGTGCTGGTGAGCGACGAATTCGTCCTCGTAGCCGGTGTGGATCGCCATGGACCGCTCGATCACGTGCACGGTGAAGAAGCCGACCACCGCGGCCAGCAGCGGCACCGGCACCCCCAGCACCTCGCTGTCGTCGAGCTCCAGCGCCTCGGGCATCAGGTCGAACGCCACCACACCGAGCATGACGCCCGCGGCCAGCCCCAGCACCAGGCGCTTGCGCTCGCCGATGCGCACCGCCAGCAGCCCGCCCACCAGGGTCGAGCACATCGACAACAGGGCCAGCAGAATCGCCATTCCGCCAGCATGCCGACCGATTGCGGGGCCGTCGGCGCGGCGCGCCGGGGTGGGAAAACGGACGGATGGTTTGAGCTCCAGGGCATGCCGGAGTAGGCATGACTGCATGAGCACCGCTACCGCCTATGCCGTGAACGCCCCGGACGGGTCCTTCGAGAAGGTCGCCATCGAGCGCCGCGAACTCGGCCCCCACGACGTGCTGATCGACGTGAAGTACGCGGGCATCTGCCACTCCGACATCCACACCGCCCGCGACGAATGGCACGGGACCGCCTACCCGTGCGTGCCCGGCCACGAGATCGCCGGAATCGTGGCCGCCGTCGGCTCCGAGGTGACCCGGCACCGGGTCGGCGACCGCGTCGGCGTGGGCTGTCTGGTCGGCTCGTGCGGCGAGTGCGAGCCCTGCGTGGCCGGGGAGCAGCAGTACTGCACCCGGGGCGCGGTGTGGACCTACAACTCCCCCGTGTCCGCCGAACAGCAGGCCGGCGGGCGCACCCTCGGCGGCTACTCCACGCAGATCGTGGTGACCGAGGACTTCGTGCTGTCCATCCCCGAGGGCATCGGGCTGGATGTGGCCGCGCCGCTGCTGTGCGCGGGCATCACCCTGTTCTCGCCGCTGCGGCATTGGAACGCCGGGCCCGGCAAGCGGGTCGCCATCATCGGCATGGGCGGGCTCGGGCACATCGGCGTGAAGATCGCCGCCGCAATGGGCGCGGAGGTGACCGTGCTCAGCCACTCGCTGTCCAAGCAGGAGGACGGCCGCCGGTTCGGCGCGCACCACTATTACGCCACCGGCGACCGCGCCACCTTCAAGCAGCTGCGCGGCGCCTTCGACCTGATCATCAACTCCGTGTCCGCCGACCTGCCGATCGAGGACTACCTCAAGCTGCTGCGCCTGGACGGCAGCCTGGTGGCGCTGGGCCTGCCGGACCAGCCCTACAGCATCCGGGCCTCCGTGCTGTCGGGCTTCCGCCGCTCCCTGTCCGGCTCCATGATCGGCGGCATCGCGCAGACCCAGGAGATGCTGGACTTCTGCGCCGAGCACGGCATCGGCGCGGAGATCGAGGTCATCCCCGCGGACCGCATCGACGACGCCTACGAGCGCGTGATCGCCTCCGACGTGCGGTACCGCTTCGTCATCGACGCCGCCACCATGTGACAC
Organism: Nocardia sp. NPDC004340; assembly: GCF_053602575.1. NCBI lineage: Bacteria > Bacillati > Actinomycetota > Actinomycetes > Mycobacteriales > Nocardiaceae > Nocardia > Nocardia sp. NPDC004340. The sequence continues at coordinate 931,488 of NZ_JBSGDW010000002.1, forward strand.
CGCGGGGCATTTCGCACCGGCCGCTGCGAAATACCCCGCGCCGCACGTGATTCACCGACGGCTACTGGCCCGACTGCTCGCGCAGGGCCTGCTTGGCGGCGTCCTGCACCTTGTCCACCGCGCCGGCGAACTTGCCGTCGGTCTGCTGGTCCAGCGCGTCGCCGGCCTTGTCGATCAATGGCTCCAGCTTGTCGGCGTGCTGGCCCGCCAGCTCCGCCGCCTTGCCCGCCGCGTCCTTCAACTGATCGAACATGCCCACGGTCCACACTCCTGTCTCGAAACAACGTCCAGGACAGGCTATCTCCGTACGACGGGCGGGACCGGCGCCGCTCAGTTCGCGGGCGGCGGGCTGAAGACGCCGAAGCGGTTGCCGGAGGTGTCGAGCAGTTCGGCGAAGACCAGGCCGTTCTTGGCGGTCATGGGCTGCAGGAACACCTTGCCGCCCTGCTTCTCGGCCGCGGCCAGGGTCGCGGCGACGTCCTGGACCAGCACGTAGAAGATGGCGTGGTTGGCCGAGGCGTCGTCGACGTGCGCGAGGCCGCCGGCGGGCATCTCGTTGCCCGGGTAGGTGATGAGGTCGTAGCCGCTGTCCTGGTCCGGGTCCTGGGCGAAGTTCCAGCCGAACAGGCCGTTGTAGAAGGTCTTCACCGAGTCGGGCTGGTCGCTGCCGACCTGGAACCAGGCGACGGTGTTGAAGGGCGGGGTGGTCATGGCTGTCTCCCGTGCGGTCGTCGTGGATTTCTCGTTCCCCACCACGATCTCGCCGCCCGGCGACAACCCCCTGTCGGTGTTTCCCGATCTTTTGTCGGTGTTTTCCGGACCTAGCCGAGCGAGATCATCCGGATCTCGTGCACCGGCTCGGCGGGGCTGCACGTCTCGATGGACCGCTCCGGCCCGATCCGCTCGGTCAGCTCGATCGCCTTCATCCGGTCGAGCCGGAAATTGCGCGGTTCGTCGCGCAACAGGCACCAGCCCAGCAGGTACCAGCCCCGGCCGCCGTGCAACAGGGCCACCGGTTCCACCTCGCGCTCACTGAGCACGCCCGCCCGATCCAGGTATTCGATGCGCAGCACCCGCCGCGCCACCACGGCCTGCTCCACCTCGGGCGGCACCGGCATGGGCGCGATCGCCTCGGGCGATTCCAGCAGCCGCACCCGCAACGCCAATTGCCTTGCGGCGGCGGCGTTCTGGGCGGACATGGCGGCCAGGATCTTGCGCAGCGCGCTGCGCCCCGCGTCGGCGAACGGACCGCCGTCGGCGCGCGCCACCGCGACGGCCAGCGCCACCGCCTCGGCCGCGGTGAAGTTCAGCGGCGGCAGCGACATGCTCTTCTCCAGCGCGTACCCGCCCCGCCGCCCCACATCGGCGTAGATGGGCACCCCCGACTGCTGGAGCGCGCTGATGTCCCGCTCGACCGTGCGCACGCTCACCCCGTGCCGCGCGGCGAGTTCCCGTGCGGTGCGCAGGCGCGGCGACACCGCCCGCAACTCCTCGACGATCGCGTAGAGCCGGTCCGTGCGGTTCACGCCCACACCCTAGCGAGGCCCACCGACAATTCCGGAGGCCCGCGGACCTACTTTCCCTGCTGGTCCGGCGGTATCTGATCGCCCTTCTGGTCGTGACCGATTCGTGACAGCGAACGCGCGGAACCCCGGTCCGATCGGCGGATCGAACCGGGGTTCCGGGGTGAGAACGCTACGGCCTCAGGCGGTTTCGCCCGCGGCCGCTTCCGCGCGGCGGCGGACCCGGCGGGCGGCGGCCACCAGATTGCGCAGCGACGGATCCAGCTGCCAGTGGTGGCGGGTCTTGAGACCGCCGTCCGGGTTGGCCCACAGCCGTTCCGGGCTGACGGCCTCGGCGGCCGCGGTGAGCAGCTCGTCCAGTTCGTCGATGTCCGGGATCCGCGCGGACCGCGATTCGTAGACGCCGGGGCCGACGCCGTGGGTGAGGCCGCGGCCCTCGGCGCAGTCCTCCTTCAACGCCTCCAGCACCCATTCGATCGAGCGGGTGGCGACGATGGCGGTGACGTCGGCGTCGAGTTCCTCGATGGCCGCCACGACGTCGCCGCGGCTGGAATAGCCGATGTGCGTGTGGATCTGGGTCTCCGGCTTGATGCCGGAGGTGGCCAGCTTGAACGCGCCGACCGCCCAGCGCAGGTACTCGGCCTGCCCCTTCTTGCGCAGCGGCAGCAGCTCGCGGATGGACGGCTCGTCCACCTGGATGATGGCGATGCCCGCCTTCTCCAGGTCCACGACCTCGTCGCGGATGGCCAGCGCCACCTGGTCGGCGGTCTCGTAGAGCGGCTGGTCCTGACGCACGAAGGAGCGGGCCAGCATAGTGACCGGACCGGTGACCATGCCCTTGACCGGCTTGTCGGTGAGCGACTGCGCGTACGCCGTCCACGACACCGACATCGGCTCGGGGCGGGCCACGTCGCCGTACACGATCGGCGGCCGCACACAGCGGGAGCCGTACACCTGCACCCAGCCGAAGTGGGTGGTGGCCATGCCGTCCAGCTGTTCGGCGAAGAACTGGATCATGTCGTTGCGCTCGTGCTCGCCGTGCACCAGCACGTCCAGGCCGATGTCCTCCTGCAACCGGATGGTGGACTCGATCTCGGCTTCGATGCGCTTGCGGTACTCGTCGAACGACAGCCGGCCCTGACCGAGGTCGTGGCGCGCCTGCCGGGCGGTCGGGGTCTGCGGGAACGAGCCCAGCGTGGTGGCGGGCACCAGCGGCAGCCGAAGTTTGGCCTGCTGCGCCAGCTTTCGCGTCTCGTACGGTTCGCGCACCCGCATCTGCGGGGTCACGGCGTAGACGCGCTGGCGCACCGCGTGCTTCTGCTTGAAGTGCACCGAGGTCGGCTTCTTGCGCCACTTCTCCGAGGGGCCCTCGGTGAGCGCCTTGGCCAGCGAGACCACTTCCAGCACCTTCTGCTTGGCGAAGGCGAGGCGGTCGGCGACATTGCCCTCCAGCTCGTATTCGCGCAGCACGTCGTAGGGCACGTGCAGCAGCGAGGCGCCGGTGGACACCACCATGTCGGGGCAGACCTGGGCGAGCGCGTTGAGGTATTCCAGCGTCACGTACCGGTCGGCGCGCCACACATTGGTGCCGCTGATGACGCCGGCGTAGAGCCGCTTGCGCTTGATGCCGGGGATGGCGGCCAGGTCCTCGGGCCGGACCCGGTAGCTGGCCAGGTCCAAGCCGATGGCCTCGACCGCCGTGCGGCACAGGATTTCGGTGGCCTCACCGAAATCGCCGTACGAGCCGGTGACCAGCATGCGCGGACGCAGCGGGGCCTTGGACAGCCGCTGGTAGGTCTTCTCGAACAGCTCCATGGTGGACGGCGAGCGGTCGCTGGTGAAACAGGGCTCGTCGAGCTGCACACAGGTGGCGCCGCGCTTGGCGAGCACCTCGAACAGTTCCTCGTACACCGGTAGCAGCTTGTCGAGCAGCACCAGCTTGTCGAATTCGGTTTCGCCGGGCACGTGTCCGGTCTTGGACAGCAGCAGCAGCGACAGCGGGCCGAGCACCACCGGACGCAGCTCGATGCCCGCGGCCTTCGCGCGGTCGAACTCGTCGAGCAGCGCTTCGGGGTGCAGCGAGAACTCGGTGTCGGTCTCGAGTTCCGGCTGCCGGTAGTGGTACGGCGTGTTCAGCAGCTTGACCAGCTCGAGCGGCGGCAGATCGGGCCGGCCGCGAGCCATCAGGAAGTAGAAGTCCAACGGGTCCAGGTCGTCCCGGAAGGGCTCGAACCGCTGCGGGACCGCGCCGAACAGCAGCGCGTTGTCGAGAACGTGGTCGTAGAAGGAGAAGGTGTTGCCGGGGACCTGGGTCAACCCGGTGGCAGCCAGCTCCAGATACTGACTCTCCTGAATCTCGCGCCCGACCGCGAGCAGTTCGTCACGGGAAAGCGTGCCGTGCCAATACGACTCGAGTGCACGCTTGAGTTCGCGGTGTTGCCCGATCCGCGGGTAACCCAGAATGCTGGACCCGAATCCGTCGGCGACGTTGACCATGAGAAGGACACTCCTTCCGAGCTGCGGGCCGGAATCGACCTGTTTGCAGCTTATGCCCGGTGAAGGTGGACGCCGCCACATGCCCGGCGACGCGCACCTGGGTAGAGAACGCGCGGCGCTCTCACGAGCGCCGCGCGGATCAGGAACTCAAGCGCGGTTGTACTGGTAGAAGCCCGCTCCGGCCTTCTTACCGAGGAGACCCGCTTCGACCATGCGCATCAGCAGCGGCGGCGCGCTGTAGAGCGGCTCCTTGAACTCCGAGTACATGGAGTCGGCGATGGACTTCACGGTGTCGAGGCCGACCAGGTCGGTCAGCGCCAGCGGGCCCATCGGGTGGGCACAGCCCAGCACCATGGCCTTGTCGACGTCTTCCTTGGTGGCGAAACCGGATTCGACCATCCGGATGGCCGAGAGCAGGTAGGGCACCAGCAGCGCGTTGACCACGAAACCGGAGCGGTCGGCGGAACGCACGACCTGCTTGCCCAGCACGTCGGCGGCGAACTGCTCGGCGCGCTTGGTGACGGTCTCGGTGGTCTTGAGGGTGGTGACCAGCTCGACGAGCGGCAGCACCGGCACCGGGTTGAAGAAGTGCATGCCGACCACCCGCTCCGGGTTGTTGGTCGCCACGGCGATCTTCATGATCGGAATGGAGGAGGTGTTGGAGGCCAGCACCGCGTTGGGGTCGGTGACGACCTTGTCGAGTTCGCTGAAGATCGCGGTCTTCACGTCCTCGTTCTCCACGACAGCCTCGACCACCAGCTGGCGGTCGGCGAAGTCGCCGAGGTCGCTGGTGAAGCGCAGCCGCCAGGCGGTCTGCTCGCGCTCACGCTCGGTGATCTTGCCGCTGGACACCCCGCGGTCCAGCGACCGCAGGATGCGGGCGCGGCCGGCGGCGGCGAGTTCGCGGGTCTGCTCGAAGACGAGGACGTCGACGTGTGCCCGGGCGCAAACCTCTGCGATGCCCGCACCCATCTGTCCCGCGCCGATGATGCCGACGCGCTGAATCTTCTCTGTGCTCACGGTCCCGCTCCTGCTCTTTGGCCGTCGTGGCTGTGGATGAAGGCGTCGTACCGAACCGACCCTGCGCCTTCTTAAGGTCTTCGAAAAACGGTGGTGCAAAAAACGCTATAGGAAAATGCCCTCCCCGCCGGGGCTGTCGACGGGAAGGGCGGGTGAACACCGCCGGGAGGACAATTGCCGATCCTCCCGGCGGGTTCGGGTTCCCGGGACGGCGGAGGTTGTGATGCGACTACCGCCCCGGGCACAGGTTCTCGGAACCTGTGATGGCTCAGTGGAACTGGCCCTCTTCGGTCGAGCCCTTCAGCGCAGCGGTGCTGGTGTTGGGGTCGACGGTGGTGGCGATGGTGTCGAAGTAGCCGGCGCCGACCTCACGCTGGTGCTTGACGGCGGTGAAGCCACGCTCGGCGGCGGCCTTGAACTCGCGCTCCTGCAGGTCGACGAACGCGGTCATGCCCTCGCGAGCGTAGCCGTGCGCCAGGTCGAACATGCCGTAGTTCAGCGAGTGGAAGCCGGCCAGGGTGATGAACTGGAACTTGAAGCCCATGGCGCCCAGCTCACGCTGGAACTTCGCGATGGTGGCGTCGTCCAGGTGCGCCTTCCAGTTGAAGGACGGCGAGCAGTTGTAGGCCAGCAGCTGGTCCGGGAACTCGCTGCGAACCGACTCGGCGAACTTGCGCGCGACCTCGAGGTCCGGCACGCCGGTCTCCATCCAGATGAGGTCGGCGTAGGGGGCGTAGGCCTTGGCACGCGCGATGCAGGGCTCGATGCCGTTCTTGGTGCCGAAGAAGCCCTCGGCGGTGCGGGTGCCGTCCAGGAACTCGCGGTCGCGCTCGTCCACATCGGAGGTGATGAGGGTGGCGGCCTCGGCGTCGGTGCGGGCGATGATCACCGACGGCACGTCGGCGACGTCGGCGGCCAGACGCGCGGAGGTCAGGGTGCGGATGTGCTGCTGGGTGGGGATCAGCACCTTGCCGCCCAGGTGGCCACACTTCTTCTCGGAGGCCAGCTGGTCCTCCCAGTGCACGCCGGCCGCGCCGGAGGCGATCATGGCCTTCTGCAGCTCGTAGGCGTTCAGCGCGCCACCGAAGCCGGCCTCGGCGTCGGCGACGATCGGGGCCAGCCAGTTGGCGACCGAGGTGTCACCCTCGACCTTGGCGATCTCGTCGGCGCGCAGCAGCGCGTTGTTGATGCGACGCACCACGGCCGGGACCGAGTTGGCCGGGTACAGCGACTGGTCCGGGTAGGTGTGGCCGGAGAGGTTGGCGTCACCGGCGACCTGCCAACCGGACAGGTAGATGGCCTTCAGGCCGGCGCGAACCTGCTGCACGGCCTGGTTGCCGGTGAGGGCGCCCAGCGAGTTGATGTAGTCCTCGTTGTTGACGAGATCCCAGAGGATCTCGGCACCACGGCGAGCGAGGGTGTGCTCCTCGACGACGGTGCCCTGCAGCTTCACGACCTGCTCGGCGGTGTAGTTGCGGGTGACGCCCTTCCAGCGGGGGTTGGTGTCCCAATCCTGCTGGAGTTCCGCAGCGGTCTTCGGGGTGCCGACCTTCGACATCTCTGACTCCACTTCTTCGTTCGGTCTCGGTAAGCCCCGCGAGTCGAACTTCTGAGGAAAGTCCGACCACTGCTGGAGCGGCAATTTGCAGACTTGCTAGGCCCGCGAGGTGTACTTCCACACGATGGCACAGGAAAAAATGTCCGTCTACCTGTTGCAAGTGTGAATCCCCGCTAGCTTTCACCGGCATCTTGCTAAGCCTGCAAAATTTGCCTGTTAATAGCAGCGGTGGAATCTACTCGCCGGTAGCGCTGACGTGCAGTTTTGCATAACGCCCGTACTGTTTGGGTGATGCGGGCCACCGGTGCATGACGCGCCGACGGCCGTCCAGATGTGAGCACCTTCACAGCACAGTGTGATCTTGGTTGTTGTGAGGCATGCCACCGGGGTCCGATTTCCAGACCGTTCGGTCGACTGGGAACAAGTTTCTAGCGACGCTAGACAATCTAGCCGGAGTCTTGTTATCGTTGCTTCAGTTCCTAGCACCGCTAGATTTCAGCCGAAAGAGGCCCCCGATGTTCATCCTGACCGGCCAGATCCTCGTCGCCCTCGCGATCCTCGCCAATGCCGTCGTCTACGGAACCGACTGGTCCGTCGCCCTCATTACCCGGTCCGTCTACCGCGACCACCTCGACGACGCGACCGTCACGATCAGCGCCGGCTGGGGCCACTACTACGGCGACAAGCGCATGCCGATCTTCGGCGCCGGCGGCGTCGTCACCGCTGTCCTCGCCCTCGGCTGCGCGATCGCCGCCGGACAGGCCGCCGCCGCGGTGGCCGCCGGACTCGCGCTCGCCGCCCTGCTCACCTGGCTGGCCTGCTACGTCCTCATCGCCAAGCCGATCAACACCGCGCAGACCGCGGCCGCACAGACCGGCGTCATCCCCTCCGATGCCCGTGCGCTGCAGGACAAGTGGGACAGCATCCTCAACGCTCGGGTCGCCCTGCAGACCATCGCCCTGTCCGGCCTGATCGCCGCCCTGGCCCTGTTCTGACCGCCACCCCACCCCGGCACGCGCGAGGCCCCGCACCGAATCCGGTGCGGGGCCTCGCGTTTCCGGCGGACACCCCTCAGCCCGTCGACGGCTCGACGAGCGCCACGGGTGGTGGGGTGGGCGGCGGGCCGGGCTCGGTGGAGACCCGGGTCCCGCAGCTGGTCGACACCACGAGCATGACCGTGACGGCGAACGCCAGCACCGCGGCGCAGCCGATGGCGAACCACCCGGCATGGATCCGGCGCGGGAACGGCACGTACATGCCGAGCCCGCCGACGTGGATGATCATCGGATCGCCTCCCGCCCCGCGCGATTCCGGACACCGGTGGCCAGCTCGCGGGATCCTGGGGAACAGGGATGGCATCGCTCGATCGGCCGTCGCGCCCGTGCTTCGTCCTCCTCGCGCGGCTCCGGCTCCCCTCCGTCGCCGGTGTCGCGCAGGGCGAGCAGGCACATGGCCTCTGTGAGGCCGAGCCCGATCAGCGCGGCGTGCAGGCTCGCGGCGTCCGCGTCGAATTCCCCTGTGGGCCCGGAAAACCCGAGCAGGATCAGCTCTGCGAGCCGGACACCCGCCAGGGCTTGCGCCCTGGTCAGTCGCCGCGTCATGGGCAGGTACGAGAGCACCCACCGTCCCCGTCCCGGCTCGGGCACATCCACCCGGAACGCCACCTCGTGAGCGACGTCCGAGGTGATCAGCCACTCGTTTTCCCATACCGCCATACCGATCCTCCGTTCCACTCGGACCCGCCCCGTCCCGGCATTGCCCGACGCTTCCATTGGACCGTCCGCGAGCCGCCGTCCCCGTACCGCGATGTCCCGCCGTTTCTTCCCGGCCCGAACCGGCTCCGACCTGCGCCGAGAGCGGGCCCGGACCCGGAAGTTTCCCGCCCGGCCCCGGATTTCTTCGCTACCGTCGATAGCGAATACAGCTGTCCGCCAAGCGAATACGCCCGGATCTCCGATTGCCGGGCGATGGCGGGCGGTCGAGGAGGTGCCCCGATGGAGTCGACCGCCGCTTCCTCGCAGGAGATCGCCCGGCTCGGCCGTTCGCTGCGGGCGCTCGGATTGAGCGAGCAGACTTTGGTGGAGCCGCTGGCCGTCGAGCTGATGCGGCGGGGGCTGCGGCCGCGGACGGCGTGGCGCAAGGCCAACGGCCTCAATCAGCGGCAGGCGGCGGAACGCTTCAATCAGCTTGCGCCCCTGGTGGATCCGGACGGCCATCGGGAGCCGCGGATGAAGAACAGCCGGCTGTGCGAGATCGAGAAGTGGCCCGCCCGCACACCGGAGGGGTACGGCTATCGGGCGCCCGCGCTGCACACGCTGGAGTTGCTCGCGCTGGTGTACAACACCACCTGGGACCGGCTGGTCGACATCGAGGATCTGGCGCACCTGTCGCCGGGCGATCGCCGCGCCTACCAGTCCGCGCGAGAACGCCTGGGGCTGAACCGGACCGGCGCCGGGCAGCTGTACGTTCCCACAGGGGATTCGACGACCTTCATCGGCCGCCGCCACCCCATGGAGGAGATGCGCCGCCGGGTGGACCTGCACTTCCTGGGCGACTCCCGCGCGCAGTTGATCACGGGTGTAGCCGGGGTCGGTAAGACCGCCTTCACCCGGCAGCTGGTCGCCAAGTTCGCCGACCGCTTCCCGGACGGCGCGGTGTGGCTGGGGATGCGCAGTCACGATCGGGAGGCGGGCGCGACCAGCGCGTCCCGGCTGCTGGCGGCGGGCCTGAGTCAGCTGGGGGTGCGGCCGCCGCTGCGGGCCGATCAGGGCCGGTTGGCGCAGCTGTGGCGGCGGGAGACCGCGGGGCGGCGGCTTCTCGTGGTGTTCGACGATGTGCTGGAGAGCAAGCAGATCCGGCCGCTGCTGCCGCAGTCGCCGAGCTGCTTCGTGGTGATCACGAGCCGGCGTCCGCTGACCGGCATGGTGCGGGTCAATCAGCTGGAGCTGGAGCCGCTGGGCCCGGACGAGGCCGAGGAGATGCTGGCCACGCTGGGCAATCTGGGCGCGGGCTACGACTCCGTGGCGGCTCGCCGGATCGTGGAGGTGGCGGGCGGGCTGCCGCTGCCGATCCGCTTGGTCGCGGGCCGGATCAGCCGCCGGCCGGGACTGTTGGCGGACCTGCGTGACGACCTCGACGCCCTGAGCACCCTGGTGACCCTGCCCGCGACCGGGCCGAGCGTGGGTATGTGCCCCGCGGAGCTGATCCTCGACAAGTTCTCCGCCGAGGACGAGTCCATGCGTGATGCCTTCGCCCTCTCGTACGCCCGGCTCCGCGACGAGGAGGCGCGGCGCGCGGTGCGGCTGCTCGGCTGGTTCCCGAGTTCGACGGTGTCCTCCGATGATTTCGCGGCCATGGCGCAGGCCGAGGACTCGGCCGCGAAACGCCTGCTGCAGCGGGTCTTCGAGGACGGGATGATCGATCAGCTCGCCAGCCGTCCGGGTCATCAGCGGTATCGGATGCACAATCTGCTCCACCTCTACGCCCGCTGCCGCGCCGACGCGGAGAGCCTGCCCGGCGAGCACGGGGCCGCGCTGGGCCGCCTGCTCGGGCACTATCTGGAGACGGCGAGCGGTATCGGCAAACCGCGCCCCTTCGACACCGTGCATCCACACGCGGGCCGCGACTTCCGCAATCCGAACATGGCCGTCATGCAGGCCCGGCTGTGGTTCGAGGAGCGGCTGGGCACCATGCTGGCGTGCGCCCGCACCGCCGAACGCACCTCGGACACCGCGCGGTTCGCCGATTTACTGGCCGGGCAGCTCGCCACCCTGGGCTATCTGGCCGAGAGCCGCAGCATGTTCGAGCTCGCCACCTCGATCAATCACGCCATCGGCGACCGGACCGCCGAATGCGACGCCTGGTACGGCCTCGGTCACCTGCTCAATACGGTGCGCGAATACTCCAGGGCCGCGCTCTGTTTCGAGCATGCCCGCCGGCTGGCCGAGGACATCGGCGATCATGCCCGCACCGCCCGCGCCCTGCTCTGGCATGCCGCCGCGCTGCGGCACCAGGATCGCCGCGATGCCGCCCGCGACGCGGTCCGGCAGGTCCTGCGCATCGCGCATTCGCTCGATGACCTGCATCTGGAGTGCGACGCTCTGCGCGAGCTCGGCCATATCGAGCGGCTCAGCGAGCGCTACGCCGCGGGCGACGAGTACTACCACCGGGCGCACGCCATCGCCCGGCGGATCGGGGACGGCTACTGCGAGGGCTGGTCGGTGTGGGGGCTGGGCGGGATCGCGGGTCTGCGCGGCGACCTGGACGAAGCCTGGACGCTGTTCGAGGAGGCGTACCGGATCAGCAAGGAGATCCCGGACACCCTGCTCCAGATCGACACCCTGCGCGGCTTCGGCCACATCCACCGCAATCGCGGCGAATTCGATTCCGCCCGTATCAAATACGAGGAATCGCGCGCCCTCACCCGCGGTATGTCCGACGCGGGCGGTGAGGCGGCCGCGTGGTGGGCGCTCGGCGAACTCGAACGCCGCGCCGACAACCCGGCCCTGGCGCAGGTCTATCTCGAGAAGGCCCGCACCCTCTGCGAGGGCATCGATCCCGCCCGCCTGCTGAAGGTCCAGCAGACGCTGACCGCGCTCGGCGCGTGACGGTGTGGCCCGTCGATCCGGCCCGCACCGTCCCATCTGGTCCGATGTGCGGCGGGCCGGTCGGGCTACCCTTCTGGTCACTTGGCCAGCGAACCCGCGCGGGCGGGATTACCCTGCTCGCGTGAGTCCCGAACGCTGCGATGGAATTCTGCTCGCGGCCGGTGCCGGTCGGCGATATGGCATGCCGAAAGTGCTGGCCGAGGGTGGCGCGTGGCTGCGCGGGGCGGTGCGGGCGCTGCGGGACGGCGGCTGCGAACGGACCGTCGTGGTGCTGGGCGCGACCGGACCCGCGTATCGGGCGGCGGACGGGGGTTGGCTGGTGTCGCAAACCTCGGGCATAGCGATTCCCGAAGGCGTGCAACCCATTTGGGCCGAGGACTGGGACCTCGGACTGAGCGCGTCGACCCGTGCGGGCCTGGCCGCGGCGGCCGCGCCCGGGATCGCCACACGCTCCTCGGCGACCGCTCCCGCCGAGTTCGTGGCCATCATGCCGGTGGATACACCGGACGTCGGCCCCGAGGTGGTGGCGCGGGTGATCGCGGCGGCGCGGGCGAGCGAGAGCCGGGTGGCGCGCGCGTTCTTCGGGTCGGTTCCGGGTCATCCGGTGGTGCTGGGGCGCGCGCACTGGGCGGGGGTCCGCGCGAGCGCGGAGGGAAATTCAGGGGCGGGCACTTATTTACGAGAACGAGCGGATATGGTGTGCGTCACGTGCGATGACCTCGCTACGGGGATCGATCGGGATTATCCGGCGGGCAGCGCACTGTGAGCGGGAGCATGTGATGCGGGAAATCATCGACGACCTTCTTCGGGTGTGGCACAGCGGGCGGACCGGAGGATTGGCCACTCTCGTTCGGGCACAGGGCGCGACGCCGGTGCCGATCGGTTCGGCCATGGTGGTGGACGCCGACGGCCGGGCCTTCGGATCCATCTCGGCGGGCTGCGCCGAGGCCGCCGCGTACGAGGCGGCCGCGGAGTCGGCGCGCACCGGCCGGCGCGGGCTGCAGCGGTTCGGTCCGGGCAGCGGCCTGGACGCCCAGATGGACTGCGTCGGCACCCTCGACGTCTTCACGGAACCGTTCTCGCGCAGGCACTTTCCGGAATTCCCGGATATCGCGGCGGATATCGACGCGCAGCGTCAGGTCACCCTGTTCACCGTGGTCTGGCATTCCGATCCGGACGTGATCGGGCAGCACCTCATCACCGACCGCAAGCACGGCACCGAGCTGGTCTCGCTCCCCGACTCCGACGTGTTCGTGTCCTCGTTCGCCCGCCCGCCGCATCTGATCCTGGTGGGGGCCAATGCTTTCGCGAGCGCGCTGGCCACTCAGGCCCGGATGCTCGGCTACCGGATCACCATCGTCGACGCCCGCCCGACCTTCGCCAACTCGACCGCCTATCCCGGCTGCGAGGTGGTGGTCGACTGGCCGCACCGCTATCTCAACACCCTGGCCTCGGCCGGTGAGATCGATCGCGAGACCGCCATGGTGGTGCTCTCGCACGACCCGAAGTTCGAAATCCCTTTGCTCACCGTCGCTTTGCGACTACCCGAGCTGGGGTATCTGGCCGCCCTGGGTACCCCGGCGTCACACGGGCATCGGCTGGAGGCCCTGCAGGCGGGTGGTTTCAGCGACGAGACCCTCGCCCGCCTGCACTCCCCGGCGGGCCTGGACGTGGGGGCGCGCACCCCGGCCGAGACCGCCGTCTCGATCACCGCGGAACTGCTGGCGGTCCGCAACGGCCGGTCGGCCGAGCCGCTGTCCACCTCGCCGGGTGGGGGCCGGCGGCACGTGCAACTGGCGCGCTGACCCCCGGTCCCGTCTACTGCTTCAATTCCGGGTGCTCGGCGAACATCTCCTTCAGCACCGACAGGTCGAACAGCTGCTCGGCCTTGATGTCGATCTTGGACTTGCCGAGCGCCGCGATGTTCTGCGCGATGAGCTCGTCGGTCATGGTGAACAGGCCGTTGGCCTTGGTGTTCGCGGACACCACCAGATCGTTCTGCGCCATCGCCTCGAGCGACTGTTCCTTCAGTTCCAGCCGCTGGTCCTTGCCGTACACCTCGACGGCCAGCCGCGCCGCCTCGCCGGGATTGGCGACGGCGTCCTTCCAGCCCTTCACCTCCGCCATCAGGAACGCCTTGAGCTTGTCGCGCTCGGTGTCGATGGTCTTCTGATGCACGGTCAGCGTCTCCGCGACCAGCGGCAGCCCGAAGTCGGCGAACAGGAAGTTGATGTTCTGGAATCCCTTGGAAGCCAAGGTGATCGGCTCGTTGGTGGCGTAGCTGACCCAGCCGTCCACCTCGCCGTTGGCCAGCGGCGTCGGATCGTATTGCGCGGGCACCACGGTGACGTCGCCCGGCGACATGTTGTTGGCGGCGAGCAGCGCGTTGAAGATGAGCTGATTGGTGTCCTGCACCCCGATCTTGCGGCCCTTCATGTCCTGCGGGCTGCGGATCGGCTTGTTCGCGGCGCTCACGATGCAGAAGGGGTTCTTCTGATACGTGGTGCCGACGATCTTGGCGGGCAGACCCTCCAGAACGGCGGGCGCGGTGGTCTGCGGCGCGGACATGCCGATCCAGATCTTGCCGGTGCCGAGCCCGGCCTCCACCGAGGTGCTGGCCGCGCCGCCCGCGATCAGATTCACCGACCCGAATCCGGCGTCCTTGAAATAGCCCTTGGAATCGGCGAAATACTCCCCCGCGAATTCGATGTTCTTCAGCCAGGACAACTGCACCGCCACGGTCCCGAACTTGGAACCGTCGGCGATACTGCCGTTCCCGCCGCCCGACGAGTCCTTTCCGCAGGCGGCGAGCACCCCGGCCGCGCTCACCGCCGCACCGGCCAACCCGGCGTAGCGGAAGAAGGAGCGACGGCCCATGGACAACTGCGCGGCCGGAACCGGCCGGAACAAACCACTCATGCGGCGAATGTAGGCCGTTTCGATTTCCGATTTTTTGCTTTGGCCAACGTATTTGTATGCGCCGCGTTAACTCGTGTGCTCAATCCCGTCCGGCGCGCGGCGAGAAGCGGGCCAGCACCAGGTTCTCCAAGACGCCGACCACCGCGTAGGCCACCACCGACACCACCGTGACCAGCGCGATCGAGGCCCACAACCGGTTGTACTGGAACGTGGGTATCGCGCGAATCAGACCCGCGCCCAAACCTGTTCCGCTGCCCAGCCATTCGCCGAGCAGTGCCCCGATGAGCGCGCCCGGCACCGAGATTCGCGCCGCCGCGAACACCGACGGCAGCGCGGCGGGCAGGGCCACCATGCGCAGCGCCGTCCAATGCGAACCCCCGTAGGCCACCACGAGTTCGGTGGCCTGCCGGGGCGCGGACCGCAAGCCGGTCATGATCATCACCAGCGCTGGGAAGAACACCACGATCGCCGCCATGACGGTCACACCCAGCAGCCCGCGGCCGAACACCAGCACGATGATCGGGGTGATCGCGACCAGCGGCACCGACCGCAGCAGCATGGCCACCGGCATGAACGCCTGCGCCACCGCCGGGACGCCCACGAACACCGCGGCCACCAGCAGCGCCGCGCCCATCCCGGAACCGAACCCGATCGTCGCGTCCCGCAGCGTGATCCGCAGTTCGCCGAAGATGATCCTGCGGGCGGACTCGGAGGTGGGCCCGGTGACCAGGTACCGCCACACCTCACCCGGACTCTTGCCGACCAGCCCGACCTGCGGATACAGCTTCAGGAAGCCGTACCACAGCGCCACCAGCAGGATCAGCGAAACCAGCAGCGGCAGCAGGAATCTGCCTATCGGCCGAAGCATGTTCAGGGTTCTCATCACGCCTCCGCTCGCGTCCACGGCACCGCGATCCGGGCCACCAGCGCCACGAGGGCATAGCCGAGTCCGGCCAGCGCGGCCGCGGCCAGCGCCATGCCCCAGGTGCGCGGCACGTTGTAGGCGGTCTGCGCGGCGGTCAGCGCCACCCCGATGCCGCTGTCCACGCCGCCCAGGTACTCGCCGATGATCGCGCCCAGCACCGCGGACGGCGCGGCGATCTTCAAGGCCGCCAAGGTGTTCGGCAGCGCCGCGATCAGCTGCACCCGCCACAGTCGCTGCCAGCGCCCGCCGCCGTAGGCGCGCACCAGGTCCAGTCCGGTCGGATCGGCCGACCGCAGGCCCGACACCGTCCCGACCATGGTGGTGAAGAAGCAGTACATGGCCGCCAGGAACACCGTGGGCGTGCGGCCGCCGAACACCACCAGGATGATCGGCCCCAGCGCCAGCAGCGGCGTGCAGTAGCTGAGGATGGCCAGCTGGGTGACCAGCATTTCGATCGGCGGGATCAGCACCACCAGTACCGCGAGCGCGATGGCCAGCCCGTTCCCCCACGCGAAGCCCTGCAGCGCGCCCCACGCGGTGATCCGGAAGTTCGGCCCGTAGAGCGCCCAGCCGTCGGTGTACATGGTGCGCAGCACGATCCACGGGCTGGGCACCGTGCCGCCCGCGACGCGGAGCTCGGCCAGCAGGGTCCACAGCAGGAGCAGCGCGAGAATGCCCGCCGCGCCGCCGATTCGGGACAGGCGGTTCATTCCGTCGCCACCCCTCCGTGCCCGCTGCGCCCGAACAGCAGCTCCGACAGGTAGTCGTGCAGCTTGTGGAATTCGGGGGTGCGCATCATCTCCGGGGTACGGGGCCGCGGCAGATCGATCTCGACGATCTCCACCACCCGGCCCGGCCGCGGGCTCATCACCGCCACCACGTCGGAGAGGAAGACGGCCTCGGCGATGCCGTGCGTGACCATCAGGGTGGTGGCGGGCTTCTCGGTCCAGATGCGCAGCAGTTCCAGGTTCAGCCGCTGCCGGGTCATGTCGTCGAGCGCGCCGAACGGTTCGTCGAGCAGCAGGATGGTCGGCTTCACCACCAGCGCGCGGGCGATCGAAACCCGTTGCCGCATACCGCCGGACAGCTGCGCGGGCTTGCTCTTCTCGAAGCCCTCCAGCCCGACCAGCGCGATCAGGTCCGCGATCAGCTCCTTGTCCACCGGCAGGCCCGCCACCTGCAACGGCAGCTTGATATTGGATTCCACACTGCGCCACGGCAACAGCGCCGAATCCTGGAAGGCGATCCCGAACTGATGCCGCCGCCGCAGCTCGGCCGGGGTCTCGCCATTGATCCGCGCCGTCCCCGCCGACGGCGACTCCAGATCCGCGAGAATCCGCAGGATCGTGGACTTGCCGCAGCCCGAGGGCCCCAGCAGCGACAGGAACGCGCCCTGTTCGGTGTGCAGATCCACCGCGTCCAGCGCGGCCACCGTCCGCCGCCCCGACCGGAAGGTCTTGCTCAGCCCGCTGATGTGAATGCCCGTCCCCGCGGCCACTTCCGAACTCATAGGGCCACGGTAGGTGCCCGCAATTGCGGGCGGATTGCGAATGAACAGACGAGATGACCGACTTGTTACGGTGCGGCCGGATCGCTCACCAGAAGCTCGACGGCTCGAACCAGTCGCGCGCCTCGCGGCGGAACAGCAGCACGATCACCGCCAGCGACACCAGCGGACCCAGCGGACCCGGCGGCCGCCCGTCCAGAATCGACGGCACCGTCCAGAACATGTTCAGCACCGCCACCAGGATCGCGCCGACCCGGATCGCCTGGCCCTCGGAATGGAAGGTCAACCCCATCAGCCCGAGCAGCAGCGCCGGGACGAACGGCACCCCCGTCGCGATGGCCGCCGTCGAACCCATCAACCAGCCCGAGGCCGCCACGCACAGCACACCCAGCCCACCCATGCCCACGGCGAGCACCTGCGCCGCGCGCACCACCCGCGGCATCCGATATCCATTCCCGACACCCGACCCTTGATCGGGTTGAGTCTCCAGGTCCGACACTCCCCCAACGTAACCCCGAGCCATCTCCCGATCGGGCCACCACGCCGCCGGGTCTGTTTTCCCCCGCGGGCTCGCTGCGGCCTACGGGCGGACCGCGACCGTCTCCAGTTCCCGCACCCGCACGGTGGGCAGCAGCCGGTCCCGCAGCACCCGATCGATCTCGCCCGCGACCGGGATCACCACCGCCGCGGCCGAGGTGGCGACCGCGTCGGCGAGCAGCGCCGGCCAATCGGGAGCGGGCTCGGCGGCCAGCGCCGCGATGATGGCCGCCACCGCCGCGTCCCCCGCCCCGGTGGGGTTGCCCGCCAGCGGCTTCGGCAGTGCGGCCGTCCAGGCCCGGGTCGGGGTCACCGCCACCATGCCGTCGCCGCCGCGGGTCACCACCACCGCGCCCACACCGTCCGCGATCAGGGGTTCCACGGTCGCCAGGATCTCCGGGACGGTGCCCGCCGGGCGGCCGGTCAGCCGTTCCAGCTCCTCGACATTCGGCGTGAGCACGATGCCCGGCACCCGCGCCGCCAATTCCAGTGTCTGACCGTCACAATCGCAGACCGTGGGCACGCCCCGGGCGATGGCGGTGCGGGCCAGCTCCGCGGGCAGCCCCGCACTCACCCCGCCCGGCAGCGACCCGGAGATGACCAGTCCGCTCATGTCCGACAGCAGCCCCGCCACCCGCACCCGCAACTGATCCACCGCGCGCGGCTCGGTGACCCGCGGCCCCGGCTCCCACAGCGCGGTCGCGGTGCCGTCGTCGGACTCGCTGATCACCACGGTGCGCCGCACCCACGGCAGCGCGTGCACGAAGTCCACCGGCATCTCGAGTTCCGCCGCGGCCGCGAAGGAGTGATCCGAGAACCCGGTGGCGCGGGCGTACTTGCCGAGCTGGTTGAGCACCCGCGTGACATTGATGCCACGCCCGCCCAGCCGCTGGTCCACCGAGTGCACCCGATGCGCGCGACCACGCTCGAAATGCTCCACCCGGTAGGTCATGTCGTAGGCGGGGTTCATGGTCACGGTGACGATCACCCCACCATCACGGCACGTCACGGCACCGGATGCAACCCCTGGAAGGCAATGTGGCACCGAATGTCGTTGCCGTTCGGAGACATTCGAGGGGCAGGATGTCGGCCGTGCATTCGCTCCCGCCGAAACACCTCCTGCTGCAAGCCTGCCGCGGCCTGCCCCCCGACGACCATCCGGTACTGCGCTGCGCCGGATTACTCGCGGACCTGCACGAGCGGCGACTCACCTCCGCCGACGGCACCCACCGCATCGACCACGACCGGGCCCGGCTGGTGCACGATATCGACTGCTGGGTGGCGGCCGAGATGCCCAAGGCCGCCCGCGACGCGCACCTGCACACCGAGACCGTCGGCACCGTGGTGGACCGGCTGGCCCAGTTCTCCGCGCTGGCCTACCTGTCCCTCGCCATGTCGCCCGACGCCGCCACGCTCGACGCCGCCCAGCGACTCACCGAATTGGCCATCGCCTACGAGGATCTCGCGGGCGAACTCGCGGCGGGCCGCCGCCGGCTACCGAACCTCACCGGCACCCACGACTACGAATCCTGACCACCGCGAGACATGACCGCGGCCGGCGGTGCCCGGCGAGGGGGCGGGGCACCACCGGCCACACAGGTGGACCATGCGCAATCCACCGTCGAGCCGGCGGATGGCACGGGGCGTGCAGGGAATTCCGCGTGGGAGATGCGGTGGCAGTTCCTGCGACGACCCGTCACCTGACAACCGTCCGCCGAAGCTCGACCACCGAATCGTGCGATACGAATCTCGGAGCGACCCCGGTTTCAGCTGTGAATCCCCTGTGAGAGGACCGAAGCGCGGAAGGTTTAGGGAAAAGCCCCTATTTCGCCCCGGGTAGCAGGGCCCGAATGGTGTCGATGGTGTCGGCCTGGTGGGGTTCCTTGTCGGGGCGATAACGAACGACCCGGGCGAAGCGGAGGGCGACTCCACCGGAATAGCGGGGGCTGGTCTGCACTCCGTCCAACGCGATCTCGACCACCAGTTCCGGATGGAGATAGACGGTATTCGCGTCGCGATCGCGTTCGTGGCGCGGGAATTCACCGGTCTGCCAGTGCAGCAGGGCATCGGTGAGGCCCTTGAACGTCTTGCCGACCATGATCGGCGGCCCGCCCTGCGGATCCCGCGCGCCCAGATGGAGATTCGACAGATAACCGGTGCGGCGACCGTATCCCCATTCCGCGCCCAGCACGATCAGGTCGAGGGTGTGGGTAGGTTTGATCTTCTGCCAGGCCCGCCCGCGACGGCCCGCCGCATAGGGGGCGTCGAGAGATTTGATCATGATGCCTTCGTGCCCCGCGGCGAGCGCACCGTCGAAATACTCGGCGGCACGCTCGGGATCGGGGGCGATGAGCGCCGGGATGCCGAGACCCCCGGCCACCTCGGTGAGCGCCCGACGGCGATCCCGCAACGGCGCGTCGAGCAGATCCTCCCCGTTCAGATGCAGGCAGTCGAAGAAATACGGGTGCAGCAGCAGTTCCTGCGCGACGGCCGCGCCGAAGCGGCTCATGGTCTCCTGGAACGGCCGCGGCCGCCCGGAATCATTGAGCGCCAGGGTTTCTCCGTCGAGCACCACACTGGTGCAATCCAATTTCCGCACCAGTTCCACCAATTCGGGAACGCTCGCGGTGATCTCACGCAGGGTTCGGGTGAACACCCACACCCGGTCGCCGTCGCGGTGCACCTGGATGCGCGCGCCGTCCATCTTGTGCTCGACGCTGACCTGCCCGTCGAATTCGGCCACCGCCTCCTCGAGGCTGGCGCCGGGCGAGGCCAGCATGGGCTGGATGGCCCGCCCGACCCGGAGCCGGAACGCCTCCAGGGCCGCCGCGCCGCCGGTGCGGGCGGCGACCGCGGTGACCGGCAGCTGCCCGGACAGCATGTGCGCCCGCCGGACGGCGGCGATCGGCACGTCGAAGGCGACGGCCACGGCTTCGGCGACGATGGCGGTCAGCGCCCCCTGCCGCATCTCCCCGGTGAGCAAGCGGATCAGGAAGTCGTGCTCGTCGCGGGTGGCGGCCCCGAACAGGGTGGCCAGCAGCTCCTGGCGCCGGGCGGCCGACCCGGAGCCGCTCACCCCGGAAAGCCGCTCGAAGAAGTTGTCCACAGTTTCCACGGCCAGGGTGGGGACGGTCGCGGACTCCACCTCGAGCCCGGTCAGCGTCCGCCATCCGGTGCCGATCCGACCCTGGGTCAGCTCGCCGGACAGCCACGCCACGACCTGCGCCAACTCCCCCGCCTCGGCTCGTTTCAGCAGCTCGGCGAAGATATTGATCTTGTTCTTGCGGGACGATGTCGCCCGCACGGCAGCTGACGCTTCGACCACTTCGGACAAGAGCATTTCCCGACGGTATCTCGGGCTACCGACATCGGTGTGATGCACAGCTCAGCGGGTCTGCTAATCCTGCGATTGGCAGGGATGTGAATTCGCCAATAAACTGGGCGCATGGCCAAGACTTACGTCGGAGCGCGGCTGCGGCAGCTGCGCACCGAGCGCGGTTTGAGTCAGGTCTCGCTGGCCAAGAAGCTCGAGATCTCGGCTAGCTATCTCAATCAGATCGAACACGACGTGCGCCCGCTCACCGTACCGGTATTGCTGCGCATCAGCGAAGTCTTCGGCGTCGACGCCGGCTTCTTCTCCTCCCAGGACGACACCCGGCTCATCGCCGAACTCCAGGAGGTCGTGATGGATCAGGAACTCGGGGTGGAGGCCGACGCGCAGGAGATCGCCGAAATGGTGTCCGCGCATCCGGGTCTGGCGCGCGCCATGGTGAACATGCACCGCCGCTATCGGAACACCACCGCCCAGCTGGCCGCGGCCACCGAGGACCGGTTCGCCGACGGCAGCGGTTCGGCCGCCATCTCGAAACCGCACGAGGAAGTCCGCGACTACTTCTATCAGCGCCAGAACTACATTCACGAATTGGACACCGCCGCTGAGGAACTCACGCATCGCATGCGTTTCCACGGCGGCGATCTGAAACGTGAGATCCCGCGCCGCCTCGCCGACGCCCACGGCGTCCAGATCGTCGAACGCATCGACCTCGGCGACGGCGTCCTGCACCGCTTCGATCCGATCGCCCGCCGCCTCGAAATCGCCCCCCATCTCTCCGGCGGCCAGCGCGTCTTCAAACTCGCCGCCGAACTCGGCTATCTGGAATGCGGCGACCTCATCGAAAAGCTGGTGGCCGAGGGCAATTTCTCCAGCCAGGAGTCGATCGTGCTGGCGAAATTGGGCCTGGCCAACTATTTCGCGGCCGCGACCGTCCTGCCGTACACCCATTTCCACGAGGTGGCCGAGGACTTCCGCTACGACATCGAACGCCTGTCGGCCTTCTTCACGCAGAGCTACGAGACCATCTGCCACCGCCTGTCCACCCTGCAGCGCCCCAAACTCCGCGGCGTCCCGTTCTCCTTCGTCCGCGTGGACCGCGCCGGCAACATGTCGAAACGCCAGTCCGCGACCGGCTTCCACTTCTCCTCCAGCGGCGGCACCTGCCCCCTGTGGAACGTCTACGAGACCTTCGCCTACCCCGCGAAGATCATGACCCAGATCGCCCAGATGCCCGACGGCCGCAAATACCTCTGGGTGGCCCGCACCGTGGAACGCCGCGCCACCCGCTACGGCGAACCCGGCAAAACCTTCGCTATCGGCCTCGGCTGCGAACTCCGCCACGCCGGCCGCACCGTCTACGCCGACGGCCTGGACCTCAACGAGCCCAAGGCAACTCCGATCGGCGCGGGCTGCCGAGTCTGCGAACGCTCCAACTGCCCCCAGCGCGCTTTCCCACCCCTCGGCAAATCCCTGGACATCAGCGAGCACCGAAGCTCCATCTCGCCGTACATCATTCAGTAGAGCCGCCGCGGCGAAGCTGCCTCACCGCTCACATCGCGCCGGTGCCAGCTGTCAAAACACTCGGACAGACGCCCAAAATACGGCCTGATCTGCACCGATGCTTCACCCGCACGATCCGAATCATGCTGCGGTGAGCAGAATTTCACGCCCGGGCAACATCGGAAATCGGACATTAATCGAGAGTCATTCCGGCGCAACACTTCACGTTTACCTTTCGTTCCACGAATACAGCCGCTGTATACGCGGCGGTATTCGGAAGCGGCGCAGCCGACGTCGCCGAACACGTGAACCGAAGGATCCGCCCCATGCACGACTCTTCCCGCCGGGACAGGGCTTCCCGCCTGATGAAGGCGATCACCATTCCGACCGCGTTGGCGCTGTCCGCCGTCATGGTCGCCGGTTGTGGATCGCGCGACAGCGACACCGCGTCCGGATCCAATGCCAAGTCCTGCGTGGACACCTCGAAGGACACCATCAAGATCGGTTCGCTGCATTCGCTGACCGGCACCATGGCGATCAGTGAGGTCACCGTCGCCAATGCCACCAAGCTGGCGGTGGATCAGATCAACGCGGCGGGCGGCGTACTCGGCAAGAAGATCGAGGTGGTGCTCGAGGACGGCGCGTCGGACCCGAAGACCTTCGCCGAGAAGGCCGAGAAGCTGGTCAGCTCCGACTGTGTCGCCGCGGTGTTCGGCGGCTGGACCTCCGCGTCCCGCAAAGCCATGAAGCCCAAGTTCGAATCGCTGAACTCGCTGCTCTACTACCCGGTTCAGTACGAGGGCCTCGAGGACTCGAAGAACATCTTCTACACCGGCGCCACCACCAACCAGCAGATCATCCCCGCGCTGGACTACCTGAAGCAGAAGGGCGTCACCTCCCTCTACCTGGTGGGTTCGGACTACGTGTTCCCGCAGACCGCCAACCGCGAGATCAAGGCCTACGCCAAGGCCAACGGCATCGAGATCAAGGGCGAGGACTACGCGCCGCTGGGCTCCACCGATTTCTCCACAATCGTCAACAAGGTGCGCAGCGCCAAGGCGGGCGCGGTGTTCAACACCCTCAACGGCGACTCCAATGTGGCCTTCTTCCGCGAGTACGCGAACGCGGGCCTGAAAGCCGCCGAGATGCCGGTGGTCTCGGTGTCCATCGCCGAGGAAGAGGTCGGCGGCGTCGGCGTGCAGAACGTCGCGGGCCAGCTGACCGCCTGGAACTACTACCAGACCGTCGACACCCCGCAGAACAAGGCGTTCGTCTCGGCGTACAAGGCCGCCTTCGGCGCCACCAAGCCCACCTCCGACCCGATGGAGGCCGCCTACACCTCGGTCTTCCTGTGGAAGAACACCGTCGAGAAGGCGAAGTCGTTCGCGGTGGCCGACATTCAGCAGGCCGCCGACGGTGTCAGCTTCGACGCCCCGGAGGGCACCGTCACCATCGACGGGTCCAACCACCACATCACCAAGACCGCCCGCATCGGCGAGATCCGCCCCGACGGGCTCATCTACACCGTGTGGGACTCGGGCAAGGCCATCGCGCCGGACCCGTACCTGAAGAACTACGACTGGGCCAAGGGCCTCAAGTAACTCCCGGCGGCCGCCGATGAGGGGCGGCTGGTGCGGTGCGCCACCCCGCGCGCCGCACCAGCCGTACGGCGTTCTCCACCAATAGAACTCACGAGGTATCTCACATGGACGTCGCTGTCGGACAGCTGTTCACGGGTCTGAGCCTGGGCTCGATCCTGCTGCTCGCCGCGCTGGGCCTGTCACTGACCTTCGGTCAGATGGGCGTCATCAATATGGCGCACGGCGAATTCATCATGGCCGGGTGTTACACCACTTACGTTGTGGAGCAACTCATCTCGGCGACCGGCGTGGCGCTGATCGTGTCACTGTTCGTCGGTTTCCTGGTCGGCGGTCTGCTGGGCGCCGCCCTGGAAATGGGGCTCATCCGCTGGATGTACGACCGCCCGCTGGACACCCTGCTGGTCACCTTCGGTGTCGGGCTGGTGTTGCAGCAGGCGGTGCGCGACATCTTCGGCGCCCCCGCCAAGAACGTGGTCGCGCCCGAATGGCTGACCGGCGGCATCGGGATCGCGGGCACCGTGGTGCCCAAGACCCGCATCTTCATCATGGTGCTGGCCGTGGTGGCGGTGATCGCGCTGGCCACCGCGCTCAAGACGACCCCGTTGGGCCGGCGCATCCGGGCGGTGGTGCAGAACCGCAGCCTGGCCGAAACCTCCGGCGTCTCTTCCCGCCTCACCGACGTCAGCACGTTCTTCATCGGGTCGGGACTGGCTGCCGTGGCCGGTGTCGCCCTGACCCTGATCGGCTCCACCAGCCCCACCATCGGGCAGT
The DNA here is from genome assembly GCF_053602575.1 of Nocardia sp. NPDC004340. Taxonomy (NCBI): domain Bacteria; kingdom Bacillati; phylum Actinomycetota; class Actinomycetes; order Mycobacteriales; family Nocardiaceae; genus Nocardia; species Nocardia sp. NPDC004340. Next base: position 955,786 of record NZ_JBSGDW010000002.1, read on the forward strand.
CGTATCTGGTGGACGCGTTCCTGGTGGTCGTGATCGGCGGCCTGGGACAGATCAAGGGCACCGTGATCGCGGCCTTCGGCATGGGGCTGCTGAATTCGTTCATCGAGTACTCGACCACGGCGACGGTCGCCAAGGTGATCGTCTTCATCGTGGTCGTGATCTTCCTGCAGGTCCGCCCGCAGGGTCTGTTCACCGTCCGGACGAGGAGTCTGGCATGACAACCATCCAGCGCCTGAGCGCCAACTCTTCGCTGAAAGCCCTGGGCGGCTTCGCCATCGCCGCCATCGTCCTGTTCGGACTCGCGCCCGCGCTGCTCAGCGATTTCCGGCTGAGCCTGCTCGCCAAGTTCCTGTGCTTCGCCATCGTCGCGGTCGGCATCGGCCTGGCGTGGGGCCGGGGCGGCATGCTCACCCTCGGCCAGGGCGTGTTCTTCGGGCTGGGCGCGTACATCATGGCCATGCACCTGCAGATGGCCGACGCCGCCAAGGCGCACGAGGACGTGCCGGAGTTCATGGTCATCGCCGGCGTGCCCGAACTGCCGTCGTACTGGCGGCCTTTCGAGTCCGCGCCGGTGGCGATCCTGGCCATTCTGGTGCTTCCGGCCGCCATGGCCGCGGTGCTCGGTTTCGGCGTGTTCAAGCGCCGGGTCAAGGGCGCGTACTTCGCCATCCTGAGCCAGGCGCTGGCCGCGGCGCTGGCGATCCTGCTCACCGGGCAGCAGACCATCGGCGGTTTCACCGGGCTCAGCGACTTCCGGTCGTTCTTCGGTTTCCGCCTGGACGATCCGGTGAACCGGCGCATGCTGTTCTTCATCGCGGCGGGCACCCTGCTCGTGGTGGTGGCGGTGGCGCGCCAGCTCATGCGCAGCCGGTACGGCGAACTCCTCGTCGCGGTGCGGGATCAGGAGGAGCGGGTCCGCTTCCTGGGCTACGACCCGGCCAATATCAAGATCGTCGCCTATGTGGTGGCCGCGTTCTTCGCGGGCATCGCGGGCGCGCTGTTCACCCCGATCGTCGGGATCATCTCCCCCGCCGACATCGGCGTGGTCCCGTCCATCGCGTTCCTGATCGGCGTCGCCATCGGCGGCCGCACCACCCTGCTCGGGCCGGTGCTGGGCGCGATCGGCGTGGCCTGGGCGCAGACCACGTTCTCGGAGAACTTCCCCTCGGCGTGGACCTACTTCCAGGGTGCGCTGTTCATCGTGGTGGTCGGTTTCATTCCGGCCGGGCTGGCCGGATTCGGGCCCATGGCAAAGCAATTGCTCCAGCGTGTGCGGCCCGCCGCCAAGTTGGCGGCACCGATCGAGGCGGCGGTGGAAGCCTGATGGGCGAGTATCTCGAAGTCAGCAAGCTGTCGGTCAGCTTCGACGGGTTCAAGGCCGTCTCCGAGGTCGACCTCACCGTCGTCTCCGGCGACCTGCGCTTCCTCATCGGACCCAATGGCGCGGGCAAGACCACCCTGATCGACGCCATGACCGGCCTCACCCCCGCCACCGGATCGGCCCGCAAGAGCGGCACCGAACTGATCGGCCGCAAGGTGCACCAGATCGCCCGCCTAGGCGTGGGCCGCACCTTCCAGACCGCGAGCGTGTTCGAGCAGCTCACCGTGCTGCAGAACCTCGACATCGCCGCGGGCGCGGGCCGTTCCGCGCTCACCCTGCTGCGCCGCCGCAAGGGCGTGCTGCCCGCCATCGAGGAGGCGCTCGAGACCATCGGCCTCACCGACCTGCGCGACCAACCCGCCGGGGTGCTCGCGCACGGGCAGAAGCAGTGGCTCGAGATCGGCATGCTGCTGGTGCAGAACGCGTCGGTGCTGCTGCTCGACGAACCCGTCGCGGGCATGAGCGCCGAGGAGCGCGAGGAGACCGGAAACCTGTTGCGCCGCATCGGCAAGGAGCGCGTGGTCATCGTGGTCGAACACGATATGGACTTCATGCGCGCCTTCGCCGACTCGGTGACGGTGCTGGCCGGCGGGCGCGTGCTCAGCGAGGGCAGCGTCGAAGCCGTGCAGGCCGACCCGAAGGTGCAGGAGGTCTACCTCGGCACCGCCGCGGCGGGCGAGCTGCCGCCCACCGCCGACCCGGAATCCGACCCCGAACCCGCCACCGACGCGAAGGAGGCCGCCGATGCTGGAACTCGTTGACCTACACACCGGCTACGGCCGCACCGAGGTGATCCACGGTGTGTCCCTGACGGTTCCGGCGAACGGCGTCGCCGCCATCATGGGCCACAACGGCGCCGGGAAGACCTCGCTGTTACGCGCGGCGGTCGGGCTGCTGCCCGCCAAGTCCGGGCGCATCCGCTTCGACGGCGAGGACATCACCGGCCTGTCGCCGTCGCGCCGGGTGAAACGCGGTCTCGCCTACGTCCCGCAGGGACAGCAGAGTTTTCCACAACTGTCCACAATGGAGAACCTGCAGGTGGTGGCCGACGGCCGGGCCAAGGGCAAGGAACTCATCGCCGAAGCCCTGGACCTGTTCCCGGCGTTGCGGGAACTGCTGACCCGCAAGGCCGGACTGCTCTCCGGCGGTCAGCGCCAGCAACTGGCCATCGCCCGCGCCCTCATCACCGAACCGAAGCTGCTGATCCTGGACGAGCCGACCGAGGGCATCCAGCCGTCGGTGGTCGCCGAGATCGAGCGCACCATCATCGATCTCACCGCCCGCGGCGGCCTGAGCGTGCTGCTGGTGGAACAGCACATCGGTTTCGCCCTGCAGGCCGCGCAGCAGTTCTACGTGCTGCGCTCGGGCCGCGTCACGTCCTCCGGGGAGGGCGGCGCGGGCGCGGAATCCGCGGTGCGCCTGGCCATGGCGATCTGATCGGACAGCGGCGTGAACGCGCGCAGGGGGCGCATTCCGTTGTCGGAGCGGGTCTACCGCGCGCTCCAGCAGGATCTCGCGGCCGGGGTGCTGGTGCCGACCGAGCGGCTCGGCGAGGAACGTCTCGCCGAGGCGTACGGCGTCTCCCGCACCCCGGTCCGGGAGGCGCTGGCCCGGCTGCTGTCCGACGGTCTGCTGGAACGCCACACCGACGGCCTGTACCCGTACCGGCCGCGGGTGGACGATCTGGGCGATCTGTACGAACTCCGGATCGTGCTGGAGGCCAGAGGAATCCAGCGGCTACAGACCACCGCGGCCGGACTCCCGGACTCGCTGGCCGCCGCCCCGCTCCGGACCCGGGTCCCCGACACCACCCGCACGCCCCTGGTCCTGGCCGAGGTGCGCCGCGAACTCGACTTCTGGCGCGACCTGCGCGACCACCCGCCCGCACCCGACGCGGAGCTCATCGCCGCCGACGAACGCTTCCACACCACGCTGCTCCTGGCCGCGGGCAATTCCGCGCTCGCCGACGCGCTCTCGGCCGTGCAGGCCCGCGTCCGCCCGGTCCGCGCCCTCGACATCCCGACCCCCGGCCGCATCGCCGCCATGGCCGAGGACCACATCGCCATCGCCGAACACCTGCTCGCCGATGACCTCGACGCCGCCCTGCGCGCCCTGCTGGCGCATCTGGCCAGCTCCCGCGCCCATGTGCTGACCCGCGCCCGCCGCGCCCTGGAGCTCACCCGGCTCGCCCGCGCGGTCCGCGAGTGACGCGCTCCCGCACCGGCTTCGCGGCCCGGTCGGAGCGCGGGGGCGGCCGCCGGGACGACGACTCCGGCCGCCACGGTCTGGCGAGTGGCCCAGACAGGGTGTTGACTGGACCCATGGTGTCGACGAAGCCACGCATCGCTCCCGGTCGTCTGCGGGAGCTCGGACCGGTCAACTGGGTTGTCTGGCAGGCGCTTTCCCGCGCCGCCGGGACGGACGACGCCCACCTGTTCAGCACCCTCGGCCGCACCGGCGGCCTGTTCCGCGGCTGGCTGCACTTCTCGGGGCGGCTCATGCCCGGCGGCAAACTGCGGCGCTACGAATCCGAACTGGTCATCCTCCGCGTCGCGCACCTGCGCGAATGCGAATACGAGACCGACCATCACATCCGGCTGGGACGGCGCGCGGGCGTCACCCCCGACATCCTGGACCGGCTGCGCGAGGGACCCGCCGCCGCGGGCTGGACCGACAAGGAACGCGCCCTGCTCACCGCCGTCGACCAGCTGGTCACCACCCGCGACCTCGACGACGCCACCTGGCAGGCGCTGGCCGCGCACTACGACGAGCAGCGGCTCATCGAGATCGTGCTGCTCACCAATCAGTACGAGGGCCTGGCCAGCACCATCACCGCGCTGCGCATCGAGACCGACCACTGACCGGAAGCGCTAGCGGCGCAGGCGGAAGACCGGCTGGGTGGCGGCCTCGTACGGGATGTCGCGCGGGAAGGCCGGTTCGGCGGGGCGGGCGGGCTGGACGCGGGCGTGCAGGTGCATATCGTGCCAGCCGTCGGTGTGCAGGCCCGCGCTGCGATTGATGCCCTCGAGGATGAAGCCGGATTTGCAGGCCACCCGGCAGGATTGGGCGTTGTGCACGGAATGGCGTAATTCGAGGCGGTGGAATCCGGCCACCTCGAAGGCCCAGCCGACCAGCGCCTCCACCGCCCGCGGCGCGATGCCGCGACCGCGGGCCGCCGGGATCACCCAGTACGCGACCTCCGCCTCGCCGTGCCACAGCTCCATGTGATGCAGTGAGGCGCGGCCCATCAGCCGACCGCTGCGGCTGTCCGCCACCGCCCAATTCGCCGCCGCGCCACTGCTCCACGACCGCCCCCACGAGTCCACCCAGTCCCCTGCCTCCTCCACGGTGTCGGCGGTGCGCACGTGCCAGCGGGCGATAGCTGGATCCTGGAATGCCGCGTACACCTCGGGGCCGTCGCGCCGCAACCACGGCCTCAGCACCAGTCCCTCCCCCACGGGAAGCACCGGCTGCACTGCCCTGGTGAAGGTTTCGGCGGCAACGACTGCCGGGGCCGATCGGGGCATAGCTGAAATTCTGCCGCCACCCGCCGCTCCGTGCGGCGAAATTTAGACCATCGTCCCGGTCGGTCTGTGCCAGGTTCGCGTAAGAGACAGGCGCGCCCAGGGGTTCCCGATCAGCGTTCGGGGTGCTCGATCAGGCCCGCCAGCCCGTCGAGGACCCGAGCGAGACCGAACTCGTAGGCGTGGTCCGCGCTGTAGGCGCTGTCGTGCGCTTGTCCGGCCGCCTCGCCGACCCGCGCCGCCAAGGGGTAGCGCTCGGCGTCGAACACCCGGGCCAGCAGCGGGGCCGCGCGCTCCCACCAATCATGGTCGGATTGCCCGCTTTCCGCGGCCGCCCCCGCGGTATCGATCGCAAGCTGCGCGGTGGAGGTCACGAACCCCAGCACGTACGTGAGCGCCGCGTCCATGTCGAGGTCGCCGAGGCCGAGGCCGTCGAAGGCCCGCAGTTCGTGGTCGTACTTCGCCGCCACGCCCGGCCCCAGCGGCGGGCGCGTGGTGGGCAGGTACGCCACCCACGGGTGCGCCGCGAGCATGGCGCGATTCTCGGCCGCGATCGTGGAAACCCGCTCCCGCCAGCCCATTCCGCCCAGGTCGTGGCGCTCCATGCGCTGGTAGACCGTGTCGAGCATGAGATCCAGCAGTTCCGCCTTGCCGGGCACATAGGTGTAGGTGGCCATGGGCGTGATGCCGAGCGCGGCCGCGACCGAGCGCATGGTCAGCGCGGCCAGACCCTGGGTGTCGGCGATCCCGATCGCGGCCGCGACGACGGCGTCCACGGTGGTGCGCTGTTTGGGCCCGCGCGCCGACCCGCCCGAGCCGGGCTCGCGCCAGAGCAGTTCCAGGGTTCGCACCGGGTCTCCCGCGCTGCTGCGTTCCCCGCCTTTCGCGGCCATTCGCGTCACCTCCGCCGCCGATCGTATCCATGTGATGGTCGTCACTTTGCATCCCGTCGGGAATTTGCGTACAAAGTACAGCGTACTTAGTACAGAGTTGATCGGCACCACCTAGGAGGACCCTTGAACGTCACCGCATCCGCGATCTCCCTGAACGTGCCCGACGAGACCGCCTCCGCCAGGTTCCTCATCGACCACTTCGGTTTCACCGAGAAGATGTCGGCCGACGGCTTCGTCAACCTGACCCGGCCCGACACCGGCTTCGACGTCATCTACCTGCGCACCGGCCTGGGCAGCTTCAAGCCGGACCGCATCGTGGGCAGCGCCGGCCAGGGTCTGCTGGTGGTCTTCGTGGTGGATGACATCGATGCCGAATACGCTCGCGTGCGGGGCGAGGGCGTGCCGATCGTGACGCCCATCGAGACCGAGCCGTGGGGCGAGCGCTACTTCCAGGCGCTGGACCCCAACGGCATCGTCATCCAGTTGGTGCAGTGGGTCTGAGCCGGATGTCGATTCCGACCCGCCCCGTTCGAGGAGTAGGCGAGGGTCGAACCACGATCCCCACACGAAGGAGGATTCGACTATGCGACACCTGGTGCTGATTCGCCTGGACCCCGCCCAGGCCCCCGACGGTCCCGGCGAGGACCTGATCGCGCGGGTCAACGAGATCATCGAGGAGATGACCAAGGCGGGGGTGCTGCTCGACACCGCGGGCCTGCGCCCGCCCGAGGAGGGCGCCCGGATCCGGCAGTCCGGCGGCACGCAGACCGTCATGGACGGTCCCTTCACCGAATCCAAGGAGATCATCGGCGGCTATCTGCTGCTGCAGACCCGGTCCAACGAGGAGGCCGCCGAATGGGCCTCCCGGTTCCTGCGCGTGCACGGACCCGAATGGGAGATCGAGGTCGAGGTGCGGCAGCTGGAAGGCCAGCACTGACTCCGCCGGAGGAGCGGGCGCGCCGGGCCGTGGAAGCGGCCTGGCGCATCGAATGGCCACGGCTGGTGGCGGGATTGACCCGCCTGGTCGGGGATATCGCCACCGCCGAGGAACTCGCGCAGGACGCCCACGTGGCGGCACTGGAACAGTGGCCGTCCGCGGGCGTCCCGCCGAATCCCGGCGGCTGGCTCATGCTCACCGCCAAACACCGCGCGGTGGACCGCATCCGGCGCGACGCGAATTTCGCCCGGAAGCTGGAACTGCTGGGCCGGGAGGCGATCACCGCGGAAGCGCCGGTGGGCGAACCGGACCCGGTGATCGCCGACGACCTGCTGCGCATGATCTTCACCGCCTGCCACCCGGTGCTCACACCCCCGGCGCGGGCGGCGCTCACCCTGCGCATGGTGGGCGGCCTGACCACCACCGAGATCGCGCGCGCCTACCTGGTCCCGGAATCGACCGTGGCGCAACGGATCGTGCGCGCCAAACGCACCATCGCCTCCAAGGGGATCCCCTTCGAGGTGCCCGAGGGCGCGGAGCTGACCGCGCGGCTGGACTCGGTGCTCGAAGTGATCTACCTGATCTTCAACGAGGGCTACGCGGCCACCTCCGGCGAACGCTGGGTGCGCGCCGAACTCTGCGAGGACGCGCTGCGCCTGGCCCGCATCCTCACCGGACTGCTGCCCGAGGAGCCGGAGGTACACGGCCTGACGGCCCTGCTGGAATTGCAGGCCTCGCGCACCACGGCCCGCAGCGATTCCGGCGGCGGCCCGATCCTGCTCCCCGATCAGGACCGTTCCCGCTGGAACCGCCTGTACATCGAACGCGGACTGGCCGCCCTCGCCCGCGCCCACACCCTGAACCGGACGCGGGAGCTCCCGCCCGGCCGCTACGCCCTGCAGGCCGCCATCGCCTCGGTGCACGCGGTGACCCCGGCCGCCGCCGACACCGATTGGCGGCGTATCGCCGGACTGTATGCCGTCCTCGCGCAACGATTTCCGTCACCGGTCGTGGAGTTGAACCGCGCGGTGGCGGTGGCGATGATGCACGGGCCCACGGCGGGCCTGGAGTTGATCGACGCGGTCGCAGCGGATCTGGACGGCTATCACCTGCTGCACGCGGTGCGCGGGGATCTGCTGGAACGGCTGGGCCGGACCGCCGAGGCGCGGGCGGCCTTCGAGCGCGCGGCCGAACTCACCGCCAATGACAGCGAGCGCGAACTGCTGCGCGAGCGGGCGCGCTGACCAGCGGGTCAGCGCTGATCAGGTAGTTCCCCGCGTGTCGCTCACCCGGACACCGAACTTCAGGGGCGTACGGTCGGTTTCTGATTGGAAGACAGATGGGGTCTGTTTTTTCGTGAACGACACGGAAGGACCAGGCGTTGCCCGCTTCCCACGAGAACACCGCCCGCCGGCGCCCGATCCGAGTCGCGGTACTCGGACTGCTGACGGCGGCCATCGCGCCCTTGACGGTCGGCGTCACACACGCCGACGCCCGCACCGAGATCGCCAACCCCGTCTCCGCCACCGGCGTCCCGGTCGCGCTTCCCATCGATCCGGCCTCGCTGCTGCAACTGGTCGGCTCGGCCCAGCGCTTTTCGAAGCCCGCCCTGCAGACCATGTCCCGCTTCATGGTCCCGTTCGACCAGTGGGATTCGTTCAACCACATCATCACCCGCGAGAGCGACTGGCAGGTGTTCGCGATCAACCCGACCTCGGGCGCGTACGGGCTGCCCCAGGCCCTCCCCGCGCACAAGATGTTCAGCGAGGGCCCGGACTGGATGTTCAACCCGCTCACCCAATTGCGCTGGGCCTACCGCTACATGGTCGAACGCTACGGCAGCCCGAACAACGCGTGGGCGTTCTGGCAGGCCCACAACTGGTACTGAGCCCGCCCCGTCCGCTCGATCAGTTCAGCGCCGCCCGGAACACCTCGGCCACCGGGGTGGTCGGGCGGCCCAGCAGCCGTTGCAGGTCGCCGGAGTCGACGGACAGGATGCCGCCCGCGATCCCGGCGTCGGCATCGGCCAGCACCGCCGCGTATCCGGCGTCCAGGCCCGCACCCTGCAGCGCGGCCGCGTAATCCTGCTGCGGCAGATCCTCGTAACGCACCGGCTTGCCGGAGACCTCCGAGATCACCTGCGCCAGTTCGGCGTACGAGAGGGTCTCGTCGCCGCCGAGCTCGTAGACCTTGCCCTCGTGCCCGTCGGTGGTGAGCACCCGGGCGGCCGCCTCGGCGTAGTCGGCCCGCGCCGCGCCGGATACCTTCCCGTCCCCGGCCGCGCCGTGCAGCACACCGCTCGCGACGGCGTGGCCCAGACCGCCCGCGTAGTTCTCCCAGTACCAGCCGTTGCGCAGCAGGGTGGTCGGGATGCTCGCCCCGGCCAGCGCCGCCTCGGTGCCGATGTGCTCCTGGGCGAGGATCAGCGGATTGCGGTCGGCCTGCGGAATGCTGGTGTAGGCCAGCAGTTTCACGCCCGCGGCCTCGGCGGCGCGCAGCACATTGGTGTGCTGGGCCACGCGCTTGCCGAACTCGTTGCCGGAGACCAGCAGTACGCGGTCGACGCCCTGGAAGGCGCGTTCCAGCGCCGCCGGATCGTCGAAGCTCGCAACCCGCACCTCGACGCCGCGCTCGGCCAGGTCGGCCACCTTGGCGGGATCGCGGACCACGGCGACGACGGGCTGCGACCCGTCCTTCAGCAACGCCTCGACGACCAGGCGACCCAGCTGACCACTGGCTCCGGTGACTGCGACGGTCATGACTACCTCCAGGTTCGATGGAATGAACTGCACGCTCGACATGTACTAACTAATAGTAAGCACATGCTATTCCTGAACCGCTACCCGAATGGCAGGTAACCTGAATCTCATGAACGCCCGGCCTTCCGACCAGTCCTTCGCGGACGACCCGACCCTGGAAGCCGACGTCTTCGCCCGCAACTGCGCCTCCCGCCCGGTCCTGCAGGACGTCGCCAGCCGCTGGGGCGTGCTGGCCCTGGCCGCCCTGCGCGAGGGCCCCTACCGCTTCTCGGCGCTGCGCCGCCGGGTCGACGGCATCTCCGAGCGCATGCTCTCCCAGACCCTGCAGACCCTGGAACGCGACGGCATGGTCCATCGCGAAGTCCAGCAGTCCATCCCGCCGGTCGTCGAATACACCCTCACCGACCTGGGCGAACGTGTCGCCGACCAGCTGGTCGGGCTGATCGACATCCTCGAATCCAATATCGCGACCATCGAAGCGGCCCAGTCCGCCTACCACCGCCCGTAAGGAGCCGCATGTCCGCCGACACCGATCTGCACTACCTCGAACGCTGCGTGGAACTGGCCGCCGAGGCCCTCGACGCCGGCGACGAGCCGTTCGGATCCCTGCTGGTCGACGCGGACGGCAAGGTCCTGGCCGAGGACCGCAACCGGGTCTCCGGCGGCGACGCCACCCGCCACCCCGAATTCGAGCTGGCCCGCTGGGCCGCCGACCACCTCACCCCCGAGCAGCGCGCCACCGCCACCGTCTACACCTCCGGCGAACACTGCGCCATGTGCTCGGCCGCCCACGCCTGGGTCGGCCTGGGCCCGATCGTCTACGCCGCCTCCACCGCCCAGCTCACCGAGTGGCTCACCGAGTTCGGCGTCCCCGCGGGCCCGATCCGCCCCCTCGCCATCCAGGAGGTGGCCCCCTCGATCCCGGTCTCGGGCCCCTTCCCGGAACTCACCGACCGCGTCTACGCCCTGCACCGCCGCCTGCACCTGGCGGACTAGCCACACCGACGAAAACGGCCTGATGCCAGCGATTTACGCCGGCATCAGGCCGTCTTGCGGGGCAGGCCCCCCGGACCTCGGGGGTCCGGGGGCCTGCCCCCGAAAATCTCGAGGGGGTTCGGGGGCGAAGCCCCTGAGCCCCTTCGGAGTCAGAAGTTGATCATGTGGCCGGCGAGGCCGTGGATCGCTTCCTGGATCGCTTCCGACAGGGTCGGGTGGGTGTGGACGTTGCGGGCGACCTCGTTGACCGTGAGGTCCCATTTCTGGGCCAGGGTCAGTTCCGGCAGCAGCTCGGAGACGTCCGGGCCGATCAGGTGGCCGCCGAGCAGTTCCCCGTACTTGGCGTCGGAGATCAGCTTGACGAAGCCCTGCGCGTCGCCGAGGCCGTGCGCCTTGCCGTTCGCGGTGAACGGGAAGGTGGCGACCTTGACGTCGTAGCCCTCGTCCTTGGCCTGCTGCTCGGTGAGGCCGAAGGAGGCGACCTGCGGCTGGCAGAAGGTGGCGCGCGGCATCATGCGGTAGTCGCCCAGCGCCTGGGTCTCCGCGCCCGCGATGGTCTCGGCGGCGACCACGCCCTGCGCCTCGGCGACGTGCGCGAGCTGCAGCTTGGCGGTGACGTCACCGATGGCGTAGATGCCGGGGACGTTGGTGCGCATGTAGTCGTCGATGGCGATGGCGCCGCGATCGGTGAGCGCGACGCCGGTGTTCTCCAGGCCGTAGCCCTGCACGCGCGGCGCGAAGCCGACGGCCTGCAGCACCTTGTCGACGGTGACGGTCTCGATGGCGCCGGTCTTGTTGTCCTTGATGGCGACGGTGACCTTGGAGCCGTCGTCTTCCATGGACTGCACGGCCGCACCGGTGGTGATGGTGATGCCGAGCTTCTTGTACGCCTTGGTGATCTCCTTGGAGACGTCGGCGTCCTCGTTCGGCAGTGCGCGGTCCAGGAATTCGACGATGCGCACGTCCACGCCGTAGTTCTTGAGGACGTAGCCGAACTCCATGCCGATGGCGCCCGCACCCACGATGAGGATGGAGCCCGGCAGGTCGCGGGTGAGGATCTGCTCCTCGTAGGTGACCACGTTGGCCGACAGCGAGGTGCCCGGCAGCAGCTTGGTCTCGGTGCCCGCGGCGATGATCACGTTGTCGAACGTGATGTCCTCGGCGCCGCCCTTGGTGAGCGCGACCGAGAGCGACTTCGGGCCGGTGAAGGTGCCCTTGCCGTCGAACTCGTCGATCTTGTTCTTCTTCATCAGGAAGTGGACGCCCTTGACCCGGCCGTCCGCGACCTTGCGGCTGCGGTCGAACGCCGCGCCGAAGTCGAAGGTCGCGTTACCCGAGATACCGAAGGTCTTCGCTTCCTTGGTGAAGATATGAGCCAGCTCCGCGTTGCGCAGCAGTGCCTTGGACGGAATGCAGCCCACGTTCAGGCACACGCCACCCCAGTATTTCTGCTCGACGATCGCTGTTCGCAGGCCGAGTTGAGCGGCACGAATCGCGGCGACGTAACCGCCGGGACCAGCGCCGAGAACGACGACATCGTAGTGGGAAGTCACGGCTTCGAGACTAGACCTGTTGCCGGGTGCTCACTCAGCCATCCCCCGCCCGGGTGAGACCGGGACCACGTGAGAGCGGTCACTCCCACACCATGGAAACGACCGATCAGTTCGCTATGCAGGCGGAATCAGCCGTGCCACACCTGCCGGGCGACGCGCGCGAAGTTGCCGCCGAAGACGGCCGCCCGGTCCGCCGCGGAGAAGCCGCGGTCGGCGAGCGCCGCGTCCAGTCCGCGCACCCCCGACGTGCCGAGCAGATCCTCCGGTGGCGTCCACTGCAATTGGCCGTAGCGGAGGTACTCCTCGGAATAGCTCTCCGGATTCTCGATCAGCTCCCGATTGAAATCGTCGGCGTCGAAGGAGTAGTCCGAGCCCACCCCGACGTGCTCGATACCGACCAGTGCCGCCCCGTAGGCGATGTGGTCGGCCATGGCCTCCACCCGCCCGGCCCGGTCGGCGGGCTCGTTGCGGCCCAGGAAGATGCCGACCCCGTTGACGCCGATCACCCCGCCGGTGGCCGCGCACGCCTTGGCCTGCTCGTCGGCGATATTGCGCGGATGCTCCCACAGCGCCGCGAAATTCGAGTGGCTGTAGATCATCGGGACGCTGGTGATCTCCGCGATGTCGAGGCCGGTGCGGCGCGAGCAGTGCGACCCGTCGGCGAACACGCCCACCTCGTTGAGGGTGCGGATCAGGTCACGTCCGTAGGCGGTGAGCCCGGTGTCCTCGGTGTCGAGGCAGCCGCAGCCGGCGGCATTGGCGTGGTTGTAGGTGGGCAGCAGCGAGCGCAGACCCAGTTCGTGGAACAGCTCGACATTGTCGAGATCGCCGTCCAGCGGCCCGGCGTCCTCGAGATCGAAGGCCAGCGCGATGGTGGACTCGGTCTCCGCGGTCGGCGTGCTGGGCCAGGCGTCCTCGATGTCGTGCACCAGCCGGAAACGGCCGTCCGTCAAGGCATCCCGCCGCAGCTGGGTGACCAGTTCCAGCGAATCACGGGTGGTCTGCGGCGAATATCCGATGTTCACCGAGAGATACGAGCCCAGCGGGTACCGAATCAGCTCGGTGACGTCCGCGGTCGGCAGTAATGGCAGGCAGCAGTGCTGTTCCCACAGCCGGGGCTCATGCGACACCCGGCAATCCTACTGACCGGACAGTGCGGTCGGCCTCACCCGCGCCCGAGGGTCCTCGCCACAGTGGTCGGCAACACGTTCGCGACCGGCGAACGCGCCCCTGGGCAACAATGTGGGCATGACCGGTGTTGGAGAGGGTGTGACGGACCCCTACCTGTGGCTCGAAGAAGTCGAGAGCGACCGCGCGCTGGCGTGGGCCGAAGAACGGAACGCGGTGTCGAAGGAGCGTTTCGCCTCGACCGAGCGTTTCGGCGAACTCGAGGCGCGTGTGCTCGCCATGCTCGACACCGACACTCGCATCGCCTATCCGAGCCGGCGCGGCCCGTGGCTCTACAACTACTGGCGCGACCGCGAGCACCCCAAGGGCCTGTGGCGGCGCACCACCTTCGCCGAATACGCCAAGGCCGAGCCGGACTGGGAGATCCTCATCGACCTGGACGCGCTGGCCGCGGCCGAGGGCGAGAACTGGGTGTGGGGCGGCGCGGCGGTGAAGCGCCCGGAGCAGCGGCGCGCGCTGATCAGCCTGTCGCGCGGCGGCGCGGACGCCAAGGCGATCCGCGAATTCGACATCGAGGCAAAGACTTTCATCGACCCGGCGGACGGCGGCTTCCACCTACCCGAGGCCAAGTCCGACTACGCCTGGATCGATCACGACACCATCTACGTGGGCACGGACTTCGGCCCCGGTTCCCTCACCGACTCCGGCTACCCCCGGGTGGTGAAGCGCTGGCGGCGCGGAACCCCCTTGGCCGAGGCCGAATTCGTGTACGAGGGCCGGTCCACCGACGTGGCCGTCTCGGCGGGCTACGACCGGACGCCCGGCTACGAACGGCACTACCTGAGCCGCGCCACCGACTTCTTCAACGAAGAGGTCTACCTGCTCGAGTCCGACGACACCCTGCAGCTGATCGAGGCCCCCACCGACGCCGACGTCTCCTGGAACAAGGAGTGGCTGCTGGTGCGGCCGAAGACCCCGTGGGAGGTGAACGGCTCGACCTATCCGGCGGGCGCGCTGCTGGCCGCGAACTTCGAGGAATTCCTGTCCGGCGCACGCGATTTCGAGGTGCTCTTCACCCCCGATCCGCACACCGCCCTGCACGGCTACAGCTGGACCGAGAACCACCTGCTGCTGGCCACCCTGCACGACGTGCAGACCGAACTGCACGTGCTCACCCCCGGCCCGGACGGCTGGACCCGCGCGCCGCTGGCCGACGCCCCGGCCATGTCCACCACCAGCGTGATGAACCTCGACCGGCTCGAGGGCGGCGACGAATTCATGCTCTCCACCAGCAGTTTCACCAGCCCGGCCACGCTCATGTCGAGTTCGGTGGGCGGTTCGGTGGAGGTGCTGAAGCAGGAGCCCGCGTTCTTCGACGCCGACGGCATGGAGACCGATCAGTTCTTCGCCCGTTCCGACGACGGCACCGAGATCCCGTATTTCGTGATCCGCCACCGTGATCTGCGGGGCACCCCCGGACCGACCGTCATGTCCGGCTACGGCGGCTTCGAGGTCTCGCGCCGCCCGGCCTACAGCGGCGCGGTCGGTATGGGCTGGCTGGAACGCGGCGGCACCTACGTCATGACCAATATCCGCGGCGGCGGCGAATACGGCCCCGAATGGCACACCTCGGTGCTGAAGGCCAACCGGCACAAGGCCTACGAGGATTTCGCGGCCATCGCGCGCGACCTGGTGGCGCGCGGCATCACCACCCACGACCAGCTGGGCGCGGTCGGCGGCAGCAATGGCGGCCTGCTCATGGGCGTCATGCTGACCCGCTACTCGGAGCTGTTCGGCGCCATCGTGTGCCAGGTGCCGCTGCTGGACATGCGGCGCTATCACCTGCTGCTGGCGGGCGCGTCCTGGATGGCCGAGTACGGCGACCCGGACAAGCCCGAGGAGTGGGAGTACATCTCCAAGTACTCCCCGTACCAGAACACCAGCGCCGAGCGGGCCTATCCGCCGATCCTGCTCGCCACCTCCACCCGCGACGACCGGGTGCACCCCGGTCACGCCCGGAAGATGGCCGCGCGCTTGGCATCCGAGGGCCACGAGGTCTGGTACTACGAGAACATCGAGGGCGGCCACGGCGGGGCCGCGGACAACAAGCAGTCCGCGTTCCAGGCCGCGCTGGTCTACGAGTTCTTCCTGCAGCAACTGATGGACGGTGAACGGCCGCGTCGCGCTTGAAAGATCCGCCCGTTTCGGAAAGATCGGACTCGGTTGCCGATGTGGGGCGTCCCCACCGAGCGAGGAGTCGACGTGGCCGAACTGGACGAGCTGATCAGTAGCACCGCCGCGGCCACCGGACTCGATCCGGAGGACGTCCGCGCCTTCGCCGCCACCGCCGAGCGGCGCGAATACCCGGCCGGGGCGGTGCTGTTCCACGAATCCACGCCGCGCGAGTGGGCGGGCATCGTGGTGGCGGGCGAGATCCGGATCACCTCCGGCCTCACGGGCCACGTGATCGAGCTCGCCCGGCTCGGCCCCGGCAGCCTGATCTCGGAGATCGCGCTGGTCGACGACACGCCCCACACCGCCACCGGGCGCAGCGTCACCGGCGCGGTCGTGCTCACCGTGCCCCGGGCGACCCTGCGGGAACTGGCGGTCCTGCACCCGGATCGCTACTACCGCATGGTCTCCCGGGTCGCCCAGCTGGTCGCGCACCGCATGCGCGCGGTCTCCGCCCAGCTGTCGGCCGCCATCGCGGCCCAGCAGCCGCTGGGCGGCATTCGCATCGAACACGATTCGCTCGGCACCCGGGAACTGCCCGCCGAGGCGTACTACGGGGTGCAGACCCTGCGCGCGGTGGAGAACTTCCAGATCTCGGGCATCAAACTGCGCAAGTTCGGGCACCTGGTCAATGCCCTGGCCCACGTGAAAAAGGCTGCGGCCCTGGCCAACGCGGAACTCGGTTCGCTCGCCCAGCCCAAGGCCGACGCCATCGTCGCGGCCTGCGACGAACTGCTCACCGGCCGGCTGCGCGAGAACTTCATCGTCGACATGGTGCAGGGCGGCGCGGGCACCTCCACCAACATGAACGCCAACGAGGTGATCGCCAACCGCGGCCTGGAGCTCATGGGCCACCACAAGGGCGAATACCAGTACCTGCACCCCAACGACGACGTGAACCGCTCGCAGTCCACCAATGACGTCTACCCCACCTCGGTGAAGCTGGGCGTCTACCTGTCCCTGCAGGACGCCTCCGCGGCGCTGGGCGAACTGCAGAACGCACTGCGCGCCAAGGCCGTCGAATTCGCCGACGTGATCAAGATGGGCCGCACCCAGTTGCAGGACGCGGTCCCGATGACCCTGGGCCAGGAATTCGGCGCGTACGCGGTCATGATCGGCGAGGCCATCAACCATCTGCAGCGCATCGGCGGGGACCTGCTCGCGGTGAACATGGGCGCGACCGCCATCGGCACCGGCATCACCAGCCCGCCCGGCTACGCGGACCTGGTCACCGTCAAGCTCGCGGAGATAACCGGATTGCCCATCGTGCAGGCCGAGAACCTGGTCGAGGCCACCCAGGACTCCGGCGATTTCGTGGCGGTGTCGGCCACCCTCAAACGCGCCGCGGTGCAGCTGTCCAAGATCTGCAACGATCTGCGGCTGCTGTCCAGCGGTCCGCGCGCGGGCCTGGGCGAGATCAATCTGCCCGCCATGCAACCGGGTTCGTCGATCATGCCGGGCAAGGTCAACCCGGTCATCCCGGAGGTGGTCAGCCAGGTCTGTTTCCAGCTCATCGGCTACGACATGACGGTCACCATGGCCGCCGAGGCCAGCCAGCTGGAACTCAATATGGCCGAGCCGATCATGGCCCACGACCTCATGATGGGCACCATGATGCTGCGCAATGCCGCGGTCACCCTGACCAGCCGCTGCATCACCGGTATCACCGCCAACCGGGAGCACTGCCGGGATCTGGTGGCGCACAGCATCGGACTGGTGACCGCGCTGGTGCCGACACTGGGCTACGAGCAGTCGGCGGCCATCGCCAAGGAGGCGCTCGAGTCCGGCGGCAGTGTCTACGACCTGGTGCTCGAGCGCGGAGCCATGACCAAGGCCGAGCTCGACGACCTGCTCAGCCCCGAGAAGATGACCGCGCCGCGCTCACCGCGGCTCTGAGCACCCCGATCCGCTGTCGAATCAGCGGTCCCGCAGCCACTTTTCGACGTAGTCGATGGTGGAGCCGGGATCGCTGATCCAGCCGTTGTGCCCGAGCGGGGCCGGATTGTGCCAAGTGGTGATGTCGGCCTGCGGCATTTTCGCGAGCAGTTGCCGGGCCGATCCGCGCGGGGTCAGCTCGTCGCCGGTCATGGTGATCGACAGGACCGGCAGTTTCAGCCGCCCGATCCGCTCCTCGTAGTCCATATCGGCTCCGGCGGGTTCGAACCTGCCGGTGCGGGCCAGTCGTGCCCAATCGGCGATGAGCGCCTTGGACTGCCGCCCGAAGCCGCCCGCCGTGACCGTATCGCCCGGCCAGAACCCGGCCAGATTGGCGGTCAGCGACAGCGCCGCGCTGCCGACCGCGGCCAGCCCGGAGTACCCGCGGAAATGCGGTGTGCCGGACGCGATGAGGATGAGCCCGCCCAGCCGCCCCCGGATCCGGGACGCGTACATGGCGCCCAGCTGGCCGCCCATGCTGTGGCCGAGCAGGTACGGGGTGCTGTCGGGGAAGCGCAGCCGCACGGCCTCGAACATGGCCGGGAAGTCCACCGCCACCAGGTCCTGATAGCCGTAGCGGGACGGTCCGGTCGCGGGTTCGCCGCCGTTGCCGCGGATCTCCAGCAGCGCCACATCGAAACCCCGGGCCGCCAACGGTATTCCGAACAGCGAGTAGTACTCCCCCGGCACACCGAGGCCGGGGGCGATCACCACCACCGGCCGCGGCGTGTCGGCGGTGATCGGATGCCGGTGCGAGCCTTTCGCCGGAATCAGCCGCACCGGGATCGTGGTCCCGTCGGGCAGCTGGATCGGCACCGTCTCCATGTTCGGCGCAGCCTCCATGATCGGCACGCTACCCGTAAAGTTCGCGCCCGTCCGCGAGGCGGACGGGCGCGAAAGAGCGTCGGAAGGTGGGTTTTCGGGTCAGGCGCTGACCGCGCCCATGATGATGCGGCGCAGCACCTGGATGACGTCGTCGAGCGGCTGGCGCGGATCCGAGCCGCTCCAGGCGTCGACCACGTAGTTCACCGCGCCGATGATGGCGAGCACGCGCATTTCGTAGTCACCGGGCGGGATCTCGCCGTGCAGGGCCGCGTCCTCGGCGGCGCTGGCCAGCAGGGCGCCCCAGGCGCGGCGCAGCTCCAGGCGGAACTTCTCCACCTTGGGGCCGGCGCCGACGACCTCGACGAGCGCGACTCTGGCCTTGCGCGGATCTCGTCCGATGGACTCGATGTAGGCGCGGACCGCCGCGTCGATGATGTCGATGGCGCTGGCGTCGGAGTGCTCGGCGATGGTGGCCGCCACGGCTTCCCGCGACTCGCGATCGATGTGCTCGTAGAGCTCGAGCAACAGCGATTCGCGACCGGTGAACTCCTCGTAGAACTGTCTGGAGGAGAGTCCGGCGTCCTTGCAGATGGCTCCGACGGAACTATTGGCGTATCCATCGCGCGCGAACACCGTGAGCCCGGACTCCAGAAAACGCGCACGACGCTGCCGCTGCCGGTCTTCTACGGGCTGCCCGGCGTACATTCTTCCCGCGTTCGTTTCCTGTGACATTGCGCCAGACAATACCGAAGGGCCCGATCCCCTCGTCATGGATCGGGCCCTTCGTTTGAACCTTCGACTTACCGCGCGTTAGCCGAAAGTTGGCTCAGCAACGCCAGGTCACCCGACGCACCCGGGACGGTGGGTATAGGCAGGGGAACCGTCCCGAGTTCGGTACGCGGGTCCGGGGGGAGAGACTCGCGGGCCGATGTCGCATTGACCCGAAAGTCACTGATCGTTTGCCGTTCATCACGATACAGAGCGGGCGAACTGGACGGAATACTTTTCGAGGAACTTTTTAGGTTTTATTTGACCGCCCCTCGCGACGCGCCGCCGGACCAGCGCCGGAGCCGATGCAGGGGCGGAGTACCCACGCCGCATCCGGATAATCCGGACACGAAAAAAGGGCCCGATCCCCGAAACCGCGGGAGGGCCCTTCCGCCTCGCTCCGGCACCTGTTCAGTTGCCGAAAGATGGCGCTCGCGTGGCTACTTGGCAGAAAGGCTCGCGGAGCCGGTAGCCAGCAGCTTGAACAGGGTCTGAGAAAGAACATCCGAAAGGAAGTTCGCCATGGTGGTGCTCCGATCCGAACGATTGCCAGTGCCGTCACTGACTGTTTGCCATCGCGACGATACCGAGCCGATACCCCCGGAGGGAAGATTACGGATGAACTTTCTAGAACCAACCCGATAGAGCACTAGATTATGCGGGCACCTCGGGCTCTCCCAAGGTGAGCATCAGACGGTTGGCCCACGAGAACGAGGCCGCCGACAACACCAGATCATGCAGCTCCGAGGCGTCGAAACCCAACTGCCGCAAGCGGTTCAGATGGCCGGCGGTGGCGCGGGGCGGATTGGCGGCCAGGGCGTCCACGAAATCGATGACCGCGTCCCACCTTTCGTCGATGCGCACGTCGTTGCCTTCGTCCAGCAACCGCTGAACATCCCCGTGCCGCTTGGACAACGCAGATGTGAAACGTGAATGAACGGAGGCGCAGTACTCGCACCCGTTGTGCCGGGAGGTAACGGTCGCCGCGAGTTCGCGCTCCGCGCGGGTCAGCCCCCCTCGACCGTAGAAGATCTCTTTGTCGTTGCCACTGCGATGGGCCAGCACCTCCGGGTTGCGCGCGAGTAGCCGGAAGTACGGCCCGATCCCGCGATCACCCTCCAGCAGGGGTTTCTGCAACTCATCGGCATCGGCCAGCCGGATGGGTTCCACCCACGGCACCCAGTCCAGATGTTCCTGGGTGAATCCTGTTGGGCGGCGACCACTTTCGACGCTGCGGACCTCGCTGACGCCCTGCTCACCCATTGTCCGCTCCGATCAGTGTGAGACCGGCCAGCAGCCGGACCTGGAAGTGCACGAATCCGACGAGCTGCGCCACCGTGACGATGTCGCGCTCGGACAGCCCGGCCGCGGCCAGGGCGTCGATATCCGCGCGGGTGATGGCGGCGGGCGCGGTCGTGACCCGCGCGGCGTGCCGAAGGATCGCGGCCAGCACCGGATCCCCCTCGGCCGGAGCCGTTCCCAGTCCGGCGTAATGCGCCGCCAGCTCGGGCGCGCCCGCCAGCTCCGCCACCGCCACGGCCGCCGCGATCAGCCGGTCCCGCCCGACCGTCGCGGCCGCCGGACCGTCCAGCAACGCCTCGTACACCCCCTGCGTATGCGCGATCACCGCCGGGCGTGTCGCGCGCAGTGCCCGCTCGGCGTCCGCGCGCGGGCCGAGAACGGCATCGATGACATCGGCGGACCGGTCCGCCTCGGGTCCAGCCGGGGCGAGTGGCGCCACCTCGACGGCGGCGGTCGCTTCGGTCACGAGGAAGTCCTTTCGTCGGGTCGCCAACCCAGTTGCGGGGCAACCTTGGTGGCGATGAGTTCGATGGAGCGCAGGGTGGCGGCGTGGCCCGGATCGACCGGGTGGACCTGCACGATGAAGTCGGTGGCGTGCCGCAGCGCCACGTCGGCGGCGAGCTGCTCCACCACCTCGTCGGGCGTGCCGAAGTAGATGTCGCGCAGCACCTCGGCGACCGAATCGGCCACCTCCGGCCCGCCGTTGCGGCCCAGCTGATCCAGGAACCTGGCCGCGCCGCGCTCGGCCAGGGCCCGCGCCTCGGCGTGGTCGTCGGCCACGAAAACGCCCCGGGACGCGCCGATTCGCGGTTCCGCTCCCGGTGGCAGCGCGTCGAGATACGCGTCGACCAGCGGCTGCTGGATCTCCCACAGGGTGGCCGCGGGCGCGGCCGGATCCCGCGGCTGCGCCTTCGACAGCAGCAGTCCGTCACCCGCGCGCCCGGCGCGCGCCGCGCCCCCGGCCGAGAAGGTGGCCTGCCACAGCCGGTCCCGCAGTCCGGGCGCGGGCGGATTCAGCCCCCGATCCCCGATCAACGGCGTCCCCGCCAAGGCCGCGGTGACCTTGGCGAGCTTGTCCGCGTACAGCCCCTGCCGGTCGAGATCGGCCGCCTCGAACAGTTCGAAGGCGTGCCGGGATCCGCCCGCGCCGAAGCCGAGTTCCAGCCGCCCGCCCGACAGCTCGTCCAGGACGGCCGCGTCCTCGGCGACCCGGATCGGGTCCTCCAGCGCCAGCGTCACGATGGCGGTCCCGACCCGGATCCGCGGGAACCGGGCGGCCGCGTGCGCCAGGAACACGAACGGCGACGGCAGCCCGCCCTCCGCCGGATCCAGGTGGTGTTGCGCCACCCAGGCGGTGTCGTAGCCGAGCCGTTCGGCCAGTTCGATCTGGTCCAGGGCCTGCCGGTACACGCCGGCCGCGTCCTCGGCCGGGTCGGTGCGAACCAGGCGGGTGAAGAAGCCCAGGCGTCGCGTGGTCATGTCGTCACCTTTCCTAGGTAGGCATCGCGGACGGCCGGATCGCCGACCAGGTCCGCGGCCGGACCGTGCAGCACGATCCGCCCCGTGCGCAGCACATTGGCGGTGTGCGCGATGCTCAGGGCCAGCTCCGCCTGCTGTTCCACGATCAGGATGGCCAGGCCCAGTTCCCGATTGAGCCGGGCGATCTCCGACAACGCCCGATCCACGAACAACGGCGACAGTCCCATTGTCGGCTCGTCCATGCAGATCAGCCGGGGTTTGCTCATGAGGGCGCGGGCGAAGGCCAGCATCTGCTGCTCCCCGCCGGACAGGGTCCCCGCCCGCTGCAGGCGGCGCTCGGCCAGCCGCGGGAAATGCTCGAACAGCTCGGCGGCGCGCGCGGCCAGCACCGCGCGCCGCTCCTTGCGGATGTAGCCGCCGACGAAGAGGTTCTCCTCGACGGTCATGGCCGGGAACACGCGCCGCGCCTCCGGCACCGAGGCCAGCCCCGCCCGGATCCGGGCCGCCGCAGGGGTGGCGCTCACGTCGACGCCGTCGATGCGGACCGCGCCGGAACTCGGATGCAACAGTCCCAGAGCGGTTTTCATGGTGGTCGACTTGCCGGACGCATTGCCGCCGAGCAGGGACACGATCTCGCCGGGGCGGACCGTCAGCGACACCTCGTCGAGGGCCCGGGACGCTCCGTAATGCACCACCACGCGATCGAATTCGAGGATCGGCGTGGCGTTCTCGTCGAACTCAGACATCGACGGCCACCTTTCCCCCGGCCCGGCTGCGGCCCAGGTACGCCTCGATGACGCGGGGATCGGAGAGCACCTCGTCGGGCGTGCCCGACGCGATGATCCGGCCCTCGTCCAGCACCAGCACCCGGTCGGAGAGCTCGTGGACCAGGTCCATCTTGTGTTCGACCAGCAGCACCGTCTGACCCTGGGCCTTCAATTCGGCCAGTTGCGCGCCGATCTCGGCGGTCTCGGTCTGGTTCATGCCGGCGGCGGGTTCGTCCAGCAGCAGCAGATCCGGTGCGGAGGCCAGCGCCCGCGCGATCTCGGTGCGGCGACGGTTGGCGTAGGACAGCGTGTAGGTGGGGTGATCGGCGCGCGGGACCAGTCGCTCGGAGAAGCGGTCCAGCTGGGCGTCGATGCGGGCCGCCGATTCCCGGCGCTCGGCCCGCGCCGCCGGGGTCGGCGCCAGCGCCACACCCAGTTCGGCCAGCAGCGACACCCACTTCAGCACCGGAATGTTCGCGAGCCGCCGCAGCGGGCGGGTGGCGCGCAGGGTGGTCTGCAACCCGACGTCCACGTTCTCGCGCACGGTCATGGTGCCGAAGACCCGCCCGTTCTGGAAGGTGCGGGCGATCCCGGCCGCCGCGGCCGCCTCCGGGCGACCGGGGCGAATCCGCTTGCCGCGCACCAGCACTTCCCCGGCATCCGGCTTCAGCACCCCGGAGATGAGATTCACCGTGGTCGATTTCCCGGAGCCGTTGGGCCCGATGATGGACACGAATTCGCCGGGGGCGATGGTGAATTCGACACCGTCCACCGCCCGCACCCCGCCGAACGAGCGCCGCAGACCGGTCACGGTGAGTACCGCTTCCGTTCCGGTCTCAGGCTTCGACCGGGCTTGGTTCGCTTGTGCGGACACGATCCCTCCTCACCAGAATTCCCTGCGGCCGGAACCGCACCACCAGCAACAACACCAAGCCGTACAACACGATTCGCCACGACGGCGCCAGCCGCAGCAGCTCCGGCGCGCCGATCAGCACCACCGCGCCCAGCACCGCGCCGTACGGCGAAGCGGTGCCGCCGAGCACCAGGATGGTCACCACCAGCAGCGACATCGGCAGGTTGAACACGGTCGGATCGATATAGGAGTACTGGTGCGCCAGCAGCGCGCCGCCGATCCCGGAGCAGAACGCCGCCACCGCGAACGCCAGCGCCTTGTAGTCGCGCACCGGCACGCCGGCCGAGCGTGCCGCCACCTCGTCGGCCCCGATGGCCCGGATCGCGATCCCCAGCCGGGACCGCTGCACGCCGACGATCAACGCCACCACCGCGGCCAGCACCACCAGCTCCAGCCGGAAAATGTCGGTGTGCGTGGTGAATTCGAAGCCGAAGACGCTGGGCGCGGGAATCCCGAAGATGCCGTAACTGCCGCGCGTCACCGATTCCCAGTTGCGGATGATCGCCACCGTGACGATGCCGATGCCCAGCGTCGCGATCGCCACGTAGTGCCCGCCCAGCCGCCACAGCGGCGCGGCCAGCACCGAGGACACCACGGCCGCCACCACACCCGCCGCCACGATGGCGGGCAGGAACGCCCACCCGTGCGACACGGTCAGCACCGCCGAGGTGTACGCGCCGATCGCGATCGGCCCGGCCTGCCCGATGGCCAGCTGCCCGGCCGATCCGGCCACCAGGGTCATCGACACCGCGATGATCGCGTACGCCAGGATCTGGGTGCCCACCGAAATGCCGTAGTCGTCGGCGATCAACGGAATCGCCACGCCCGCAACACCGAAAGCCAGCAGCGCGTGCCACCAGCGCACCCGCAACTCCCGGCCCGCGCCGAGGAACGTCCCGGTCATGGGCTCGGATTCGATGGCGGGCGGCCGGGCCAGCAGCCCGCCGGGCCGCAGCACCAGGAAGATCACCAGCAGTCCGAACGTGATCAGATCCCGGTAGCCGTCCCCGAACCAGTAGATGCCGAACGCCTCCACCAGGCCGAGCACGAAGCCGCCGAGCACCGCGCCCGGAATCGACCCGAGCCCGCCGATGGTGGCCGCCACGAAGCCGGTCATGCCGACCACGCCGCCGCTGGTGGGCGAGATGTTCGAGTTGTAGAGGCCGACGAAGATGCCGGCCAGCCCGCCCAGCCCGGAGGCGATGGCGAAGGCCAGCGACTGCACCCGCCCGACCCCGATGCCCATCTGCGCGGCGGCATCCGGATCCTGCGCGGTCGCGCGGATCGCCAGCCCGTGCCGGCTGAACCGCAGGAACGCCCACAGCCCGCCCATCACCAGCAGGGTGATGGCGAACATGGCCACGTCGGAGGTGCCGAACCGTACCCCGCCCACCTGGAAGTTGTTGGTGGACAACACCTGCGGGAACGGCCGGGTGTCCGGCCCGAACACCAGGGCCACCACGTTCTCGATGATGAGCCCCACCGCCACCGTCGCCAGCAGCGCCGCGATGGCCGGGGCCCGGCGCAGCGGCCGCACCGCCAGCACGTCGATGGCCACACCGACCAGCGCCGTCACCGCCACCACCACGACCAGCGCGGCCCACCACGGCACCCCGTGCTGGGCGATCAGCCACCAGCCCAGCACCGAACCGAACGCGAAGATCGCGCCGTGCGCGAAATTGATGACATTGCTGACCCCGAAGATCAGGGTGATGCCCACGGCGATCAGCGCGTACGCATTGCCGTGGACCAGACCCGCGATGAGCGTGTCGAACATCTACTTCTTGCTTCCGACCGGTACGAACTTGCCGTTCTGCAGAATCAGCTCGATCGGCTTCACCCCGCTGGGACGGCGCGTCTGCTGATCGAAGGCGAAGGTGCCCAAGCCGATTCCGTCGAAGTCCTTGACCTCGCGCAGCCCCTTCAGCACGCCCTCCCGGGTCGCGCCGCCCGCCTTGGCGGCCTTCACCACCGCGTTCAGCGCGTCATAGGCGTACACATTGAAATCGCCCGGGTCGGTATTGAACTTGGCCCGGAACTTGGTGACGAAGTTCTGCACCTTCGGGCTCGGATCCGACGGCGTGAACACACCGTTCACGATGTCGCCCTCGGCCGCGGCGCCCGCCAGCTCGATGAACTGCGGCGTGTTCTGCCCGCCGAAGAATTGCCCGGTGAACCCGACATCCCGCAGCTGCTTGACCACCAGCGCACCGTCCGGTCCGTACCCCAGGTGCACGAAGGCCTCCGGGTTGGCGTCCCGGCCCTTGATCAGGACCGGCCGGAAGTCCTGCGAATCCGGCAGGATCGCCGAGGAATAGGCGATCTCGATGCCCTTCTCCTTGGCGAACTGCTCGAAGTACTTGAAAGCCTGCTTACCCCAGTCGGTTTCGAGGTAGACGACCGAGACCTTCTTCGCCTTGGAGCGCACCCACTCGGCATTGCGCTCCTGGTACACGTCCAACGTGATGGACGGACTCCACGAATAGTCCCCCGCCTTGGTGAAATCCACCGCGGAGTTGGTGAACCCGTACTGCACCAGCTTGCCCCGGTTGTACACCGGCGACGCCGCGATCGACGCGGGCGACGAGAAATCGCCCAGCTCCGCGATGATCGACTGATCACCCACGAACTTGGTCGCGATCGGCACCGTCTGCTTCGGATCCGACTGCGAATCCTCCCACTTCAGCGCCACCTTCTTGCCATTGATCCCGCCCGCGGCATTGATCTCGTCGAGCGCCAGGTCGAACCCCTGCTGCCAGAGCCGCCCGTACTCGGCGGAATTGCCCGTCTTCGGCCCCGACACCCCGAAATACACGGTGTCCGAACTGCTTCCGGACGATTCGCTACCGCAGGCCGCCGCCAGACTCGCGACCAACGCCGCCGCCCCGACACCCACCGCCACCCGGAAACCACGCGACCGGGACAAGATCCTGCTCATTGCAACCTCTACATTCGCGCACCGGCACACGGCCGGGCAGGGGGACACGACCACGACAGAGGAATGCGCGGTCCTGGCGCTTGCGCCACCCGGTCGGGCAGCGCCTGGTCGTCACCCGGGGCACCCCACCGCCCACGCGAGGGTTGCCGATCAGCGAGCCGGGGCTCGAAAAACGCTGATACTCGTGACCGTGTCCAGAAAGGTAGCCGTGACAACCGGCGGCCGACACCGTTCGAATCACCCTGATGCCAAACACCGCCCGGCCCCGCCGCCGGGAAATCCCCTGTCACCCCCGCGAATTGCCCCCGCGGCCGCATCGCCCCCCGCCGATGCCGCCGCTCACCCCTATGTCAGATGCGCGGTCAGCCAGGCCCGGAACTCGGTCAGGTCCCGCAGCACCACGTCCGCGCCGGCCGCCGACAACTCCTCGGCCGCGTACGGTCCGGTCGTCACCGCCACCGAGGTCGCGTCCGCCACCTTGGCCGCGCGCACGTCACCGAGATGATCACCCACATAGATCGAGGCGCCGCGCTCGAGCAGCACCTCCCCCTTCTCCTCCGCCCAGGCCCCGCCGACCAGTTCGTCGACCGCCAGCCCCAGATGATCCAGATGCAGCTGCGCGTGCGGCCCGTTCTTCGCGGTGATCACCAGCACCCGGCCCCCGGCCTCGTGCACCGCGGCCAGCGCGTCCACCACACCGGGCAGATGATCCGACGCGTGCACCGCCAACTCCGGGTACATCTCCCGGTACATGGCCACCACACCCGGCACCTCGTGCTCCGGGAACCACTGCGCCGCCTCGTGCGCCAGCGGCGGACCCAGCCGCGACACCACCAGCTCCGAATCGATCGCCACCCCGGTCCTGGCGGCCACCGCGTCCCACACCGCGGCGATCCCCGGCCGCGAATCGATCAGCGTCATATCCAGGTCGAATCCGACCACCAGGTCACCAGCCACATCCCGAACCCTACGGGCCGCGGAAAATCGGAGGCCCCGCGGCAGGGCCGCCACCTAAGCTCGGACCATGCCGAGCGATCAGGGAACGCTGTTCTGTGGAACCGACCTCGCCGCCCGCATCGAGGGCGTCGAAACCGAACTGATCGCCAAGGGCAGCGCGGCCGCCGCGGCCCGGCTCGGACCGGACACCGGCTTCGTGATCCCCCTCGCGGGCGGGGTCGCGTCCTTCGCCGAGGACGGATCACCGCTGAACAAGATCGCCGGGCTCGGCTTCGCGGGGATACCCGACGAGGCCGAACTCGACGAGATCGAGCGGCTGTTCGCGGCCCGCAAGACGCCCGTGCAGGCCGAGGTCTCCCAACTCGGCGACCCCGGCGTCGGGGAACTGCTCACCGGACGCGGGTACCGGCTGGTGTCGTTCGAGAACGTGCTCGGCCGCGAACTCGGCGCCGCGCTGACCGCGGACGTCGCGTCCGGCGTCGAGGTGACGCCCAGCGGCGCCGACGAATTCGACGCCTGGCTCGACGTCGTCGCGGACGGCTTCGCCCACCCCGACACCCAGGGCGTCGCCTCGCACGAGGAATTCCCCGCCGAGATCATCGCCAACGCCATGCGCGACCTCACCGGCGCGGCCGGGGTGCGGCGGTTCCTGGCCCGGCGTGACGGCCGGGTGGCCGGAGGCGCGAGCCTGCGGCTGGCCCGCGGCGTCGCCCAGCTCACCGGCGCGGCCACCGATCCCGCCCACCGGCGGCACGGCGTCCAATCCTCACTGCTGTCGGTACGCCTGGCCGAGGCGAGCGCGGCGGGCTGCGATATCGCGGTGGTGACCACCCAGCCCGGATCGAAATCGCAGCAGAACGTGCAACGGCAGGGGTTCAGCCTGCTCTACACCCGGGCCATCCTGGTCAAAGCCTGATCGACACCCGACCGGGCGTCCCTCCGGTCAGCCGGGCAGCCGGTGCGCGGCAATGGGTTTCAGCTGCTCGCGCAGCACATCGCCGTCGCCGCCGAAGAGCTGCTCGTCGGTGTCGACGGCGATCCGCACCGCCCGGCTCGCCAATTCCCTGCCCTCGGCCGTGATCTCGACCCGCAGCGCGCGGGCGTCGACGGGGTCGGCCCGTCGCGCCAGCAGCCCCCGCTCCTCCAGACCGCGAATCACCTTGGACGCCATCATCCGATCCGCGCCCGACATGTCCGCCACCTGCTGCTGGGTCGGCAGCTCACCCGACCGGCCCAGCCAGCCCGCCGAGGCCAGCAGATTGAACTGGGTCGGCGTGAGCCCGAGCGGACGCAGATTGCGTTCCAGCGTCGCCCGCCACTCCAGGGCGGCGTGATGCAGCCAGAAGCCCGGACTCATGAGCGGTCCCCGTGGTTCAGCCACGCCGTCGTGCCTCCTGTTCCAATGCGGCGAAGGTCAGCGGCATGTCCGCGCGCATGCCCTTCTCCCAGACGAGCTTGAACAGCGGGCCCATCGGCCCGTGCACCTCGACGTGCTCGGCCACCCGCACCCGGCCGTCGCCGAGCGGGACGTAGGTGCGGTGACCGCGCAGCTTCCCGAACGGGATGCCCGCCTCACTGGTCCACGACTGTCCCGGCTCCACGGCCACGATAGTGAACGGCCCGGCCGGCGCGCCCTTCGGCTTCACCCAGCCCTTGGTCCCGGCCGCGAACTCACCGTCGATACGGGACTTCTCCTCGTGCGGGTCCCATTCCGACCAGCGGTCGACATCGGTGGCGACCGCCCAGACGCGGTCCAGGTCGCCGGTGATCACGGCCTCTTCGGTGAACGAGTACATCATCGTCGTCTCCAATATCGGGGAAATATGTTGTTGCAACAACAGTAACCGTCGTCGCGACAACAATCAACCCCGGTCGGCGACCCGCGACCGATGGATGGGCCCGATGACGGCGACACCATGTGCCGCCGCCACCGGGCGTCCGACCGCTATGGGACCGGCGCGTAACCCAGCGGGCGCGTCGTGAACGTGCCCCGGCCCTGCGTCCGGCTCCGCAAACGCGTTGCGTAGCCGAACAATTCGGCCAGCGGGACCGTGGCCGTCACGACCACCGTGCCGGTCCGGGTCACCGACCCCGTCACCCGGCCCCGCCGGGCGGCGAGATCACCGAGCACCGCGCCGACATGGTCCTCCGGCACCGTGGCGGTGAGCTCCACCAGCGGTTCCAGTACCGCCATGGCACTGGCGCGCAAGGCTTCCCGCAGCCCCAGGCGGCCCGCGGTGCGGAACGCCAGGTCCGACGAATCCTTGGAGTGCGTCGCGCCGTCGGTGAGCGTGACCCGCAGACCCGTCACCGGATGACCCGCCAGCGGGCCCTCCGCCAGGGCGTCCCGGCACCCGGCCTCGACCGCGCGCACGAACTCCGCCGGCACCCGGCCGCCCACCACCGTGGACTCGAATTCGAAACCCGTGGCGCCGGGCTCGGATTCGCGCAGCGGCCGCACGTCGAACACGATGTGCGCCCACTGCCCCGAACCGCCGTCCTGCTTGGCGTGCCGGTAGGTGAAGCCCCGCACGCCGCGCACCACGGTCTCCCGGTACGCCACCTGCGGCCGGCCGACCGTCACGCTCAGCCCGCGGTCGCGGCGCAGCTTCTCCACCACGACCTCCAGGTGCAGCTCGCCCAGCCCTGCCAGCAGCGTCTGCCCCGACTCCGGATCGGTCCGCACCGTCAGCGACGGATCCTCCTCAGCCAGCCGGGCCAGCGCCACCGCCAGCTTCTCGGCCTCGGCGCCGGTCCGCGCCTCCACTGCCACCGACACCACCGGCTCGGTCGGAGCCGGCGGCTCCAGCAGCACCGGGGCCTCCGGAGCACACAGGGTCGCGCCGACCCGCACGGCCTTCGGGCCGACCAGCGCGACGATGTCGCCCGCGGGCGCGGACTCCACCTCCGCGTGCCGGTCCGCCTGCACCCGCAGGATGCGCGAAACCCGCTCGCGCCGACCGCTGCCCGCGTCCAGCACGGTGTCACCCTTGCGGAGGACACCCGAGTAGACGCGGACGAACGTCAGCCTGCCGGTCGACGTGGCATGCACCTTGAACGCCAACGCCGCCAGTGGTTCCGCCGGATCCGCGGCCCGCGCACCGTCGCCCACCGCCGGCCGATCCAGCGGCGACGGCAGGTAGGCGGCCACGGCGTCGAGCAGCGGCTCGATACCGATATCGCGGTACGCCGCACCGCACAGCACCGGCACCACCTCACCGGAGAGCGTCAGCTCCCGCAGCGCGGCGGCCAAGGCGCCCGCGGACAGCGCGGAGCGCTCGACGAACTCCTCGAGCGCCGCCGAACTCCGCTCGGCCACGGCCTCTTCCAACGCCTTGCGGGCCTGCGCCACCGCATCCGCCAGGTGGTCCGGGATCGCCGTCTCCGCGAACCCGTGCTCCCACGTGAGCGCACGCAGCCCGACCAGGTCCACCACGCCGGTGAACACCTCACCGGAGTACACCGGCAGCTGCACGAGCAACGGAACCGGATGCAGCCGTTCCCGAATCGAGGCCACCGCGGCCGTCAGGTCCGCCCCGGCCCGATCCATCTTGTTGACGAACGCGATCCGAGGGACCCCGTACCGGTCCGCCCGCCGCCACACCGACTCGCTCTGCGGCTCGACTCCGGCCACGGCGTCGAACACCGCGACCGCGCCGTCCAGCACCCGCAGGGACCGCTCGACCTCATCAGAGAAGTCCACGTGCCCCGGCGTATCGATGACAGTGAACCGGTGCCCGGCCCACTCACAGCTCACGGCCGCCGCGAAGATGGTGATCCCCCGATCCCGCTCCTGCGGATCGAAATCGGTGACGGTCGTCCCGTCGTGCACCTCGCCGCGCTTGTGGATGCTCCCGGTGAGGAACAGCATCCGCTCGGTCACCGTGGTCTTCCCCGCATCCACATGCGCGAGAATCCCCAGATTGCGAACAACGGCCAGGTCGGGTCGAGAAACATTGGTACGCACGGTCTTCAGTCCTTCGTGCTGATCAGGAAAAGAACAGCGCGATTCCCCCGGACGGAGACACCGCTCCCGGGCTACTCGATACGGCCGCGCAGCCGACACCGAGTCGGCAAAGAAATCATGCTGCGACCGTATCCACCCGACACCCCTTGTGTCGCCTCATTTTTCACGTCGGGCTTCACATCGACAGATGCCCGAAGTGGATCGCCGCCAGATTCGCGATCACCAGCAGCGGGAAGGCCACCGCGACCTTCCGATGCCCCAGCTGCCAGAGCCCAGCGGCCGCGCCACCGAAGACCAGCACCTTGGTGGCCACCGCGGCCGCCGGCACCGAGAAGCTCGCCTCCGGCGCCGCGAAGAGTCCCCACAGCACCATGGCGGCGACAGCCATTCCCACACCCCGGAGGATCTTCGCGGTGCGACTCCGGCCCGTACGGACGCCCCAATAGGCCAGTGCGCCAACAGCGACCAGCTCGGCCACGAAGGCGAGGGTGAAGTTCAGGATGGACCAAACGGTGGTGATCATAGCTACTCCGAGATCAGTGCTCTCTGTTTCGATCAATGATCACCGATTCAGTGACCTGAGTCAAGAGCACTGCTCTCATAAGTGGCCGAGCGGGCCATAGATACGCCAAAGGCCCCCAGCAGATTGCTGGGGGCCTTCGCGAATGATGTTCCGGCGGTGTCCTACTCTCCCACACCCTGTCGAGTGCAGTACCATCGGCGCAGGTGGCCTTAGCTTCCGGGTTCGGAATGGGACCGGGC